>NZ_BOMA01000015.1:0-230824 GCF_016861935.1 Pseudomonas sp. 008 | reverse complement strand
TGTGGCGAGGGGGCTTGCCCCCGTTGGGGGGCGAAGCGGCCCCAAAAGCTTTGCGACTGCTCCGCAGCCGAACGGGGGCAAGCCCCCTCGCCACAGAAGCCAGCTCCCACGGGGATTGTGGTGGACAGTTACTCCCGCGACTCAACCCCCAACTCATCCCACACCGACTCGGCCAGGTGGAACGTCGCGTTGGCCGCCGGAATTCCGCAATAGATCGCGCTCTGCATGATCACTTCCTTGATCTCGCCACGGGTTACGCCATTGTTGGCGGCGGCGCGCAGGTGCAGTTTGAGTTCCTCATTGCGGTTCATGCCGATCAGCATGGCGATGGTGATCAGGCTGCGGGTGTGGCGCGGCAGGCCCGGACGGGTCCAGATGTCGCCCCAGGCATGGCGGGTGATCATCTCCTGGAACTCCGAGTTGAACTCGGTCAGCGCGTTCAGGCTGCGGTCGACGTGGGCGTCACCGAGCACTGCGCGACGGACTTTCATGCCCTCGTCGTAACGTTGTTTCTCGTCCACAAAAAATTCCTCAATGACCTGAAAGAAACGCCAGCACCCGCTCGCTGAACGCAGCGCCGGCCTGGACATTGGACAGGTGCGCGGCGTAGAACTCGGCGTACTCGGCGCCCCGTACATGTTCCTGAATGAAATGCCCGCCAGACGGCGGTGTGACCGCATCTTCGGTGCCGGCGATCACCAGCAGCGGGGCCTTGATCGAGGACAATTGATCGCGGAAATCGGCATCGCGCACCGCCGCGCAATTGGCCGCGTAACCTTCAGGCGAGGTAGCCGCGAGCATGTCGGTGATCTGCTTCGCCACTGCTGGATTGGCAGCGGAAAAATCCGCGGTAAACCAGCGTGCAATCGACGCATCGCGCAGGGCGACCATCGCCGCCGCGCCGTCGCGCAGCACGGTTTCGATTCGTGGGTTCCACACCGATGGATCGCCGATTTTCGCCGCGGTGTTGCACACGATCAGTTTGTTCAAACGCTGACCTGCATTGATCCCCAGCCATTGGCCGATCAACCCGCCCATGGACAGACCGCAGAAATGCGCGCGCTCGATGTGCAAGGCATCCAGCAGCGCCAGCACGTCGCGGCCCAGTTGCTCGATGCTGTAGGGCCCTGGCGTCACCAATGACTTGCCGTGACCACGGGTGTCAAAACGCAGCACCCGGAAATGCTCGGTGAACGCCGGGATCTGTGCGTCCCACATGTGCAGGTCGGTGCCCAGTGAGTTGGACAGCACCAGTACCGGCGCTTCTTCAGGGCCATCGAGTTGCGGCCCTTGAATTTGGTAGTGCAGTTCGCCCTCGGCGAGTTGTACGAATGCCACAGCAGTCTCCTTCAGGCAGTCAACGCAAAATGTTCAGCCACCGCTCGCTCGACCCAGGTATGGGCCTGACCGAGGTAATGGGCGGGGTCCAGCAGATGATCGAGTTCAGCGTCCGACAACTCGGCGGTCACTTGCGGCTCATCGCCGAGTACCGCGCGCAGATGACGTTGCTCGGCCACAGCACGCTTGCAGCATTGCTCCAGCAGATGATGCGCGGTGTCGCGACCGACCCGTTGCGCCAGGACGATGCTCACGGCTTCGGCGAGCACCAGGCCCTGGGTCAGGTCGAGGTTGCGGGTCATGCGCATCGCGTCCACTTCCAGTCCGTCGGCCACCAACAGTGCTTGTTGCAGGCTGCCCGACACCAAGCAGCAGATCTCCGGCAGGGTTTCCCATTCGGCATGCCACAGGCCCAGGCTGCGCTCGTGTTCCTGGGGCATCGTGCTAAACAAGGTCGAGAGCAAACCCGGCACCCGCGTCGCCGCACCGATCAGCACCGCCGCGCCCACCGGGTTGCGTTTGTGCGGCATGGTCGAGGAACCGCCCTTGCCCGGCGCCGACGGTTCGAACACTTCCCCGGCTTCGGTCTGCATCAACAGGCTAACGTCGCGACCGAGTTTGCCGAGGCTGCCGGCGATCAAGCCAAGCACCGCGCCGAACTCCACCAGACGATCACGCTGGGTGTGCCAGGGTTGTTCCGGCAAGGTCAGTTGCAGTTCCGCGGCCAAGACTTCGCCAATCGGCATCGCCTGATCGCCAAGGGCTGCGAGGGTGCCGGAGGCGCCACCGAATTGCAGCACCAGCAGGCGCGGCTTGAGTTCCAGCAGACGCTGGCGGCTGCGGGTTACCGCGCCCAGCCAACCGGCGATCTTCATGCCAAGGGTGACCGGTGTCGCGTGTTGCAACCAGGTGCGCCCGGCCAGCGGCGTGGCGACGTATCGCTTGGCCTGGGTCGCGAGGGTTTCTCCCAACTGCGCCAGATCAGCTTCGATCAGTTGCAGCGCGCGGCGCAATTGCAACACCAGGCCGGTGTCCATCACGTCCTGGCTGGTTGCGCCCAAATGCACATAGCGCTCGGCTTCAGCATCGCTTTTGGCGATCTGCTTGCCCAGCGCCTTGACCAAAGGGATCGCCGAATTGCCCGCCGTGGCAATCGCCTCGCCGAGAGCGGCGAAGTCGTAATGCTCAGCCTTACAGGCCGCTTCGATAGACGCGACAGCCGCTTGCGGAATCAGGCCCACCCGTGCTTCGGCCCGGGCCAGTGCGGCTTCGAAATCAAGCATGGCCTGAACCCGGCCCTGATCGCAGAACACCTCACGCATGTCGCGTGCGGTGAAGTAGGCATCGAACAATTGATTGCCCGGTCGCTGATTCATAAACAGTCCTTGCAGGCGAGGGCCAGTGAGGTCCCCGCATAAAGATCAAAGGTCGTTTTCCAGATACTTCGGCTGTTTCGGCAGTCGCAGGCTGAACAGGAACGCCACCGCCATCATCACCGTCACGTACCAGTAGAACGAGTTTTCCATGCCCCCGGCTTTAAGGCTCAGCGCTACATATTCCGCCGAACCGCCGAAGATCGCATTGGCCACCGCATACGCCAGGCCAACGCCCAAGGCGCGCACCTCTGGCGGGAACATTTCGGCTTTCACCAGACCGCTGATCGAGGTGTAGAAACTGACGATCGCCAGCGCCACGGTAATCAGCACAAAGGCCAGGAACGGATTGCTGACACTTTTCAGGCTCAACAGGATCGGTACGGTGCACAACGTGCCGAGGGCGCCGAACCAGAGCATCGAATTGCGCCGGCCAATCTTGTCGGCGAGCATGCCGAAGAACGGTTGCATGCACATATAAAGGAACAGCGCGCCGGTCATGATGTAGCTGGCGGTCTTGGCGTGCATGCCGGCGGTGTTCACCAGGTACTTCTGCATGTACGTGGTGAAGGTGTAGAAAATCAGCGAACCGCCGGCGGTGTAACCCAGCACGGTGATGAAGGCGGCCTTGTGATCGCGGAACAGCGCACCGATGCTGCCGGCGTCTTTGTTTTCACGCATTTCCTTGCTGCTGGTTTCCTTGAGCGCACGACGCAGGAACAACGAAATCAACGCCGCCGCCGCACCGACCACGAACGGAATCCGCCAGCCGTAGGCACGCAATTCATCCTCATTGAGGAACTGCTGCAGGATCACCACCAGCGACACCGCCAGCAACTGTCCGCCAATCAGCGTCACGTACTGGAACGACGCGAAGAACCCGCGCTGGCCCTTGAGGGCGACTTCGCTCATGTAAGTCGCGGTGGTGCCGTATTCGCCGCCCACCGACAAGCCCTGCAGCAAGCGCGCGAACAGCAACAGGATCGGCGCCCAGACACCGATACTGTTGTAGGTCGGCAGGCAAGCGATGAGCAGCGAGCCGAAGCACATCATCAGAATCGAGATCAGCATCGAATTCTTGCGCCCGTGCTTGTCCGCCAGCCGGCCGAAAATCCAGCCGCCGATGGGGCGCATCAGAAACCCGGCGGCAAACACGCCCGCGGTATTGACCAACTGCACCGTGGGGTTATCGGACGGGAAAAAGGCCGGGGCAAAGTAGATCGCACAGAAGGCGTAGACGTAGAAGTCGAACCACTCGACCAGATTGCCGGACGAGGCGCCGACAATCGCAAAGATTCTTTTGCTGCGTTCTTCACCGGTGTAGACAGCTGTGGAGGTTGTCATTGTTTTTTCACTCTGTGGGGACCGTGAGAGTCTAGACATATTTCGCAACAGCTGTGGCGAGGGGGCTTGCCCCCGTTGGCTTGCGAAGCAAGCCCTAGACCGGTTGGCGCGACCTGTTAGGTAGATCGCGCCAACCGGTTTACGACTGCTTCGCAGCCGAACGGGGCGGTTCGGCGATCCGACAAGCCCCCTCGCCACAAAAAAGCTCCTTGGTCAGCAGAGCCCTCGCCACTCAATAGTCGAAGAACACCGTTTCCGCATCCGTCCCCTGCAGAATCACATTCCACTGATAAACACCCGCAGCATCCTGCTTCGCCAACAAGGTGCCACGACGTTCGGCAGGCACGCATTCGAGCAGTGGGTCCGCCACGTTGGCTAGCTCACCATCGAAGTAAATCCGCGTCAGCAAGTGCTTCACCAACCCGCGAGCAAACACCAGCACCACCAGGTGCGGCGCCTGGGTCGTGCCCTTCAGGCCTTCCACGGTGCCCGGCTTGATCGTGGTAAAGCGAAAGCGCCCTTGTGCATCCACCGGCACCCGGCCAAACCCTTCGAAGTTCGGGTCCAGGGGCTTGTCCTGATCGTCTTCGGGGTGGTCGTACTTGCCAGCGGCGTTGGCTTGCCAGACTTCGAGCATGGCGTCGTTGACGAAGTCGCCATTGCCATCGACGACTTGCCCGGTGATCGCCACACGCTCGCCGAGGGTCTGTTCAACGGTCAGGTCTTCACGGTTCAGCCAGGTCAGGCCGATGTGATAGTACGGTCCGACGGTGTGGGATGTGGTCGCGTTCAGCGTCATCTTATTTCTCCATCGGCGTGGCGTCGCGGCCGCGCAAAACGATGTCCCAACGATAAGCGAGGGCATAGGAAGGGATGGTTTTTTCCAGGTCGAAACTGGCGATCAAACGCTCTTTGGCGCTGGTATCGGGCACGCAGTTGTAGATCGGGTCGTAGGCCAGCAACGGGTCACCCGGGAAATACATCTGGGTCACCAGGCGCGTCAGAATACTCGGCCCGAACAGGGAGAAATGGATATGCGCCGGGCGCCAGGCGTTATGGTGGTTACCCCACGGATAAGCACCGGGCTTGATGGTCTGGAACTGATACCAACCTTCGGCGTCGGTCACGGTACGACCGGTGCCGGTGAAGTTCGGGTCCAGCGGCGCGTCGTGCAGGTCGCGGGCATGGTTGTAACGACCGGCGGCATTGGCCTGCCAGATCTCCACCAGAATGCCCGGCACTGGCAGACCGTCTTCATCCAGTACACGACCGTGGATAATGATCCGCTCACCCAATGGCTCGCCCGAGTGCTGGGCGGTCAGGTCGTTGTCCCGCTCCTGAATACGCTCGACGCCGATGGTCGGGCCGGTGATTTCCGACAGCGAATGAGGCAAAAACACCAACGGCTTGGACGGCGAGCGAAGGTTGGTGGATTGATAAGGAGGGTGCAGGTATTCCGGCTGAGTGCCCGCCTGCGGGCGACGGTAACCTGGTTTGTCAGTCATTGCGCTTTCCTCAATTCTTATTAGTCGCTTCTGTGCGTCAGACCCGTTCGATCGCCAGGGCCAGGCCCTGACCGACACCGACACACATGGTCGCCAAGCCTTTCTTGCCGCCCGTCTTTTCCAGTTGATGCAGTGCGGTCAGCACCAGACGCGCACCGCTCATGCCCAGTGGATGGCCCAAGGCAATGGCGCCACCGTTCGGGTTGACCTGGGCCGCGTCATCCGCCAGTCCCAGTTCACGCAGCACCGCCAGACCCTGGCTGGCGAAGGCTTCGTTGAGTTCGATCACGTCGAAATCGTTGACCGCCAGGCCCAGGCGCTCAGTCAATTTACGCACCGCCGGCACCGGGCCAATACCCATCACCCGTGGTGCGACACCGGCGCTGGCCATGCCGAGCACTTTGGCGCGGGCGGTCAGGCCGTGTTTCTTCACGGCTTCGGCCGAAGCCAGAATCAGCGCTGCAGCACCGTCGTTCACACCGGAGGCATTGCCGGCGGTGACGGTTTTGTCGGGGCCGTTGACCGGTTTGAGTTTGGCCAGGGTCTCGAGTGTGGTATCGGCGCGCGGATGTTCGTCCTGGCTGACCACTGTTTCACCCTTCTTGTGGGCAATGCGCACTTCAACGATTTCTTCGGCGAAAAATCCTGCGGCTTGCGCGGCGGCTGTCCGTTGCTGACTGCGCAGTGCGAAAGCGTCCTGATCCTCGCGGGAAACCTGGTAATCGTCGGCTACGTTATCGGCGGTTTGCGGCATTGCATCGACGCCGTACTGGGCTTTCATCAACGGGTTGATGAAACGCCAACCGATGGTGGTGTCTTCCAGCTTCATGTTGCGCGAAAACGCGGCGTCCGCCTTGCCCATCACGAATGGCGCGCGGGACATCGATTCGACGCCACCGGCAATCGCCAGCTCCATCTCACCGCTGGCGATGGCCCGAAACGCAGTGCCGATAGCGTCCATGCCCGAAGCGCAGAGGCGATTGAGGGTGACGCCAGGAATGGTTTCCGGCAGCCCCGCCAGCAGCAACGCCATGCGAGCCACGTTGCGGTTGTCTTCGCCGGCCTGGTTGGCGCAGCCAAGGAACACCTCGTCCACCGCGTTCCAGTCCACCGACGGGTTGCGCGCCATCAGCGCCTTGATCGGCACGGCGGCCAGGTCATCGGCGCGAACCGCCGACAGGCCACCGCCGAAACGGCCGATGGGGGTACGAATCGCGTCGCAGATATAAACGTCACGCATCAGGCTTCTCCGGGTGCTTGGCCGTGGGCCGCCGCAGTGCGGGCTTCCAGATCACGCAGCGCGGTCAACTCGACTTCAGTTGGCTCGGCAGTGTTTTCAACGGTGTCGGCAAAACGAATCGGCCAACCGGTGGCCGCGATCACTTGCTCGCGGGTCACCCCTGGGTGCAGCGCGGTGACCACGAATTCATGGGTGCCGGCTTCCGGTTCCATGATGCACAGGTCGGTAATAATGCCGACAGGACCGGCGCCTGGCAGGCCGAGACGTTTGCGCGAATCACCGCCCTCGCCATGACCAACCGAGGTAATGAAGTCGAGCTTGTCGACGAACGAACGCGCCGACTGCTTGAGGATGATCAGCACGCTCTTGGCGGAACCGGCGATCTCCGGCGCGCCACCTGCACCCGGCAGGCGAACTTTCGGCTGGTGGTAGTCGCCGACTACCGTGGTGTTGATGTTGCCGAAACGGTCGACTTGCGCGGCACCGAGGAAACCGACGTCAATGCGCCCGCCCTGCAGCCAGTAGCGAAAAATCTCGCCGGTCGGGACGACGGTGTCGGCGGTTTCCGCCAGCTCACCGTCACCGATCGACAATGGCAGTACGCTTGGCTTGGCACCGATCGGACCCGATTCGTAGATCAGGACTACATCGGGCGAGGACGTCAGTCGCGCCAGGTTGGCGGCTTTCGACGGCAGGCCGATACCAACGAAGCACACCGAACCGTTTTTCAGGCGGCGGGCGGCGGCGACGGTCATCATTTCATTGGTGGTGTAAGTCATTACTTGGCCTCCGAAGCAGCGGCCAGCTTGGCCTGGAACTCGCTGAAGTCAGCGCAGCCGTGGATGTACTCGTTGATCCACGCGGTGAAGGTTTCACGGTCGCGGGCAATCGGATCCCAGGCCTGGTAGAAGCGGTTGTCACGCTCGGTGTAACCGTGGGCGTAGGACGGATGCGCGCCGCCCGGTACGTGGCAGACCGCGCTCAGAGCCCAGGTCGGCAGCACGCAAGCGTTCATCGGTGCGTTGAGGTCATCGACGATTTCTTCGACGGTGACGATGCAACGCTTGGCCGCCAGCGCCGCTTCTTTCTGCACCCCGAGAATGCCCCAGAGCAACACGTTGCCTTGGCGGTCGGCTTTCTGCGCGTGAATCACGGTGATGTCCGGACGCACCGACGGTACCGCCGCCAGCACTTCGCCGGTGAACGGGCACGTGACGGTTTTGATCAGCGGGTTGACCTTCGGCAGGTCGGAACCGGCGTAGGCTCGCAGCACCGCGAACGGTAAGCCCGAAGCGCCCGCGACGTAGGCATTGGCCAGGTCGGCGTGGCTGTGCTCTTCGATTTCCAGCGCATGCGGCCACTGCCGCTCGACTGCGTCACGCAGACGGTGCAGCGAACCGACGCCGGGGTTGCCGCCCCAGGAGAAAATCAGTTTGCGAGCACAACCGGCACCGATCAACTGGTCGTAGATCAAGTCAGGCGTCATCCGCACCAGGGTCAGGTCTTTCTTACCCTGACGAATGATTTCGTGACCGGCCGCCGTAGGAATCAGGTGAGTGAAGCCTTCGAGCGCGACGGTATCGCCGTCGTTGACGAACTGCTTCACCGCGTCATGCAGCGAAAGGATTTCAGCCATGGGGCAGGCTCCCGTTTATTGTTAACCGACAGTGTGGGAAAAAGGCGCCGATGCGCAGCGCCGGAATGACTGAAGATTAAGCCCCTGGAATGACCCAAACAATCCGATAATCGACTGAGTGTTCGTTTATCGAACAGATTGTTACCTCACTATCGTTCTCTTTCAGATCGTTCCCACGCTCTGCGTGGGAATGCAGCCAGGGACGCTCCGCGCCCCAAAAGCGGACGCAGAGCGTCCATTGAGGCGTTCCCACGCAGAGCGTGGGAACGATCGAACAATCTCGGAAATCGCCCTCAGGTCGCATCCGCATGGCTGACCATGCCCTTGATCACCACCGCCGTGGTCGCCAACGCGGCCGGAATCACCAGCGCCGTCAGCACCTGCTCGAAGTTCCAGCCCAGGCCCAGCAACGTCGCGCCCATCCACGCCCCGAGGATCGCGCCGAAGCGGCCAATCCCAAGCATCCACGACACACCGGTCGCCCGCCCTTGCGTCGGGTAAAAACGCGCCGCCAGCGACGGCATTGCCGATTGCGCGCCGTTGACACACATCCCGGCCACCAGCACCAGGGTCGCCAGCACGGCGATGTTGCCCAGGCTCTGCCCTACCGCGTAGGCAAACACCCCGGCCAATAGGTAGAAAGTGCCGATGACCTTGTGCGGATTGAACCGGTCCATCGCCCAACCTACGCCCACTGCGCTCAACACCCCACCCAGCTGGAACAGCGCACCAATGAATGCGGCCTGCTCCATGCTCGCGCCGCTGTCACGCATCAGCGTCGGCAACCAACTGGTCAGCAGATAAACAATCACCAGCCCCATGAAGTACGTCAGCCACAGCAACAATGTGCCGGTGCTGTAAGTGCCGGAGAAGATCACCGCGAACACATTGCGTGCCTTCACGGTTTTCTGTTCCGGCACGCTGAAGCTCGAAGCCTGGGCCACCAGCGCTGGGTCGATCGGTGCCAGAGCCTTGCGCACTTTGTCGGTACCGCGATTGCGCACCACCAGATAGCGCGCCGATTCAGGCAACCACAACAGCAAAACGACGGTGAGTATCAGCGGCAGAATCCCGCCGATCATCAACAGGCTGTGCCAGCCGAAGGCCGGGATCAGTTTGGCCGAGATGAAACCGCCCCCGGCCATGCCGAGGTTGAAGCCGCAGAACATGCTGGTCACCAGCAGCGACTTCTTGCGTTCCGGGGTGTATTCGGACAGCAGCGTGGTCGCGTTCGGCATGCCGGCGCCCAGGCCCAGGCCGGTGAGGAAACGCAGCACCAGCAGTTGATCGACATTGGTGCTGTAAGCCGATGCCAGGCTGAACGCACCGAACAACAACACCGCGCCTACCAGTACGACTTTTCGCCCGAAGCGGTCAGCCAACGGCCCGGAACCCAAGGCGCCAAAGACCATGCCGATCAGTGCCGCACTCATCACCGGGCCGAGGCTGGCGCGATCGATGCCCCAGTCCTGGGACAATGCCGGCGCGATAAACCCCATGGCCGCGGTGTCGAGGCCATCGAGGAAGACAATCAGGAAACACAGGATCACCACCCGCCATTGGTAGCGCGAAATGGGTTGAGCGTTGATGAAGGACTGCACGTCGAGGCAGTTCCCTACAGCAGACTGAGGCTGGTTCATTATTTTTATTCCACGCAAAGAACGCAGTCGAACAAGTGCCAGCCGAGGCTGACGCCGTCACAAGAAAAGAAGGTCGGGATCAGACGATCCGGTTTCGGCAGTTAGGGCGGTGGGAACAGCGACAGTGGGGAAACGTGCACATGACGATGCCTCTTCTCATTATTATTGGGTCGTCGTCCGGCAACCGGCTGAGGGCCAGCAGCGCCGGATGACGCTGCCGCGACATTAATGATCCGAGAGAAACAGCGTCAATTCGATAAACGCGACTCTGTGCGTTTATCGAACAGCTTAGGCGAAGAGCTGCGCGCTAAGGTCGCGGCTGGCACTCAACAAACCTGGCAGGAAACGTTGCTCCAGCTCGCTGCGGCTGACCCGGCCGGCATGGGTGCTGACGTTCAGCGCCGCCACTACCTGGCCAGAAGCGTCATACACCGGCACGGCAATCGAGCGCAGGCCTTGCTCCAGTTCCTGATCGACGATGCACCAGCCTTGTCGCCGTACTTCTTGCAAGCATTCGAGCAAGGCCTCGGGGGTGTGCAGGGTGCGACTGGTCTTGGCTTGCAAGTCTGCATGGTCGAGGTATTCGCGCAGCGACGTGTCGTCCAGCGCGGCGAGCAGAATCCGGCCCATGGAGGTGCAATAGGCCGGCAAGCGCCCACCCACCGAGAGGTCGACGGAAATCAGCCGTTGGGTAGTCGCCGAGCGCGCGATGTACAAAATGTCATCGCCCTCCAGCGTGGCCATGTTGCAGGCCTCGTGCAGTTGCTCGCTCATGCGGTCCAGGTACGGCTGGGCAGACACCGCCAGTGGAGTCGACGACAGATAGGCATGGCCCAGGGTCAAGACTTTGGGCAGCAGCGAATAGGTGCGCCCGTCGGTGGTGGCGTAGCCGAGCTTGATCAGCGTATGCAGGCAACGTCGCACAGCGGCGCGGGGTATTTCCGTGCGGTGGCTGATCTGTGCAATGGTCAGGTGCCGCTTGCGCTCCTGGAACGCTTGCACCACCGCCAGGCCACGGGCCAGGGAAGTCATGAAATCCGGGTCACCGGTCAGGGCCTGGATTCGCTTGGCGGGCGAGGCGACGATCGGCGGCGCCACTGAAGCGAAGGAATTGCGCATTTGATCGTTCATATCAGGTTCCCCATACGGATCAGCGACTATTACAAGCGGCCCCGGTCTGACACACAAGCCAGCGGCTGCCAGGATTGGGCGATTATCGAACCGCAGGCCGATAATCGCAATCGTGCTGCGTACATTCAGCCATCCTGCTTTCACTCACCCACAATACGGTTGTTATTTTCGGTCACTGGTTTAAAGGAGAACGATGTAATAATTTGTCCGGCTTAATGGCGCCAGAAAGTCACCACTGCAACTGGCATCAGTCCACCGTAGTTACCGGCAAGTTGCGAGCAACAAAACAATCACACATGAGGAACTACTTTTAACTGCCAAGAGATAGTGTTCTTCGAATCGACCGCTATAATGCATTTCAGAGGCGACCGGTTTTTTTGTACCGATTCCGCCCGCCGGCAGCGCGATATCCATCGCCGCTGTCCGCAGCAAGCGCTTGACGCTCATTTAATATGTTCCGCCAACGCGCTCGCTGAAACAGGAGACTGATGCTGCGTCAGCTGTTTTGCTCTGGTGCCGTGGCCGCCTGCAACATTGAAGTATTGATTGTGCCGTGGGAACGATGTCGTATCAGGCATTGTCCTTTCGACGAGCATGGTCAATAGATCGATGCAGCGCGTTTCACCAGAATTAATCTCAACTCAATCAGGTAGCACTGTGACGAAAGACGAACTGCGCGCGGAACTTGAGCGCCAGGAACAACGTTACAAGGAAGTTTACGGCGGGGAAGTCACCACCTACGCCGCTCAGCCCGAACCCGAACGCAAACCCTGGCGTAAACGCGCCACCGTTCAGGATCAGGCCTTCACCCAGGAATTGCAGAAGATGGAAAAGGAACTCAAAGCCGAAGAGCCATGACCGCCTCGACTTGAATCCTTTCAAGAGCCTGCATCTGCGCCCGTTAAAAGCGGGTTGTATCGATGGTGCTTTTCGCGCCCGCTACAAGCGGGCAGCGGCTTCCTCATCCATTCGATGAGGCAAACGGCTCTTGCCTGACCTTCTTCTCAGATATTTCACACAAGCGTTCAAGCCTCTCGTCCCAACGAGAGAAACCCTTGTGGCTGCTGCCTTTCCAAGCGAATTCAATGACTTGTAGGCCCCTGAAAAAACCTGGGATTCAGGGGATTGCCACCCACTAATTCATTGAAGAATGTAACCGATGAGCAGCAAGTGCATCGATTATCAGTCTTTTCTGGCATAATCGCGCCCCCTTACGAACGGGTCAGAAAACCTTCATGATCGATTTATTCAGCGGACTGGATGCTTGGGTGCTTGTGAGCCTCTTGCTCGCCCTGGCCTTTGTCCTCGCCTTCGAGTTCATCAACGGCTTTCATGACACCGCAAACGCGGTGGCCACTGTTATCTACACCAAAGCCATGCCGCCTCATCTGGCGGTGTTCTTTTCCGGTGTGTTCAACTTCCTCGGCGTGCTGCTGGGCGGTGTGGGGGTGGCGTATGCCATCGTCCATCTGCTGCCGGTAGAACTGCTGATCAATGTGAACACCGGTCACGGGCTGGCCATGGTGTTCTCGTTACTCGCCGCCGCCATCACCTGGAACCTGGGCACCTGGTACTTCGGTATCCCGGCCTCCAGTTCCCATACGCTTATCGGTTCGATCCTCGGTGTCGGCCTGGCCAACGCCCTGATCAACGACATTCCGTTGGCCGACGGCGTGAACTGGCAGAAAGCGATCGACATCGGCGCGTCCCTGGTGTTCTCGCCTATGGCCGGCTTCCTCGTTGCCGCCCTGGTGTTGATCGGCCTTAAATGGTGGCGTCCGCTGTCCAAGATGCACAAGACACCGGAACAGCGCCGCAAGATCGACGACAAGAAACACCCACCGTTCTGGAACCGTCTGGTACTGGTGATTTCGGCGATGGCGGTCAGCTTCGTGCACGGTTCGAACGATGGCCAGAAAGGTATCGGCCTGATCATGCTGGTGCTGATCGGTATCGTCCCGGCGCAATTCGTACTCGACCTGGGCAGCACCACCTACCAGATCGAACGGACGCGCGATGCAACCCTGCACCTGAGCCAGTTCTACAAGCGCAATGCCGATACGCTGGGTGAATTCCTGGCCCTGGGCAAAAGCGTGGAAGGTGATCTGCCGGAGAAATTCCGTTGCAACCCGCAACAGACCGAACCGACCATCGCCGCCCTGCTCGACACCCTCAAGGGTGTAGCCGACTACCACTCGCTGCCGGCGGAAAGCCGCATCGAAGTGCGTCGTTACCTGCTCTGCCTGGACGACACGGCGAAGAAAGTCAGCAAGCTGCCTGGCCTCGCTGCCCGTGAAAAGGCTGACTTGGACAAACTGCGCAAGGACCTGACCACCACCACTGAATACGCCCCGTTCTGGGTGATTCTGGCGGTCGCACTGGCCCTCGGCCTGGGTACCATGGTCGGCTGGAAGCGCGTGGTACTGACCATCGGCGAGAAAATCGGCAAGCAAGGCATGACCTATGCCCAAGGCATGTCGGCGCAGATCACCACCGCGAGCATGATCGGCCTGGCCAACATCTTCAGCCTGCCCGTCTCCACTACCCACGTCCTGTCCTCAGGCGTGGCCGGTACCATGGTCGCGAACAAAAGCGGCCTGCAAGGCGGCACCGTCAAAACCATCCTGCTGGCCTGGGTCCTGACCCTGCCAGCCACCGTAGGCCTGTCGGCCGGCCTGTTCTGGCTGGCCTCCAAGGCACTGGGTAGCTGATACACCGCTACTGAAAAAGGCGCGTTCCGTGAGGTTCGCGCCTTTTTTATTGCCCACATTTCGGTATTAGATCGTTCCCACGCGCAGCAAAGGAATGCAGCCCGGGACGCTCCGCGTCCCTTTCGATCGCACAAAAAAAAGGGCGACCGAAGTCGCCCAAAATGCCTTGCGTGCTCATTGCTCCAGAAAGACCTACGGTTTTCTCCGCTTATGCGAATCCTTCCAGATAAAAAATCCAAACCCTGCAAAAAACAGAACCATGAGGCCGACTGTCAGCACTCCGGCGATCACCACGTTATCGAAAAACATGACTGGCCTCCTGGACTTGCCCTGTTGCGATGGGGCTAAGTTAACCAATCGGGCAGGAGAGAAAATTGACCGGGATCAATGCCGCCCGCGACGGGGCGTAAAGGAAGGGAAATAACTGACCTGCATCAACAGATGCAGGGTGTTTCAACGCTTTTTCGGTTTGTTCTTCGGCTTTTTCTTCGCTTTACCCAACGGCATGGCCTGCTCAAATGCCTGGCGCACTTCGTTCAGGCGTTTTTCATTAAGGTCATGAACCCGTTTGGCACGTTCAGAATTGAGGTCGATCAGCTTGTCATCTTGGCTCATGGCGTTCAGTGCATCGCTTGGAAATGAATTCAGCTGCCGGCTAAAGGCGACAGGATTGCGCCAATAATGCGGTCTGGCGCGGGCGCTGACCAGTCTCCGACACTTCAGATCTCAATATCGACCCACAACCCCTGACGTGGCTGATTCTCCATCAACGGCACCACCGGCACGGTATTGTCGGCATTGAGCTCATTGCCGGGGATCGCCAGATGCTCTTCAGGATCCTCATCGGCCTCGCGACGGCGTCGCTCCCGCTCCTGCTGCCGACGCTGTTCCTCGCGCAGCTGCAGGCCCGCCTCTTCCGGGTCGCGCTTTTGCAGGTCGATAGTGCTTTCATTGGAGCTTTCCTGCACCGGCACCACGGGGGGAATATCCGGACGCTGGCGGATCGGATCCTGCTGTGAAGTGATCGGCACGGCGCTCAAGGGGAGCATCGGTGGCAGCATATTATTAGTCTCCTGTCAGAAGTCTGTCGGCTGCGGGGATGGCGACTTGAGCCATTGGTCGCAAACTTGTGATCCGCTTGGCACGATCTTCCATCGGACAACGTAGAACTCAAGCGTTCCCGAAGATCGAAAGATCGCAGCCTTCGGCAGCTCCTGCGCACGTAAACCTTTGGTCTGGGGCCTGATTCCGTTAAGATAGCCCGCTTTTTCAAGGTGGGAGTCAGGCAGCATGGCGCAGCAGTATCAACCGGGGCAACGCTGGATCAGTGACAGCGAAGCCGAGCTGGGTTTAGGCACCGTTCTGGCACAGGACGGCCGCTTGTTGACCGTGCTCTACCCGGCCACTGGCGACACTCGCCAGTACGCGCTACGGAATGCGCCCCTCACCCGCGTGCGGTTTTCGCCGGGTGACTCGATCACTCACTTCGAAGGCTGGAAACTGACCGTACAGGAAGTCGACGACATCGACGGCCTGCTGGTCTACCGCGGCCTCAATGGGCAGAACGAAGTGGTCACCCTGCCGGAAACCCAGCTGTCGAACTTCATTCAGTTCCGACTGGCGAGCGACCGTCTGTTCGCTGGCCAGATCGACCCGCTGGCCTGGTTCTCCCTGCGTTACCACACCCTGGAACACACCAGCCGCCAGTTGCAGTCATCGCTCTGGGGCCTGGGTGGCGTGCGCGCGCAACCGATCGCGCACCAGTTGCACATCGCCCGTGAAGTCGCCGACCGCATTGCGCCGCGGGTTCTGCTGGCCGACGAAGTGGGCCTGGGCAAGACCATCGAAGCCGGTCTGGTGATCCATCGCCAACTGCTCTCGGGCCGCGCCAACCGCGTGCTGATCCTGGTGCCGGAAAACCTCCAGCACCAGTGGCTGGTGGAGATGCGCCGCCGCTTCAACCTGCAAGTTGCGCTGTTCGATGAAGAACGCTTCATCGAAAGCGATGCCACCAACCCGTTCGAAGACACCCAGCTCGCCCTGGTGGCGCTCGAATGGCTGGTGGAAGACGAGAAGGCCCAGGACGCGCTGTTCGCCGCCGGCTGGGATTTGATGGTGGTCGACGAAGCGCACCACCTGGTGTGGCACGAAGACCAGGTCAGCCCTGAGTACTCCCTGGTGGAGCAGCTTGCTGAAACGATCCCGGGCGTATTGCTGCTGACCGCAACCCCGGAACAACTGGGCCAGGACAGCCACTTCGCCCGTCTGCGCCTGCTCGACCCGAACCGTTTCCATGACCTGCATGCCTTCCGCGCCGAGAGCGAAAACTATCGCCCGGTGGCCGAAGCCGTTCAGGAGTTGCTGGACAAAGGGCGCCTGTCGCCTGAAGCGCACAAGACCATTCACGGCTTCCTCGGCAACGAAGGCGAAGCCCTGCTGAGTGCAGTCAACGATGGCGATACCGACGCCAGCGCCCGTCTGGTCCGCGAACTGCTGGACCGCCATGGCACTGGCCGCGTGCTGTTCCGTAATACCCGCGCCGCCGTGCAGGGTTTCCCGGAGCGCAAACTGCACCCGTACCCGCTGCCGTGCCCGGCCGAATACCTCGAACTGCCGTTGGGCGATCACATCGAGCTGTACCCGGAAGTCAGCTTCCAGTCCCAGCCGGACGCCAACGAAGAAGAACGCTGGTGGAAATTCGACCCGCGCGTCGAGTGGCTGATCGACACCCTGAAAATGCTCAAGCGCACCAAAGTGCTGGTGATCTGTGCCCACGCCGAAACCGCCATGGACCTGGAAGACGCCCTGCGCGTGCGTTCCGGCATTCCGGCCACGGTGTTCCACGAAGGCATGAACATCCTTGAGCGTGACCGCGCCGCCGCCTACTTCGCCGACGAAGAATTCGGCGCCCAGGTGCTGATCTGCTCGGAAATCGGCAGTGAAGGTCGTAACTTCCAATTCTCGCACCATCTGGTGCTGTTCGACCTGCCGTCGCACCCGGACCTGCTGGAGCAGCGTATCGGTCGTCTCGACCGGATCGGCCAGAAGCACGTCATCGAACTGCACGTGCCGTACCTGGAAACCAGCCCGCAAGAGCGGCTGTTCCAGTGGTACCACGAAGCGCTGAACGCCTTCCTCAACACCTGCCCGACCGGCAACGCCTTGCAGCATCAGTTCGGCCCGCGCCTGCTGCCGCTGCTGGAAGAGACCGACGATGGCGAGTGGAAAGCGCTGATCGACGAGGCCCGCGCCGAGCGTGAGCGTCTGGAAGACGAACTGCACACCGGTCGCGACCGCTTGCTGGAGCTCAACTCCGGCGGCGCGGGTGAAGGTGATGCGCTGGTCGAAGCGATTCTCGAACAGGACGATCAGTTCGCCCTGCCGATCTACATGGAAACCCTGTTCGACGCCTTCGGCATCGACAGCGAAGACCATTCGGAAAACGCGCTGATCCTCAAGCCCAGCGAAAAAATGCTCGACGCCAGCTTCCCGCTGGGCGACGACGAAGGCGTGACCATCACCTACGACCGCAACCAGGCGCTGTCTCGCGAAGACATGCAGTTCATCACCTGGGAACACCCGATGGTTCAGGGTGGCATGGACCTGGTGCTGTCCGGCTCGATGGGCAACACCGCCGTGGCGCTGATCAAGAACAAGGCACTGAAGCCGGGCACCGTGTTGCTGGAACTGCTCTACGTCAGCGAAGTGGTTGCCCCGCGTTCGCTGCAACTGGGTCGTTACCTGCCGCCGGCCGCCCTGCGCTGCCTGCTCGACGCCAATGGCAATGACCTGTCGGCCCGGGTGTCGTTCGAAACCCTGAACGATCAACTGGAAAGCGTGCCCCGCGCCAGCGCCAACAAGTTCATCCAGGCCCAGCGCGACCAGCTGACGCCAAGGATCAACGCCGGCGAAGAGAAGATCACCCCGCGTCACGCCGAGCGCGTGGCCGAGGCACAACGTCGCCTGGCGGCCGATACCGACGAAGAACTGGCGCGCCTGACCGCCTTGCAAGCGGTCAACCCGACCGTGCGCGACAGCGAACTGGTTGCCCTGCGCAAGCAGCGCGAGCAAGGCCTGGCCATGCTCGACAAAGCGGCATTGCGACTGGAAGCGATTCGGGTGTTGGTAGCGGGTTAATCCCCCTACTCCACCGCTATAAAAAAGGCCCGCAGCGATGCGGGCCTTTTTTTGTCTGCTGGATTGTTTTGGTGTTGTTGATGGCCTCATCGCGGGCAAGCCCGCTCCCACAGGTTATATGAACGACATAAGTCCCTGTGGGCGATCAGGCAGTCACCGCAGAGCCTGCAGGCTCAACCACCGCCACCAACCCTTCTTTCATCCGCTTCGCATCCCGCACAAAACACCGCGATGCCAAAAACAGAAACACCATGGTGAAAAACAGCGCCACCGGGATCAGGTACATCGCGTCATGCAGGCCGACAGCCTTGAACGCCTCGGTCATCTGCTCGGCACCCGCCGAGAGCATCGCGGTATGGGCGAAGTGATCGGACAGACCGCCCACCACCACCGGCCCCAAACCACCGCCCAACAGATACAACCCGGCAAAGAACAACGCCATCGCCGTCGCCCGCAGGCGTGGTTCGACCACATCCTGAATCGCCGTGTACACGCAGGTGTAGAAGTTGTAGGCGAACAGCCACCCCAGGCTGAATACCGCGACAAATACCCCGATCTCGATCCGCCCGGCATGCAGCGCCCAAGCCGTGCACAACGTCGAAATGATCAGGCTGAACGCGGCGAACAGCAGTCGCCCGTTGGCCACCCGCTGGTGAATCTTGTCGGCAATCCATCCGCCTAATGTCAGGCCGAACAACCCGGTCACCCCGACGATCACCCCGGTCGCCACCGCCGCGTCCTGTAACGGCATCAGGAAATAGCGCTGCAGCATCGGCACCAGAAACGAGTTGCAGGCATAAGTGGCGAAGTTGAAGCACAGCCCCGCCATCACCAGCCACAGAAAAGTCGGCACCGCCAGCACTCGACGGATCGGCCGGTCCACGCGCTCCTGAGACACTTGCACACTTTCCGCCGCGCCACGTTTCGGCTCTTTGATGAAGAACATGAAGACCGCCAGGATCAACCCAGGCACCGCGGCGATGAAGAATGGCGCTCGCCAGCTGTCGAACGCCTTGACCATCGCACCAATGGTGAAGAACGCCAGCAGCAGGCCCAGCGGCAAGCCGAGCATGAAAATGCCCATGGCCCGTGCCCGACGATGCGCCGGGAACAAATCGCCGATCAACGAGTTGGCGGCCGGCGCGTAACTGGCTTCACCGATGCCGATGCCCATCCGCACGATCAGGAAACTCCAGAAACTGCCCACCAACCCGTTGACCGCGGTCAGCCCGCTCCACGCCGCCAGGCCCCAGCCCATCAGTTTGCTGCGCGAACCGGTATCGGCCAATCGCCCCAGAGGCAGGCCGGCAATGGCGTAAACGATGGTGAATGCGGTGCCGATGATCCCCAGCTGAAAGTCGCTGAGGTGCCACTCCATGCGGATCGGCTCGATGATGATCGCCGGAATGGTGCGGTCGAAGAAGTTGAACAGGTTGGCCAGGAACAACAGGAACAGAATGCGCCAGGCATTCGCCGCTTGGGTCGAGTTCTGCATGGGTCCGTCTCTTTTTATTGTTGTTGGGGCCGTCACTGTCCCCGGAACCTCCAATCTAGTCAGGCCCGTCAGGGCTGTCTGTCATTATTCGCAAGGCTGATATCAGCCCATGGCGCCACACATAACTTGTGGGATCAATGCTGTCAGGGAGTCAGGTTTTTCACCATCAGTCGCAGGCTGGAAAAATACCTCCGTACCCCCCTTCCCAACGGCATGGCGAAGCCTAGAATAGCGGCCTTGTCTGCCCACCCTGCCCCCATTCCTCTTTTGATCATTGCCCATGTCCGAAGCCAGTCCGTGTCTGAATTGCGGTGCCTGCTGTTCTCATTTCCGCGTGTCTTTTTTCTGGGGTGAATGCACCTCGGCCGGGGGCACGGTGCCTGACGAACTGGTCACGTCCATCAGCCCCAGCCGGGTGGCCATGCTGGGCACAGACTGCAAACCTGTTCGCTGTGTCGGTCTGGTGGGCGAAGTGGGCAGCACCGTGCAGTGCTCGATCTACGATCAGCGCTCCAGCACTTGTCGGGAGTTCGACGCCTCTTGGGCCAATGGCGAGGCGAACGTGGATTGCGATGCGGCACGGGCCGCGTTCGGGCTGCCCGCCCTGCAACCTGAATTCGAAACGCCTTTTGAGCAGATCGCCTAAGGCTTGGCAGCGACCGCAATCAAGCCATTCGAAAAATATTTGACATCATTGCGCTATCATCCCTTGCGCTCCATGTAAGCCCTCTATACTGCCAGCATTCGCCAGCGCGCATGACGCAGGCCAAGATGACTCACAGACGGGACATGCTATGGAGTGGCTTGGTTTGCATTTCATGACCGGGCTGCCGGAAAGCGGGCAGGTCATACTCAATTGCACCCATAACCCGTTTCTGGTGTTGCTGGCCTATCTGGTCGCCTGCACGGCCGGTTTCGCCACGCTGGACATGACCGAGCGGGTGGGTCATGTGGAAAAGTCCGCCTCTCAACGACTCTGGCGCTGGGTCGGCGCCGGGTGTCTGGCGGGCGGTATCTGGTCCATGCACTTCATCAGCATGCTGGCGTTCCAGGTGCCGATCGAAATCCATTACCACCTGCCCACCACCCTGATCTCGCTGTTGTTCGCCCTGACCGCCTCGTGGCTGGCCATGTACACCCTGAGCCATCCCCAACTGAATTTCTGGCAATACCTGCGGGCCGCGGTGTGGATCGGCCTGGGCATCGCGACCATGCACTACGTGGGCATGGCCGCACTGCGATCGAATGCGCTGGTCTATTACCAACCCGCCCTGTTCGTGCTCTCCGTCGTGATCGCCATCGGTGCCAGCCTGGCTGCCCTGTTGATTTCCAGTCACTTGCGCGATGACACCGGTGCATATCATCTACTGGTCAAGTACACCGCCAGCCTGGTGCTCGGAGCCGGCATCGTCAGCATGCATTTCACCGGCATGGCATCGCTCAACCTGGTGCTGCCCGATGACAGCCTTCAACCGCTGCCCGGCGACAACAATCACCTGCAATTGGGGCTGACCGTAGCCGTGATGGCGCTGCTGATCATCGGCAGCAGCATCAGTGCCGCTCTGGCGGACAAGAAGCTGCAACACAAGGAGTCCGACCTGCAGCGGGTCAACGCCCTGCTCAGTCAACTGGACCAGGCACGCATGTCGCTGCAACAGGTGGCGCATTACGACCCCTTGACCAACCTGCTCAACCGCCGGGGTTTCAACCAGCTCTTCGCCGAGAAGCTCATCGAAAAAACCAACGAAGGCGGCATGCTCGCGGTGATATTCCTCGACATCGACCACTTCAAGCGGATCAACGACAGCCTTGGCCATGACGCCGGCGACGAATTGCTCAAAGTCCTTGCCAGTCATATCAAGGCCTCGGTGCGCAGCCACGAAGACGTGGTGGCGCGTTTCGGAGGCGACGAATTCTGCCTCCTCATCAACCTGTACGACCGTGAAGAAGCGCGGCATATGGCCCAGCGCATCATGCTGAAAATGAAGGACCCCATCGAGCTGTCCGGACGGCGCATGGTCATGACCACCAGCATCGGTATCAGTCTGTTTCCGGAAGACGGCAAGACCTGCGAAGAACTGCTGAAGCACGCCGACCTGGCGCTGTATCAGTCCAAGGGTAGCGGTCGCAACAGCTTGCACTTTTTCAGTTCCAACCTGAAAGCCCGCGCCACCCTGGAGTTGCAGCTCGAAGAAGAACTGCGTCACGCCCTGCGCGAAGACTCCGGGTTGATGCTGTATTACCAGCCGATCTATGACCTGAGAATCGGCCGAGTCACCAAACTGGAAGCGCTGGTCCGCTGGCAACATCCGGTTCACGGATTGCTGACACCGGATCGGTTCATCGCCATCGCCGAGGCCAACGGCCTGATCGCTGAACTGGACAATTGGGTATTGCGCAAAGCCTGCGAAGACCTGGGCGAACTGTCCCGCCACGATTGCGACGACCTCAAGATCGCAGTGAATTGCTCGCCCCTGAACCTGGCGCGAGAAGAGTTGGCCGATGAAATCGAACACGCCCTGCACGTCTACGGGGTGACGCCCCAGCGACTGGAGCTGGAGGTGACCGAAAATGCCCTGATGGGTAATATTTCCAACACCCTGGTGTTGCTGCGGCAGATTCGCGCCCTTGGTGTTTCGTTGTCGATCGACGACTTCGGCACCGGCTATTCATCCCTGGCCTACCTCAGGCGCCTGCCATTAAACACGCTGAAGATCGACCGCTCGTTCATTCAGGACATTCCCATGGCCACCCAGGACATGGAAATCGTCCAGGCCATTATCGTCATGGCCCATACCCTGCATTTGCAAGTCGTCACCGAAGGTGTCGAGACCCTCGAGCAATATGACTTTCTCCAACGCCACGGCTGCGATTTTGTCCAGGGCTACCTGCTTAGCCATCCGGTGCCGCTGGCTGAGTTGCGGCCGGTGCTGGCCGAAATCAACCAGCACACGCATGCCGTCAATCCGTTGAATCTGGCTCACGGTACAACTGCACTAACGTCGAGGGATCCTTTTCCAGGAACCCCTGCCCCCCATGGAGGCGCATCAGTTGTGCGGCCAATCCGCTGATCGGCGTGGCCGAACCCTGTTCGCGGGAAAACTTCACGGCGGTATCGAGATCCTTGAGCAACGTGCGTACGTGCCATTTCACGGGCTCGAAACGGCTTTCGGCCATTTGCGGCGCGAGAATCTGCAACGGTTTTGAATCGGCGAAACCACCGGCCAGCGCCTCGGCAATCAGGCTGGCATCGACCCCGGAGCGCTCAGCCAGGGCCACCACTTCAGCAATGACCAAGGCATTGCAGGCGACGATCATCTGATTGCAGGCCTTGGTCACCTGCCCCGCACCGACCGCGCCCATGTGGGTCACGCGCTGGCCAAGGGTCAGCAACACCGGCCGCACGCGCGCAAGGTCTGCCGCCTCGCCACCGACCATAATCGCCAGACTGCCGGCCTCGGCGCCGACCACCCCGCCGGACACTGGCGCATCGAGCCAACCCATCCCGGTTTTATTGGCCAGTGCTGTGGCCATTTCCCGCGTTGCGGTGGGCTCCAGGCTGGAAAAATCCACCAGCAACTGGCCGCTTTTCGCCCCCTCGGCAACGCCAGCCGCGCCAAACACCACCTCACGTACCACCGCGGTATCGGCCAGGCACAGCATCACCGCGTCGGCGTGCTGACACAGCTCGGCCGGTGTCGCCACTTGCCGCGCGCCGGCCTCGACCAGCGCTGCACACTTGGCCGGGTTGCGGTTCCACACCGTCAGCGGATAACCGGCCGCCAACAAGCGTCGGCACATCGGCAAACCCATCAGGCCGATTCCGGCGAACCCCAGCGCAGGCAACGTTGCCATCATTTAGCCTCTCTCTGATTAAAGATCATCGAATATTGGCCGATTCATCATGGTTAAGGAAAGGATTCCCCCGAGCGATGTTCAGGCCAAGGCCCTGACGCTTGGGCCACATTCGCGCTAAAAAAAGACGCGAGATCCCATTCCGTGATGACTCGATGACACTTGTCGCCGAGCCGACCAGTCCAGGTATATGGCGCACAATGACTTCTAAAAACAATCCGGCCACCGCGGTATCCGACCTGACCCTGAGCCCCGCGGCGAACAGCCCCTCATCGTCGAAGCCATTGCCCCCGTCGCGTCCGCTGTCGACTCAGCAATACCTGTACTTCACCGAAACCAATACCGACCGCATCCTCGACAACCTCGACGGCCTGCGCGACCTGGTGTTCCCGCGCCCGCCCCATCTGGAAGGCGACAACGAACAGCACAACGACCAGGAATTCCCCTCGGTGTGCCTGATCGGCCTGGGCCGCTGCGGTTCGAACATCGCGCTGGACGTGGCGGAGCTGGTGTACAACGCCCGCAAGTTCTACCTCAACGAATTCAACAACGAAGACCGTCTGTCGCCGGATAAACGCTACGCCGAAAAGGGCTACAGCCCGGCGCAGTGGATTCGCAACAACCTGCGCCTGGGGCCGAACAAGGCCACCAAACCGGTATTCCTGGTGGAACCGCTGGTGATGCTCGGCGACCTGGACAAGGACATCGCCGGTCGCATCCGTTTCTCGCGCAAGGGCGAAAAAAGCGGCTTTTTGCGCGACTACAGCAAAATGAAAATCATGGACTTGTCGGAAGTCCACGCCGGTGGCGCCGGTAACGCGCCGATCCTCGGCCAGTACCTGGCCAAGATCATCCTGAACAAGGACACCCAGCGCTTCTCCAGCCCCGACTGGAAGATGATTCACTCGTACCTGATCGACAGCTGCGGGATCAAGGCCAACCAGTCGCGCCTGTACTTCTCGATCTTCAGTGCCGGCGGCGGTACCGGTTCGGGCATGGCCTCGGAATTCGGCCTGGCCCAGCAGCACTCGTACATGAACAAGACGTTCGACACCAAGCCGATGGACGAACACGACGGCAAGAGCGGCCATTCCTTCGTCTTCGAGCCGATCTTCACCAGCGGCATCTGCGTACTGCCGAACATTTCCGATCACCGCAGTGAAATGTCCGAAGCGCTGCACATCAACGCCGGTCGCCTGCTGTGCAAATACCTGTCGGAAGAGTGGGACTTCTCCTACAACTTCGCCAACGAGGACAGCAGCGAAGCCAGCGTCATGGGCCGTATCCGCCCATGGAACGCGATGATGCTGATCTCCAACGACATCATGCGTTATGCCGAAGAAAGCGATGACGGCAACATCCAGAACATCGACGTCAACGCGATGGAAAAGCACGCCAACCAGTACATCTCACAGCAGATCTTCAACATTCTGACGGCGCAGGCGGTCACCACCGACTACGACCAGAACTATTTCCGTCGCGCTGGCATCGACATCGGCGAAACCATTCGCCTGGACGCCAACGACCTGTTCATGAGCCTGGCCGGCCCGGTGGCAATTGCCTACGCCGAGTCCGTGGTGCCGGAAACGCCGCCGCCAAGCAGCGACAAGTTCAAGGTGTTCGAGAAAGAGCCGCAGCGCCTGAACATCGACGACCTGTTCTTCCGCTCCATCGACCTCCCGCACTTCAACAAAGTCACCCAGGCGATTGAAGGCATCAGCCTGTTGCCAATCGAGTCCAAGCGCTACCGCGCCTCGCTCGAGCAGTACAAGAATTCGGGCTATGACGCGGCCGCGCTGCACGACCTGCACTTCTTCAAGAATTGCTCGTCGGTGGTGTCGATCGTGTCCTTGCCCAAAGACTACAAACTGTCCTACATGGACCTGAACCGGTTGAAGACTCACCTCAACAGCTTGTTCCCCAACACCACGCTCAAGCGTTATGCACTGGTGATCGGCGCCTCGGCCAACCTGTCGCTGACCACCCTGATCGCCAAGAGCCCATGCCTGTCGGACGACTTCCTGACGCTGATCGTGGCGTTCATCAAGCGTTGCTTCGCAAAAAATCCGTATCGCTTCGACGAAACGCTGGATAACTCGATCCTGGACTTCATCATCCATGAAGACTTCGACGAAGACCGGATCGACGACCTGCTCAACGAATTCGAAAACCCGGCGAAGATCCTCGACACCAACTGGTACGCGATCAAACCGATGTACGAGAAGAAGTACCGCGAGCTGATCAACGACAAGGACAAGTTCGTCTCGATCAATGACATTCGTTTGTCGCGCGATTGCGTGAAGAAGGCGATCAAGTACCTGCGCGAGATATACCGTCACCGGATTGGCAAGACCAAGGTTATTTCGCTGAATAACCATACGGGCAAGACGGCTTATTGAGGTCGAGCCTTTAACGATCGCAGCCTTGTGATGATCGTTCCCACGCAGAGCGTGGGAATGATCACAACACCCAGAAACAATTGAGCAGCCCATCGGCTGCTCAATAAACTGTTCCCGTTACGTTTACGTCACCGTTATACCGGCCTTTCTGTGGCCTTTCTCCACGGCAACGTGCCATCACGCTACTCGGCTACACACTTTTGCCCGACAAAACCAAGCACCAAATCGGTGCAAGCATTCAAGCCTTCGCCCTTTCCTGGATCATAATCCACGGCGAAACAACCACGGCCCACAGCTCCGGATCACGCTCGAAAAGATCCAGCGCCCGCGTTTCAGACAGCTTGGCGACCTTGTCGGCGGCCAGCCAGGCAGCGACTTTCTCGCCTTCATCGGTCGCCACCGCCTCCGCCGCAGCAATCAAATCCAGGCCTGGGTCGACCCACAATAGGGCACCCTTGGCGAAGAACGGCTCCAACTCTTTCCAGGTAATAGATGCGGTTTCACCAAGCAGCTTGGCATAGAGGGTGCTAGGTTCTTGAGTCATGGGTTGCTGTCCGCAAAAGAAATCGATGTGAATGATAACGTCGGTGTTGCGCCAGAAAAACCCGGATGCAATTGCGTTACCGATTGAAAAACCCGGGAAAGCCAGGGAATGCTGCTGCTTCAAGTATTAGCCAGCTAACATCCTGCCGCGATTCTGTCTTTTTCTTTCAACAAAGCGACACCCTCAGGTTTTGCCCCCTGGCGCCAGCTTCCCAGGCTAACAATCGGCGCTCTACACTGTACCGGTACAGTTGCCGGGGGCATTTTCCGGAGGATATCGACGATATCTGACCCGGTTCTGCTGCTACGGCGCCAGGACTATAAAAACTACAACAGTAAGAGTGGAGCACTATGACTAAGGCTACTAAGCAGATTTCAAAACTGTTTGCCGCTATGGTTCTGGCCGGGGTTGCCAGCCATTCGTTCGCCGCCGACACCATCAAGATCGGCATCGCCGGCCCTAAAACCGGCCCGGTCACTCAATACGGCGACATGCAGTTCATCGGCGCCAAGATGGCCATCGAGCAGATCAACGCGAAGGGCGGCGTCGACGGCAAGATGCTCGAAGCCAAGGAATACGACGACGCGTGCGACCCTAAACAAGCCGTGGCCGTCGCCAACAAAGTGGTCAACGATGGTGTGAAATTCGTGGTCGGCCACCTGTGCTCCAGCTCCACCCAGCCAGCTTCGGACATCTACGAAGACGAAGGCGTGATCATGATCACCCCGGCCGCCACCAACCCGGACATCACCACCCGTGGTTACAAGCTGGTGTTCCGCACCATCGGCCTGGACAGCGCCCAGGGCCCTGCCGCCGGTAACTACATTGCCGATCACGTAAAACCGAAAATCGTTGCCGTGCTGCACGACAAACAGCAATACGGTGAAGGCATCGCCACCGCCGTGAAACAGACCCTTGAGAAGAAAGGCGTCAAGGTTGCCGTGTTCGAAGGCCTCAACGCCGGTGACAAGGACTTCTCCTCGATCATCCAGAAGCTCAAGCAAGCCAACGTCGACTTCGTCTACTACGGCGGCTACCACCCGGAGCTGGGCCTGATCCTGCGTCAGTCCCAGGAAAAAGGCCTGAAAGCCAAGTTCATGGGGCCTGAAGGCGTCGGCAACGACTCCATCTCGCAAATTGCCCAGAATGCTTCCGAAGGCCTGTTGGTCACCCTGCCGAAATCCTTCGACCAGGACCCAGCCAACAAAGCCCTGGTACAAGCCTTTGCCGACAAGAAGCAGGACCCTAGCGGTCCGTTCGTGTTCCCGGCCTACTCGGCTGTCGAAGTGATTGCCGAAGGTATCAAGGCAGCCAAGAGCGAAGACACCGCCAAGGTGGCTGAAGCCATTCACAAAGGCACCTTCAAGACCCCGACCGGTGATCTGTCGTTCGACAGCAAGGGCGACCTGAAAGACTTCAAATTCGTGGTCTATGAGTGGCACTTCGGCAAACCAAAAACCGAAGTTTCCCCTCAGTAAGCTAGCTCCATGATTAATAAAGCCCACTGCGCAAGCAGTGGGCTTTGTTTTACGAGATTAATGAGTCAGAGTCCCGCGATCCGGGAGTTGGCTTACCTGAAAATCTTAAAACCGTCACCAGCGGTTCGCTGGCAAACGCTCGTGCGAAGGTGGCCACAGACCACACAGCCCGGGCCGGAACATGACTCCACCAGTGAAATGCGTATCAGGTTTTTAGGAGCGCTGTAATGCCTGAGATCTATCACTTCTTCCAACAGCTGGTTAATGGGATGACCATTGGCAGCACCTATGCCCTTATAGCCATTGGCTACACAATGGTTTACGGCATTATTGGAATGATTAACTTCGCCCATGGCGAGGTCTACATGATCGGTTCCTACGTGGCCTTCATCGTCCTTGCCGGACTGGCCATGCTGGGTATCCATTCTCTGCCGTTGTTGATGACCGCCGCTTTCCTGGCGACCATCGTAGTGACCAGTGCCTACGGCTACAGTATCGAACGGATCGCCTACCGCCCTCTGCGGGGCAGTAACCGTCTGATCCCGCTGATCTCCGCCATCGGCATGTCGATCTTCCTGCAGAACTCCGTACTGCTCTCGCAGGACTCCAAGGACAAATCGATCCCCAACCTGATTCCGGGCAGCTTCAGTTTCGGTCCAGGCGGCGCACAGGAAGTGCTGATCTCCTACATGCAGATCCTGGTGTTCGTGGTGACCCTGGTGGTGATGCTCTGTCTCACCCAGTTCATCTCGCGTTCACGACTGGGACGCGCCTGTCGGGCCTGTGCCGAAGACATCAAGATGGCCAACCTGTTGGGCATCAACACCAACAACATCATCGCCCTGACCTTCGTCATCGGTGCCGCCCTGGCGGCCGTGGCGGCAGTACTGCTGAGCATGCAGTACGGCGTGATCAACCCTAACGCCGGATTCCTGGTAGGCCTCAAAGCCTTTACCGCGGCGGTGCTGGGTGGCATCGGCAGCATTCCGGGCGCCATGCTCGGTGGTCTGGTGCTGGGGGTAGCCGAAGCATTCGGCGCCGATATATTCGGTGACCAGTATAAGGACGTGGTGGCTTTCGGCCTTCTGGTCCTGGTGCTGTTATTCCGGCCAACCGGCCTGCTGGGTCGTCCGGAGGTTGAGAAAGTATGACTAGGAATCTTAAACAGGCGCTGTTCAGCGCCCTGCTGGTATGGGCCGTGGCCTATCCGGTACTCGGCCTGAAACTGTCCATCGCCGGGATCAACCTCGAAGTGGAAGGCGCCAGCACCTCCACGCTGATCATCATCGCCACCTGCTCGGTGCTGATGTTCCTGCGTGTGCTGTTCGACCGCGAATACTCGGCGGCCATGCGCTCCGTGCCCAAGGGCAAACTGATCCCGGCCAGCGCGAGCCACTTCCTGACCCTGCCGACCACCCAGCGCTGGATCATCATGGCGTTGATCGTCGTGGCACTGGTGTGGCCGTTCTTCGGTTCACGCGGTGCGGTGGACATCGCCACGCTGATCCTGATCTACGTGCTGCTCGGCCTGGGCCTGAACATCGTGGTCGGTCTGGCCGGCCTGCTCGACCTCGGTTACGTCGGCTTCTACGCCGTGGGCGCCTACAGCTATGCGCTGCTGTCGCACTACTACGGGCTGAGCTTCTGGATCTGCCTGCCGATCGCCGGGCTGATGGCGGCCACTTTCGGCTTCCTGCTCGGCTTCCCGGTACTGCGCCTGCGCGGTGACTATCTGGCGATCGTGACCCTGGGCTTCGGTGAGATCATCCGTCTGTTCCTGCGTAACCTGACGGGCCTCACCGGCGGACCGAACGGCATCAGCAACATCCCCAAACCGTCGCTGTTCGGCCTGACCTTCGAAAGAACGGCCGCCGAAGGCATGCAGACCTTCCACGAGTTCTTCGGCCTGACGTACAACCCGGTCAGCAAGGTGGTTTTCCTCTACCTGGTGGCGCTGTTGCTGGCACTGTTCGCGCTGTTCGTGATCAACCGCCTGCTGCGCATGCCGATCGGCCGTGCCTGGGAAGCCTTGCGCGAAGACGAAATCGCCTGCCGTGCCCTGGGCCTGAACCCGACCGTGATCAAGCTGTCGGCCTTCACCCTGGGTGCCTGCTTCGCCGGTTTCGCCGGTAGCTTCTTCGCCGCGCGCCAAGGGCTGGTCACACCGGAGTCGTTCACCTTCATCGAGTCGGCCACCATCCTCGCCATCGTGGTGTTGGGCGGCATGGGCTCGCAGTTGGGCGTGGTTCTCGCGGCTGTCGTGATGATCCTGTTGCCCGAACTGATGCGTGACTTCAGCGAATACCGCATGTTGATGTTCGGCGCCTTGATGGTGCTGATGATGATCTGGCGTCCTCAAGGTCTGCTGCCGATGCAACGCCCCCACATGGAGCTGCGCAAATGAGCCGTGAGATCCTGAAAGTAGATGGCCTGAGCATGCGCTTCGGCGGCCTGTTGGCGGTCAACGGCGTAGCCTTGAGCGTCAAAGAGAAACAAGTGGTCTCGATGATCGGCCCCAACGGCGCCGGCAAGACCACTGTATTCAACTGCCTGACCGGGTTCTACAAACCCACCGCCGGCACTATCCAGCTCAACGGTGAAGCGATCGAAGGCCTGCCCGGCCACAAGATCGCCGGCAAAGGCGTGGTGCGGACTTTCCAGAACGTGCGACTGTTCAAGGACATGACCGCCGTGGAAAACCTGCTGATTGCTCAGCACCGGCACCTGAACACCAACTTCCTGGCAGGCCTGTTCAAGACTCCGTCGTTCCGCAGAAGCGAACGCGAGGCGATGGAATACGCCGAGTTCTGGCTCGACAAGGTCAACCTCAAGGAGTTCGCCAACCGCCCGGCCGGCACCCTGGCTTATGGTCAGCAGCGCCGCCTGGAAATCGCCCGCTGCATGATGACCCGTCCAAGCATCCTCATGCTCGACGAACCGGCCGCCGGCCTCAACCCGCGGGAAACCGACGACCTCAAGGCGCTGATCGGCACCCTGCGTGAAGAGCATAATGTGACGGTGCTGTTGATCGAACACGACATGAAACTGGTCATGAGCATTTCCGACCATATCTTCGTGATCAACCAGGGCACACCGTTGGCCAACGGCACGCCGGAGCAGATCCGCGACAATCCTGAAGTGATCAAAGCCTACCTGGGGGAAGCGTAAATGCTGCAGTTCGAAAACGTTTCCACCTTCTACGGCAAGATCCAGGCGCTGCACAGCGTCAACGTCGAAGTCCGCCAGGGTGAGATCGTGACCCTGATCGGCGCCAACGGTGCCGGCAAGTCGACCCTGCTGATGACCCTCTGCGGTTCGCCGCAAGCCCATAGCGGCAGCATCCGCTACATGGGCGAAGAGCTCGTCGGCCAGGACTCGTCGCACATCATGCGTAAAAGCATCGCCGTGGTTCCGGAAGGCCGTCGGGTGTTTGCTCGTCTGACCGTGGAAGAAAACCTCGCCATGGGCGGGTTCTTCACCGACAAGGGCGACTATCAGGAACAGATGGACAAAGTTCTCGGACTTTTCCCACGCCTGAAAGAACGCTTCGCCCAACGCGGCGGCACCATGTCCGGCGGCGAACAGCAGATGCTCGCCATCGGTCGCGCGCTGATGAGCAAGCCCAAGCTGTTGCTTCTCGACGAGCCATCGCTGGGGCTGGCACCGATCATCATCCAGCAGATCTTCGACATCATCGAACAACTGCGCAAGGACGGTGTGACGGTGTTCCTGGTGGAGCAGAACGCCAACCAGGCCCTGAAAATCGCCGACCGTGCCTACGTGCTGGAAAACGGCCGGGTGGTGATGCAAGGCACCGGTGAAGCGCTGCTGACTGACCCGAAAGTGCGCGAAGCGTACCTCGGTGGTTAAGCCTTTGCGGTAAACAAAAAACGGCCTTCGGGCCGTTTTTTTTTTGTGCCTGGTACAAACCTCAAAACAAATGAAGAGCCCGCTCCCACAGGGGATTCGTTGTGTTTTGAGGGTTTCTGAAAAAAAACTCAGGGTGGGCTGTAACACCTCGCCCTGTCGTTTCTCTAGAGCGGTAAGCAAGCACAAACGCTTGCCAACCCAAGCTCAATTTCGGAGAAACATCATGACTGCTACCACCCGCACCCTGTCCGCCACCGCCCTGGTTCTGGCCCTTGGTTCTGCCCTGAGCATCGCCGCGGTTTCCACTGCCCACGCCGCTGACGCCAACATGGAAAAATGCTTCGGCGTGGCCATGAAAGGTCATAACGATTGCGCCGCTGGTGCTGGCACCACTTGCGCCGGCACCGCCAAAATGGATCACCAGGCCAATGCCTGGAAACTCGTCCCGAAAGGCACCTGCATGACCACCGAGAGCAAGACCTCGCCAACCGGCTTCGGCCAGATGGAAGCCTACAAAGCCAAGTCGTAATCAGCCCCCCAGCCAGAGTGTCGACCATGAACCATTCATTCTCCGGGCTCCCGCCCCGCTCCGGGCTGGGGCTCAAGACCGAGCACTTTCGTGAAGTGCTCGGTGCACAACCGGACATCGGTTTCTTTGAAGTCCACGCCGAAAACTATATGGTGGCCGGCGGCCCGTTTCATCATTTCCTGGGGTTGATCCGTGAGCAGTATCCGCTGTCGCTGCATGGCGTTGGCCTGTCCATCGGTGCCGAAGGTCCGCTGGATGGTCAGCACCTGCAAAGGCTGGCCGCGCTGATCGAGCGCTATCAACCCCACTCCTTTTCCGAACACCTGGCCTGGTCCAGCCATGGCCCGGTGTTTCTCAATGACCTGCTGCCCCTGGCCTACGATGCGCCGACGCTGAACCGCGTCTGCGAGCACATCGATCAGGTGCAGAACACCCTCAAACGCCCGATGCTGCTGGAAAATCCGGCGACGTACCTGGCGTTCCAGAACTCGACAATCGATGAAGCCGACTTCATCGGTGAAGTCATTCACCGCACCGGCTGCGGCCTGCTGCTGGACGTCAACAACGTTTACGTTTCCTGCGTCAATCACCAAAGAGATCCGCTGGCCTACATCGACGCCCTGCCGCTGCACGCGGTGGGAGAGATTCATCTGGCGGGGTTTGCCGAAGACGCCGACAGCCTTGGCGAACGACTGCTGATCGACGATCACGGCACGCCCGTCGATAACGCGGTGTGGGCGCTGTACTCGCAGGTGCTGGAGCGGGTCGGCCCGATCGCCACGTTGATCGAACGCGACAACCGGTTACCGACCTTCAGTGTGTTGCACGCCGAAGCCCGGCATGCCGATGAGTTGTTGCACCGCGCCGGGAGCCGGCAATGAGCATTCAAGCCGCTTTTGCCTCCGCCCTGCTCGATCCGCAACGGCCCTGCCCCGAGGGCGTGTTCAGTGCCAACGGTGCCGATCCGGCCAGCCGTTTCGCGGTGTACCGCAACAATGTGCAGAGCTCGCTGATCAACGCCTTGGCCGTCAGCTATCCGGTGGTTATGCAGTTAGTCGGTGATGAATTTTTCCGGGCGATGGCAGGGTTGTATGTGCAAAGTTGTCCACCGCAAAGCCCGCTCATCAACGACTACGGCAAGGACTTCGCCGAGTTCATCGACAGTTTTGAACCGGCAGCCAGCGTGCCTTATCTGGCCGATATGGCGCGGCTGGAGCGCTTGCGCGTTCAGGCTTATCACGCCGCTGATGCGCAGCCCTTGAGCCATGAGCAGATCGCCACCGTGCTGTCGGACCCACAGGCGCTGAGCGAGCTGACCGTAGGGCTTCACCCCTCCCTGAATCTGTTGGCTTCAGCTTTCGCCGTGGTCGCCATCTGGGCGGAGCATCAACAGGACTCGACGCTGGCCGGGATGGACCTCAGCCACGGGCAAAACGCGCTGGTGTTGCGCAACGGACTGGAGGTCGAGGTCTTCGCCATCGATCACGGCGCCAGCACATTCATTCAGAACCTGCGACTCGGCCTGCCCCTGAGCCAGGTGTTGGAAACCGCGCCCGCCTTCGATCTCAGCCAAACCCTGGCGCTGCTGATCAGCCACAACGCCATCACCCATTTACACCACAAGGTATCGCCATGAACACGAACCCCATCAGCCGCGCCATCGCGCTGCTGGAAAAAATCCCCCACAGCTTGATCGCCTTCATCGCACGCTTTTCCATCGCCGCGGTGTTCTGGAAGTCCGGGCAGACCAAGGTGGAAGGCCTGGCCATCGATTTGATCGACGGCACCTTTGAGCTTGGCGTACCCAGACTGGCGGACTCGACCATCCCGTTGTTCCAGAGTGAATACCATGTGCCGTTGCTCTCCCCGGTACTGGCGGCGCACCTGGCGGCTTTCGCTGAGCATTTCTTTCCGGTACTGATCCTGATCGGCTTCGCCACGCGCTTTTCAGCCCTGGCGCTGTTGGGCATGACCTTGACCATTCAACTGTTCGTGTACCCCGATGCGTATCCGACCCACGGCACCTGGGCGGCGGTGTTGCTGTACTTGATGGCGACTGGACCTGGCAAGTTGTCGATCGATCACCTGATTGCCCGGCGTTACGCCCGCTGATACCAACCTCAGAACTCCCATAAAGGTTGTGTGGTGAGACGTTATCGTTGAAGCCGATCCAACGCCTCACCACTGCGCTTGAACCAACCGATCAAATAGTCCGCCAGCACTTGGGTACGCTTCGGCAACCCGCCCTGATACGGATGCACCAGATACATCGGCATGCTGCGGGTCTGATAATCACGAAGGAGCCAGCGCAAACGCCCGTCGGCCAATTCCTCTTGCAACAGATAGGACGGCAAACGCGCAATGCCGGCCCCGGTCAGTGCAGCTTTCTTCAAGAGGTTGTAATGGTTGCTGGCGAACGGCCCCGACACTCGCACCCGCGTTAACTCGTGCTGTTGGTGATAGAGCCATTCTTCGCGACCGCTGTAATGGCTGTTGAGAAGACAGCGGTGTTCGGCCAAGGCCTGTGGCGTCAGCGGCTCACCGAATCGCTCGAGATACGCCGGGCTGGCGCAGGTCATCTCGTGCCAGGCCAGCAACGGTCGGGCCACCAGACGTTCGTCGTTGGCCACTTCTGAACGGATCGCCAGGTCGAAACCGTCCCGGGACAAGTCGCGGTAGTGGTTGTTGAGTTCCAGCTCGATCTGCACCTCGGGGTACTGCCGGGAAAATTCCAGCAGTGCGCCATCAAAGAACGTTTCCCCCAATGAAACCGGCACCGTCATCCGCACCGGGCCGGCCATGTCGTCTTTCAGCCGTGCCAATGCCTGACGCGCACGCTCCACCTGCACCACCAGCGCCTGGGCTTGCGGCAACAACGCCGCACCCGCCGCCGTCAGGCTCAAGCGCCGAGTGGTGCGTTGCAGCAACACCACGCCAAAGCGCGTTTCCAGCAGGCTGATGCGCTTGGAGAGTTGCCCCTTGCTGCACCCCAGTTGCTGGGCGGCCAGGGTGAAACTGCCCGCTTCGATCAACACCGCGAACGCCGCCAGATCGTCCATTTCGCTCATGGATTGTTTCCATTTGAAAACCAAAGGTTGCCCATTAGCACGCTTATTAATAAAAAAAACCACACTAGACTTAACTTTAAATCCAACCCACTTAAGGAACTGCACGATGAAAATTCTGTTGATTGGCGCCTCCGGCACCGTCGGTTCGGCCATTGACCATGAACTGTCCCAGCGCCACAAAATCATCCGTATCGGCCGTAAAAGCGGGGATTTCCAGGTCGACATCAGTGACAGCGACTCGATCCGCAAACTGTTCGAACAGACCGGCAACTTCGATGCGTTGATCTGCGCCGCCGGCAGCGTCAACTTCGTGCCGCTGGCCACCATGACCGCACAGGACTTCGAACTGGGCTTGCGAGACAAGCTGATGGGCCAGGTCAACCTGCTGCTGATCGGCCGGGAATTCGCCAATGACGGTGCGTCTTTCACCTTCACCACCGGCATCCTCAGCCACGATCCGATTCGTACCGGCAGCTCCGCGGCCCTGGTCAACGGTGCCCTCGACGCCTTCGTCCGTGCGGCGGCGATCGAACTGCCGCGAGGCCTGCGTATCAACTCGGTCAGCCCGAACGTACTGGTCGAAGCCATGGGCAGCTATGCGCCGTACTTCCGTGGTTTCAAACCGGTTCCCGCCGCCGACGTGGCATTGGCCTACGCCAAAAGTGTGGAAGGCCTGCAGACCGGTCAGACCTATCGCGTCGGTTGAACCAGACTTGCCCACAGGAAAGCGAGAACATTGCAGGGTTGTGATGAACGGTCAGGCTGAGTAACGTGGCGACACTTGTCTGGAGACTCAAAGATGCGTGTTGCCCGTTCCCTGGTACTTGTTGCCCTGCTTCCGTTGTTCGCCGCTTGCCAACTGCTCGATGGCCCACGGCAGAGCGCCTCCCATGTGGGCCAGACCCGCATGCAGGGCCAATTGACGGCGGCCGACGGCAAGCTGCTGTTCCAGCCGTGTAATGAACAGCGCAGTTTTGTGGTCAATGACACCGGGGGCACCAGCATCCTGCAAGAGGCTGCGACCCTGGCTGACGAACAGGGCAAGTTGTTTGCCGACGTGCGCGGCCGGATCGTTGCCAGTGGCGCCGACAGCCAGCTCGACCTCACACAGTTGTACCGCGTCGAGCGTTCGGGCACCGCCTGCGACGATCCCAATTTCAAACAGCTGATCCTGCGCGCCGCCGGCCATGGCCCGGAGTGGAACGTCAAGGTCAGCGGCAAGGGCATGGTCATCGACCGCGCTGGTCAGCCGCCCCTGGCCCTGCCGTACGTTGAAGAACAACTGGGCGATGGCCGCTTCAACCTCAGTACCGAAGCCAATAATCAGCGCATCGAGCTCTGGGTCGCGCCGCAACGTTGCGTCGACAGCAGCAACGGCAGCGTGCAGCACATGAGCGCCGAGTTGCGTATCGACGGCCAGGTGCAACGCGGCTGCGGGTATTTTGGCGGATCGCGTAACGACTGATCGTTTTAGCCTCACGGGAATCATCCTTTGAGGCTTATAATCGCGGGCTTCAAACGCCTTGGCGCAGTTGTGCGCCCCGCGAACCGGATCCCGCCATGTTACGAATCACCGAACTCAAGTTGCCGATCGACCATCCCGAAGAAGACCTGCGCCCTGCCATCGTGCAGCGCCTGGGCATCGCCAGTGATGACCTGCTCGACTTCACCTTGTTCAAGCGCAGCTACGATGCGCGCAAAAAGTCCTCCGAACTGTGTTTCATCTACACCATCGACCTCAACGTTCGCGATGAGGCGGCGGTGCTGCGCACGTTCGCCGATGACCGTAACGTCAACGTGGCGCCGGATGTCAGCTACAAAATGGTCGGCCAGGCGCCGGCCGACCTGAGCCAGCGTCCGATCGTGGTCGGCTTCGGCCCGTGCGGGATCTTCGCCGGCCTGGTGCTGGCGCAGATGGGCTTCAAGCCGATCATTCTCGAACGCGGCACCGAAGTGCGCCAGCGCACCAAGGACACCTGGGGCCTGTGGCGTAAAAGTGTGCTCAACCCCGAATCCAACGTGCAGTTCGGTGAAGGCGGCGCGGGAACGTTCTCCGACGGCAAACTCTACAGCCAGATCAAAGACCCGAAATTCCTCGGTCGCAAGGTTCTGCATGAGTTCGTCAAGGCTGGTGCGCCGGAAGAAATCCTCTACGTCAGCAAGCCGCACATCGGGACGTTCCGTCTGACCGGTGTGGTGGAAAACATGCGTGAGCAGATTCGCTCCCTGGGCGGCGAAGTGCGCTTCCAGCAGCGGGTGACCGATGTGCTGATCGACGACGGCCAACTGGTGGGCGTCGAACTCCATGGCGGCGAACAGATCCATTCGAAGCACGTGATCCTGGCCCTCGGCCACAGCGCCCGGGACACCTTCCGCATGCTGCACGGCCGTGGCGTGTACATGGAAGCCAAGCCGTTCTCGGTGGGTTTCCGCATCGAACACCCGCAGTCGCTGATCGACCGCGCGCGCCTTGGCAAATACGCCGGCCACCCGAAACTCGGCGCTGCCGACTACAAACTGGTGCACCACGCCAAAAACGGCCGATCGGTCTACAGCTTCTGCATGTGCCCGGGCGGCACCGTAGTGGCGGCGACCTCCGAGCCGAACCGCGTGGTCACCAACGGCATGAGCCAATACTCGCGTAACGAGCGCAACGCCAACTCCGGGATCGTCGTCGGCATCACCCCGGAAGTCGATTATCCGGGCGGCCCACTGGCCGGCATCGAGTTGCAGGAACGCCTGGAATCCCACGCCTTTGTGCTGGGCGGCAGCAACTACGAAGCACCGGCGCAACTGGTCGGCGACTTCATTGCCGGCAAGCCGTCCACCGAATTGGGCAGCGTCGAGCCGTCCTACAAACCGGGCGTTGCCTTGGGTGATTTGGCCCTGGCCCTGCCGGCGTTCGCCATCGAAGCGATTCGCGAAGCCCTGCCAGCGTTCGAGAAGCAGATTCGTGGCTACTCGCTGCACGACGCCGTGTTGACCGGGATCGAGACGCGCACCTCTTCGCCGTTGCGCATTACCCGTAACGAGTCGATGCAGAGCCTTAACGTGAAGGGTTTGTTCCCGGCGGGTGAAGGCGCGGGTTATGCGGGCGGGATTCTGTCGGCGGGTGTAGACGGGATTCGGATTGCTGAAGCGGTTGCCCGGGATATCCTTGGCCTAGAAGCCTGACCCAGATGATCGTTCCCACGCTCGCGTGGGAACGATCATCTGGTCAGATATTGGCGCGCAACACGCTGGCCGGCAGCGGCTCTCCGCGCTCAACGCTGGCCGCCACGGCATCCATCAGACCACTCAACTCATACCCCTGGGCCTTGAGCCAGGCCTGATCGTAATAGGTGTCGGCATAGCGCTCGCCGCCATCGCACAGAATCGCCACGATCGACCCCGACTCCCCCGCCGTCGCCATCTGCTGGGCCGCCATCAAGGCGCCGATCAGGTTGGTCCCGCTCGAACCGCCAACCCGTCGCCCCAAACGTTGCGCCAGGTAATGCATGGCTGCCAGTGACAACGCGTCCGGCACCTTGACCATTGCATCGATGACCTTAGGCAGGAACGACGCCTCGACACGCGGCCGTCCAATGCCTTCAATCCGTGACCCGTGATCGAGGCGCAGGCTGGCGTCGCCGGTCTTGTAGTAATCGAAAAACACCGAACGCTCGGCATCGGCGCACAACACACGAGTGCAATGCTGGCGATAGCGAACGTAACGGCCCAGCGTCGCGGTGGTGCCGCCGGTGCCAGGGCTGGAAATCAGCCAGCTCGGTTCCGGGTGCTGCTCGAAGCGCATCTGATGGAAGATCGATTCGGCGATGTTGTTGTTCGCTCGCCAGTCGGTGGCGCGTTCTGCGTAGGTGAACTGGTCGATGAAATGCCCGTCGTGTTCGTGAGCCAGGCGTTCGGACTCAGCGTAAATCTGCGTCGGATCATCCACCAGATGGCTCTTGCCACCGTAGAAAGCGATTTGCGCGATCTTTTCCTTGGACGTGCTCGCGGGCATCACCGCAATGAACGGCAACCCCAGCAAGCGGGCGAAGTACGCCTCGGAAATCGCCGTCGAACCGCTGGACGCTTCAATCACCGGCGCACCGGGCTTGAGCCAGCCGTTACACAGCGCATAGAGGAACAATGAGCGGGCCAACCGATGTTTCAGGCTGCCGGTGGGATGGCTCGACTCATCCTTGAAGTACAACTCGATGCCCGGCAATCCCGGCAGCGGCAAGGGGATCAGGTGGGTATCAGCGCTGCGCTGGAAGTCGGCTTCGATGATCCGGATGGCTTCGCGGGCCCACTGTCGGTTGTCGCTCATGATGGTTTTCTCGTTGAATCAGGCAAGAGTGGGCCTTGTCGCAAGGCTCAGTTCACAAGCTTAGGAAAAAACCTACATCACGCACAGATACAGCTGGGGTTCAATACGTCTGGCAACTGCTAGGCTCAGGCCTTTGCTGACCGGGTACGTTGTAACGACATATAACAAAAAAGAATATAACTTTTGTTTTAACAACCAACGGTACGGGTTAGGGTGTGCCACCTTATGAATTCATCGATGGAGAGCGACCTTGCCTCTGCGTAGCACGTTCACGCGTTTCTTTCAGTTGGAAGCTGCCAGCGGTCTGCTATTGATCGCCGCAGCTGTCCTGGCCCTGATCATCAACAATTCATCGCTGTCGTGGCTCTATAACGGCCTGCTGGACACCCCCGTGGTGGCTCAGATCGGCGCGCTGAAAATCGCCAAGCCATTGCTGCTGTGGATCAACGACGGCCTGATGGCCCTGTTCTTCCTGTTGATCGGCCTGGAAGTGAAGCGCGAAGTCCTCGACGGCCAACTGTCGAAACCGTCGCAGATCGTCCTGCCCGGCGCGGCCGCAATTGGCGGCATGGTGGTGCCGGCGCTGATCTACTGGTTCCTCAACCGCGATAACCCGTCCGCCCTGAGCGGCTGGGCCATCCCGACGGCTACCGACATTGCCTTCGCCCTTGGCGTGCTGGCCCTGCTGGGTAAACGCGTGCCAGTGTCGCTGAAACTGTTCCTGATGACCCTGGCGATCATCGATGACCTTGGCGCAATCATCATCATTGCGATCTTCTATTCCGGCGCTCTGTCGACCCTGTCCCTGGCGCTGGCCGCGGCCTGCATCGCGGCCTTGATCGGAATGAACCGACTTGGTGTGGTGAAACTCGGGCCGTACATGATCATCGGGCTGATCCTTTGGGTCTGCGTACTCAAGAGCGGCGTGCATGCGACGCTGGCGGGTGTGACCCTGGCCTTCTGCATTCCACTGCGCACGAAAAACGCCGAGCCTTCGCCGCTGCTGATCCTGGAGCATGCCCTGCATCCGTGGGTGGCCTACGGCATCCTGCCGCTGTTTGCCTTCGCCAACGCTGGCTTGTCCCTGAGCGGCGTGACCGTCGAAAGCTTCACCCATCATGTACCGATGGGCATCGCCGTCGGCCTGCTGTTGGGCAAGACCGTCGGTGTCTTCGGCCTGACCTGGCTGGCGGTAAAAATCGGCATCGCCGCCCTGCCCCAAGGCGCCAACTGGGGCCAGATTTTGGGGGTGGCGATCCTTTGCGGCATCGGCTTCACCATGAGCCTGTTCGTCGGTTCCCTGGCCTTCGTGCCGGGCGCCAGTGAATATGCCGGGATGGACCGCATGGGTATTCTGACCGGCTCGATCCTGGCGGCATTGATCGGTTATGCGGTGACGGCGGCGGCGAGCCGCAAGAGTGCTGCGCTGCCTTCCTGAACGATAGAGAACACTCTTAGCAACATTGAGGATTCGTCCTACAGTCACGATTAGCCACGTTCGTTAACGTCGTGCAGCCCCTCTTTGGGGGTTGCCGATGGACGAGCGAAAGGACAATCAGTGGCTGGCCACAAGGACATCCCCCGGGTACAAAACCCACCGTCAGGTGACGGGCATCACGTCACTCACCGATTCATGACGGCCACCGAATTGGCCGAGCGTGATGCCAGACAAAACGCCTACGACGCCATGCTCGCGAGGCAGCAAGCCTTCGAAGACAGCCTTCAAGTCGCAGCGAAAAAGGACAACGTTGTCCGCGCGGGTTGCGTATTCGCCAAGTCCTGCAAACTGCCCGATGCAATCATCGACTACACGAATACCTCCGGCGTTGTTCCGACCGACAGCTTGAAAGACTACGGCGAACTGGTGCTGCTCGGTGCTCGAGAGGCCGATGAAACCGGTGTCGTGCCGCTGAAGAAAATCAGTGGCACCGCCATTCCAGCGGGTTTCGGCAGCTTCGCCCTGGGTGGCTCAGCGTTCGCCGCATTACCCGCCGTCGCAGCCAGCACCGCTGCGGCTACCTTGGCAGGCCTGGTGGCTCTGGTCATACCGTCAAGCCTTGGCGACAGCTCTCTCTACACCGAAGAACAACTGCGATCCCTCAAACAGGCCCGCACTCGCGTGCGTCTGCGGGTCGAGCAACAGGCTGATGGCAGTCTCAAGGGATACGGTTTTTACACTGGCAAAAACCGCGATTGGGAAATGGTCGATGTCGTGCAGTTCACCTTGCGCGGCAGTCAGCAGGTGGCTGATCTCGGGGACGGCATTGAGCTGATCTGGACGCCGGCCGAGAACGGTTCAAGCACCCTCGGCATCCCCGCTTTGGAAGCTGCGCCACAAGCGCCGCACATCTGGGTTTACCCGCCGACGAAGGCGGCTGACAGCATCATCGTGAATCCGGTTTATCCGCCGGAGTACAAGGATTTCATTCTTGTGTTTCCGGCGGATTCGGGGGTGTTGCCGGTTTATATTGTGGTGAGTGTTGCGGACCACAAATATCATCCGGCGCCAAACGGGCTTACCGCTTTTCCTGATGCCACACCGGCAAAACAGAAGACTCGGGGCAAAGGTAGAGGCACCCGAATGCGCTGGAGAACGGCTGAAGGGCGAATTCTAGAATGGGATTATCAGCATGGAGCAGTAGAAATGTATGACAAACGAGGTCGCCATCTGGGTGAGTTTGACGCTGAAACAGGTAATCAAAACAAGCCGGCGGATCCGAAAAGAAGGATAGAACCGTGAACCACGTAATTTATGCTTTTGATAAAGAAACAGAAGCGCTGGTATTCGAAGTGCCTGTCCCGGCAGACGGCATTGCACAGCTGAGGGCGATAATGAGTTGGACTGAGGCTGAAGAAGAAATCTATGGCTATGACCTTGATTCCCAGCAGATAACAAAACTGGAAACATTAGTCGGTCGATCATTTTACGATCCACAATACGATTTTCAGCTCGGTTGTTATGCAAGCAAGTAAATGCTCTGGTTCAACTCCACAGCCCAAAAGAAAACCCCGACCAGCTCACCTGATCGGGGTTTTCTTTTACCCTACATTCCCGCTTAGTGCGAAACGCGGCTGGTCCCACCCACAGTGGAAATCCGCACACGCTCACCCACACGGAACACTTCGTTTGGCTGAACTTCCTGCACGTAGGCGCGCATGCTGCCATCGTCTTCGCGTACGGTGATTTCGACGCCTTGAGTGCGAGTCAGGCCTTCTTCGGCAGCCGAGCCCACCAGGCCACCCGCTACCGCGCCGATAACCGCTGCAACGATGCTGCCGCGACCGCCGCCGACGGCGCTACCGCCTACGCCACCCACGACTGCGCCCGCAGCGCTGCCGATCGGGGTTTTGGTGCCTTCGATTTTCACCGGACGCAGGGATTCGATGGTGCCCATGCGAATCGTCTGCACGCGACGCGCTTCGTCACGGGAGTAGGAGTCACCGGTCAGGCTCGATTGGCAACCGGAGAGCAACATCGCCATCGTGGAAAAGGAAGCAACCAGCAAAACAGACTTACGCATAGCATCAAACTCCATAGGACAGGTATCCATTAAAACCCGCAGCTTGACGCCTGTCACGGCATCGCCCGGATAAAATTGGTTTCATTCAGGCCTGGTACAGGCACTTCTCGAACTCACCACAGTAGCGTCAAATTACAAAATCTGCGCCGCTGACCCAAGGATTATCATGGATTACTTCATCATTGTCGTCACGACCGTCGCAGGTTTGTACTTCCATTGGTGGTTGTACGTGCGGATCAAACGCTGGATGGACCGCGATCTGGCGTTGTCACTGGCGGGTAAAGACCAACAAAAAAGAGCCTTCATGCTCCAGCAACTGGCGAACGCTCAAGCGCAGAAGATCAAGCGTCAGGACCTGCCACAATGGCTTGAGGCCGCTGCGGCAGGGTATCCCGATCGGTAGACCGTTTACGGGGCCAGGCGCTCACGCACCCAGTCCGCACCCTGCAAGCGGTAGTTGAGGCGATCGTGCAGACGGCTCGGACGGCCCTGCCAGAATTCGATGCGCTCCGGTAGCAAGCGATAACCGCCCCAATGCTCGGGGCAATGAGGCTGAGTGTCGCTGAAACGCTGCTCGGTGTCCTTGAGCAGCGCTTCCAGTTCGGCGCGATCGGCGATCACCCGGCTCTGGGGCGACGCCCACGCACCGAGACGACTACCCAGAGGCCGAACCTGATAGTAGGCGTCGGACTCTTCCGGCGTGACCTTCACCACCCGCCCTTCGATGCGCACCTGGCGCTCCAGGGCCGGCCAGAAGAACGTCATGGCTGCAAATGGATTGGCTGCCAATTGCTGACCCTTGTCGCTCTCGTAGTTGGTGAAGAAGGTAAAGCCCTGCTCGTCCAGGCCCTTGAGCAGCAGAATGCGGCAATGCGGCCGACCATCCTGATCGACGGTGGCCAGTGTCATGGCATTCGCCTCCACCGGCACCTGTTCGGTTTTCACCGCATCGGCAAACCACTGATGAAACAGCGCGAACGGCTCAGCCGGGGCTTGCGCCTCGGTCAAGCCATCTCGGGTGTAGTCGCGACGCATATCTGCCAAGGGCCGGGTCATGGCGCATTCCTTTTGGTTAACGAATCACTGCTTTGTGGCATCGGTGGCGGTGGCGCTCTTCGAATCGACAGCGGTTTTAGCCGGTGCGGCCTTTTTCGCGGGTGCCTTTTTGGCTGGAGCCTTGGCGGCCGCTTTCTTGGCCGGTGCCTTTTTCTTCGACGAGGCAGCCGTTTTTTTCGCAGCCGGTTCCGGGGTCACCGGCTTGGCCACTGGCTTGACGTCTTGCGCGACGACTTTGGTTACCGGTGCCGGAGCCGGCATATTGTACTTGCTCAGCAGCGCGGCCATGGTGTTTTGCGGCGTCAACAACAGCTCGACGCGACGGTTCAAGGCACGACCTTCGGCACTGTCGTTGGCGGCACGCGGTGCGTCACCGCCCATACCGCGCAACATCAGGCGATCACGCTGCAGACCGCTGAGACGGAAGATCGCTGCCACCGCCTGGGCGCGCTCCTGGCTCAGTTTCACGTTGGCCGGTGCGGCACCCGACGTATCACTGTGGCCGAGTACCAGCACGGCAGTCTTTGGATCGGCTTCGAGGATTTTCGCGACACGGGTGAACGGAGCGAGGGTCACCGGCAGCAGCATGGCCGGGCGGTCCGGGTTGAACGAGCCATCTACCGGAGCCGTGACGACCAGCACGTTTTCACGGCGTTCGAGTTGCAGGTTGCTGCCCTTGACCGCCTCGCGCAGGCGCGGCTCATAGTCGTCGAGCCAGGCTTGGGTGATTTTCGGATCGGGCATCGGCACGGCTGCTTTGGCAGTGCTGGTGCTCTGTTCCTTGCCGCCGAACGGCCACCACCATTTGCCACCGGCATCGGCTTCAGCCTTGGCGACGGGTACTGCGGCAGCAGGTTTCAGGGGCGCCGGAGCCGGGGCGGGTTCTTTAGTCGCGACCTTGTCGGAAGAACCGAACGGCCACCAACTGCTGCCACCTGCGGCATCATTTTGTGGGGTTTGTGCACAACCGGTGATAGCGAAGCACAGGGCCAGGGCGAGGGTTTTATTGGACGACATTGGGTATCCACAAAATGAGGTAATGAAAAGTCAGCTGGGGGGGGCCCCCGGCTAAACAGACGCTTTGAAACCACAAAGGCTTTCGGGTTCCAGCCCTGGCCCCCTTAAGCGTGATTTACAGACAAGTGGCCAGTACTCGCACGAGCTTTTGCGCTCGTGGATCCATCAAAACGTACGGCCCCAGGGTATTTGTCACAAAACCGAAGGCCACATCATGTTCCGGATCAGCAAAACCGATGGAGCCGCCAGCACCCGGGTGACCGAACGCCCGTGGGCCGAGGCCGTAGGTGGCGTTGGGTACATCCGGTTGATCGAGCATGCAACCCAGACCGAAGCGGGTCCGGGTCAATAAAGTTTTGTCTTCGCCAACGCTATGTTCGCGGGTCAGCTCGTCGAGCATTTCGCTTTCCAGCAGGCTGCCATCGAGCAGTCCAGCGTAGAAACCGGCCAGGCTGCGGGCGTTGCCGTGGCCATTGGCGGCCGGCTGCTGCATGCGCCGCCATTCTGGTTTGTTGGTGCTGGTCATGATCGACGGCGGGTTGGTGAAGGCCCGAGTGCTCATGGCTGTCGGTTCGCGCATGGTCACTTGCAGCAAGCGCTGGGCCGCGGCATCGCCGACGTTGCCCTTACTGCGGGCGATGTGCGCCACGCGATGGAACTCTTTGTCGGCGAGGCCGACGTGGAAATCCAACCCCAAGGGCTTGGCAACCCGCGCCACGATTGACTCACCCGGCCCACGACCGTCAGCGCGACGCAGCAATTCACCCACCAGCCAGCCATAGGTGATTGCCGCATAACCGTGACCTTCACCCGGCGTCCACCAGGGTGCTTCGGCGGCCAAAGCATTGACCATGGTCTGCCAGTCGTAAAGTGCCTCAGGGGGCAGCAACTCGCGCAAGGCCGGCAGACCCGCCTGATGGCAGAGCAAGTGGCGCAGCGTCACGGATTCTTTACCGGCGGCGGCAAATTCGGGCCAGTAGCGGGCGACCGGGGCATCGAGTTGCAGCTTGCCTTCAGCCACCAATTGCAGCGCCGTCACGGCGGTGAAGGTTTTGGTGCAGGAGAACAGGTTGGCGATGGTATCGCTGTGCCAGGCCTCATGGCCGTCCTTGTCGGCGGTACCGGCCCAAAGGTCGAGGACGGTTTCACCACCGATCCGGATGCACAACGCCGCGCCACGTTCCTGAGGATCGTCGAACAGTGCTGCAAACGCTTCACGCACCGCTTCGAACTTAAGCTCGTAATGACCCTGAATCTGCACCCGCAACTCTCCCGGATAAACGCTCTACAAAGTGGCCCGCATTGTTCCAGCCCTTGAGGGATTTGGGAACAGGATCGGGTCGGATGGTCGCCCGGTTATGGAAATGCCACAGACATCAACGATGCAATCCCCGTGGCGAGGGGGCTTGCCCCCGTTCGACTGCGAAGCGGTCGCAAAGACCTGTATTCGCGGTGCATCTGTAAGCATGGGGGCCGCTTCGCGGCCCAACGGGGGCAAGCCCCCTCGCCACAGGTCTATCAGGAATCAGTGGCCATTGCCCGAATGCCCACCCGCATGCCCGGCGCCCTTGCCCGGGCCTTTGCCTGCCTCGCCCTTCCTGCCGCCCTCGACATCGTGACTGGCTTTATCCGCTTCAGCGCTGGCCTTCTCCGCCTCTTTGCCAAGCTGATCGATGATCTGCACATTGCTTTTGCGCACACTGTCGACAAAGCCCTGGAACGGCAAATCAGTAATGCCCACCAGACCAAAGTGTCCGTTCTCGCCATCCAGCAAACGACCGGTCACCGGCTGGTCGAGGTACTGGAACCAGTGCACCCCGACAATCGACGGTTCGCTCATCGCCTGTTTGAGGAAGTGGGCGTAAGCCGTGCCGCGGTCTTCTTCCTTCGCCAGTTGCGTCACGCCACCCCAGAACGGGCCGCGATCTGCCGAGCCGAAGTTGAATTCGGTGATCAGCACCGGTTTGTCCAGACTGCGCAGTTTGGCGAAGTCGTAACCGTCCTGGGGTTGCAGGGTGTACATGTTGAAGCTCAACACGTCGCAGTATTGCGCACAGGATTCGACTGCCTCGGGGGAACTGACGGCAAAGCGGCCGCCCAGCAACAATTGGTTCGGCGCGTGCCATTTGAGCGAGTCTGAAACAGTCTTGAAGTAGGTGTCGGCGAAGACCTTCTGGAAGTATTTGAAGTCGGCTTCGATTTCCGGGTGTTCGGCGCTCGGCTCCGGCGGCACGAAGCCGGGGTCTTCCATCAATTCCCAAGCCGGCAGATCAATGCCCCAGGCTTTCGACAACCCCGCCTGGTTGCGGTACTTGTCGCGCAGCTGCTTGAGGAAGGCACGTTTGGCCGGCACGTCGGTGGTCATTTTCAAGGTGCCGTAGGCCAGCGCATAGCGAGCCTTCGGGTCATCGCCGGGACCGGCCCAGGCCAGTTCGTTGTCGGCGAAGTAACCGATCAGCCACGGATCGTCGCGATGGTCGCGGGCGGCGATGGCCACGGCGCGTTCGGTGGCCATGGCGAAACGTGGATCGAACGGGTCAGGCATGCCGCCCCACCAATCGGTGCCAGTGCTGATGCTGGCGTAATCGCCGACGATCGATAGCGGCAAGGTGTACGGCACACGGTCAGCGTTGCCCAACACCGGTGCGCTCCAGTTGCCGAGGGTGTTGAAACCCCAGGCTTGCAGGCGATCGAGGGTATGACTGGCCCAACGTTGTTCGTCGACAGTTACTTTGCAGGGTTCGGCGGCCGCCTTTTCGACTGTCGCTTCAACCACGCCGGTCTTGGCCGCTTCGGCAACACCGGTACTGGACTCGGTAGGTGCTGGAGCGGCTGATTGTTCGGCGGCCTTATCGACCGAAGCCTCAACCGCATCGGCCTTGGCGGCTTCGGCAATACCGGCCTTGGTGCCACTGCCCGGTGCGCAAGGATCGCCGTACAGCCGCTGCAGGTTGGCGCCATAGAAATCGTACCAACGACCGGCGTTGTAGGCTCGGCCCTGATCAACACCGTTGCCGCCACGGTTATCGCCTTCGCCATAGTGACTGGCCAAGGGTTCTTCGGGTTTGGGCAGGGACTCGAACATCCACTCGCGTCCGGCGACGTAGGTCTGGTTGACGCTCGGGGTCACGGTGTTGACGCCGAGGGAATAGAACGGATGCCCCTCCGGAGTCACCAGGTACCAGCGGCCATCACGCTTTTCGGTGCGGAAAAAGCCGCTGGCCTTGAACACCGGACCTTTGTTCAAGCCGCCGAACTTGTCCAGAGGCGCCTTCTCGCGCTCCGCCAGCCAGGTTTTCAGTTGTTGCTGCTCTTTGCCAGCGGCGGATTTCAGTTGTTCGTCGCTGCTGATCTTCTCCGGCCATTTGGCCCGGGTCGATTGACCGTAAGCGTCCACCAGACCGCCATAAGCGGCTTTGGTCACGGCCTCGCCGTCCTGCACGCCGAAGCGCTCGAGCAGAATGCTTTGGGCGACTTTCGGCTGATCCATCGACAAGGTCACCGACACCACCTGGCTGCGGTCCAGCTCACCGGTACTGCTGGCCAGCAATACACGCTGCCCTTCGAAATTGATCGGCATCGGCGGGCCAGCTTTCATGCCCTGGCTCAGCGGCGAACTCGGCTGCAGCGGTACCAGTAAGGTCTGCGCCGGGCCGGCCGGCAGATCGACACGGCTGACCAGAGTCTTGCCGTCGTTACTCTGGATTCTCACGTACAAGGTCACGGCCCAGTTCATCGCGCTCTGGATCCGCAGGCTCATGACGCCCGACTGCGACCAGTCCCAGGCACCGGTCTGCGGTGTCAGGCGCAAGGTCGGCTGGGCAGTCGGGTTGAAGGTCACGCGACGCAACACTTCGCCTTCGGCCGTTTGCTCCGCATTGGATTGCGGCAGGCTGGCGTCCTGGGTCGCCACCTGAACCACGTCGGCAGGACGCACAAAATTGAACAGCGTCTGCTGGCCGGCGGGGGCCGCCAGCAAAGGGGCTGCGAACATCAAGGCAAAAACGGCGGGCAACGAACGGCGAATCATAAGAACGTGGTTCTCCCTAACGACCATCAATGGGCCAGTGGAAAGGCAGTGGCAGTGAGGTAGACAACGCGGTGGGCAAATTTGCCCACCGGCGCATCAGGAAATTTCACGACGAAATGGCGGCAACGCATTGAGAATAGCTTTGCCGTAGCGCTGCGTGACCAAACGACGGTCAAGCAAGGTGATGGTGCCGCGGTCTTCTTCGGTTCGCAGCAGGCGACCGCAGGCCTGGACCAGTTTCAGCGAGGCGTCCGGCACGGAGATTTCCATGAAAGGATTGCCGCCGCGAGCCTCGATCCACTCAGCCAGCGCGGCTTCGACCGGATCGTCGGGCACCGAGAACGGGATCTTGGCGATCACCACGTGCTCGCAGTAGGCACCGGGCAAATCCACGCCTTCGGCAAAACTCGCCAGGCCGAACAGCACGCTGGAATCCCCGCCATCGACCCGAGCCTTGTGCTTGTTCAGGGTTTCCTGCTTCGACAGGTTGCCTTGAATGAACACTTGCTTGCGCCAGTCGCGATCCAGCCCGTCGAATACGTCCTGCATCTGTTTGCGCGAGGAGAACAGCACCAGAGTGCCACGGGAGCCCTCGACCAGTTCCGGCAAGTCGCGAATGATCGCCGCCGTATGGGCCGGTGCATCGCGCGGGTCGGCTTTCAGGTCCGGCACCCGCAGCACACCGGCGTCGGCATGATGGAACGGGCTCGGGACCACGGCGGTCACGGCGGTTTTCGGCAGGCCGGCGCGCATGCGGAAACGGTCGAAGGTGCCGAGAGCGGTCAGGGTCGCCGAGGTCACCAGCGCCCCGTAAGCCACATTCCACAGGTTGCGCCGCAGCATTTCCGCCGCGAGGATCGGGCTGGCATTGACCTCGATGTCGAACAACGAACCGCTTTCGGCCAGCGTCAGCCAACGGGCCATGGGCGGGTTGTCTTCCGGGTCTTCGACGGTGAAGGCGGTCCACAACTCCCAGTTGCCCGAAGAACGCGACAGCAGGCTACCGAACAGCGGATACCACTCTTCGGCCTGGTTGCTGGCGATGCCGATGTTGACCTCGCCGTCCATGCCTTCCTTGAGCAGTTCGGTAAGCCGGGTGAACAGGTCGGTCAGTCGGGCGAAGCCCTTCTTCAACTCGATGCCCATTTCGCGCATGTGTTCGGGAATCACCCCGCCGACGAAACGGTGACGCGGCCGCTCGCGACCTTCGACGTCTTCGCCGGGCTTGAAGTCGGCGACTTGCTCACAGGCACTGAACATGAACTGCTGCTGGGTCTTGATCTCCCGGGCCAGTTCCGGCACCTGCTCGATCAACTTGCCCAGATCCCCCGGCAGCGGGTGTTGGGCGAGCAATTTGGTGAGGTTCTTGGCGGTGGTCTCCAGCCAGTCGGCAGTGGAGCGCAGGCGCGTGTAATGGGCGAAGTGGCCGATGGCCTTGTCTGGCAGGTGATGGCCTTCGTCGAACACGTAGATCGTGTCGCGCGGGTCCGGCAGAACCGCGCCGCCGCCCAGGGCCAGGTCGGCCAGGACCATGTCGTGGTTGGTGACGATCACGTCGACCTTGCCCATGCCTTCGCGGGCCTTGTAGAAGGCGCACTGGCCGAAGTTGGGGCAATGGCGGTTGGTGCACTGGCTGTGATCGGTAGTCAGGCGCGCCCAGTCGGCGTCTTCGAGCGCGGTGGACCAACTGTCGCGGTCGCCGTCCCACTTATTGCCGGCAAGTTTCTCGATCATGCTGGTGAACAGCTTCTGACTGGCCTCATCGACCTCGATCTTGAAGCCTTCTTCTTCGAACAGCTGTGCGGTAGCGGTTTGCGCGTGACCTTCCTGGAGCAACATGTCGAGCTTGGACAAGCACATGTAGCGCCCCCGGCCCTTGGCCAGGGCGAAGCTGAAATTCAGCCCGCTATTGCGCATCAGGTCGGGCAAATCCTTGTAGACGATCTGTTCTTGCAGGGCCACGGTGGCCGTGGCGATCACCAGACGCTTGCCAGCGGCCTTGGCGGCGGGGATCGCCGCCAGGCTGTAGGCCACGGTTTTGCCGGTACCGGTGCCGGCTTCCACCGCGACAATCGCGGGGTCGCCACTGCGCCGGCCTTCGTCGTCGGTGTCGATGTCACCGAGGACTTTGGCGATTTCGGCGATCATCAGGCGTTGGCCGTAGCGCGGCTTGAGGCTCTTGGCTTCGAGAAAACGCGAGTAGGCGCCCTGGATCGTGGTTTTGAGTTCAGTGCTGATCATTGATTGTCGGGCGCAAAAAACGCTGGATAAATTTTCAGTGGTTCGGATCGGCCGCTATCATACCCCGCTAATTAATCCCGCGCAGAACGGAGTACCCCAATGACACCTTTTGGCATCGTTTATACCCTGCACGTCCTGGCCGCCCTGGTCTGGGTCGGCGGCATGTTTTTCGCCTGGATGGTCCTGCGTCCTGCGGCGTTGAAGGCGTTGGAAGGCCCTGCCCGGTTGAAGCTGTGGGTGGAAGTGTTTCAAGGTTTTTTCCGCTGGGTCTGGGTCGCGGTGGTGCTTTTGCCGATCAGCGGTGTGGGCATGATTCATTTGCAGTTCACCGGGTTTGAAGCGGCACCGCGGTATGTGCAGGTGATGATGGGACTGTATGTGGTGATGACCGCGTTGTTTATCCGGATTCAGGCGTTGCTGCTGCCGGAACTGCGCACGGCGGTGGCGGCTGAGGATTGGCCGACGGGCGCGGCGACGCTGGGCAAGATTCGCCGGTTGGTGGGAATTAACCTGATGGTCGGGTTGGTGCTGGTGGCGATTGCTGCGGCTCGGCCGATGTTCTGAGCAATGCATAGTGTCTGTGGCGAGGGAGCTTGCTCCCGCTCGGCTGCGTAGCAGTCGTAATCGATCGCTGCGCACGTTCTGAAAGAACAGGGTCGCCGGCTTTGGGGCCGCTTCGCGACCCAGCGGGAGCAAGCTCCCTCGCCACAGGGGTTCTCGGTCGTTCTTACAACCGCTGAATGCTCACCGAACCTGCCGCCCCGGCGGGCCCAGGCTGGCCATCGGCACCGGGGCGACCGCTCTTGCCGCCATCGGCTTTATAGACAACGCAGCCCTTGGCCTTGCCGCCCGCCCCCGGTTTGCCACCCGGTCCGGCCGCGCCACCGACTCCGCCCGCCACCTCGACCTTGATCTGCTCCGCCGGATAGTCACGCGGCACTTCCAGCCGAACCAGCGCCCCCGGCGCACCGGGTTGGCCGTCGCTGCCGTCACTGCCATCGGAGCCGCGACCGGCCTGGCCCCAGGTGCAACCCGGTGCTTGGCCGTTGGCCCCGTCAAGACCGACAAAACCCGGGGCGCCCGCGCCACCGCGAGCGTCTACCGACAATTGCGGCGCCTTCAGCGCTTTGATCTGCAAATTCAGATTGCGCCCGGAGCGGGCGGCCTTGAGATAAGTTCCGGGGGCGCCCCGCGCGGTGATCTGGCTGCCTTCAGCCAACTCGGCCCGGCTGACTTTCAATTCCAGTGCCTGTTCGCTCGGCACAATGGCGATCCGCGCTTCGCGTCCCAGGCGCAGTTCACTGACCGATACTTCGGTCACATTCGAAGGAATCAGCAAGGTGCCGTAATCGGCGACTTCCAACCGTTCCAGTTGCAAGGAACTGGCAGTGTTGGGCAAACGCATCAGCGAATTGGTTTCGACGCTCACCACTTGGGCGCAAGCCAATGGGCTGATGAGTGCAGCGAGCAGACAGAGTTTACGCATGGGAAGCCTTCGCAGTGGCCGGGGCCGGAATGGTTTGCAGGTGGAAAACGCCGAAAAAGACAATCTTCAGGCGATCACGCCAGGGGTGGGCTCGACCTTTGAGGCTACGATTGCAGAACACCAGCTCCAGAAGATGAGCCAGCGCCAACAGACTGCCGGCCAGGTTGACCAACAGGTGCAGTGGATGCACAAACGGTATGAGCAGATTGACCAGCACCACCAACCAGAACAGCAGGGTCAACAACTTCCCCAGCCCCCAAAACACCTTCATACGCTCCCCCGTCGAGAATTATTATTTGCACGCACAGTAACGGCTTACACGCGGGATAAGCCAGAGGGCAACGGAAAATTCTTCCGAAAGGCATCGAATGGCCGCCGGATCAACCTTGACGGTCATCCGACGGCTCTATCACGGGCCTCTTGATCACGGAGCCTAGCGATTGATGTGCAACTCCACACGACGGTTTTTTGCCCGCCCTTCTTCCGTATCATTGTCAGCCACCGGCTGGGTTTCACCCCGTCCTTCGCTGGTGAGTTTGTTCGGCGCCAGCCCCCGGCTCAACAAGTAGGCCGCCACGCTGCTGGCACGACGCTCCGACAGCTTCTGGTTATAGGCGTCCGAACCCTGACTGTCGGTATGGCCGACGACCTTGACGCTCACCACATCGGCGCCCTGCAATTTGGGCATCAACGAATCCAGCTCGCTGCGCGCCTCGGGCGTCAGGTCGGATTTGTTGTACGCGAACAACACATTACTGCTCAGAGTGATGACTTCGGATACCGGCGGTTCAGCAGGTTTTACGCTGGCCGGATATTGCGGCAGCGGGCAACCGTGATGATCGACAGGTGTATTGGCAGGCGTATCGGGGCACCGATCGCGTCGATCGAAAACACCGTCACCGTCCTCGTCGCCATCCTGGGCGTAACAGACCAAGCCACCGGTCAAGATACCGAGCGCCGCTCCACCTGCCGCCCAACCGCCACTTTCGATCGCGCCCAAACCGCCGCCAACCAGTCCGCCAATGACACTGCAGATCGGCCAGGTACGTTGATTCAAGGGGGCGGTGCCATCGCTGTGAGTCGCGCAGCCGGTCAGAAGACTGCCAAGCAGTAGAACCGGCAAGACGGTCCTTGTGAGAACGCTCATTGTGAATGCTCCTGTGTCACCGGCCCATACCGGTCACACAGGAGTAAAGACCCGCATCCGCGACTGCACAAGCCGCGGAATACAAGGGGGTTAGCGGTCGATTTTGATTTCCGTACGCCGGTTCAGCGCACGACCTTCAGCGGTTTTGTTATCGGCCACCGGCTGGCTTTCACCGGCACCGGTCACAGACACGAAACTGCTGCGTGGCACGCCTTGGGAAATCAGGTACTCCACCACCGAATGGGCGCGTTTGTCCGACAGTTTCTGGTTGTATTTATCGCTGCCGACGCTGTCGGTATGACCGGTCACGGTCAACCGGGCGCTGGCGGATTCCTGTTTCAGGCGCGTAGCAACGGTGTTGAGTACCTCTTTATCGGCTGGGGTGAGCTTGGACGAGTCGAACTGGAAGTGAACATCACGGATAACGATGACTTCTTCCTTGACCACCGCCTTCTCTTCGACCACTGGCGCAGGCGCGGGTGGAGGGCAGCCGTCGGCATCGACTCGCACGCCTCTTGGTGTGTGCGGGCACTTGTCGCGGCTATCCGGCACGCCATCGCCGTCTTCGTCGCCATCGCCATGCACCCAGCAATAAGCCGCTGCCGTGCCGCCGACCAGTAGTGCGCCATACCCCGCCCATGAAGAGCTCTCCGTCGCACCGAGCCCTGCACCGACGACACCACCGACCGCCGCACAGGTCGGCCAGTCGGTTTTCTGCAAACCTGCGCAACCAGTCAACACACTGGTTAGCAGAACCAAAGGTAATGCTGTCCGAACTATGCTCATCTAGTTTTCTCCTGAGGGATCGGCTAATAACCGATTTCAAGGAGTAAAGACCGGACTTTTAATATCCGCCAGCAATAGGCCATTGCTGTTTTGCCTTGTGTTCACGGAAGATCGGCGCTTTTTTGCTTAAACACGCTCGACAAGACACGTTAATCTTGGCGTTCTGATTGAGGATCTTCGATGACTGCAAGTATTTCTTCGCGCACGCCCCAGCAGGCGTTGGCCGCTTTGCTTGATCGTTACGCCCCGACGCGTCTGTTGCTGATTGGCGCCAGTGAGTTCCCCGCGCTCGAGGCATTCAAACTCGCGCACCCGGACAGCATCGTGGCTTTTGCCGCACCCGGAGCATTGCCGGCTGAACTGGCGGCGCAGCGGTTTGATCTGGCGCTGGTGGTCGATTGCCTCGAACACTTGCCCAAGCGCGACGGCCTGAATCTGCTCGGCGGGATCCGCAACCTCAATGCCAGTCGCATTGCGGTGCTGGCCGACTTGCCGGCCAGCGGTTGGCAGGAGACGGATTTTTTCTCTCTGGCCTTGCAAGCCAACGAACGCTTCCAGCGTGACGATCAAGTGTTGACGCTGTTTACCTACGATCTGCTTGACTACAAACAGGTGCCCGACTGGCTCAACTCACGCTTCTGGGCCAATCCGGAAAACTTCGGGAAATACTGGTGGTAACGCAATGAGTACATCCATTTGCCCTTGCGGCAGCGGCACGCTGCTCGATGCCTGCTGCGGTCATTACCATGCCGGCCATCCGGCCCCCAGCGCCGAAGTCCTGATGCGTTCGCGCTACAGCGCCTATGTGCTGGGGCTAGTCGACTATCTGGTGGCCACCACCCTGCCCGCGCAACAGGCCGGCCTGGATCGCCAGTCGATCAGCGACTGGAGCGCCCAAAGCACCTGGCTGGGCCTGGAGGTGGAAAGCGCCGAGGTTTTCGGTGGCCAGCCGGAGCACGCCTTCGTCACCTTTACCGCTCGCTGGCACGACAGCAGCGGCGAACACAGCCACCGCGAACGTTCGTCATTCGTGCAGAACGCCGGCCGCTGGTACTTCATCGACCCTACCGTGCCGCTCAAGGCCGGGCGCAACGATGCGTGCCCGTGCGCCAGCGGGCAGAAGTTCAAGAAGTGCTGCGCGAGTTATTTCAGCGCTTGAGGTGCCCCCTGTAGCAGCTGCCGAAGGCTGCGTTCGCTGTAGCAGCTGTCGAGCCTTGGCGAGGCTGCGTTCGGCGGCGCAGCAGTCGTGAATCCGGCTGACGCGGTGTGCCTGATGCACCGCAAGTTCTGGTTTGACGACTGCTGCGCAGTCGAACGCAGCCTCGCAGGCTCGACAGCTGCTACAGCTGCTACAGCGAACGCAGGCTCGGCAGCTGCTACAAAGGGAGAAACACGACCATGATCACCGGACGACTCGCGCTCTATCTGTTCACTTTGCTGCTTCTGTTTTCAGGACTCAGCGGCTGCGCTTCATGGTTCAGCAACGACTTGCCAGACCCACAAGTGCATCTGGTCAAGGTCGAGGTGGTCCGGGCCAAGTTGCTGGAGCAGAAATTCCTGCTGCATTTTCGCGTCGACAACCCTAATGACGAAGACCTGACGGTGCGCGCCCTGGAATATCGCATTCACCTGGGGGACATCCTGCTGGCCGAAGGCGAGCACGAACATTGGTTCACCGTCGGCCCCAAGCACAGCGCCTACTTCAAGGTGCCGATCCGCACCAACCTGTGGCCCAGGGTTCGGGACGTGGTGAAACTGCTGAAAAAACCCGAGCAACCGATTCCCTATCGTCTGGAAGGAACGCTTGAAACCGGTTTATTCATCGCGCACTACGTGCACCTGGCGCGCAATGGCGTGATAATCGCCGCCGATTTAATTCCGGAGTGACCCCGATGACCCAGCAACCCCACGTCCATGGCCCTGACTGCAACCACGATCATGACCATCACGACCACCATGATCACGACCATGGCCACGTCCACGGCCCAAACTGCGGCCACGCCCACCAGGAACCGGTGCGCAACGCCCTGAAAGACGTCGGTCGCAACGACCCTTGCCCCTGCGGCAACGGCAAGAAATTCAAGAAGTGCCACGGGGCTTGAGGATTCGGGCGAATAACTTCTTCGCCTGTTGAATCGCCAATCCCTGTAGGAGCGAGGCTTGCCCGCGAAAAGGGCGCCACGATCCAGAAAAACCGCGTCATCGTTCTTCGCGGGCAAGCCTCGCTCCTACAAGTTGATCTGCACCCCAAAAGTTGGACACCAATCCTAATTTTGGGGTCAGTTCAAGGTTTCAGTCGATCATGAGAATGCTCGCGGCGCTAACGACCGTCGCATATTCCCCATGCAGATTCCCCAGCGACATCGCATGCACTTCTTCAGCTGAATGGGCATTACCGAAAAAGTCCGCCTTGTCGAAGGTAAAGCACGCATCCTCCACAACCCACGCCTCAAACCCCAGATTCCCAGCCGTTCGTGCCGTGGACTCCACCGAGTTGTGAGTCGCCACGCCAACGATGATCAATTGATCGATCTCCGCCTCGCGCAAACGCGCCTCCAGCCCCGTCGAACAAAACGCATCCGGCACTTGTTTCTGTATCAGCCACTCACCGATCGATGGCTGGAAGCGCTCCTGAAACTCCACCCCCGATTGCTGCGGCCAGAACACCGAATCCACAGAGCGGGACAGGTGCTGCACATGAATCACCGGTCGCCCGGTGCGACGCCAATGCCCCAATAACTCCAGGATGCGCTCTTCAGCCTGAGGGTTGTTTCGACGACCCAACTTGGGATGCAGGATGCCTTTTTGTTGATCGATGATGATCAGCGCCGCGTTTGTCTTAAGCTCCATGCCGACTTTCCCCATGCGAGGTCATTGAATTTGCCGCACTTCAGCATCGCCTCTTGCTACTGGCAAGCCATCAAACGCAAACAGGATGACCTGATGCCGACGATCACCGAAAAGAAATAACCCAGCCGCCGCTTGCGCGGCCACCTCCTGCTCACTAACGTAGCGCCTTTGTCGCGTCACTACCCCCGCAGGAGCTTTGCCATGGCCTCGCCAGCCCTTACACATTTTCTTCCCCGGTTCGGCGTTGCCGCAGCAGTGGCCGGTGTTTTGAGCCTGACCGGTTGTCAGACCTGGAACGCCCAGGACACCCTCCCGCCCACCTCCGGCGTGCAACCGCTCAAGGGCCTGGCACAAAACGTTTCGGTTCGCCGCAATGCCATGGGCATGCCGCTGATCGAGAGCAACAGCTTCCACGATGCGCTGTTCACCCTCGGCTACGTGCACGCCAGCGACCGCATCAGCCAAATGGTCACTCTGCGCCTGCTGGCCCAGGGCCGTCTGGCGGAGATGTCCGGCGCGGACCTGCTCGATGCCGACCGCTACATGCGAGCGGTCAACCTGAAGAAAAGCGCGGATGAGCTGTATAAGGCCTCGTCGCCACGCCTCAAGCGTTTCTTCGAAGTCTATGCCCGCGGGGTCAACGCCTACCTGTTCCGCTACCGCGACAAGCTGCCGGCGGACCTCGCGGCCACCGGCTACAAGCCTGAGTACTGGAAACCGGAAGATTCGGCGCTGATGTTCTGCCTGCTGAACTTCAGCCAGTCGGCGAACCTGCCGGAAGAAATTTCCTCGCTGATGCTGGCCCAGACCGTCAGCACCGACAAACTGGCCTGGCTGACCCCGTCCGCTCCCGACGAAAAACTGCCGGTGGCTGAAGCTGAAAAACTTCAGGGCATCAAACTCACCGGGCAAATCCCGGGGCTGAGCGAAATCAGCAAAGCCACTGGTCAACTGTCGGATCTGAATCTGCTGGGCGCTACCTCCTCGAACAACTGGGCGATCGCCCCGCAACGCAGCCGCAGCGGTAAGAGCCTGCTGGCCAGCGACAGCCATGGACCGCTGGGCGTCCCTTCGTTGTTCAGTTACGTGCAGATTCGCGCACCGAAATACCAGGCCTCCGGCGTAACCATTGCCGGGTTACCGATGGTGCTCGCTGGTTTCAACGGCAAAGTGGCGTGGAGCATGACCACAGTCATGGGCGACAACCAGGACGTGTTCCTGGAAAAAATCAAACGCCAGGGCAATGGCCTTTCCTACGAAGTGGGCGGCAAATGGCAGCCGGCGATCGTGCGCAACGAAACCTATTTCGTCAAAGGCCAGCGACCGATTCGCGAAGCGGTGTACGAAACTCGCCATGGGCCACTGCTCAACAGCGCCCAGGGCACGGCACTGGCGAATGGTTTCGGCCTGGCCCTGCAGGCGCCGGACTTCACCGATGACAAAACCCTGGACGCCTTTTTCGACCTATCCCGGGCGCAGAGTACCGAGAGAGCGTCGGACGCTAGCCGTGAAATCCGCGCCATCGCCCTGAATCTGGTGTTTGCCGATGCCAGCAATATCGGCTGGCAAGTCACCGGTCGCTACCCGAACCGTCGCGAAGGCGAAGGCTTGCTGCCGTCGCCGGGCTGGGAAGGTCGCTACGACTGGGACGGTTACGCCGACCCGATGCTCCATCCGTATGATCAGGACCCGGCGCAGGGCTGGCTCGGCACCGCCAACCAGCGGGTCATTCCCCATGGCTACGGCATGCAGCTGTCCAATTCCTGGGCGGCGCCGGAGCGTGGCGAACGCATGGCCGAACTGGCGGGCGCGGGCAAACACGACACCCGCAGCCTGATCGCCATGCAATACGACCAGACCACCACCTTCGCCGCCAAGCTGAAGAAGATGTTTGAAGCGCCGGGCATGGCCCAGCCACTCAAGCAGGCCATCGAAGCGTTGCCGGTGGCCGATCGCGGCAAGGCTCGCGAGGCGTATACCCGCTTGATGGCCTTCGACGGCAAACTCAGCCCGACTTCCGCCGACGCAGCGATTTACGAGTTGTTCCTGCAGGAAAGCACCAAACAGATTTTCCTCGACGAACTGGGCCCGGAAAGCAGCCCGGCGTGGAAAGCCTTTATCGCCAACGGCAAATTATCCTACGCGGCCCAGGCCGATCACCTGCTTGGGCGTGAGGACAGTCCGTTTTGGGATGACGTGCGCACCGCGCAGAAAGAAGACAAACCGGCGATCCTGGCCCGTAGCCTGGCGGCTGCGATCAGCGCGGGTGACAGCCAGCTGGGCGGTGATCACAAAGCCTGGCAGTGGGGCAAGCTGCACCGCTACGAGTGGAAAAACGCCAGCGGCCAGACCGTGCGCGGTCCGCTGGCGGCCGGCGGCGATCACACCACGCTCAACACCGCCTCGTTCGCCTGGGGTCAGGACTTCAACACCACGCAGGCCCCGGCCATGCGCTTTATTGTCGACTTCGGCCAGGCCGAGCCGCTGATGGGCCAGAACGCTACCGGCCAATCCGGCAACCCGGCCAGCCCGCACTATCTCGACAGCGTCGATCCATGGCTCAAGGGTCAATACATGAGCCTGCCGATGCAGCCGCAGAACTTTGACAAGGTGTATGGCAAGACGCGGTTGACGTTGACGCCTGGCAAGTAACAAAGATCGCAGCCTGCGGCAGCGCCTACAGGGGATTCGCACCCATTTGTAAGCGCTGCCGCAGGCTGCGATCTTTTGTTTTTAATCTCTGTGAAAATAAATAGAACTTCTCGTTTCGGGCAAACCTCCTAGCTAACAGGCCTCTCCATTCTGGTAACAATATGGACCTTGTTATCGCACGTCCTGAAGGTTTGTACTGCCCGCCCGGGGATTTCTATATCGACCCGTGGCGCCCTGTCGAGCGCTCAGTCATCACCCACGCTCATAGCGACCATGCTCGCCGTGGCAATCAACACTATCTGGCGGCGGCCCCGGGTGCGGGCATTCTGCGCGCGCAGCTGGGCCAGAACATCAACCTGCAAACGCTGCCCTATGGCGAGCAATTGCTGCACCATGGCGTAAAACTGAGTTTTCACCCCGCAGGCCACATGCTCGGCTCAGCCCAGGTGCGGTTGGAATTCGGCGGTGAGGTCTGGGTCGCCTCCGGTGATTACAAAACAGAGCCCGACGGCACCTGTGCACCGTTCGAACCGGTGCGCTGTCACACCTTCATCACAGAATCGACGTTCGGCCTGCCGATTTACCGCTGGCAACCCCAGGCGCAAATCCTTGCCGAGATCAATCAGTGGTGGCGGGCCAACGCCGCAGTCGATAAAACCAGCGTGCTGCTCTGCCATGCCTTCGGCAAGGCTCAGCGGATTCTTCATGGCCTCGATACCAGCCTGGGCCCCATCCTGGTGCATGGCGCGATTGAGCCGATCAATCAGTTTTATCGTCAGAGCGGCATTCATTTACCGCCAACGATTTATGCCAGCGAAATAAAAAAGCAGGATCCGATGATGCGCAAAGCTCTGGTCCTCGCGCCGCCTGCAACGGGTACCAGCAATTGGGTACGGCGCTTCGGCGACTACAGCGATGCCCTCGCCAGCGGTTGGATGCGTTTGCGCGGCACGCAGCGGCGGCATGGTGTGGATCGTGGTTTCGTGTTGTCCGATCACGCCGATTGGCCCGGCCTGCTCTGGGCCATCGAACAGTCCGGGGCCGAGCGGGTGAAGGTCACCCATGGATCGATCGGAGTGCTGGTGCGGCATCTGCGCGAACAGGGCCTTGATGCCATGGGACTGCGCACCGAATACGGCGACGACGAGAACAACGCAGCCTTCGAACCCGAGAGCACCGAGGTGCAGGCATGAAAGCCTTCGCCGAGCTGTATGCCGAACTCGATGCCACCACCTCAAGCAACGCCAAACTGGCGGCGATGCAGCATTATTTCGCCCAGGCCACGCCCGAAGATGCCGCCTGGGCGGTGTATTTGCTGGCCGGCGGGAGGTCTCGGCAATGGGTGCCGGTACGGGTGCTGCGCGACATGGCAATCGCGTGTTCCGGGCTCTCGCCCTGGTTGTTCGAGGAAAGCTACCAGGCGGTGGGTGATCTGGCGGAAACCATTTCGCTGGTGCTGCCCGAAACGCCTCACACGTCTACCGACAGACTGACGGTGTGGATTGAAGACAAACTGTTGCCGCTGCGTAGCGCGCCCCCGCGGGTCCTCGCCGAACGCCTGCCCGCGCTGTGGGCGCAACTGGATCGCCAGGGCCTGATGCTGTGCATCAAACTGATCACCGGCAGTTTCCGTGTCGGTGTCTCCAAATCGCAGGTCACCCGCGCCGTGGCAACTATGGCCGGGCTCGACGGTAAACGCGTGGCCCAGCGGCTGGTGGGTTACACCGCCCCGTCGCACCGCCCGAATGCCGCCAGTTACCTGAAGCTGATTGCCCCCGAAGCACCCGATGAACATGCCCAACGGGGTGGCCAACCCTACCCGTTCTTCCTTGCCCATGCGTTGTCGCAACCGGTTAAGCAGTTCGAAGCCCTGCTCGGCCCGGCCAGCCAATGGCAAGTGGAGTGGAAATGGGACGGCATCCGCGCCCAAGTGGTCAAGCGCGACGGTCGCTTATGGGTCTGGTCGCGAGGCGAAGAACTGGTGACCGAACGCTTCCCCGAACTGGGCAGCCTGGTTCACGACTTGCCCGACGGCACGGTGATCGACGGTGAAATCGTCGCCTGGAAAACCGCGCCCTCGGGCTCTGGGAGCGCTTGCGAGCGGCAATCGCCTGCGTCGCTGGCGGTGCAACCTTTCGCCCTGCTGCAAAAACGCAGCAGCCGTAACACGCTGGACAAGAAAATCCTCGATGAGGTGCCCGTGGTCATTCAGGCCTTTGACCTGCTCGAATGGCAGGGCCAGGATTTGCGCAACCAGACTCAGGCCATGCGCCGCACTCAGTTGGAACACCTCGTCACCACCTGCGCAAACCCGGTGTTACTTGCCTCGCCCATGTTGATCGGCGAAGACTGGTTCGACCTCGCCCGCCAACGGGAAGCCTCTCGCAAACTGAAGGTCGAAGGCATGATGCTCAAGGCCCGCGATGCGCAGTATGGCGTCGGGCGGAACAAAGACACGGGCGTGTGGTGGAAATGGAAAGTCGACCCGTTCAGTGTCGATGCAGTGCTGATCCATGCCCAGCAGGGTCATGGCCGCCAGGCCAGTCTCTACACTGATTACACTTTCGCCGTGTGGGACGGCCCACCCTCTGCCAGCGAGCGGACACTGGTGCCTTTCGCCAAGGCCTACTCCGGGTTGACCAACGAAGAAATCCGCCAGATCGACAGCATCGTACGCAAGACCACGGTTGAAAAATCCGGACCGGTGATCCGTGTGCAACCGAGCCTCGTGTTTGAGCTGGGATTCGAGAGCATTGCCCCGTCGAAACGGCACCCGAGCGGGATTGCGGTGCGGTTTCCGCGGATATTGCGCTGGCGGCTGGACAAGTCGGTGGAAGAAGCTGACAGCCTGGCGACGTTGCAGGATTTACTGGCTTGACCCGACTCTTGTGGCCCTGCCTTTGTAGCAGCTGGCGAAGCCTGCGTTCGGCTGCGCAGCAGTCGTGAATCCAGCTGATGCGGTCCGCCTGACTCACCGCAAGTTCTGATTTTTCGACTGCTGCGCAGCCGAACGCAGCCTCGCAGGCTCGACAGCTGCTACATAAATAACATCAAGATTTAATGGGCATGAGCCTCCCCGCGCACCATCCAGGCGCAAGAATCTGGCGATGCCCGTTTTCGTGCACAAATCGCGCTTTGCCACTTCCTGAATCATCTTTTAAAACGCTTGTTCGGGACTCTGGTTCGGAAATTGCTACTTTTAATAGGTCTTACGCTTTTCAGTAACAGTACTTCTGCGCCACAAGCGCTCATATTGGTTCTTAGGGATTGAATAATGAAAAAAGCATTGCTGACCCTTTCTGCACTGGCGTTGTGCATGGCCGCCGGCTCCGCGCTGGCAAAGGAATACAAAGAATTGCGTTTTGGCGTTGACCCTTCCTACGCGCCGTTCGAGTCCAAGGCAGCCGACGGTAGCCTGGTAGGCTTCGACATCGACCTGGGCAATGCAATCTGCGCCGAGCTGAAGGTCAAGTGCAAATGGGTCGAAAGCGATTTCGACGGCATGATTCCGGGCCTCAAAGCCAATAAATTCGACGGTGTGATCTCTTCGATGACCGTTACTCCGGCCCGCGAAAAAGTCATCGACTTCTCCAGCGAGCTGTTCTCCGGCCCTACCGCCTACGTGTTCAAGAAAGGCTCCGGCCTGAGCGCAGACGTCGCCTCATTGAAGGGCAAAACCGTCGGTTACGAGCAAGGCACCATTCAGGAAGCCTATGCCAAAGCCGTGCTGGACAAGGCCGGCGTGAAAACCCAGGCCTACGCCAACCAGGATCAGGTGTATTCCGACCTGACTTCCGGTCGTCTCGACGCCGCGATCCAGGACATGCTGCAAGCTGAACTTGGCTTCATCAAATCGCCAAAAGGCGCCGATTACGAAGTCAGCAAGCCCGTCGACAGCGAATTGCTGCCGGCCAAAACAGCAGTCGGTATCTCGAAAGGTAACAAAGAGCTGAAAGCACTTCTGGATAAAGGTATCAAAGCGTTACACGACGATGGCACCTACGCCACCATTCAGAAGAAACACTTTGGCGATCTGAATCTGTACAGCGGCAAGTAATGCCCGGCGCCCATCTCGCGATGGGCGCTTTTTTCACCCGATCAGGTTGCTGATTTATGTTTGAAAACCTATTACAAAACCTGGGGCTCTCAGCCTTCAGCCTTCAGGGCTTCGGTCCGTTGCTGTTGGAAGGCACTTGGATGACCATCAAATTATCGGTGTTGTCGCTGTTGGTGGCCGTGTTGCTCGGCCTGCTGGGCGCCAGCGCCAAGCTGTCAAAAGTCAAACTGCTGCGCGTGCCGGCGCAGATCTACACCACGCTGATTCGCGGGGTACCAGACCTGGTGCTGATGCTGCTGATCTTCTACAGCCTGCAAACCTGGCTGACCTCATTTACCGATTTCATGGAATGGGAATACATCGAGATCAACCCGTTCAGCGCCGGGGTCATCACCCTGGGCTTCATTTATGGCGCGTACTTCACCGAAACGTTCCGCGGGGCGATCCTTGCCGTGCCACGGGGCCAGGTCGAAGCCGCTACTGCTTACGGCCTCAAACGTGGCCAGCGTTTTCGTTTCGTGGTGTTCCCGCAAATGATGCGCTTCGCCCTGCCGGGCATCGGCAACAACTGGATGGTGATGCTCAAGGCCACCGCACTGGTCTCGATCATCGGCCTCGCCGACCTGGTCAAGGCTGCGCAGGACGCCGGTAAAAGCACCTATCAACTGTTCTACTTCCTGGTGCTGGCCGCATTGATCTACTTGCTGATCACCAGTGCCTCCAACGTTGTCCTGCGCTGGCTCGAACGCCGCTACGCCGCCGGTGCCCGGGAGGCCGTACGATGATCGAACTCTTGCAGGAATACTGGAAACCCTTCCTTTATACCGACGGCTACAACATCACCGGCCTGGCCATGACCATGTGGCTGCTCAGTGCGTCGATCTTCATCGGCTTTCTGGTGTCGATCCCGCTGTCCATCGCTCGGGTTTCCCCCAAGCTCTACCTGCGCTGGCCGGTGCAGTTCTACACCTATCTGTTTCGGGGTACGCCGCTCTATATTCAGCTGCTGATCTGTTACACCGGCATCTACAGCTTGGCGGCCGTGCGCGCGCAGCCCGTCCTTGATGCGTTCTTTCGCGATGCGATGAACTGCACGATCCTGGCCTTTGCCCTGAACACCTGCGCCTACACCACGGAAATCTTCGCCGGGGCGATTCGCAGCATGGCTCATGGCGAAGTCGAGGCGGCCAAGGCTTACGGTCTGTCAGGCTGGAAGCTCTATGCCTACATCATCATGCCGTCGGCGCTGCGTCGCTCGTTGCCTTACTACAGCAACGAAGTGATCCTGATGCTGCACTCGACCACCGTGGCGTTCACCGCGACCATCCCGGATGTCCTGAAAGTCGCTCGCGACGCCAACTCGGCGACCTTCCTGACCTTCCAGTCGTTCGGCATCGCCGCGCTGATCTACCTGACCGTTACCTTTGCGCTGGTCGGCCTGTTCCGCCTCGCCGAACGCCGATGGCTGGCCTTCCTCGGGCCGACTCACTAGGACAATTCGTACATGCGCCACCAGATTCATGACCTGCTGGCCCCACTGCCGGGGACCGTGCGACAGATCCACAGCTTTCACTTCGGCCCCCAGGCGGCCAAAGGCAAGATCTACATCCAGTCCTCCCTGCACGCCGATGAATTGCCCGGCATGCTGGTGGCCTGGCACCTCAAACAGCGTCTGGCGGAGCTGGAAGCCGCCGGCCGGCTGCGCAGCGAAATCGTGCTGGTGCCCGTGGCCAACCCGGTTGGCCTGGAACAAGTGTTGATGGACGTTCCATTGGGCCGCTACGAGCTGGAAAGCGGGCAGAACTTCAATCGCTGGTTCGTCGACTTGAGTGAAGAAGTCGCCAATGAGATCGAAGGCCTGCTGGGCGACGATCCACAACGCAACCTCGAACTGATCCGCAGCAGCCTGCGCGACGCATTGGCGCGCCATACCGCCAGCACGCAACTGCAATCCCAACGCCTGACCCTGCAACGACTGGCTTGCGACGCGGACATGGTGCTGGACCTGCATTGCGATTTCGAAGCCGTCGCGCACCTCTACACCACGCCCGAAGCCTGGCCTCAGGTCGAACCGCTGGCGCGTTACATCGGTGCCGAAGCCAGCCTGTTGGCCACCGACTCTGGCGGCCAGTCATTCGATGAATGCTTCACTCTGCTCTGGTGGCAGTTGAAAGAACGCTTCGGTGAGCATTTCGATATTCCGCTGGGCAGCTTTTCGGTCACCGTCGAATTGCGCGGTCAGGGCGACGTTAATCACCCGTTGGCCAGCCTCGATTGCCAAGCGCTGATCGATTATCTGATTCACTTCGGCGCGATTGCCGGTGAGCCGGCGCCCTTACCGGAACTGCCCTACCCGGCCACGCCACTGGCCGGCGTCGAACCGGTGGCGACACCCGTGGGCGGACTGCTGGTGTTTACGGCCCTGCCCGGGGAATACCTGGAGGCCGGGCAACTGATCGCCGAAGTCATCGACCCGATCAATGATCGCGTCACCCCTGTTCATTGCACCGTCGCCGGGCTGATGTATGCCCGTTCGCTACGGCGCATGGCCACTGCCGGCATGGTAATCGCCCACGTCGCGGGCACCGAAGCCTATCGCAGCGGCTATCTACTTTCGCCTTGAGGATGCATGCCCCATGTACAAACTGACCATCGAAGGCCTGCATAAAAGCTATGGCGATCATCAGGTGCTCAAAGGCGTTTCGCTCAAGGCCAAAACCGGCGACGTTATCAGCCTGATCGGCGCCAGCGGCTCGGGCAAAAGCACCTTTTTGCGCTGCATCAACTTTCTAGAGCAACCCAACGACGGCACCATGAGCATGGACGGCCAGAACATCCGCATGGCCAAGGACCGTCACGGTATCCATGTGGCCGACCCCGATGAGCTGCAACGGATCCGCACCCGCCTGGCCATGGTGTTCCAGCACTTCAACCTGTGGAGCCACATGACGGTGCTGGAAAACATCACCATGGCTCCGCGGCGGGTGCTCGGTTGTAGCAAGGCAGAAGCCGAGGACCGCGCCCGACGTTACCTCGACAAGGTTGGCCTGGCGCCGCGTGTGGCGGATCAGTACCCGGCGTTCCTGTCGGGCGGTCAGCAACAACGGGTAGCCATTGCCCGTGCGCTGGCCATGGAACCTGAAGTCATGCTGTTCGACGAACCAACCTCGGCACTCGACCCGGAACTGGTAGGCGAAGTGCTCAAGGTCATTCAGGGCCTGGCCGAGGAAGGCCGGACCATGATCATGGTCACCCATGAAATGAGCTTCGCCCGCAAAGTGTCGAGCCAGGTGCTGTTCCTGCATCAGGGGCTGGTGGAAGAAGAAGGCGCGCCGGAAGACGTGCTGGGCAATCCGAAGAGTGAGCGGTTGAAGCAGTTTTTGAGCGGCAACCTCAAGTAAAACGCCACCTTCCCGTGGGAGCGAGCGATGCTCGCTCCCACAAAAACGGGTATCAGACCACAGGCGCGGGAGGTGGCTCATCCGGCAGGGTGGGCTCTCCGGGTTCTGTCGGATCTTCATTGGGGGTGTCGGGATCAGGCTGATGGGGGATGCCCCCTGCCATGCTGACTGGCGGATGCGCCAACAAGGACCAGGCCAGCACGCCAACCTGATTGGGCTCGAGCCTTGCCAGTTCGGCACTTATTCGCGGATCGATCTTCATGAAGCACTCCTGAGCGATGGCCCGATCCGCCTTGCGCGAATCGGAGCAGTACACCCCATAGAGTGTACGCCCGCCCAGGAATTCCAACGGTTTGTCAGACGGTTGACTCAGGTACGCGGAAGGGTCACGCCACGCTGGCCCTGATACTTGCCGCCACGGTCTTTGTAGGACACTTCACATTCCTCGTCGGACTCGAGGAACAGCATCTGCGCCACGCCTTCGTTGGCGTAGATCTTCGCCGGCAGGTTGGTGGTGTTCGAGAACTCCAGGGTCACATGGCCTTCCCACTCGGGCTCGAGCGGGGTCACGTTGACGATGATGCCGCAGCGGGCGTAGGTGCTCTTGCCCAGACAGATGGTCAATACGTTGCGCGGAATGCGGAAGTATTCGACGGTACTGGCCAAGGCGAAGGAGTTTGGCGGGATGATGCACACGTCGCTGTGGATGTCGACGAAGCTGCCAGCGTCGAAGTTTTTCGGATCGACGATGGCCGAATTAATGTTGGTGAACACCTTGAAATGATTGGTGCAACGCACATCGTACCCGTAGCTCGACACACCATAGGAGATCACACGACTGTCGTCACTGCCGCGCATCTGACGTTCCACGAAGGGCTCGATCATGCCGTGCTCTTGCGCCATGCGGCGAATCCACTTGTCCGATTTGATGCTCATGGCGGGTGTCCTGAATAGCGAGGTGGAAAAATTCTGTCCGGCATCTTACCGGGCAGGCGCTCCGGGTTCAAAGTCCGGGCGACAATTCTCGCCGTTCCCCCGTGAATTCCGTGGCCTCACCGCCATGTTATTAACCGTCAGTCATTAAAAAAGAGAAACCTTCGCAAGAACCATTGGCACGTTCCGGAAAAAGGGTTAAGGTGGCGCCACTGTGCTGCTTGTGTCACTGAGAATCTCTACACGATATGTTGAATTTCGATCCAACCATCTACAAGAATTTTTCCTGCTCTTTGCACTCAGTCTCGGCCAGGGTTCTTCCTGAGTCGCAGTTATCTTTGTTCAAGGAGTTACACCATGTCTAATCGCCAAACCGGTACCGTTAAGTGGTTCAACGATGAAAAAGGCTTCGGCTTCATCACTCCACAATCCGGTGACGACCTGTTCGTTCACTTCAAAGCTATCCAATCCGACGGCTTCAAAAGCCTGAAAGAAGGCCAACAGGTTTCTTTCATCGCTACCCGCGGTCAGAAAGGCATGCAAGCTGAAGAAGTTCAAGTTATCTAACTTGTACTTGCTTTAGTAAAAGGCCCCGCCCTTAAAAGCGGGGCTTTTTTGTGCCTGTATGTTTTGTGTGGCAACAAAAAATCGCAGCCTTCGGCGGCACCCACAGGTGCGGAGCTGCCGAAGGCTGCGATCTTTTGATTTTCCAGCGTGTTACCAAGCCACGCCAAACCCTGCGGTATATCGGGTCTTGTTCAGGTCCGCATTGTCAGTACCACTGATGATGTCTTTCTCGGCCTTCAGGTTCAGCGACGCCCAGTCGGTGACTTTGTAGCGCAGGCCGGCCTCGGTATCGAGTGCGTAATCGGCGACACCCGACAGTGGCTTGCCCACTTCGCCTTTGGTGAAGAACTCGACCTTCTTGCCAATCAGGTAGCGGTTGTAGTCCCACTTCACGGCCAGGGAATAGAAGTTTTGCTTTCCGCCATCGGAAAATTCGTAGTCCGTACGGTTGAGGAGCGAGCCCAGGGAGAAGGCACCCAGTTCGTCATCCCAGAATTGATAACCAGGGCCGGTACCGACGGTGCGCTGACGGGAGAGTTCTTCGACCTTGTCGCGCTTGTAATTCAAACGCCCCTGCCAGAACCACTTCTCGGTGAGGAAGCGGTCGAGAGAATACTCGGCACGCCAGTTATCAGTGGTGACCACGTCATCCTGAAACTCGCGGTTGTACTCACCTTCCGCCGTATGACGCCACCGACCGTGACGCGCGGTGGTTTTGAAGCCGACGTCGTAATCATCGGTATCTTTTTCTGCGCGCTGATAATCCAGCGCCAGGTCGACGTTACCTTTAAACACCAAATCCTCGACCACCGGTTTGGGCTTGAGCATCTGCTGAATGCTGGCCAACTCCACAGTCTTGGGGCCATCGCCGTTGGCCAGGGTGACCTTGCCGTCCTCTGCCGCATGCAGCGACTTGGCCTTCTCGCCAGTGTAAGCATCCTGCTTGACCAACATTTGCTGATCGCTTTCCAGGGTTTTGACCTCTTTCCAGTCAATCGGAACCGCACCGGCATACGGGGTCTGGATCAACAGCTTGCCGCCATCGAAGAGCGTAATCTTGCCGCTCAGCTTGTCACCGTTCTTCAACCAGACCGTATCGGCGAGCAAAGGAGTGGAGGCACTGACAACAGCGAGGCACAGCAAGGTTCTGGGCAACATAAGCGAATCAAAAGCTCAACTTTGCGAAAAAAAATCGGCATTATTCTTGGAAATAAGGCCCTGGCAAGGACTGACCCGGCTATTTCTATTGAGTTCATTTCTCAACTGACAATCCAGGATTTACTCTACAGACGGTCAATGCGTATTTTTTTCAGGAACCCGGACGTGACCGACTCAACCGCTGAAACCGAAAGCGCAGCGCAAATCCGACGCACGGCGCTCTACCTGACCCTGGCACAAGTGCCCGAGGGCAAAGTCGTGAGTTACGGTCAGCTCGCCGAGCTGGCCGGACTGGGTCGCGCCGCCCGCTGGGTCGGGCGAACATTGAGCCAACTGCCCGGTGACACTAAATTGCCCTGGCATCGTGTGCTGGGTGCCGGTGGTCGGATCAGTCTGCCCGCAGGCAGCCCTTCAGGGGATGAACAGCGGGCCCGATTGCGCATGGAAGGCATCAGCATTCTGAACAATCGTGTTGATATTCAGCGCCATGGCTGGCGCCCGGTAGAGCACAGCGGTTAGAGTGCGCGCTTTGTTTCCGTAATTCTTGAGGCAGACTCCAGCCCATGCCCCGTAAAACCTGGCGCGCCGCGCTCGCCGCCTATGCCAGCCCCTCGACGCTCGTGCTGTTGCTGCTTGGTTTCGCCGCCGGCCTGCCCTACATGCTGGTGTTTTCGACGCTTTCAGTCTGGCTGCGCGAAGCTGGTGTTGCCCGTGAAACCATCGGCTATGCAAGCCTGATCGGCCTGGCCTACGCCTTTAAATGGGTCTGGTCCCCGCTGCTCGACCAGTGGCGCCTACCCCTGCTCGGCAAGCTTGGCCGACGACGCTCCTGGCTGGTGCTGGCCCAGGCACTGGTGATCCTCGGCCTGATCGGCATGGGTTTCTGCGACCCGCAAAAACACCTCTCCTGGCTGATCGCCATCGCTGTGGTAGTCGCCTTTGCTTCGGCAACGCAAGACATTGCCATCGATGCCTATCGCCTGGAAATCGTCGACGATACCCGCCAGGCTGCACTGGCGGCCAGCTACATGGCCGGTTATCGGGTCGCGGCCCTGCTGGCAACGGCGGGCGCGCTGTTTTTTGCCGAAGGCTTCGGCTCCACCGGTTTCAACTACAAACATGCGGCGTGGACTGGCACCTATCTGCTGTTCGGCATCTTGATGATCCCGGCGCTGCTGACCTCCCTCTTCATGCGCGAACCGCCGGTGCCACTGCGCACTCAGCTTCAGGCCGGACGCTACAGCTTCGTGCACCAGCTGGCGTCGGTGTTCGTGCTGATCGTACTGCTGGTGTCCGTACCGGCCATGTTCACCCAGTTCTACAATACCGACTTCGCCAGCGTGCTATTCAACGGTGTCAGCCTGCTCGACCTGTTGCTCGAAGACCGCGCATTCCTGCGGGCAATCCTCTATACCACGCTCACCGCCCTGTGCTTGTCGGCCATGGGCCGCCGTGGCCTGGCGCCGGTGCTGACGCCGGTCAACGACTTCATTCTGCGTTACCGCTGGCAAGCCCTGCTGCTGCTTGGGCTGATCGCCACCTACCGGATGTCCGATACGGTCATGGGCGTGATGGCCAACGTGTTCTACATCGACCAAGGGTTCACCAAGGATCAGATTGCCAGTGTCAGCAAGATTTTCGGCCTGATCATGACATTGGTCGGCGCCGGCATGGGCGGCTTGCTGATCGTGCGCTTCGGCATTCTGCCCATTCTGTTCATCGGCGGTGCCGCATCGGCGGCCACTAACCTGCTGTTCCTGATGCTCACGGACATGGGCGCCAATCTGCAGATGCTGATCGTCACCATTTCCCTGGACAACTTCAGCTCGGGCCTGGCGACTTCGGCTTTCGTCGCTTACCTGTCGAGCCTGACCAACCTCAAATTCTCCGCGACCCAGTACGCCCTGCTCAGCTCGATCATGCTCTTGTTGCCTCGTCTGATCGGCGGCTATTCAGGGGTCATGGTGGAAAAATTCGGCTACCACAACTTCTTCCTGATCACTGCCCTGCTGGGCGTTCCGACGCTGCTGTTGATCGCCTTGCACTGGTTCCAGGAAAACCGCCGTGCCGGTCCGACCCCGACGCCTGAACCGGCTCAGACCCCGGTCACGGAAGAATCGCAGCCTCTTTGATACAGGTCGCAGAGGGCGAGCAGTTTCTCGCCCTCCAGCCACACAGCCGGCCGCACGCCTGTACGCCAGCAGATCTCGCCCGTACAATGCCCCATTACTTCTCGTTATCAGCAACCGACAACGGCCAACCATGCGCACCAGTCAATTTTTGCTCGCCACACAGAAAGAAACGCCTTCCGACGCGGTCGTCATCAGCCATCAGCTGATGCTGCGCGCCGGCATGATCCGCAAACTCGCCTCGGGCCTGTACACCTGGCTGCCGATGGGCTTGCGAGTGATGCGCAAGGTCGAAGCCATCGTGCGTGAAGAAATGAACGCCGCCGGTTCTCTCGAAGTGTTGATGCCGAGCACTCAACCGGCTGAGCTGTGGCAGGAATCGGGTCGCTGGGAAGAGTACGGCCCTGAATTGCTGCGCTTCAAGGATCGCCACGGTCGCGACTTCTGCGCCGGCCCGACTCACGAAGAGGTCATCACCGACCTGATGCGCAACGAGTTGAGCAGCTACAAACAGCTGCCGATCAACCTGTATCAGATCCAGACCAAATTCCGTGACGAAATCCGCCCACGCTTCGGTTTGATGCGTGGCCGCGAATTCATCATGAAGGACGCCTACTCGTTCCATGCCGACCAGGCATCGCTGCAGGTCACCTACGACCGCATGCACCAGGCGTACTGCAACGTGTTCACCCGCCTGGGCCTGAAATTCCGTCCGGTTGAAGCTGACAACGGCTCCATCGGTGGCGCCGGTTCCCACGAGTTCCACGTACTGGCTGAGTCCGGCGAAGACGACATCGTCTTCAGCAACGGTTCCGACTACGCCGCGAACATCGAGAAAGCCGAAGCCGTACCGCGGGAAACCTCTCGTCCACTGCCTGCCGAAGAGCTGCGTCTGGTCGACACGCCGAACGCCAAGACAATTGCGCAACTGGTCGAAGGCTTCAACCTGCCGATCGAAAAAACCATCAAGACCCTGGTGGTGCACGCTGAAGAGAAAGGCAAGCTGATTGCCCTGATCATCCGTGGCGACCACGAACTGAACGAAATCAAGGCCGCCAACCAGCCTGGCGTTGCCAGCCCGCTGGTCATGGCTTCCGAAGCCGAACTGCGCGACGCCATTGGCGCCGGCGCCGGCTCCCTCGGCCCGCTGAACCTGCCGCTGCCGATCATCATCGACCGTTCCGTCGAACTGATGAGCGACTTCGGCATCGGTGCCAACATCGACGACAAGCACTACTTTGGCGTGAACTGGGAGCGCGATCTGCCGGTTCCGACCGTTGCCGACCTGCGCAACGTCGTGGCCGGTGATCCAAGCCCTGACGGCAAAGGCACCCTGGAAATCAAGCGCGGGATCGAAGTCGGGCACATCTTCCAGCTGGGCAACAAGTACAGCAAAGCGATGAAGTGCGAAGTGCTGGGCGAGAACGGCAAACCGGTCACCCTGGAAATGGGCTGCTACGGCATTGGTGTATCCCGCGTAGTAGCTGCCGCCATCGAACAGAACAACGACGAGAACGGGATCATCTGGAGCGACGCTCTGGCCCCGTTCCAGATTGCTCTGGTACCGCTGCGCTACGAAACCGAACAGGTTCGCGAAGCCACCGACAAGCTCTACGCAGAACTGACTGCTGCCGGTTTCGACGTGCTGCTGGACGACCGCGACAAGAAAACCAGCCCGGGCATCAAGTTCGCGGACATGGAGCTGATCGGCATTCCACACCGGATCGTGGTCAGTGACCGCGGCCTCGCCGACGGCAATCTGGAATACAAGAGCCGTACCGAAGCCGAGGCGCAAGCGCTGCCGGTCGCTGACGTGCTGTCTTTCCTCCAGGCCCGTATCCGCCGCTGACACCAGATAGAGACGTCATGTTCAAGCGAAACACCTTAGGCCTCGGTGGTGCCGCCCTGTGCGGCACCCTGCTGGTCAGCGGCTGTGCCAATCAGATGTCACAACGCAGCGAACACGAGGAGCGGGTCGAGCGTAAGTTGCTCGATCACAGCCTGCAGATCGATGTCGGCGAACCCAAAGTGCTGGAGCTGCCGCAACGCCGGGTGAAAATCCACGAGCAGAAGACCTTCGAAGTCACCGAATTCGAAGTCACACGCCACTATGACCGTTACACGCCTTACCAACCCTGGAGGGAGATCTATGAGATCCCGCTGGGCGCGGTGGCCGTAGTGGCCGGCGTCGGTGCGAACGTGGTCAACGTGTTCGCCCTCGGTAATCTGCCGGACAGCGTGACGAAGGATTGGCTCAGCTATGGTTTTGCCGGGCTCAACCCGTTCATGAACGTGCAGTCTCACGGTCGCGCACAGCAGAACCTGGCGGGCATCGACGAAGTCCAGCGTGACAAGCGCACGGAATACTCGAGCCTGCCCTGGAGCGAGCGTCCGGTGCAGGTCAAGGCCGGCAAGGACACGTTCGAGCTGAGCACCGACCGCAACGGTGTGTTGCGCCTGAACCTGCTGGACAGCCCGTTCGCCGAACATGACCTCAATCATCTGGGCAAGCTGCAGATCAGTGTCGAGGACAACAAAGACGATGTGCACACCGACTCGTCCCTGGCGATCAGCAACAACTTGCGCGGCAAGCTGCTCGAAGCCCATGAGCTGATTTACGACGACCTCGAAGACGACGAAGTAAGCCAGTGGGTGCACCGGGTCAAACGTCTGTCGGAACTGGGCCTGGAAGAAGAAGCCAGCGAACTGGAACAGAGCCTGATCGAACTGACCCGCAACGATCCCGAGTTGCAGGCTGAGTTCCTCAAGTCACTGACCAAGGATGCCGGGCGACTGGTGGCGGATCCGGGGCCGAATTAAGGCCTATTAAAAGATCGCAGCCTTCGACGGCTCCTACATTGGATGGAGTACACCCTGTAGGGGCTGCCGAAGGCTGCGATCTTTTGATTTTAAAATCTCACCGTTCAAACAACTCCAACTGTTCGAACCCGCCCCGCAAATCCTCCAGCCTCACCCCAATCCCCAACAACCGCACCGGTTTCCCGCCGCGATTGAAGGCCTGGGTCAGCAATAGCTGATAACTCCCCAGATCCCGCCCTGCCCCGGCCTGCTCCAACGTAGTCTGGGTAAAATCGTGGAACTTCACTTTGACGAACGGTTTGCCCGGGCGATAGCTGCTGTCGATCCGCGCCATTCGGCCATTCAGGGACTCCAGCAGCTCGGGCAATTTATCCAGACAACTCACCAGATCCGGCAGGTCCACGTCATAGGTGTTTTCAACGCTGATCGACTGCCGACGACTGTCGTTGTGCACTAACCGCTCATCGATCCCACGGGCCAGGCTCCAGAGTCGCTCGCCGAAGCTGCCGAATTCACGCACCAGCGCCAATTTGCTCCACTCGCGTAATTGCAGGCAATCGACGATGCCGAGCTTGCCCAGCTTGTCGGCGGTCACTTTGCCAACACCATGCAGTTTGCTCACCGGCAACCCGCTGACGAAGTCTTCCACCTGATCGGGCGTGATCACGAACAAGCCATTGGGCTTCTTCCAGTCGCTGGCGATCTTGGCAAGAAACTTGTTCGGCGCCACGCCGGCCGACACGGTGATGTGCAACTGATTGGACACCCGGCGACGAATATCCTGGGCGATTCGCGTGGCGCTGCCGCCAAAATGCGCACTCTCCGACACGTCGAGGTAAGCCTCGTCCAGGGAAAGCGGCTCGATCAGGTCGGTGTAATCGCGAAAGATCGTATGTATTTCCTTCGACGCCTCTCTATAGGCCTCCATGCGCGGCTTGACGATGGTCAGGTCCGGACACAGTTTCAAGGCATGTCCGGAAGACATGGCCGAGCGCACGCCATAAGCCCGCGCTTCATAGTTACAGGTAGCAATCACCCCACGCCGATCCGCCGAGCCACCCACCGCCAAAGGCTTACCGGCCAGGCGTGGGTCGTCACGCATCTCGATGGCGGCGTAGAAGCAGTCACAATCGACGTGGATGATTTTTCGCTGCGTCATATAAAAGCGGTGTTCATGGCGAAGAAATGAAGTATCGGCGTGTCGTACCGGCAGTATCTCACTGACACCTGTATATAGCACCAGTAGTCTGAATCTTCTTTTCAAGCGGTAGGAAAAGTACTGGAGGAATTTATTTTCTCAATCGAAAGCCACCTACCGATAGAGCCGAAAGCCTTGCCCTGCCTGCGTTTCAGCCCGATCCACACCCCACTTTTTCACCTAAGCGATTGAACAGGAACAGATTTTACCGAGATTGAAGGTTGACAGCCCGGCGATCCTCTGTAGAATGCCGACACACAGACGCGGGATGGAGCAGTCTGGTAGCTCGTCGGGCTCATAACCCGAAGGTCGTCGGTTCAAATCCGGCTCCCGCAACCAAACATCGAAAAAGGCTACTCGAAAGAGTGGCCTTTTTTGTGCGTGCCTGTTTTATAAAAAATCAGCGCTTCATGCTTTACCGAGCAGAAACGAGAAATCCTTCTGATTCCGAAACTTAGCGTTCCTCGGCGACCGTTCAGCGCTGATTCTTGTTTATTTGACCCATACTTGGATTAACGGTTGACACTCCGGCATTCGCCTGTAGAATGCCGCCACACAGACGCGGGATGGAGCAGTCTGGTAGCTCGTCGGGCTCATAACCCGAAGGTCGTCGGTTCAAATCCGGCTCCCGCAACCAAACATCAAAAAAGGCTACTCGAAAGAGTGGCCTTTTTTGTATCTGTTGAAAAAGTCCTTTCGCAACAATGATCTGTCACTGTGCAGTGAGCCGTTCAGGGTCGCCAGACTGTGAGTTCAGACCTAGGCTGAACCGCAAGGAAAACCCTCGACGACTGGTGATGCGCCATCGCCGATACCCGGTGAGACGCGTTAATATTTGTGATTATTTTTTTCTACAGGGATTGGTAACTTGGCTGGATACCCCCATCCTGTCGCGCACAATCCAAGAGGTGATTGATGCGCGCCAACTCGTCTGATCCACAAGACACCGTCACAGCGACACAACCGATCAAAGCCGAGCGTCTGCGCTTGCTGGATCGAATCAGCAAATACCGTCAACCCATCGGTCTGGCGGTCACTTTGCTGTTGTTCGCCATCGCGCTGATTGCCTGTCGTCACCTGCTGAGCGAACTCGATCTGTACGCACTGCACGACTCGATCCTGGAAGTGCCGAGACCGGCCTTGCTGGGTGCGTTAGGCGCGACCGTCGTCGGCTTCGTCATTCTGCTGGGTTACGAATGGTCGGCCAGCCGTTATGCCGGCGTGACACTGGCGCCGCGAGTCGTGGCGCTAGGGGGCTTCACTGCTTTCGCCATCGGCAATGCCATCGGCCTGTCGCTGCTGTCGGGGGGCTCGGTTCGCTACCGTCTATATGCACGGCATGGCGTGGGGGCTTCGGAAGTCGCGCACATGACGCTGTTTGCCAGCCTCTCGCTCGGCTGTGCCCTCCCGCCCCTGGCCGCCCTCGCCACCCTCAGCAACCTGCCAGCCGCCTCGCTGGCCCTGGGTTTCTCCGAGACGTTGCTGGGTGCGATTGCAGTGGCCGTGCTGCTGCTCGCCACAGTACTGGCGATCGGCATCTACCGCCGTCGCTTGCCGGAACAGCCTTACCCGGACAACCTGCTGGTCAAGGTCGGCCGCCGCACCTTGCGCCTGCCGGGCCGCCGCCTGACCTTCCTGCAACTGGTCATCACCGCCCTGGACGTGGCCGCCGCCGCGACAGTGCTCTATCTGTTGCTGCCCGAAGCGCCGCCCTTCGGTGCATTCCTGCTGGTCTATCTCCTGGCCCTGGCTGCCGGCGTGCTCAGCCACGTACCCGGCGGCGTCGGGGTGTTCGAAGCGATTTTGCTGGCGGCCTTCGCCGACAAGCTCGGCGCCGCGCCACTGGCTGCCGCCCTGCTGCTCTACCGCCTGATCTACGTGATCTTGCCGCTGCTGGTGGCTTGCGTACTGCTGCTGATCAACGAAGGCCAGCGCCTGTTTCAGACACGCCAGACACTACGTGCCGCCTCGGGCCTGGCCGCGCCGATTCTGGCGGTGCTGGTGTTCCTGTCCGGCGTGGTGCTGCTGTTCTCCGGTGTAACACCGGAGATCGATACTCGCCTTGAACACATCGGTTTTCTGATCCCGCATCGACTGGTCGACGCCTCGCACTTCGGCGCCAGCCTGGTGGGCGTGCTCTGCCTGCTGCTGGCTCAGGGCTTGCGTCGCCGCCTGTCGGCCGCGTGGATGCTGACCACTATTCTGTTGTTGGTCGGCGCCGTGCTCTCTCTGCTCAAAGGCTTCGATTGGGAAGAAGCCAGCCTGATGACCCTGACAGCAAGTTTGCTGGGGGTTTTCCGGCGGTCGTTCTACCGCCCCAGCCGCCTGACCGAGCTGCCGTTTTCGCCGCTGTATCTGGTGTCGAGTCTTTGCGTACTCGGCGCCTCGATCTGGTTGCTGCTGTTCGCCTATCAGGACGTTCCGTACAGCCATCAACTCTGGTGGCAGTTCACCCTCGACGCCGACGCCCCGCGAGGCTTGCGCTCATTGCTAGGTGCTGCAGTCCTGCTTGTAGTGGTATCGCTGACGTGGCTGCTGCGCACCGCGCGTCCGATAATCCACCTGCCAACCTCCGATGAACTGGAGCGCGCGGCAAAGATCCTCATGGCTTCAAACCAACCGGATGGCGGCCTGGCCCTGACCGGTGACAAGGCGCTGCTGTTCCACCCTAACGACGAGGCGTTCCTGATGTACGCCCGCCGTGGCCGCAGCCTGGTAGCGCTGTATGACCCGATCGGCCCGACCCAGCAACGGGCGGAAATGATCTGGCAGTTCCGTGACCTGTGCGATATCCATCACGCCCGCCCTGTGTTTTATCAAGTACGCGCTGAGAACCTGCCGTACTACATGGACATCGGCCTGACCGCGATCAAGCTCGGCGAAGAAGCCCGGGTCGATCTCAAGCGTTTCGATCTCGAAGCCAAAGGCAAAGAGATGAAGGACCTGCGCTACACCTGGAACCGTGGCACCCGTGACGGCCTGTCGCTGGAGATTCATGAGCCGGGGCAAGCGCCGATGGACGAGCTCAAGGTGATTTCCGATGCCTGGCTGACCGGCAAGAATGTGCGCGAGAAAGGCTTCTCGCTCGGGCGTTTCAGCGATGACTACCTCAAGCACTTCCGCGTTGCGGTGATTCGTTTCGAAGGGCGCCCGGTGGCGTTCGCCAACCTGCTCGAGACCTACGGCCATGAACTGGCCAGCCTCGACCTGATGCGCGCGCACCCCGACGCCCCTAAGCTGACCATGGAATTCATGATGGTCGGCCTGATTCAACATTATAAAAATCATGGATACGCGCGGTTCAGCCTGGGCATGGTGCCGTTGTCGGGGTTGCAACCCCGGCGTGGTGCACCACTGACCCAGCGCTTGGGCTCGATGGTGTTCCGCCGTGGTGAGCAGCTGTACAACTTCCAAGGTTTGCGCCGCTTCAAAGACAAGTTCCAGCCTGACTGGGAACCCCGTTATATGGCCGTGCCTGCCGGACTCGATCCGCTGGTGGCCCTGGCCGACACTGCCGCCCTGATTGCGGGCGGCTTGACTGGATTGGTGAAACGCTGATGATTCAACGCTCCCTGCGGTACGTACTGGCCACACTGGTAGTGCTGGCCCTGATTGTCGGTGGCGGTTACTGGTACCTGAAACGCCCGGCACCCGAACCGACCCTCGAACTGCTGACGCCGGCCGATGGCGCCGTGATGACCCGCGTCATCCCCGGCACCACGCCGCGCGCGCAGGTGCTGGTGGCGGTCAATGAAGAGCAGAAGCTCAGCGATAAACAATTGATGACCCTGAGCCGCAGCGGCTCGGCGCAGATCGTCCAGGTGATCCTGCCCAAGGACTGCATCCAACAAAGTCGTGCCCTGCAAGCAGGCCTCAGAGAACTCAAAGGCCCGGCAACCCTGGTCAGCGGCATCGGCCCTGGCGCGGTGCTGGCATGGCGCTGGCTGTCCGAGCAGAAGGACGACAAGGCCCAGGCCATTTCGGTTGACCTGGCCCTGGAAAAACCCGGCTGTACCCACCTGTTGCCAAAAAGTGCCGCCCACGGTCACTGGCTGGTGGCCTGGAACGACAACCCGGACGACACCAGCGCCGGCTTCGTGCGTGACCAGCCCAACGCCGAAACCAGCATCAGCGACTACGACATCAACCTGCCGCAAGTGCTGAACAACGAACTGCGCAAAACCCTCGTCGGTGGCGATAAAGCCGCCGGCGGCCTGCAGATTCCGGTGGTCGAAGTGCCGGCCGGCCAGGCCAAGGACACCGTCACCCTGTTCCTCTCCGGCGACGGCGGCTGGCGCGACCTGGACCGCGACGTGGCCGGCGAGATGGCCAAGATCGGCTACCCGGTGGTCGGCATCGACACCCTGCGCTACTACTGGCAGCACAAGAGCCCGGAACAAAGCGCCCTGGACCTGACCGAACTGATGCAGCACTACCGGCAGAAATGGGGCACCAAGCGCTTCATCCTGACCGGCTACTCATTCGGCGCCGACGTTCTGCCAGCCATCTACAACCGCCTGCCGGAAGCCGAACAGCAGCGGGTCGACGCAATCATCCTGCTGGCCTTCGCCCGCACCGGCAGCTTCGAGATCGAAGTCGAAGGCTGGCTCGGCAACGCCGGCAAAGAAGCCGCCACCGGCCCGGAAATGGCCAAGCTGCCGCCGGCGAAAGTAGTGTGCATCTACGGCGAGGAAGAAGTCGACGAGAGCGGCTGCACCGACAAGACCGCCGTGGGCGAAGCGATGAAACTGCCTGGCGGCCATCACTTCGACGAGAACTACCCGGCGTTGGCGCAGCGATTGGTGGATGCCATCGTGAAGCGTCAAGCGAAGGAGACGGCGGCTCAGGAGTGATCTGAGTCCCCGGACACAAAAAAGCCCCCGACACCTTATGGTTGCGGGGGCTTTTTCATTAGCACGCAATTTAACCGCACCACAGGGGGCTGCGCTGAACTCAGATAAATGGGGACATGTTTAGTCTCGTTTACAGAAGGTGTCACAATATCGGATGACGCCCGCAGACCTTGTAGGCAAACTCCGAATCTCGCTTTTTGGGCACTTTGCCGCCTTGTTGCGTTTTTCTTCGACGGGATACTCTCCGGACGTCGCTGACCATTCAGCGATCGGGCTTGGAAACCCGTCGAGTTAAGTGCAACAGCGCCCCCCATCAGTACGGCAGCGGTTTTTACAGCTGCGATCCTGTTATGGCGGCTGTGCGTGGGACGCCTTCGGGTGTGCCGGTTCCTTAGCTCCCGGTTTTCCAACCTACGTACAGCTGCCACCCATTCGCTTGGAAACGAACGTGGCCGCTGCTCCCTCGGGTTAAGGAGTTAGACATGAACAAAACAGATTCAAGCGCGATTTCAGAACTAAAAACCCTCGGCTTCACGCCACTGATCTACTGCTCGGATCAGGCGCTATTCAACGTCCGCGCCGGCGTCCCCATTGTTGATGCCTTGTCACAAGCCTCCGACCTGCTGTTCCTCGTCAGATCATTTACCGAGGATGCAGCCTACGCAAAAGACACCGACCGCCACGCCTGGGCCGCGCATTACCTGACGGCGATGAGTAAGGCGGTGATTGATGATGTGGTGAAGGTGCTGACCCCGCGACCCGCCCGAACAAAGACCGAATCCGAAGAAGAGCGGCCTGAAAGCAAGTAAAGGCACAGACACAAAAAAGCCCCCGCTACCTTCATGGCAACGGGGGCTTTTTCATGGGGGCTTACATCTCGACCTGGGTACCTAGTTCAATCACCCGGTTCAGCGGCAGATTGAAGAAACGCAGGTTGCCATTGGCGTTTTTCAGCATGAAGGCGAACAACGCCTCGCGCCAGCGGGCCATGCCTTCGAGCTTGGAGGCGATGACCGTCTCGCGGCTGAGGAAGTACGTGGTGCGCATCGGGCTGAAGTCCAGGTCATCGAGATGACACAGTTTCAGCGCTTGCGGCACGTCCGGCTCGTCGGTGAAACCGAAGTGCAGGATGACCCGGAAGAAGCCTTCGCCGTAGGAATCGACCTCGAAACGCCGTTGCGGCGGTACGCGCGGGATGTCTTCGTACACCACTGTCAGCAACACCACTTGCTCGTGCAGCACCTGGTTATGCAGCAGGTTGTGCAACAGCGCGTGGGGCACGGCATCCGGGCGAGCGGTAAGGAACACAGCGGTGCCCTGGACCCGATGTGGCGGTTGCACGCGGATACTGCTGATGAAGATCGGCAGCGGCAACCCGCCTTCGTCCAGGCGATCCACCAGCAGTTGCTTGCCGCGTTTCCAGGTGGTCATCAGGACGAACAGTGCGATACCGGCGATCACCGGGAATGCACCACCCTGAACGATTTTTGGCACGTTGGCGGCGAAGTACAGACCGTCCACCAACAGGAAACCGAGCAATACCGGGACCGCAAGAACCGGTGGCCACTTCCACAGCAGCAGCATCACCGCCGACACCAGAATCGTGGTCATCAGCATGGTCCCGGTCACCGCCACGCCGTAGGCCGAGGCCAGGGCGCCGGAGGACTCGAAGCCCAGTACCAGCAGGATCACGCCGACCATTAGCGCCCAGTTCACCGCGCCGATATAAATCTGCCCTTGTTCGGCACTGGAGGTGTGCTGAATGCGCATCCGCGGAATGTAGCCGAGCTGGATCGCCTGGCGGGTCAGGGAGAATGCACCGGAGATGACCGCTTGCGAGGCAATCACCGTGGCCATGGTCGACAACGCGACCAACGGGATCAGCGCCCAGCTTGGCGCCAGCAGATAGAACGGGTTGCGGGCGGCTTCCGGATCACCGAGCAGCAATGCGCCCTGACCGAAGTAGTTCAGTACCAGTGCGGGCAACACCAGGATGAACCAGGCCCGAGCGATCGGCTTGCGACCGAAGTGGCCCATATCCGCGTACAGCGCCTCGGCACCGGTCAACGCCAGCACCACGGCACCAAGAATCGTGATCCCCATGCCTGGATGGTCCATGAAGAAGCGCACGCCCCACACCGGGTTTATCGCTTGCAACACTTCCGGGTGTTGGTTGATGCCGTACACGCCCAGCGCGCCGAGTACCAGAAACCAGGTGACCATGATCGGCCCGAACAGAATGCCGATCCGGGCCGTACCATGACGCTGGATCAGAAACAGCGCCACCAGCACGATCAACGACAACGGCACCACCCAATGGTCGATGCCTTCGAAGGCCAGCCCCAGCCCTTCGATCGCCGAAAGAACGGAAATCGCCGGGGTGATCATGCTGTCGCCGTAGAACAGCGCCGTGCCGATCAGCCCGCAGACAACCAGCAGCGTGCGCAATTTTGCATGCCCCCCCGCCGCTCGTCGTGCCAGCGCGGTCAAGGCCATGATCCCGCCTTCGCCCTGGTTGTCGGCACGCAGCACGAACATCATGTATTTGATCGACACGACCCAGATCAGCGACCAGAAGATCAGCGCCAGAATGCCCAGCACGCCGTCATGGTTGACGGGCACGCCATAGCCACCGGAAAACACTTCTTTGAGGGTGTACAACGGGCTCGTGCCGATGTCGCCATAAACCACTCCGACCGCCGCAACCAGCATGCTGATCGGCTTCGCCGCCGAATGTCCGCCGGCTATCGCCTGACTACTTGCCTGCCCCATCCATCACTCCTACTACTCAGATCCGGGCTTCTTCAAAGAAGCACTATGATTTGTGGTGCAGCATGCACTGTTTTACTTGTTGTTACAGACGATTTATTGACTGTAAAAAATCGGTAAAGCGTAAAGGCGCGAAGCATAGCGCAGCACTCGTCGTATTTCCCTGCATAAAGCTGGTCAAGTGCGCCGCCCATCGTTAGAATTGCGCACTTTTTGACCAGAGGGTGCAACATAGCGCCCGTCTGTCGCCTTGCCGTCATCGGCTGGAGGCGTCACAAATACCGAGGTTAGACATGTCCACCACTCCTGCGCCGGCCAATCCAAAGGTTGGCTTCGTATCCCTGGGTTGCCCGAAAGCACTGGTCGACTCCGAGCGCATCCTTACCCAGCTGCGCATGGAAGGCTATGACGTTGTGTCCACTTATCAGGACGCCGACGTCGTGGTGGTCAACACCTGCGGCTTCATCGACTCGGCCAAGGCTGAGTCCCTGGAAGTGATCGGCGAAGCCATCAAGGAAAACGGCAAGGTCATCGTGACCGGCTGCATGGGCGTCGAAGAAGGCAACATCCGTAACGTGCACCCGAGTGTACTGGCCGTGACCGGTCCGCAGCAGTACGAGCAAGTGGTCAACGCCGTGCACGACGTCGTGCCGCCGCGTCAGGATCACAACCCGCTGATCGACCTGGTGCCGCCGCAAGGGATCAAACTGACCCCGCGCCACTACGCCTACCTGAAGATTTCCGAAGGCTGCAACCACAGCTGCAGCTTCTGCATCATCCCGTCGATGCGCGGCAAACTGGTCAGCCGCCCGGTCGGTGACGTGCTCGACGAGGCCCAGCGCCTGGTCAAGTCCGGCGTCAAAGAGCTGCTGGTGATTTCCCAGGACACCAGTGCCTATGGCGTCGACGTGAAATACCGCACCGGTTTCTGGAACGGCGCGCCGGTGAAAACCCGCATGACCGAACTCTGCGAAGCCCTGAGCACCCTCGGCGTCTGGGTTCGCCTGCACTACGTTTATCCGTACCCGCACGTCGACGAGCTGATCCCGCTGATGGCCGCCGGGAAAATCCTGCCGTACCTGGACATCCCGTTCCAGCACGCCAGCCCGAAAGTCCTCAAAGCCATGAAACGCCCGGCCTTCGAAGACAAGACCCTGGCGCGGATCAAGAACTGGCGCGAGATCTGCCCGGACCTGATCATCCGTTCGACCTTCATCGTCGGCTTCCCCGGCGAAACCGAAGAAGACTTCCAGTACCTGCTGAACTGGCTGACCGAAGCCCAACTGGACCGCGTCGGCTGCTTCCAGTACTCGCCGGTCGAAGGCGCACCGGCCAACGATCTGGACCTGGAAATTGTTCCGGACGACGTCAAGCAAGACCGTTGGGATCGCTTCATGGCGCACCAGCAGGCCATCAGCTCGGCACGCCTGCAAATGCGCATCGGCCGTGAGATCGAAGTGCTGGTGGACGAAGTCGACGAGCAAGGCGCGGTCGGCCGCTGCTTCTTCGATGCCCCGGAAATCGACGGCAACGTGTTCATCGACAACGGCAGCAACCTGAAGCCGGGCGACAAGGTCTGGTGCAAAGTGACTGACGCCGACGAATACGACCTGTGGGCTGAACAGATCTAAACGCAAAAAATACGAAAAGCCCCGCTCTCTTGACGAGATGCGGGGCTTTTTTACGTCTATCTTTTTGTGGGAGAAAAAACTCGCAGCCTTACGGGAACGGCTCTTAACAGAAGGAGCAAGCGGCCATGCGCCAACATTCGGTCATTTACACACCGAAACAGAGCGACTACGAAGAACTCACCCACGTGTGGGAGGCCTCGGTGCGCGCTACCCATGACTTTCTGCCCGACAGCTACATCGAACTGCTGAAGAACCTGGTCCTGACCCGCTACCTCGACGCCGTCATGCTGATCTGCACCAAAGACTCGCGCCAGCGCATCACCGGGTTCGCTGGCGTGGCGGCGGGCAAGATCGAAATGCTGTTCATCGATCCGGATCACCGTGGCCAAGGCCTGGGCAAGCAATTACTGCGCTACGCCCTGGAACACCTGAACGCCGATGAGCTGGACGTCAACGAGCAGAACCCACAGGCCCTGGGTTTTTACTTCAAGCAGGGCTTCGAGGTGATTGGTCGTTCCGAGCATGACGGTATGGGCCAGCCCTATCCGTTGCTGCACATGCGTTTGCGCCAGGGCCAGCAACTGGCGCGCAATGGCTGACCACCATGGCGCCATGTGGGAACGGGCTTGCTCGCTCCCACATTAAAAACACATGAGGCAAATGGACTCGCGATTAACCCGCGCCCAGCAGGTACAATGCCCACCCCTTTTTTGTTACGGCCCTGTCATGACTGACCCGATTCGTCTCTCCAAACGCCTCATCGAACTCGTCGGCTGCTCCCGTCGGGAGGCTGAGCTGTTCATCGAGGGCGGCTGGGTCACCGTCGATGGTGAAGTCATCGACGAGCCGCAGTTCAAGGTCGACACCCAGAAAGTCGAGCTCGACCCAGAGGCCAAGGCCACTGCGCCGGAACCAGTGACCATCCTGATGAACGTCCCGGCGGGCATGGACGCGGACAGCGCCATGGCGACCCTCAGCGCCGCGACCCTGAGCGAAGAACACCGCTACGGCAAACGTCCGCTCAAGGGCCACTTCCTGCGCCTGACCGCCAGCGCCGACCTGCAGGCCAACGCCAGCGGTCTGCTGGTGTTCACCCAGGACTGGAAGATTCTGCGCAAACTCACCGCCGATGCCAGCAAGATCGAGCAGGAATATGTGGTCGAGGTCGAAGGCGACATGGTGGCTCACGGCCTCAACCGCCTGAACCACGGCCTGACGTACAAGGGCAAGGAACTGCCGCCGGTCAAGGCCAGCTGGCAGAACGAAAACCGCCTGCGCTTTGCCATGAAAAATCCACAACCGGGCGTGATCGCCCTGTTCTGCCAGGCTGTCGGCCTGAAGGTCGTCGCCATCCGCCGCATCCGCATCGGCGGCGTGTCCATCGGCAAAGTGCCCGTGGGGCAATGGCGCTACCTGTCCGGCAAAGAGAAGTTCTAAGGCTTTTCCCGCCGCCATACATTTCGGCGCCGCAGCTTCATGCGGCGCCCACAGCGAAATATCAGGACTGCACACATGATTCATAACGACGTACTGCGCAGCGTGCGCTACATGCTCGACATCAGCGACAAGAAAGTCATCGAGATCATCAAGCTCGGCGGCATGGACGTCACGCTGGAAGACCTGGTGACGTACCTCGACAAGAAAGAAGAAGACGAGGAAGGTTTCGTACGCTGCCCGGACGAAGTCATGGCGCATTTCCTCGATGGCCTGGTGATCTTCAAGCGTGGCAAGGACGAAAGCCGTCCGCCGCAGCCGATCGAAGTGCCGGTGACCAACAACATCATCCTGAAGAAGTTGCGTGTCGCCTTCGAACTGAAGGAAGACGACATGCACGCCATCCTCAAGGCCGCCGAGTTCCCGGTGTCCAAGCCTGAGCTGAGTGCGCTGTTCCGCAAATTCGGCCACACCAACTACCGCCCGTGCGGCGATCAATTGCTGCGCAACTTCCTCAAGGGCCTGACCCTGCGCGTGCGCCCGCAGTAAACCGCGCAGCGCGCCCTGTAGGAGCCGGCTTGCTGGCGATGGCGATCTTGAGAACGCCATCGCCAGCAAGCCGGCTCCTACAAGAGCGGTCGCAAACCAATCTGTATAGATGTTTATTCCTCGCAAAAATAGTGGCTCCGCTTCCGGCGGCTGAAGACTAGGGTGTATTGACCCTCAGCTCTCAGGACTCGCCATGCATCCCTACTTCTCTCTGCAAGGCCGCACCGCTCTGGTGACCGGCGGCACCCGCGGTATCGGCAAAATGATCGCCAAGGCTTATGTCGAAGCCGGCGCCATCGTGTACGTGTGCGCGCGGGATGCCGAAGCCTGTCAGCAAACTGCCGATGAGCTGAGTGCCTTCGGGATTTGCCACGCCGTGGCCGCCAACCTGGCTCATGAAGAAGGCGTTCAGCAACTGGCCGCGCAATTGAGCGAACACATTGGTCAGCTGGATATTCTGGTGAACAATGCCGGTACCACCTGGGGTGCGCCGCTGGAGAGTTACCCGGTCAAGGGCTGGGAAAAAGTCATGCAGCTCAACGTGACCTCGGTGTTCAACTGCATCCAGCAATTTCTACCGCTGCTGCGCAAGGCCGGTTCGGCGGCGAATCCGGCACGGATCATCAACATCGGTTCGGTGGCCGGGATTTCTTCCTTCGGCGAACAGGCGTATGCCTACGGCCCGAGCAAAGCCGCCCTGCACCAACTGTCGCGGATTCTGGCGCGAGAGCTGGTGAGCCAGCACATCAACGTCAACGTGATTGCGCCGGGACGTTTCCCTAGCAAGATGACTCAGCATATCGGCAACGATGAGCAGGCGTTTGCAGAGGACACGGCGTTGATTCCGATGAAGCGCTGGGGCCGGGAGGAAGAAATGGCGGCGCTGGCGATTAGCCTGGCGAGTACGGCCGGGGCGTATATGACCGGGAATGTCATTCCTTTGGATGGCGGGTTTAGTCTCTAGATCGGCGGCGCGGCTATCGCGGGCAAGCCACGCTCCCACAGGTTTTATGCCGTACACAACATTTGCGTTCACTCGAGAACCTTGTGGGAGCGTGGCTTGCCCGCGATGACAGAGTAATAGGCAGCACCGATCTCGAGGCCGCTCGGGTTATCATGCCGCCCTAATCCCGGCCTCGACCCCAGACCATGACCTACAGCGTTTCCCCCATCGGCTTCGTGCGCTCCTGCTTCAAGGAGAAGTTCGCCATCCCGCGTCAACCGCAACTGGCCCCGGCCGCTCGGGGCGTACTGGAGCTGGTGGCGCCGTTCGATCAGGGTGATGCGGTGCAGGGGCTGGAGCAGGTCAGCCATGTGTGGCTGTTGTTCCTGTTCCATCAAGCGCTGGAAGAAAAGCCACGCCTCAAAGTTCGCCCGCCGCGTCTGGGCGGTAACAAATCCATGGGCGTGTTCGCCACCCGCGCGACACATCGTCCTAACGGCATCGGCCAGTCGGTGGTCAAACTGGACAAGGTCGAAGCCAATCGACTGTGGATCTCCGGCATCGACTTGCTGGACGGCACGCCGGTTCTCGACATCAAACCCTACGTGCCCTACGCCGACATCATCGACACGGCGTCCAACGACATCGCCAGCGCCCCGCCGCTGCTGATTCCCGTGCAGTGGACGGACTCAGCCCTGCAACAGGCCCACGGCCACGCTCAGCGGCTTGGCGAGCCCCTGGTCGAGTTGATCGAGCAATGCCTGGCACAAGACCCACGCCCGGCGTACCAGATTCCTACGCCTGAGCGCGAATACGGCGCGCAGTTCTGGGATCTGGATGTACGCTGGCATTATCCTGAGACGGGCGTGATCCGCGTCTTGGAAGTCATTCCCGCAAAAGCCTGAACCCCGGAAACGAAAAAGCCCGCATGACCTTCTCAGGTCATGCGGGCTTTTCTGCGCACTACGCCATTGAATGTAGGAGCCGGCTTGCTGGCGATAGCGCTTTGAAGTTTGCCATCGCCAGCAAGCCGGCTCCTACAAGTGACCTTCGGTCACTTCTCGACGAACGCACGCTCGATCAGGTAATCACCCGGCTCGCGCATCCGCGGCGAAACGGTCAGGCCGAAGCTGTTCAACACTTCGCTGGTCTCGTCGAGCATGCTCGGGCTGCCGCACAGCATGGCGCGGTCGTCCTGCGGGTTGATCGGCGGCAGGCCGATGTCGCTGAACAGCTTGCCACTGCGCATCAGGTCGGTTAGGCGGCCTTCGTTTTCGAACGGCTCGCGGGTCACGGTCGGGTAGTAGATCAACTTGTCACGCAGAGCCTCGCCGAAGAACTCGTTCTGCGGCAGGTGCTCGGTGATGAATTCGCGGTAAGCGACTTCATTGACGTAACGCACGCCGTGGCACAGGATCACTTTTTCGAAACGCTCGTAGGTTTCCGGGTCCTGGATGACGCTCATGAACGGCGCCAGACCGGTACCGGTGCTGAGCAGGTACAAATGCTTGCCAGGCTTCAAGTCATCCAGCACCAGGGTGCCGGTAGGCTTCTTGCTGATGATGATCTCGTCGCCTTCCTTCAGATGCTGCAACTGGGAAGTCAGCGGGCCATCAGGCACTTTGATGCTGAAGAACTCGAGATGCTCTTCCCAGTTCGGGCTGGCAATCGAGTAAGCGCGCATGAGCGGCCGGCCGTTGGGCTGTTGCAGGCCGATCATCACGAACTGACCGTTCTCGAAGCGCAGGCCCGGATCGCGGGTGCACTTGAAGCTGAACAGAGTGTCGTTCCAGTGATGAACACTGAGGACACGCTCGTGGTTCATGTTGCTCATGTACGTGGGACTCCTGGAGATTTTGCCTGCGCCAATGATGTGCACAATTGCATCGCATTCTAATGGCAGCGACAATATCTGTTAAATGGATTATTAAGATAAGGGTTATCGGTTATATCGATATGCGATTTACTCTCCGTCAACTTCAAGTGTTCGTCGCCGTCGCCCAGCAGGAAAGCGTATCCCGTGCCGCGGGCCTGCTCAACCTCTCGCAATCGGCGGCGAGCACCTCGATCACCGAGCTGGAGCGCCAGTGCAGCTGTCAGCTGTTCGATCGCGCCGGCAAACGGCTGAGCCTCAACGCCCTCGGCAAACAGCTATTGCCGCAAGCGGTGGCCCTGCTCGATCAGGCCAAGGAAATCGAAGACTTGCTCAACGGCAAGTCCGGTTTCGGCTCCCTGGCGGTCGGCGCGACCCTGACCATCGGCAATTACCTGGCCACCCTGCTGATCGGCAGCTTCATGCAGCGCCATCCGGAAAGCCAGGTGAAGCTGCATGTGCAGAACACCGCCAACATCGTGCAACAGGTGGCTCACTATGAAATTGATCTGGGTCTAATCGAAGGCGACTGCAGCCATCCGGACATCGAAGTGCAGAGCTGGGTCGAAGATGAACTGGTGGTGTTCTGCGCGCCCCAGCATCCGCTGGCTCAACGCGGTATTGCCACTATGGAGGAGCTGAGTCATGAGGCGTGGATTCTCCGAGAACAAGGCTCGGGCACGCGGCTGACCTTTGACCAGGCCATGCGTCACCACCGCAGCGCGCTGAACATTCGCCTGGAACTGGAACACACCGAAGCGATCAAGCGCGCGGTGGAGTCAGGGTTGGGGATTGGCTGCATTTCGCGCCTGGCGCTGCGCGATGCGTTCCGTCGTGGCAGCCTGGTACCAGTAGAAACACCGGATCTGGACTTGGCGCGGCAGTTCTATTTCATCTGGCACAAACAGAAATACCAGACCTCGGCGATGCGCGAGTTCCTCGAACTGTGCCGCGCCTTCACCGCCGGGGTTCAGCGCAGCGACGAGATCGTTCTGCCTGCCATCGCTTAAAGCAGGATCACCGCCCACACCAACGCGATCATGCTCAACGCCACGAGTTGAGCGGCACTGCCCATGTCCTTGGCGTTCTTGGACAGTGGGTGCAACTCCAGGGAAATGCGGTCGATGGCCGCTTCCACCGCCGAGTTGAGCAATTCGACGATCAACGCCAACAGGCAGACTGCAATCAGCAGCGCCTGCTCGACACGGCTGACATTCAGGAAGAACGACAGCGGAATCAGGATGGCATTGAGCAACACCAGTTGCCGGAAGGCCGCCTCGCCAGTGAAGGCCGCGCGCAGGCCGTCCAGGGAATAGCCGGAGGCGTTGAGGATGCGTTTTAGGCCGGTCTGGCCTTTGAAAGGTGACATAGAGTAAGCAACTGACCAAAAAGGAGTGGGAAAGCTAGATTAAGCAAAGTCAAAAAAGCGTGAATACATAACACCTTAGTGGCTCGAAATTGACTCAAGTTGTTGCAAGAGCAGCGCCGCCTGAGTCCGGGTCCGTACATTCAGCTTACGGAAAATCGCGGTGACGTGGGCCTTGATCGTCGCTTCGGACACGCTCAATTCGTAAGCAATCTGCTTGTTCAGCAGACCCTCACAGACCATGGTCAACACCCGGAACTGCTGGGGCGTCAGGCTGGCAAGGCCTTCGCTGGCCGCCTTGGCTTCGTCGGAAACGCTGACGGCTTCGAAGGCCTGGGGCGGCCAGAAAACGTCACCATCGAGCACCGCGCGCACGGCTTTCTGAATGACACTCAGGTCACTGGACTTGGGAATGAAACCGCTGGCGCCGAACTCACGGGACTTCACCATGATCGACGCCTCTTCCTGCGCCGACACCATCACCACCGGAATCTGCGGGTACTGACCGCGCAACAACACCAGCCCGGAAAAACCGTAAGCCCCTGGCATGTTCAGGTCCAGCAACACCAGGTCCCAATCGGCCTTTTCGGTCAGACGGCTTTCCAGCTCGGCAATGCTCGCCACTTCCACCAGACGGACATCCGGGCCCAGGCCCAGGGTCAATGCTTGATGCAAGGCACTACGAAAAAGAGGGTGGTCATCGGCAATCAGGATTTCGTATGTGGCCATTTTTCAAATGATCCTGTTTTTTGTGGGACGCCCGATGCATTCAGGCCTCGCCAAAACAACTCGAGGTGCAGCCACGCAGCGGCACCAACAGGGCACGTTCAACGCCAATCACATCGGCGTATCAAACCGTGGCCGCGCCCTAATCGGCGCCAAGCATGCCCAGCGAAGCCGGGGTGGTCAAGTTGCATGGCGCGGCCAACGGGCCTCGTTCCTTGCAGTATGGGCGACGTTCAGCCGACAACGGGCGCCGCGTGCTGTACGAAGGGCATCAGCTCGGCGTGGGCCGGTGTTTCAACATTCATATCCAGCTGATGTTTAGCGTCCAGGTAATGCTGGCTGAACACATCAAAATAGGCGTCCAGTGCCGATGCAGCGTCTGTATCGCCAGCAAGATCCAGACACAGCGCGGCCACTTCGGCCGTGCACAGGTGCTCGCTGCGCGTGGACCTGCGCAATCGGTAGCGTGAAAGCTTCTCCGGGAGCAGGCTCAGAATCGGCAACCCATCAAAATAAGGGCTTTTTCGGAAAATCTTCCGGGCTTCGGTCCAGGTGGCGTCCAGCAGAATGAACAGCGGGCGCTTGGTGCTATCGACCGCGACACTGTGGGTAACTCGCTCGGGTTCGACGTATTCGCCCGGAAACACCAGGTACGGTTGCCATTGAGGATCGGCCAACAGCGCCAGCAGTTGCTCATCAATCTCGGTGCGCGACCAGATGAATGCATGATTGTCGCGCACCACATCAGCGATCAGCCAACCGGTGTTGCTCGGCTTGAACACTTCTTTATTGGTCATGATCAGGCACACGCCGCTGCGGGCTTCGACCTGCGGGCGCCAGGCGCACAGACAATGGCTCTCGATCACGCGGCAGACACGGCAACGCGGTGCACGCCAGCCTCGGGCCTGAATCGGCTTGATGCCTGCCTCTTCGCGCTCATCGCGCAAGCGGGCGACGGCGTTCGTCGCAAAGTGTGCAGGGGTTTGACTCATCGCAGGCAACGCCGACGGCTAAGGGAAATCGACACAAAAAACACTCGGCAAGGCAAAAAGTGCCGGCAGTTTACCAGAGGGTTCGGCGCAAGCCTGTACCGTCCGGGACTCCTCCCCTATAATTCGCCGCCACTGAACGCACAGTCATGTGACGGGTCGAACCACCAGTCACTGAACCAGGAGAGTTTCATGCTGCGCCTTATCGTTCCCACCGCTGCCGTTTTGCTGGCGTCGTCCTTTAGCGCTCAGGCTGCATCCTTGAGTGAGCAGAATCTCAACAGAGAGCTGCGAAACGTCGCCGTACAAAGCAGCGTTGGCACTCCACGGGCGATCAACGAAGACATTCTTGATCAGGGCTACACCGCAGAAGGAAAAGTGCTGATCAACCACTTGAGCGTGCAAAGCAGCCACGCCGAAAAAATGCGCGCCGATCCCAAAGCTGTGTACTTCCAGCTTGGCGCCTCCGTATGCAGAAACCCAGGGTTCCGCAAGCTGATGGCCAAGGGCGCGATCATGCGTTACGACTTCACCGAGGTGAAGACCAACCGTCCGGTCGGCTCCGCAAGCTTCCAGGACTCGGACTGCCCGAAAGAGACTCCCGCGAAGAAGAAATAATTACCTGGCATTGGCGCGCCGCTGTTCATCCTCGGCGCGCAGCTCTGCCAACAGCGCCTGCAAGTAACGCGAACGTCGCTCCCCACCCTCCAGACGTCGGCAGCACTCTTCTTCGAGACTCAAATGATGGGTCTCGGCCGATGCTTTCAGCAATCGATACAGTTGCGCATCGATCTCCAGAGTCACTCTGGGCATAGTTTCCCGCCTCCCTGCATGCATTGATCGCCGTTGATCACGCGATAAATCCCTGAATTGCTTGAATGTTGCGTCCTGCCGTTGACGCAAAGTTGTCGTGTCACGCCTGTAACTTAGTAAATCAGAGCGCGAGACATGCGGCTTGCGTTCAGACGAGCGGTGAAAGCACCTTGCAAATCGTCAATAAGCGGTTGCCAGGAAAGACTTTGCGGCGCAATGATCAAGCCAGCGAAAATCGTTGCGAGGGTCTAAATTCAAAGTGTTCATGTTGTTTTTTTAAGGGCAGAAAAGGGGCTGCCCATTACGGTGTCTTATTGTGCGAACGTTTCTTTCATTCAAGGGATAAGCAGAGCCCGTATGGATGGCTCGATTGCAATCGAGTCAGGTAGAGCGCCCAGGCATGGGCTTGGGCAGACAGCGACACAAGGGGTGTCGCGGCGCCGACGATTGTTTTGTCGGGCCGACGGTTCTGTGCAGAAGGAGAAGTTGAATGCCTTACCAACCGAATGACCTACTGAGCCGTCATTTTCAAGAAAGCGGCCACGACCTCACCAGCAAGGTCGAAGAACAACTCAACCTGGTTTCACCCAACAGCCCCAACATCCCGATTTACCGCGACATGATCCTGACCGTGCTGCGCATGGCTCAGGAAGATCACAACCGCTGGAACGCCAAGATCACCCTGCAAACCTTGCGTGAACTCGAGCACGCTTTCCGTGTGCTGGAGCAGTTCAAGGGACGGCGTAAAGTTACCGTTTTTGGCTCGGCACGCACGCCGATAGAACACCCGCTATATGGTCTGGCCCGAGAACTGGGCGCCGCCCTGGCGCGCTCGGACCTGATGGTCATCACCGGTGCCGGTGGCGGCATCATGGCGGCGGCCCATGAAGGTGCCGGCCTGGAACACAGCCTGGGATTCAATATCACCCTGCCCTTCGAGCAACATGCCAATCCCACGGTCAATGGCACTGCCAACCTGCTGCCCTTCCACTTTTTCTTTACCCGCAAGTTGTTCTTCGTCAAGGAAGCCGATGCGCTGGTCCTGTGTCCAGGCGGTTTCGGTACTCTGGATGAAGCACTGGAGGTGCTGACCCTGATCCAGACCGGCAAAAGCCCGCTGGTGCCCGTGGTGCTACTGGATGCACCAGGCGGTACGTTCTGGCAAGGCGCGCTGGACTTCATTCACCATCAACTGGAGGAAAATCGCTACATCCTGCCGACCGACATGAAGCTGTTGAGCCTGGTCTACAGCGTCGAAGAGGCCGTGGAGCAGATCAACCAGTTCTACAGCAACTTCCACTCAAGCCGCTGGCTCAAACATCAGTTCGTGATTCGCATGAACCACAAGCTCAGCGACCGGGCACTTGAACACATGCAGGAGGCATTCGCCGACCTGTGCCTGAGCGATCATTTCCATCAGCATGCCTACAGTGGCGAGGAGCACGACGAAGCGCAGTTCAGCCATCTGGTGCGTTTGTCCTTTACCTTCAACGCTCGTGATCATGGTCGTCTGCGAGAATTGGTGGATTACATCAACCTGCCGGAAAACTGGGCCCAGTCCAGACCCCAGGCGCAGCAACGCACACGGGAACCGTCCAAGGTAACGTGATGCAAAAAAACGGCCCGCTATCGAAATAGCGAGCCGTTTCAGTCAATCGTCCATCCCTCGGCCGCTGAACAAGCGGCTGATCATTTCCATGGAATATCCCCGATAACTCAGGAACCTGCCCTGTTTGGCACGTTCTCGGGCGTCTATCGGTAAATGCCCGGAAAATTTGCGCCGCCAGGTGTCTTCCAGTTGTTCCTGCCAATCGATACCACTCTCGCGCAAGGCGAGCTCAATGTCGGTACGTTGCAGGCCACGCTGGCTCAGCTCTTCGCGAATGCGCAAAGGGCCATATCCGGAACGGGCACGGTAGGAAACGAAGCTTTCGAGGTAACGGGATTCGGACAACAAGCCCTCTTCCGTCAAGCGGTCGAGTGCTGTGTCGATCATTTCAGGGAGGGCGCCGCGCTGACGCAGTTTACGCGTCAGCTCGACTCGACCGTGCTCGCGTCGCGCGAGCAGGTCCATTGCGGTTCGCCGCACCGCGACGAGTGTATCGAGTACGGCGGTCATCGGATCGATCAGATATCAGCGTCAGCCAGGTCGTCTTCGGTCTCTCTGACGGCCGAAGCCTTGACGTCCGGTGCTGGGGTCAGCAGCTTGTCGCGCAGCTGCTTCTCGAGAGTCGCGGCGATTTCCGGATTGTCTGCCAGGAACTTGGCCGAGTTGGCCTTGCCCTGACCGATCTTGGTGCCGTTGTAGGCATACCAGGCACCGGACTTCTCGACGAAACCGTGCAGCACACCCAGGTCGATCATCTCACCGTTGAGGTAAATGCCCTTGCCGTAAAGAATCTGGAACTCGGCCTGACGGAACGGCGAAGCCACCTTGTTCTTCACGACTTTGACGCGGGTTTCACTACCGACGACTTCATCACCTTCTTTCACCGCGCCAGTACGACGGATGTCCAGACGAACCGATGCGTAGAACTTCAGCGCGTTACCACCGGTGGTGGTTTCCGGGCTGCCGAACATCACGCCGATTTTCATGCGGATCTGGTTGATGAAGATCACCAGGCAGTTGGCGTTCTTGATGTTACCGGTGATTTTACGCAGCGCCTGGGACATCAGACGGGCTTGCAGGCCCACGTGCATGTCGCCCATTTCGCCTTCGATTTCAGCCTTTGGCACCAGAGCGGCCACGGAGTCGACGATGATCACGTCAACGGCGTTGGAACGCACCAGCATGTCGGTGATTTCCAGGGCCTGCTCGCCGGTGTCCGGCTGGGAAACCAGTAGGTCGTCGACGTTGACGCCCAGTTTGCCGGCGTACTCAGGGTCGAGAGCGTGTTCGGCGTCGACGAATGCGCAGGTCGCGCCGGCTTTTTGAGCCTGGGCGATCACCGACAATGTCAGGGTGGTTTTACCGGAGGATTCAGGACCGTAGATTTCAACGATACGGCCTTTTGGCAGGCCGCCAATGCCGAGCGCGATGTCCAGACCCAGAGAGCCAGTGGAAATGGCCGGGATCGCCTGACGGTCCTGATCGCCCATACGCATTACGGCACCCTTGCCGAATTGACGTTCGATCTGACCCAGGGCCGCAGCCAAGGCTTTCTTCTTGTTGTCGTCCATTAAAGTCCTCACGTAATCAATAAGGCCTGACGGCCAACACCTGTATAAGTAGCCAGTATTATTCCACAGCGTTTCAGGATCGCCTACCCCTGATTTGAGATTTCTCCAACGGTATGCCGCAGCAGCCCCTCTAGCGCGGCCTTCACCGTTTGTCGGCGGACCTCGTCACGGTTACCGACAAAGTGCTGGACCTCGCTGAACACCTGCTCACCGACGCCCCAGGCCAGCCACACCGTGCCCACGGGCTTGTTCGGCGAACCGCCATCCGGCCCCGCCACACCGCTGACCGCCACGGCAAACCGCGCCCGGCTTTTTTCCTGCGCGCCTCGGACCATGGCCTCGACCACCTCGCGACTGACCGCTCCGACGGTTGAAAACAACTCGGTCGGGACGTTCAGCTGCTGGATTTTCTGGCGGTTGGAGTAGGTGACATAACCGGCCTCGAACCACGCCGAACTCCCGGGGATACGGGTGATCGCCTCGGCAATTCCGCCCCCTGTGCAGGATTCGGCAGTGGTGACGTGGGCATTGAGAACCTGCAAGCGCCTGCCAAGTTCAGCGGCCAGCTGAGTAATATCTTTCACGGCTCTCTCCTGATCGAGCGGAATGAGCACTACCGTACACGAGCGGATCACGCTTGCAAGGTTCAGGATCGATCAAAATGTTAGCGAGCCAGGGCTCTGACGTAGGCCTGACAGGCCTGCAAGGCAATCAGTCCGCGATCACCGGCGTCGGTGATCGCGATAATTCGTTGAGCATGCGCCGGGTCAAGTCGGGCTCGCGGGGCGCCATGATCCACGCCGCCGGCGCCGGAGGTGGCTGGCACTGCGCAGGTAGAGGCAGCGTCATGGGCATCGAGGAGGACTGACAGGCGCACATCAGCAGTGGCAAGACGATCGCGCAGGCGACTTTGATCATGTTCGGCATCGCTAAGCGCTCGATAATGGGTTTGTTCACTGGCCGACAGTCGCTGCTCCAGGGCCAGACGCCTGTTTTGTTCGGCCTGTTGCTCGGTGGCGGTCGCCAGAGTCAGTTGATTAAGGGTCTCGGCGTGCAGCCTGGCCTGTTCCGCCAGTTGCCGGTCGTAGCGCCAATCCTGAAACTGCCAGGCCAGCGCCGCCGAACAACCGGCCAGCACCAGCAGACCGATCAATCGCCAACTGATCAGACCGAGGACTGGCATAGCACCGACCTCGCCCGCGCCCAGGTTTCCAGGCGATCCTGCAACCCGTTCAGCCCGCCGTTGATACGGCGAGTGATGCTGTTGAACTGGTCGCGATCGGCCAATTCATTCAGGCCATTCTGCTCCCAGAACCAGGCGGCGGACTCGGCCGCCCATTGCGGTTGCTCCAGCAATTCAGGTAACGCCAACAAACGTTCATCGCCAAACAGGCCGAGACTGCATTGGCGGTAGTTGTTACGCCCAGTGATCTGGATCAGGCCTCGGCCACGGTACTTTTGACCGTCGCCGTCGGGTTCCGGGGTGTTGCCCAACCGGGCGGCCAGGGTGCCGGTGTCGTATTTGCTCAGGTATTGCGTGCTGCCCAGTTCGCGTACGTACTGCAACTGTCCCGACTCATGGCCGACTTGCGCGAGAAAGGCGGCGATGCGCTTCGGGGTGTTGATGTTGCGGTGGGACATGGCGGTGTTGAGGGCGGAAATGAAAACGCCCGCTTGGGAGCGGGCGTTGGGCATGATGCTTTGTAGTTGTTGCGTAACGATCATAGTTACCCCGAAAGGCAGGCGGAAAAGGCGTTAAAGTTGCTCAGCCAACCAAAGCGGTGCACTGGGTCGATGTTCGGTGAACGGGAAGAAAGATCCTTGTGGCCAATCTCGCAGTGCACGACGATAAGCCTGCAGTTGGGCGTATTGATCAGTGGTCAAAGTAGTACCGCCGCCATCCTCCAGTTCATCTCTGTCGCGAGCAACCATGCTGTCTGTGGCCGACAGCTGTGCATCACGCCAGAAACGCTCGGCGTTCGCGGCTTCTTCCGGTGCAAGGGGTGGTGTATCGACAAGAACGGGATACCCGTTATCGGCTCGAACGGAAATCATCTTCGCGGTGACGGCCAGTTCTTGAAGTAGTGACATCCAGTACGTCTGAGGGATCTCTATGACATCGGAAGGAATATCCGATGTATTGATTCCGGGTACATATACACCACAGGTACTTGCGCTAAACAAAACATTGAACTCGTTCATTCAATACCCCTTGGCAAAATAATAAACGCCCCATCCAGCAGCCGATAGACCGCCCATGTCTCGCACTTTCAAGCGACAGCCCTGTTTGGTGGCACTACCCTGGACCATAATGACCGCCGCTCCATCACCACCCACATGGTTGGCAACAATGGAGGAAAAGGCTGTTGGAAACGAAATGGGGAACGTGACAAACACGTCTCCGCTGGCATCCGTCGTCCCGTAGCCCCATTGATCAATGTTGCCGCTGGAATACTTCTGGTATCCAGGAAGGCCGTTCATCCCGGAGAACAATGAGGTGTATTTCAAGCTGACTGTTCCACCGACCAAACGCCATTGGCCGCCCAGCTTGAGAAACTCTGCGGTTTCCCCCAGCCCAAGAACAATTGAACCTGTCACACCGTTGGATGCCTTGATGGTATCTGCGCCGGGCGCTGCCGAGACCGTAAGTGCTCCCGAGCCGGCATTAACAATGTTAATCGTCGCTGCATGCGCAATGTCGGTCGTCACGGGCAACGTCGCAGTAATGGGCGTACCACTGGAAAAACTGCTGACACCTCCGATATTGGACGCTGTCAGCGTCGCACTCGCGGCATACGATGCAAAACCCGAGAATTGCAGGCCACTTCGGGTTACAAAAGAAGTCGTTGCAACAGTGTTACCGTTGTCGAATTGCGGGGCAGTGACGAACAGACCACTGCTGCGCAATGCCGCAAGAAGTTGATTATTCAGCCCTTCCGTAGGGGTTATTCCAGCGGCCTGGATAACACTTAATACTTCCTGGGTAATGCTATTACCCCAACTCGCCGGAATCAAAGATCCGGGCGCCCCCGTCACAGGGTTTTCATCGACAAACTTCCCATCAACCAATCCGGCGCTGGGTACACTTCTTGGGTAATCCACTGATTAGCTCCTGATCCATGATATCCGGTACCAGCCTAAGAGGCGGTACGACAGCAATTCAGCCCACAAATAAAAACGTCCGCTTGGGGCGGACGCTGAACCTGTCTATACGGTGCTGTAACTTATTCAATGCGACTCCAGTGAATCGGTAAGCCAATGGGGAGCCGCGGGCCTGGCAGGCGTTTGCGGAAATTGGCTCGATTCCGGCCACTCGCGTAACGCCTGGCGGTACTCCAGCAACTCCAAATACTGCTTTGCTGTTAGTGTCGTCACCCGACCAAGATCTTGCTCATCGCGGTGGCGTGCTACAAGCCATTGATTGGCTGAGAGGCTGGAACGGCGCCACAAACGCTCTCGCATTACCGGATCGTCTTCCGACATATCAGCCGTCAGTGATGAGTCAAAATGAGCGTCCGACGCAACGGGCGGCGCGACACTCGGCTCTATTGGGTTCAACCGCTCTCCCACTTCAACTTCAACCCCCTCGGGGATAAGACTCATTGAGGTCAGAAACCCAGGGGCAAACAACTCAGTGATCGCGTAGTGGCCAGTGTCGATCAGTTCAGCGACAACCCCTTCGTCCAGGCGTGCATAAACAGCCATTATTCGTACTCCCAGATTTCACAAAAAGCGTTGCCGCCGGGCCCGCTCAGGCACGAAGCCGAAGCATTGGTCGAACAACTGCCACTGCCTCCCGAACCTCGCGCGCCGGGATTACCATTGCCGTTTACCCCCGTGAAAGGGCCGCCACCGTCAAATTGACTGGCCCCCCCGGTTCCAGACAGAAGTCCCCAGTTGGTATTGCTCATCGCATAGCCGCCGTGAATGCCGCGAGCGTTGGCAAGATTGCCTCCTGTTACAGTCAGCCCTCCCATGCCTCCCTGAACAAACCCGGACGTCGTCGCCACGAACGTCAGGATTTGTCCGCCGAAACCGCCCGCAGCACTCATGTAGGTCCCAAAGGAAGCACCGCCTCCCGCAGCACCCGCCCCGTTGCGCGCGGCACCTCCTGCTCCCAATGTAATAGGCACCCCGGCCAGCATTTCAGCGCTCACGTCATAGAGACTTTCGGCATAGGCACCTGAACCACCGCCGCCACCCAGACTTTGATAAGTCGCCGCGACGGGCGGGCAACCGGCCCCGGAACCACCGGCGCCCACCAATCGCACGCGAATCCGTTTGGCCTTGGGATTGGGGCGGTAAACCGTAGTCCCGACCGTATCGAATTGCTTGACTGCCAACAGTCGGCCAACGGCATCGGTGATGCCGTAGCCACTCAACGTGGTAGGGGTGTTTTTCATTTTGGTGAAATCGACCAATGCGCCGATCGCCAGCGCCAACTGGTCATTTCTGGCTTCGTCAGGTGTCAACCCAGCAGCCTTGATGACGTTCAGAATCTCTTGCGTCACCCCATTGCCCCAGGCCGCTGGAATCAGCGATCCCGGTGTTCCGACAATGGGGTTTTCATCGACAAACCAGCCGTTGACCAGGCCAACACTGGGAATACTAGTTGGATAATCCACTTTCTCTTCTCTCGCTGTAGGTCTAATAGAACATTGACTATTTCTCGATGGAACCAGGAGCGAGAGGCCAAACGATTTCGGTTGGAAAACCCGCTTGTTGCTCAATGCGATTCAGCTCAACGCTGTAGAGTTTCCACTCCATCAGGGCCAACTGCTCAACGTGAGAGGCATCACCGATATCCTCGGCGTATTGAAGTGTCGCTATTCGCAAAACAGCCTCACGAAGAAGCGTGTCACGCTTGGCCAGGACCTGAACTTTGATGTCGAACAGGCGAGCCACCTCGTCAAGTTTCCAGCCATTGTCATTCCAGACGTAGTAGTTGCCCGGCCATGGTTCGACTGTAAAAACTTCCGGTAACTCTCCGAGTTCACTCCAGACCTGCTGGGCCCCGCCATCCTTGCGATAAACCAAACCACGACGATCAATCACTTCCCGAGGAACATTGTTCACCAGCGCCCATGTACGGCCGCTTTCCGCAGGCGGTAGTTCGAATGAAAGTTCAACGGCATTACTGGGTAATTGAATACCGACACCCGGAGTGACAGGAAACTCTACGGGCCCTGACAAGGCGCCCGAGTTATCTAATAGATAATAAAACATGGGCACCTCAGATAAGTTTTATACGACCGGGATAAGCGATGTTGCGTGGCCGGGATTTGTAGGAGTAGAGCAAGGTATTGGCTGCATCCATCTGGAAACTGGTTCCTGCGGGAAAAATGGGACCGCCATTGCTCAGCCCCGATACATATTGAGGTTCCTCACGGGTATCGGCGCCAAATGCAGTTAGGCTATCGGTCCACCGCGAGCCCACCGCGCCAGCACCATTAGCCCCCATCGCGTAGGAATGAATGGAGCCAGGTTGGAAGGCACCCATTACCCGTCCGGCGTCCACCGAACGCCCCTCGTCCAAAACCCTCAAAAACTCCCCTCGTCCTTCGGGGCCACGAAACGTCAGCGCACCATCACCGGAGGTCCACTTGCCTTCATTACCCGCCCGAGTAGCTTCAGTGCCGAGCATTCCCGACTGCTGTGCGTGATCCCAGAGCCAGGGCCACTCGGCACGTTTCATTACCGTGCCATTGAGCGCCCCATAGCCACCCGGGCTCAGCAGAGTGGTTGTCTCAAAGAACGGACGCCCCAGCGGGGTGTTATCGAATCGCCCGACCGGCCACCAACTGCCGGCACCATCGCTGCGCAGATGCCACCAGTCCCCACTGCCCATCAACACCAGAAACGAATAACCGCCCGCCGATAGATGCGTATGAAATCGGATTCGGTCAGTGCCTACTGCCTGAATCACGAGGCGATTGCCGCTGTTATCAACACGTCGAACGATGACGTCACGAACACCCAACGCAACATTGGCTGGTGGCAGGCTGACGGTGGCGGCACCTGAACTGGCATCAATCAGTACGAGGCCAAGTTCTTCGACGGTCAGAACTTTTGATGCCGCTAGCCGCGTGATCACCGAATACATCGGATTGGTCTTGCCAATGATCGCCAGGATAGCCTTGAGCAGTTGACTGTTGTCCGCTTCGGAAGGCGCCAGACCTCCCCCGGTAATCACACCCAGAACCTCTTGCGTGACGCTGTTGCCCCATACAGCCGGAATCAACGATCCCGGTGTCCCGGCGACGGGGTTTTCATCGACAAACCGGCCATCGACCAGCCCGACGCTGGGGACGCTTTTTGGATAATCCATATGTCTATCGTTCCTCTGAAATAACAAAAAGTCCGTGTCGACGTGGTTGTCGGTGCAATCGCGCCCACGATTTTTTTTCAAAAAAAAAGCCCACGCATACGTGGGCTTGAACAGGGGAATTGAATGGCTTTCGCCTAGTCAGCCGGGTCGCTGATGAATTCGCGAATAGCCACCAACGCTTCATCGCCCACGCTGCGGGCTTGATCCATCTTGCCCTTGGCCGCGTGCGCGCGGATTTGCGTTTTGGCCTTGAGGCGCAGTGTGCGCAGGGTCAGCAATTGGTCGCTGAGCTCTGCGGCTTTACTCAAGATCTGCTCGGCGGCCTGCTTGGCCGTCCGGCCTTTAACAACCCAAGCAGACACAGCCAGCGGCACGTCCTTTTTCGGGTAGCCGGCGTCCTGAAAGGCTTGGGCGTCAGCGGCCGCCTGGGCATATTCCATGGCTTTGAGTGGATCACCGGCCAGGGCAGCGCGAGCACTGTCTGCGGCGGCATCGACTTTGGCGCACAGGCGTTCGGCTTCCTGCTGTTCCAGCTGAGCAACTTTCGCGGCGTCCAGCAGCCATTTTTCACCGTCCCAGTCATGGGCGGCAGAAGGTTGTGCGGGACGCAGACCGTCCTCGAACTGATGAAGCTCTTGAATAACGTTCATCGAATCAACTCCCAGGAAAAACTGACATTGACGGCCGCCGCAAAGTTGATCGCGATTCCCGTGGCGTAATCAGAAACCGGATGGTTCTTGATCCCCATACTGAACAGCAATTCATCGCTGACGGCGCTGGTCGAACCGAGCATGTGTTCGGCCTGGTAGGACTGCCAAAGCGAACGTACCTGGTTATGGTCAAAACTGGCGGTCAGCGTCGTGACCGTGACGTCGTTGACAAAGTTGTTGGTAACCATCACGCAGGGAAGTGGAGTCGTCCAACCTGCATCGTGATTAGAACTGGTGGTCAGGGCCGGTGAGAGAAAGCAGTAGTTGCCGCCAACCCAACCTGTTGGCGCAAACGCCACGCCGGTGATCTCCGTCGTAGAAGGCGTCGGGTTCCCCACCACCAGACGTGCTGCCCGGGCATGAGGATCCAGCGGCAGGTAAACCACACCATTTCCGTTGACCGTTTGTGTCCACGCCAACCGGTTACGGTTGTAGATCGACCTGATGACCGGCACGGAGCCCGGTGCTCCCGTCATCACCCAGGCGATGCAAATGTCCAGCGGCGTGGATTGAAAACCGCCCCCCGCCCCGCCATTGACAGTGCCCTTCAAACCTTCGGGCGCAGCGTCATAGATTGTTCCTCGCTGCGTATAGAACGTCAGCGCTCCCCCTATCACTTGCGCTCTCAGGAAATAGCCCGAGTTAGCCAGCAGTTCCAGGCTGCTCCAGGCTGTGGTCACAAATGTACGGGAGCGTCCCAACTGCCCGGCCACGACTTCCTGACCGAGACTGATGTACACACCAGCCGGAATCGAAACCTTGCCACCGCCGGTCGAAACAGCGGTCGGGGTCACCGGCAAACGGGCATCGGCGGTCGCCACTGTCGGCAATGGCAAGGCCGTTAGGGGCAATGCCAGATCCTGGTTCCAGCCCTTGGCGGTGACCGTTTGAATCGCTTGCAGCAACTGGTCGCTTTTCGCCTCATCCGGGGTCAATTCCCCTGCCTTGATGACGTTCACAATCTCCTGCGTTACCCCATTCCCCCATTCCGCCGGAATCAACGACCCCGCCGTCCCGGTCAGCGGGTTCTCATCCACAAACCTCCCATTCACCAATCCGGCGCTGGGCACACTCTTCGGATAATCCATCCCTCTACTCCCTAGTCATAATTGATGTGTACCCTGGTGTGCGCCGGTGCGCTGCGGTGGATCAGGCACTCCAGCGCCGAGCCTGGATTCACGCCGAAACGCTCGCCCCAGTAACTCGCCCCAAAACGCCGGCCCAACAGCAATCGCCCACCGGTATTCAGCGTCCACATGAACTGCGCTTCCCAAGTGCCCCAGTGCGCCGCACCGAAACGCGAGCGGCCCATGCGCGGGGCTTCGAGTTCGGTGATGGTGGCGTTCGGGTAACCCTGGCTTTTCGCGATCTCGAGGTAGTAGCCGACGGCTTGACTGCCGACCGCGAGCAGTCGCCGGCGCACGGCCAGGCGGCGGTCATCGAACAGTGGCGTGGCGCCCAGGCATGGGTCGGGAAGGTTCATTACCCGCTCCCAATCGGGCACCAGTTCGCTGACCCCAGCCGGGTCCATTTCGTTGAGCAGGTCGGCGGCGCGGGCGTCGAGGCGGGCCAGCTCCTGTGCCACGCCTTCGAGCACTTCTTCGAGTTCAGGAACTTGTTCAGGGTCCCAGGCCGGCCCACTGGGCAGCAGGCTGCGCAGTTGGGCGTGGTATTGCGCGGCGGTTCTTATGCCCCCCATACGCAACCTCCAAACGTCAGCAATTCGTTTTTGTTGGCAGGGACATCGGCGACGGGCGAGGTGAGTGAGTGGTCGTATTCACCACTGGCGCTGCTGATGGCTTCACGGATGTGACTGATCAACAATTTCTGGCCGAGGTCGGCTTCACGGTTATGCAGGTCACGTAATTGCGCCTCGACTGCCGCACGGACTGCCGTGGTGTCGGGACTCACGCTGAGGTGATAGACGACCGGTACCTGAACCGGCCGCTGTACATGCACCTCGGCGGTGACCGGGCGCAGAGGCTCGATGTAGGCCTGGACTTCGGCCAGTTGTTCGTCATTCGGCACCGGCTGCGGATCGTCGTCACGCATGATGAACAGGCTGACCGTGCCCGGCCCCAACAAACCGCCACGGCACCAGGCGCGGGTCACACCAGGGCATTCCAGGGCCCAGGTTTCATAGTCCTGGGCCGAACCGCCGTGGGGGATGATGCGGTAGGAGCGAATCACCCGCGAGCGCAGTGACTCCAGGCTTTCCCGCGCCACACCACCGTTGAGCCCCGGCGCCAGTACGGTAAAGCTATTGCCGACGATCCCCGCAATCGGCTGCACCGGTATCAACGTCAAGCCAGCCTCGGCATTGCCCAGGCTGCCGGCTTCGAGCGCGGCGATGGTGGTGCTGTTGAGGCCGTTGCTGGTGGTGCGCGCGGCGGTCACTTTGTAGGTGCGACCGTCGCTCGATTGCAGCAGGGTGTCGACGTCCAGCACGGCACCGGCGCTGGCGGTAAAGCTGACGCTGCCGCTGGCCGCTTGTGCGGACTTGCGCGGCTGGTTCAAACGCAGTGCGGCGATCCGTTCCAGGGTCGATTCATCGGCCTTGTCCGGGAGGATCTGCTCGGCGATCCAGTCCAGGTAGCCATACAGGCCATAGGCGGCGCCACCGAGGGTGCGGGCCAGCACTTGCGCATCGGACTGGCGCAGCGAATCGCTGGCCAGGTCGCTTTGGGCGCGCTTGATCAGCACCGGCAGCGAAGGGGTTTCAAACGGCATAGATCACCTGCCAACTGTTATCGGGGTTGATGTCCAGGCGTTCGCCGTCGGCCAGGGTCAGGACCGTGCGCAGGTTCAGGCGCTGGGCGTCGAGGCGTTCGCTGATGATGTCGATGGCGCTGCAGTGGCCGTCGTCGATCAGCCATTGCAGGGCTTCGCGGGCATAGAACTCGGCGTCCATCTGGGTCTGGCGGGTCAGCTTGACCCGGCGCAACAGCCACAACCGCGAACCGATGCGGTCGTCGGCCACCGTAGGAAAGCTGTCGCCCCACCAGCCAAAACGCTCTTCGTCGTCGAGGGCATCGTCATCGGCGGCACGGCGCCAGGTGAACAGGCTGATCAGCACTGAGCGAGTCAGTGCGGCGTGGAGGTTCTGGCTGATCAACATCACTGCCCTCCCGCCGGTGCGCCGGTCTGGCCGTTGCCCGCTTGCACGCCGACATGCACGTGTTTGATCTGGCTGATGCCACCGGCAATCTGATCGCCGGTGGAGACGATTTTTCCGGTCTGGTTGATCACGGGTGTGTCGAAGTTGACTGCACTGCTGGCGCGGATATTCAGGGTGGCAGTTTCGATGTCGATGATCCGCCCGCGCTTGAAGTGGATCTTGTCGCCTTCGTCGGTGTAGATCGCTACTTCTCCCGCGGCCAGGGACTGGAGGCGATAGCGACGGTCGGCGACTACCAACACGATGGCGTGGGAGCGATCACCGCCCAGAAATGTAGCGACACCTTCGGCGCCGGCCAGTGGGTTGCTGGTGAATCCGTAGGGTTCGAAGTGCTCCATGTCATCGTTCACTTCGCCGGCGGTGAGGCGCATTTGCAGCGATTGAAGCTTGGTGGCCGAGTTGGCGAGCACGACAGTGCCGCGCGCCAGGAGGCGTGTCAGTAGGCTCATGTTGAATTCCTTGGAGGGGCGAGGCCGAAGGCTGCGACCTTTTAAGGGGCGACCTTTTAAGGGGCTATCAGGTTTTCTTCGGGGGCTCGGGATTGGCATCGAAGGTATGCGGCGGTGCGACTTGCAGGGTGGTGATCGAACCTTGCGCCGACAGCGAGTAGGTCACTTTGGAAATCAGCATGTCGTCATCGAACCCCAGCACCGGATCCTTGACCCGCACCAACGTGTTATGACGCCACAGATCGCCGTTCGATTGCCGCCAACCCTGCACCTGATAAGTGGTGGTTTTGGCCTTGCCGACGCGGGTAGCGCTTTCCCAGTTGGCCCGTTGCAAGGCGAGATCGGGATTGATCTGCATGCCTTCGTTGATCACCGTAACCCGCCGACGCTTGTAGCTCAGGTCGGCAGATACCGATTCAACCTCGCTGACCGCCGCCCCGCTCTTCTTGTCCGTGCCCTTTTGCTGACCGATGACCCGGTATTCGGAGAACACCTGGCTGTAATCCATCGGTGCGTTGGCCGAGAGAATATTCTTGCCCAACTCCAGCGCATCGCTGGCTCGGCCACCACTGCCAGGCCGGGCCAACACCAACCGGCCCTGGGCATCATCGGTAGAAAACACCCGGAATAACGTCAGCAAGCGGTCGATGGATTGAAACACCGTTTCCCCCGGCACGATGGTGTGACTGCTGAGCCGGGCGGTCTCGGGAATTTCACTGACCACAAAGACCTTGTAGGTGATCGCCAGCGCTTCGACGATGCTCAACAGCGATTGCTCATGCCATTGATTCGGGCGGTTGGTCGCGGCGCAATCCACCAGGTCCTGAGTACAAGAACTGCCTTCGATGTTCAGGCTGATCTGTCGCCCGTCATAGCTGATCGGGGCCTTGAACACATACCCGGTCAGTACCAGATCCTGGCCGATGCGCACTTCACAGGCGTCACCGGGCTGGATCCGCTTGTCCACGTTCTGCCCCGGCCATTGCCAGGTGATGTTGAGCTTGAAGGTGCGGAACTGACGCTCCAGATCCGCCGTGATTTCCACGCTTTTCCAGCCACCGTATTCCAGGCCGCCGACCGTCAATGTGACGCGGTTATCCATCTCGTTCATGGTTCACTTCCCGGAGACTTTCACATCGTTAGGCGCGTACCCCGGATGGGCAATCCCGTTGCGCTGAATCACTTCGGTGACCCGCGTTGCATCGGCAAATTGCTTGTACGCCACGACCAGCGCCGGAAGGCTTTCCTGAAAAGACTTGCTGACCTGTCGTACACCCGACGACGCCACTGCCTTGAGATGCGCAAGCAACGCCTGCTTCACATCGTCGATAGCCTGGTAGTGCGCGGGACCGGCCTTGTCCAGCATCGGGTTGGTCGCCTCTACCAGCGCCTTTTGCAGTGCTTTCAAATCGTCGGTGACCGGTACTTCCTGCCGGGTGACCGGCAGGTTCGCCTGCTGCTCCAGCGATGGCGTCGACGACAGTTTCACCGGTGTCGACGCGACCGGCATCGAGGCAACCCATTGCGCTACTTTGACCAGCAACGTGTCCTGCACCAGATCGGCCATGGCTTGCGCCGCGGCCGTGGTGTCCTTGCCGGTGGTGAGCTTTGGGGCATCGGCCTTGCGGATGGCTTCGAGCTGTTGGGACACGTCGGCAATCACGCCACGATAACCCTCCTTCGCGAAGTCCTTGAGCGATTTGATATCGCCGAGCAAGCCCTTGAATTCCGCCGCCACTTCCTTGGGCAATTCCTTGACCGCGTTGACCAGCTCGGTGATCTGCCGATATTGCTCGATCAACGGTTTGAGTTGTTCCTTGATTACGTCATACACCCCGGTCAGGCTGTTGCGCAGATTGGCGATGCCGATTCGCGCGGCCTTGATCAGGGTCATGGCCTGTTCGAAACGCGCCACCGCCGAACCCAGCAAGGTGTCGGCCTTGGCCAGCAGCACCTTCTGCGTGCTGACCGTGGCCGTCGGAAACGGCAGCGGTTCATCGGGGTAAAACTTCAGCGTGAACGTCACCAGCCCGCCGTCCTGGCGGGTATGGGTCATGTCGCATTCGCCGACCTTGACTTGTATCCGCCCCAGCCACGGGTGCACCAGTTCACCACTGCCCTGCTCCAGCGCCTTGAGCAGCTTGTCGCGCTGCTCCAGGCAATCGGGGCCGACGATGAACGCCGTCAGATCGTGGATCTTCGCCTGCTGGCCAAGGCCCTCGAAAAACGGCAGGTCCCGCTGCGGATACTCGTGCAACTGGCCCTTTTTACCGACCGGGGTTTTCGCCTGATCGACCCAGAAACCGACACCGCGAAAGGACGCCGGCAACAATCGGTCACGCCAACTCATTGGAGCCTCCCATGGAAAGTGAGCGGTAGCCGATGCGCGAGTTGAGCGACAGCCCCGGTTGATTGGTTTGCGGTTGATCGGTGCGCAGCCCGGCCGGCGCGTTTTCGAAGCGAACCGTCAGGCCGCCTTCGAGTTGCGTGCGATTGTTGGCGGCGCTTTGCTGCACCAGGGCGTTGGAGCCTTGGGCCAGGTTGTTCGACAGCGGCGCCGCATCATTGCTGGCACCAAAGAACGCTGGTGCGAGCTCCCCCTTGCCTTCGGCATTGGTTTTCTGTTGCGCCGCAGTCAAGCCTTCGACCTTACCGGTAACACTGGTAATGAAACCGCCAAAGCCACCGTTGAACATTTCCCTGATTGGCGCGAGCAGGTCTTGCAGCTTGCCCGACCAAATGGAAAACCACTCGGTGACCGGCTCCCAACCGGCCTTGAACATGTCCAGGGGGGACCAATCAAAGAGTCCCTTGAAGTAATCCACCATCGGTTGCGCCCGCACTTGCAAGTCTTGCCACATGCCCGAGAAGTAATTGCTAACCGGGTCCCAGGCGGCACGAAACACCTCCGCCGGCGACCAGTCGAACAGGCCTTTGAAAAAGGCCACCGCCGGTTGCGCCTGCACTTGCAGGTCCTGCCACAGGCCCGAGAAGTAATTGCTCACCGGGTCCCAGGCGGCACGAAACATCTCCGTCGGCGACCAGTCGAACAGGCCTTTGAAAAAGGCCACCGCCGGTTGCGCCTGCACTTGCAGGTTCTGCCACATCCCCGATAAGTAATTGCTCACCGGATCCCAAGCGGCACGAAACATCTGCGTCGGCGACCAGTCGAACAGGCCTTTGAGGAAATCGACCGCCACCGCGGCCAGCGCACGAAGCACATCCCAGATCGCCGAAAAGCACGTAACCACCGGTTGCCAGGCACGGGCGACCTTGTCCACCACGTTCCAGTCAAAGAGCTTCTTGAGAAAACTCATCGCCGGCACTGCCAAGGCCCTGAGCAAATCCCAGAGCGCGGAAAACAACCCCACCAGCGGCTGCCAATTGCTGGCCACGATGACGAGCGGATGCCAGGAAAACAGCGTCTTGAAAAAGTCGCCGATCGGGGCCGACAGTTTTTTCACGTCCTCCCAGAGCGAACCGAAAAAGCCACTGATCGGTGCCCACGCCGCTTCAATCGACGCTTGGGGCAACCACTCGAAGATCGACCGAAAGCTCTGCCAGGCCTGTGCCGTCGCGCCGTAAATCGATCCCCACAGCTCGGAAACAAAACCGCTGATCGGCGCCCAACCCGCCTTCAGCGCCTCAAGCGGTTTCCAGTTGAACAGGCTCTGGAACGCTGCAAACGTCGACTCCGCCGCCCCTTGCATCGCTTGCCAGATACCTTTGAAGAATCCCGATATCGGCTTCCAGTAAGCCACTATCAAACCCGCTGTCAGGGCAATCACTGCGGCGACAATGCCAATGGGGGAAGCCAGCAGACCCATCACAGCAACGAGCCCCATGGCCCCTGCAGTGACCACCGTGAAGGCCACGGCTGCCGCCGCCAACCCTTCGACCAGTGCAGGGTTATTGGCGACAAATTCGCCAACGGCAGTGATCAACGGCATCAGGCCGGTGACCACACTGTTGACCGCCGGCAGCAGCGCCTGCCCCATTTTCAAGGAAATACCGTCTACCGCATCGTTGAACTGCTTGAGGTTGGTAGCGGTATGACCGAGCGACACCTCAGGCGCTTTCAGCGTCGTGGTTTTACTGGATTTGTCCTCGAGTTCATCTTCTGCCTTGATTGCCTTTTTGATGCCGCTGATGAAGGGTTCCAGCAGCCCGCCCCCATTGATGAAGGCGCCCGCATCGAGCGTGCCGAGGCCGCTGTCCTCGATGCTTTTCTTGAACGCGCCGATCCTGGCCTTGATGCCCTTGAGCTGGGTATCCAGCTTCTGGGCATTGATCACGACCACGGACATGTTCACCGTGGTCTGAATGTTCGTCAGGCTCATGCTTTGTTGTATGTTCGCCATCACTGCACCTGCTGCATCGCATTGATCCGTTGCGCGTGCTCCAGCGATTCGCGGAGCACATCCAGTGGCCTGGCCATCATCTGTTCGGGGTCAACCTTCCAGAACCAGGCCAGGTCATAGGCGACTGCGATCAGGTCGGTGATGGCTCCGATGCCGCACTCATGAAAAAACTCGCGACCGCCCAACTCAGCGTATTGAGGTCAGCCAGATCCAGTTGGTTGACCGACGACGGCGGGATGCCGGCGCACACGGCGATGTATTTGGCCGCGACGTCCATGTCGAGGCTGACCTCTTCGCTCTTGTCGATCTTGTACGGCAGCGCCTTGATCGCTCGCACTTCCTGCACCGTCGGGCGGCGCAGGTTGAGCTCGGTCAAGGGCTCGCCGTGGGCTTCGATCGCAACTTGAAGCTTCACGGCGTTGCTCATTGCCAGGTCCCCTTGATGCCTTCGAATTTCAGTTCGATGGTGGCGTCATCGCCTTTGGATACCGGCTCCTCCACCAGATAAGCGCCGGCTAGTACATAGACTTTGCCGTTGCTGAATTCGCAGGTGACGGTCATGTCGGAGCCTGCGATCAGTTGCTTGAGCGGGAAGTCCGCAGTGTGCAGCGCCGTCACTTTGAACGACGGCGCGATGTCGGTTTCCTTGTAGAAGCCCGGCACGACGGTTTCCCGTTTAACGGCCATCAATGGTGCTTCGCAGCCACCGTTGATGGTCAGTTGAGCGCCGTCCACTTTGACGTAGCAGGTGCCCGCAATCAGTTGACCCATGGTGTTTCTCCCTTCAAATAAAAAGCCCACACGCGGTGGGCCGAATTCATACAGTCAAAGGCAGCGATCAGGCTGCGTCGTCGTACTGCAGACGGAACTGGTTGAGCAGCGCGAACACGCGCAGGCCGTTGATGTAGTCCGGCGGGAACAGCACGTTGACCCGGCTCGGGTCCTGAGTGTCGCGCTCGACGATCAGGTGTTCGGCGAACAGCTCGGCGTTTTCCACATGGCCTTCCAGTTCGAGCTTGGCGTACTGGGCGATCAGCTCACCGCGAAGGGTGCTCGGGGTAACTATTGGCTGGCCGGCGCCGAAACGGGTGCCGTCGGAGGCCAGTTTGTGGCGACCGTATTTGCTGGTGATCACGCTTTGCAGACGACGCACGATGAACGCCGACTGGTGCATGGTTTCGCTGTCCAGGTAGGAGTTGTCTGCCTGGCCGTAGGCGTTCTTCTGATAGGTGGTGATCGAACGCTGAATGCGCACGTAGCCGCCTTCGTAATACGCGGTGGCGATGCCGTAGTTGAGCAGCGACTGACGCTCGGTCAGGGTGAACCGCTCGCTCGCCGGAGCCGGGTCGAGACCTGGCAGGCTGCCGCTTTGGGTCGGACGGCTGGCGTCGGCCGAGATGAACACCGAGGTGCGCGCAGCCAGTGCGGCGGCCTGCACCCAGAACGGTTGCGGTACACCCGGTTCCAGCGCCTGGATGGTCATGTGCTGGTCGTTACGCGCCTGACCGGCCGCCACCAGAGTGCCGACGGTGCCGCGTTTGGCACTGTAGACGTGACCGAACAATTGCTTGGCCCAGGACCAACGACCGGTGCTGTCATCCATGACGGCTTGCCAGGTGTTGAGCGTCGACAGATCCGACCACGGCATGCAGATGAACTCGAACGGTTCATCGCCCAGCGCAGCCACGGCAGCCACTTGATCCGGCACACCGGCGCCGCCAGTCATGGCGGTGATCGCCGAGGTCAGGCCGGCCGGGGTTTCTTCGCCGTTGCTCTTGCCCAGGCGATTGAATTGCAGGCTGATGTCGTTGCCGCTGTCGCCAGTCCATTTGGCGCTCAGGGTGACCACACCTTCGACCGCTGCGGCAGTGACCGGCAGATCGGCGCTGGCGTTGATTTTCAGTGCCAGGGCGGTGGCCGCTTGCGCCGCGGTGGCGCCGTTGACGATGGCCGCCTGAACGCGAACGCCGCCGACGTACAGGTTGAGCACGCCGCTTTGGGTCGCCGCACCCGTCAGGGTCAGCACGCCTTTGGCAATGCTGCCTTCGGTGTTGTGCAGCGGCAGGCACCAGATCTCGCCGATCGGGTCGGTCTTGCGCCAGGTTTCGTACATCGAGGCGAGCATCGAGCCTTGGCCGCCAATGCTTTTGGCCAACGCCACGCTGGACACCAGCACCAGCTTGCCAACCTCGGCCGGCGCGATGTTGTCGTTGACCTGAGCGACGATCAGGCGGCGCATGGCCGACGACGCGCTATTGGCGGCCGAGTTGTCCATTTCGGCATAGAACAGCGGAACACGAATGTCCGCGGGGATGTTGCTGAATCCGATCGCCATTATTTGGCTCCCTGTGGTTTCGCCGCTTTCACGGCTTTGGTAGTGATATCGCCATCGGCCAGACGTCGGCGCCACCAGGCGTTGTCCGGCACTTCACGGCCCTCGAGGGGCAACAGATCGCCCGCTTCCGGGTCCGGCACAACACGGCCCGGGGCCGGCAGCACGGTGATGCGTTTGCTCATGGGTTTACGTCTCCAGAGAAAGTCAGTTCCAGGCGCCCGTCGGGGCCTGGGTGTTGCAGATTGGGGTCCGCCGGGTCGATCGCATCGACCCGCACGGTGACCCCGGTAAAGGACGACAAGCCGTCCAGTTCACGCTCGTGCCAGCTCTGCGCCGGTTGCCCCGGCAGATTGCGGCCGAGCTGGAATTCGGAAAAAAAGCGCAGGCGGTAGAGCACGCGGCTGCTGTTGATGGAAACCAGTTCGCCGCCGTCGTAGGCGATGACGCTGTAGTCACTGCCGGGCTTGAAACCCACCAGTGCGCGCCACAGTTCGGCGCGCAGGTCGTGCAGTTGATCCAGCGCTGCAGCGGCGTCCGTGGTGTCGAGCACCAGGGTGACTTCGACGCGGTCGCGGATCGGTTGCAGCATCAGGTTTTGCGCCACGCTTTTGCTCGCCACATCGGCGATGGGGACGACGTAGGCGCAAGGCGTGGCGAGCGGGTTGTTGGCTTGCAGGGTGGCGAGGTCGATGCCCGCGGCCACACGATTGGCCAGGGTCGGGCATTGCGCACGCAGTTGCGTGATCAGGGCTGTGATCTTCATGGTTCTTCACCGGGCAATAAAAAACCCGCCGCGGCGGGTTTGAGTGAACGGTACTGGCCGTGGTAAACCCGCGTCCTTGCGGGTCAGTGCGGTATGCACTGTGGATGAAGCTCCTTAAGATTGAGGGCTCAATGATCCTGAGACGGATCGCGCGGTGGCACTTCACAAACGCCAATCCGCTTGGCGGCCCAGCGTTCGTAAAGCCCGATGGCCACGTCCGCCCCGGCCATCGCCGTAAGGCAGCCAAAGGCGCCGGCGGCCCAGATCGACAGGCCCGCGGCGTACAACAGCATGATCGCCGAGACGCCGCAGATCATGCAGGCCCCGGACCGCAGGGCCAGGCGCCGCAGCAGTGACCAGCCCCGGGCGCCCTCCTTGTCGGCGCGCCACATTTCGCCGGACACCCCGCCCGCTACCGCGAGGAGGATGACCAGCCAGATCGGCATGTCCAGCAACGCTTGTTGCTCGTTTGTCATGTCACGCCTCCTGGTGTGATTGATGAGTGATGTGTGTTGGATTCAATCGATGTCTCTTGAGGTAGGCATTCCAAAAAGCCCGGAGCATTCCGGGCTTTTCAGTAATGCGCTCCTTCGCCTTCCTTTAATCCTGTGTCAAAAAGGAAGCTGACTTTTCGGTGCTACTGGCACGGTACGAGTCCATTCAAATTGTTTTTCCGACCGCGGTCCCTGCCCGCCGGATAACTGCTTCTGGTGCTTTACGCTGCACACCCGGGTCAGTTGCCAACCCTCTGAACCGTTGAGGCCGGTTCATCGCTGCCTTTGTGGTGGAACTAAAGAGCTTCGTTTCGAGCCGCTTTGTTGAGCGGCTTGAGACAAAGAATATGCATGGATGCATATACAGTCAATGCATAAATGCATTTATTTATGCACAAGAAATGCACAGGCGCATGAAAGCCCCACAAACAAAGGCGTTGGCGGTTTCCGGCAGGCGAAAAAAAACCCGTCGGGCGACGGGTTTTATCTGACAGCGGTGAGGTTAGCGGGCGTACATGCCCCACCAGAAGACGTGACCAAGGATGACGATTTGCTCTTCCTGGATTTCCTGGAAGCTGTAGTCCTCGTCCGGATGCTCATCGCGATTGAAGCTGCGCAGGCGAATCCCGGTCGGCAGGCGATAAAGCTGTTTCACCCGCAACTGGCCGTTGTGGTTGATGGCGTACAGGTCGCCGTCGATGATGTCGCCAATCCCGCATTTACCGGCATTCACCCCCACCGTGGCACCATCGCGCAGCACTGGCAACATGCTGTTGCCGCGCACGGTCACGCATTTGGCCTGGTCGAACTGCACACCGTTATGTCGCAAACTGCGCTTGCCGAAGCGCAGGCTAGAGCGCTCGCTCTCTTCGATGACGAATCTTCCTGATCCAGCAGCCAATTCAACCTCGCGAAGAAAGGGGACCGACACCTCGTCGTCATCGACAGGCGTATCGTCGTCCCACAGGCTTATGTCCTTGAGTTCCGAATGCAATTGATCGCGCCCGGCGCTGGCGGCCGGCGCGACATCCGCGCGGCCCCGCAATTGATCGGTGCTCACAGCAAAGTATTCGGCAATCTTCGAGATATGTTTATCCGAAGGATCGACGATCTTCCCGCTGAGGATGCGCGAGAGAGTGGATTGAGGCACGCCGGTGCGACGGTGAAGCTCCGTGGGGGAGATCCCGTGCTGATCGAGCAGCGCTCTTAAGACGGTAGAAACATTGCGTTTTTGCATAACGCGAATAGTGCTTGATCTTTTTTCGGAAGACAAATGCCAAATTGCATAATTTGTGCATAGACCCACGAAAAATAGCCTTGAGGCTTTCATGCCTGCGTCGGGCGGACCGCCCATGGTAACCTTGCGCCCATCGCGGAAAAGCCGGGCCGATGCCCCTCCTTTGCCCCACACCTTTCAACGAATTTGCCTATATCCGATGAATAAAGCCGTCTCCGATCTGTCCTCCCACACACCAATGATGCAGCAATACTGGCGCCTGAAGAATCAGCACCCCGACCAGCTGATGTTCTATCGCATGGGCGACTTCTACGAGATATTCTATGAAGATGCGAAGAAGGCCGCCAAGTTGCTGGACATCACCCTGACCGCTCGTGGGCAATCGGCAGGTCAGGCGATTCCGATGTGTGGGATTCCTTACCACGCTGCGGAAGGTTACCTGGCGAAACTGGTGAAGCTCGGCGAATCGGTGGTGATCTGTGAGCAGGTCGGCGACCCGGCCACCAGCAAAGGTCCGGTGGATCGTCAGGTGGTGCGCATTATCACGCCCGGCACGGTCAGCGATGAAGCGCTGCTGGATGAGCGTCGGGACAACCTGATCGCGGCGGTGCTGGGTGACGAGCGTCTGTTCGGTCTGGCGGTGCTGGACATCACCAGCGGCAACTTCACCGTGCTGGAGATCAAGGGCTGGGAAAACCTGCTGGCGGAACTGGAGCGGGTCAACCCGGTTGAACTGATGATCCCGGATGACTGGCCGAAGGATTTGCCGGCGGAAAAACGCCGTGGGGTTCGTCGCCGTGCGCCGTGGGATTTCGAGCGCGACTCGGCGTTGAAAAGTCTTTGCCAGCAGTTCTCCACCCAGGACCTGAAAGGTTTCGGCTGCGAGAACCTGACCCTGGCCATCGGCGCTGCTGGCTGCCTGCTCAGCTACGCCAAGGAAACCCAGCGCACCGCCCTGCCGCACTTGCGCAGCCTGCGTCATGAACGCCTGGACGACACCGTGGTGCTGGACGGCGCCAGCCGGCGCAACCTGGAACTGGATACCAACCTGGCCGGTGGTCGCGACAACACGTTGCAATCGGTGGTCGACCGCTGCCAGACCGCCATGGGCAGCCGTTTGCTGACCCGCTGGCTGAACCGTCCGCTGCGGGATTTGACCGTACTGCTGGCACGCCAGACGTCGATCACCTGCCTGCTGGACCGTTATCGTTTCGAGAAACTGCAACCGCAGCTCAAGGAAATCGGTGACATCGAGCGGATTCTGGCGCGGATCGGACTGCGCAATGCCCGTCCTCGTGACCTGGCGCGTCTGCGCGATGCCCTCGGCGCACTGCCAGAGTTGCAGGTGGCGATGGCCGAGCTTGAAGCTCCGCACATCATTCAACTGGCGACGACCACCAGCACCTATCCAGAACTCGCGGCGCTGCTGGAGAAAGCCATCATCGACAACCCGCCGGCGGTGATCCGTGACGGCGGCGTGTTGAAAACCGGTTACGACAGCGAACTCGACGAGCTGCAATCGCTCAGCGAAAACGCCGGGCAGTTCCTGATCGATCTGGAAGCCCGGGAGAAGGCCCGCACCGGCCTGGCCAACCTGAAAGTCGGTTACAACCGCATTCACGGTTACTTCATTGAGCTGCCCAGCAAGCAGGCCGAATCGGCACCCGCAGACTATATCCGTCGCCAGACCCTCAAGGGTGCCGAGCGCTTCATCACCCCGGAACTGAAAGCGTTCGAAGACAAGGCGCTGTCAGCCAAGAGCCGCGCCCTGGCGCGCGAGAAGATGCTCTACGAAGCACTGCTCGAAGACCTGATCGCCCAATTGCCGCCCTTGCAGGACACCGCTGCCGCACTGGCCGAGCTGGACGTGCTGAGCAACCTCGCCGAGCGCGCACTGAATCTGGACTTGAACTGCCCGCGCTTCGTCAGCGAGCCATGCATGCGTATCAGCCAGGGTCGTCACCCGGTGGTCGAACAAGTACTCACCACACCCTTCGTGGCCAACGACCTGAGCCTCGATGACAGCACCCGCATGCTGGTGATCACCGGTCCGAACATGGGCGGTAAATCCACCTACATGCGCCAGACCGCGTTGATCGTGCTGCTGGCGCACATCGGTAGCTTCGTGCCGGCGGCCAGTTGCGAATTGTCCCTGGTCGACCGGATCTTCACCCGGATCGGTTCCAGCGACGACCTGGCGGGCGGACGTTCGACCTTCATGGTCGAAATGAGCGAAACCGCGAACATCCTGCACAACGCCACCGAGCGCAGCCTGGTGCTGATGGACGAAGTCGGTCGCGGCACCAGCACCTTCGACGGCCTGTCCCTGGCGTGGGCCGCGGCCGAGCGTCTGGCGCAACTGCGAGCCTATACACTGTTCGCCACTCACTATTTCGAGCTGACGGTGCTGCCGGAAGCCCAACCGCTAGTAGCCAACGTGCACCTCAATGCCACCGAGCACAACGAACGTATCGTGTTCTTGCACCACGTGCTGCCTGGGCCTGCCAGCCAGAGCTATGGCCTGGCGGTTGCACAGTTGGCCGGGGTGCCGAGCGAAGTGATCGTGCGTGCCCGTGAACACTTGAGCCGGCTGGAATCCACGGCGCTGCCCCATGAAGTGCCGACGCCGGCCAAAGGCAAATCCGTTGCGCCGCAGCAGAGCGACATGTTCGCCAGCCTGCCGCACCCGGTGCTGGATGAACTGGCCAAACTTGATCTGGATGACCTGACACCGCGCAGGGCTTTGGAAATGCTCTATACATTAAAGACACGGATCTAACGCACTTGCCTGCAAGCTGTTAGAATCTCGCGCGGTTTGGGATGCTGCAGGCTCATAGCCTGGCCTGCAGACTATCGCTCCCGAACCTGGCGACCCCGTCCTGAAGGGGCTCCGCTGCCGCCGCCTGAGGAGAAAATTAGAAATGACCTTCGTCGTCACCGACAACTGCATCAAGTGCAAGTACACCGACTGCGTAGAAGTCTGTCCGGTGGACTGCTTTTACGAAGGCCCGAACTTCCTGGTGATTCACCCGGATGAGTGCATCGACTGCGCACTGTGCGAACCAGAATGCCCTGCCGTGGCCATCTTCTCTGAAGATGAAGTTCCCGCCGGTATGGAAAACTTCATTCAGCTGAACATGGAATTGGCCGAGGTATGGCCGAACATCACTGAACGGAAAGATCCATTGCCCGATTCCGCTGAATGGGATGGCAAGCCAGGCAAGATCGAACACCTCGAACGCTGATTTCCCTCGCGTTCCCGAAAAGGCCCCTTGCGGGCCTTTTTGCTTTTCTGCAGGCAAAAAAAGGGGCGGTTTGACCCGCCCACATTTTTTCCCTATTCCATGTATTCCTTTTCATCGTCCTGATGAATCGCATCCTGCGATGTCCATTCCCCTCTTCCTTGAAGGGCGTGTCTATCCGTCGACACAGTTCAAATACTAGAGGATTCCCCACCAAGAGCAATCGGCCTCCATGGCTGAAATCATCTGTAATATGCTGTTAACTTAATAAAATAAGCATACAAATCAATAGCTTATAAATACAGCATCCTTCGAATAGACAACTACCAGGGTGTAAAAATAATGAACACTTACGAAAGAGTAAGCAAAGACTTACACCACGAGACTACAAACCTGAGGTGGCGCCAATACCAACACACCTTTCATCTTCCCGACAGCAAAAAGCCCCGAACCAGTCGGGGCTCTTTGTTGCCGGTTGAGCGAATGGCTTATTGGAACAGCGACTCACTCGACAGGCCGTTTTTCTCGAGAATCTCCCGAAGACGCTTGAGGCCTTCAACCTGGATTTGCCTGACCCGCTCCCGGGTAAGGCCGATTTCCAGGCCGACATCTTCAAGCGTACTGCTCTCGTGACCTCGCAAGCCGAAGCGGCGTACGACCACCTCGCGTTGCTTGTCGGTCAGCTCCGAGAGCCATTGATCGATGCTCTGCGACAGGTCGTCATCCTGCAACAGTTCACATGGATCGGTCGGGCGGTCGTCGGTCAAGGTGTCCAGCAGGGTTTTATCCGAATCAGGACCCAGCGAGACGTCGACCGAAGAAACCCGCTCGTTCAGGCCAAGCATGCGCTTGACCTCGCCTACCGGTTTCTCCAGCAGGTTGGCAATTTCTTCGGGTGAGGGTTCATGGTCGAGCTTTTGAGTCAGCTCCCGTGCAGCCCGCAAGTACACGTTGAGCTCTTTGACCACATGAATAGGTAGCCGGATGGTCCGGGTCTGATTCATGATCGCGCGTTCGATGGTCTGACGAATCCACCAAGTGGCGTAGGTCGAAAAGCGGAAGCCGCGTTCTGGATCGAACTTTTCCACTGCCCGGATCAGGCCGAGGTTACCCTCTTCGATCAGGTCCAGCAGCGACAGCCCACGATTGACGTAACGCCGGGCGATTTTCACCACCAGCCGCAGGTTGCTTTCAATCATGCGCTTGCGTCCGGCCGGATCACCACTTTGCGACAGGCGCGCAAAATGTACTTCTTCTTCCGGGGAGAGCAATGGGGAAAAGCCGATTTCATTGAGGTACAGCTGCGTGGCATCGAGTGCCCGGGTGTAGTCGATGTACTTGTGTTGCTTTAACGAAGCGGAGTGTCTGGATTTGGCACGAACGGAAGGTGGTGCATCCCCTTCATCATTCGACATCGAATCCATAGCGATGCCGGTCTCCATAAGGAGAACCTCATCGTCGATGTCAAACTCCGGCACTTCTTTACTGAGAGCCATTGTTATAGTCCTTTGGTGAGTTCGACCTCAAGCTCAAGCGGCGCCTTGATCCCTGGCAACGCTGGAGCCTGTTCCCTCTACGTGACGGAACAGGCTTGGCTAACAAATCAACGACGTGGCAGGAACTGCAGCGGATCTACAGGTTTACCTTGTCGGCGAATCTCAAAATGCAGTTTCACCCGGTCTGTACCCGTTGACCCCATTTCGGCAATTGTCTGTCCGACTTTGACCTGCTGCCCCTCCCGAACCAACAGCCTGCGGTTGTGACCGTAGGCACTGACGTAGGTATCGCTGTGTTTGATGATGACTAATTCGCCGTAGCCCCTTAAGCCACTCCCGGCGTATACCACCGTCCCATCAGACGCAGCTAAAACAGGCTGTCCCAAATCTCCGGCGATATCAATTCCTTTATTCAAACTACCGTTTGAAGAGAATTTTCCAATGAGAATGCCACTAGAAGGCCACCCCCAGCCCGTCGGGGCCGGACCGGCAGGAGGCAGTGGAGCGGGTGCCGGTTTGCTGGCGACGGACGGTGCGAGCACCGTTGTACTGGTTGTTGTGCCATTTGCCTGGCGCCGAATTACCGTGGTTTTGCTCGACGACGAAGGCGAGGAACTGGACGAACTCACCACCGCTGTAGGCGTTGAATCGTTGCGACCGTCGAAGCGAATCGTCTGACCCGGATGGATCGTGTAAGGCGTAGGAATGTTGTTCCTTGCCGCGAGGGCTTTGTAGTCCCAGCCGTAGCGAAAGGCGATGGAAAACAACGTGTCCTTGGGTCGAACAACGTACTGGCCGGTGGTTACGGCCGGACGCTGGGCGACCGCATTGTTGCGTTCGACAACTCCCACGCTACTCGATTTGGTGCTGGAGCAACCGACCAGCAAGGTACTCAAGACAAGACCAGTCACCAGACGCTGAAAGCTCGTTATACCCATTCGCTGCGCAACGACTGTGAGACTCACCCGCCGCTCCCTTTGTGGTGGCTGAAAATATGAATTGCCGTGTTTCGGCACGAAATGTCGCAAGTATAACGGGCCGAACAGGCTTTACCTTTAATGAAGCGGATTCGCTTCACGCACATGTTTGCTGCCTGACGATGAATTCCGTTTAACCCATCGATGCCGCTGTAAGACCCGGGCAATCGAAGAGAATTCAGCGCGCTGAAACAAATGCTCAGGCCAGCGGCCCGTTGAGCAGTGGCACAAAACGCACCGCCCCCAGAACACGCCTGGAAAAGCCCTGTTCTTCACGGATGATCAGCATCAATTGTTGAACTTCACCAGAGCCGACCGGAATCACCAGTCGCCCGCCCGGTGCCAATTGATCGAGCAGCGCCTGAGGCACGTCGGTGGCTACGGCGGTAACAATGATGCCGTTGTAAGGCGCCAGCGCCGGCCAGCCTTCCCAGCCATCGCCCCAGCGAAATACCACATTGCGCAGATTCAGCTCCACCAGGCGCTCCTTGGCTCGATCTTGCAGAACCTTGATGCGCTCGACGGAAAAAACCCGCTCGACCAGTTGCGATAGCACTGCTGTCTGGTAACCCGAACCGGTGCCGATCTCCATCACCTTGTCCAACGGACCGGCTTCCAGCAGCAGCTCGCTCATGCGCGCCACCATATAAGGCTGGGAGATGGTCTGGTTATGGCCAATCGGTAGCGCCGTATCTTCATAAGCGCGGTGGGCCAGCGCCTCATCGACGAACAGGTGACGCGGTGTGCGGCGGATGACTTCCAGCACCTTGGCGTTGGACACCCCTTCTTCATAGAGGCGCTGAATCAGACGCTCACGGGTCCGCTGGGAGGTCATCCCGATGCCGCGGTGCAGAATATCGTCTTGTTCACGAGCCATTAGCGCAGCCCCTCCAGCCAGCCATCGAGACTTCTGAAGGCATCATTAAAGGTGCGATCCAGTTGCAGTGGCGTGATTGAAACATAGCCTTGCATCACCGCATGGAAATCGGTGCCCGGGCCGCCATCCTCGGCGTCCCCCGCCGCAGCGATCCAGTAACCGGATTTACCACGCGGATCGACCACTTTTATCGGCGCAGCGGCGCGGGCGCGATGGCCCAGGCGGGTCAGCTGGATACCGCGGATATGCTCCAGCGGCAAGTTGGGAATGTTCACGTTCAGTACCGTGCGCGGTGGTAGATCGAGGTCCGCGTGGGCCTCTACCAGTTTGCGCGCAAAATAGGCCGCCGTGGGAAGGTTCTCCACTTGCCGTGAGACAAACGAAAAGGCAAACGAAGGACGCTCCAGGAAACGTCCCTCAAGGGCCGCCGCCACAGTACCGGAATACAGCACGTCGTCCCCCAGGTTAGCACCCAGGTTAATACCGGAAACCACCATGTCCGGTTCAAACTCCAGCAAGCCGTTAAGGCCCAGGTGCACGCAATCGGTAGGCGTTCCGTTGAGGCTGATAAAGCCATTGGCCAAGGTATGCGGGTGCAACGGACGGTCGAGCGTCAGCGAGCTGCTGGCGCCGCTTTTGTCCTGGTCCGGGGCGATAACCACGCATTCGGTGTAATCCGCCAGCGCAGCATAAAGCGCGGCGAGACCGGGTGCGGTTACCCCATCGTCGTTAGAAATCAGAATACGCATGGGCTGTCCGTCTGCCCCACCGGCACCAGATCGACGAGTTCACGCACCAATACGGTGGCGAAGCATCCGGCCGGGAGGACGAATTCCAGTTGCAGAATGTCAGGCTCGGGATAATGCCACGTCAACCCGCCAATGGGCAGCCGCAGGATGCGACGTTCGTGGCTCATTCCAGCGTTAATCAACCAATCGCGCAGGTCCGCTTCGCGCGCAGCGATTGCCTGCTCCAGTTCATGGACAGCGCCTGACGCCGGCGAGTCACCTTCGCCCCACTGCGGGCCGGTCGGGTGCAAGTCGAGAATCGCCAGACGCGGGTCACTGCACTCGGCTTCACCTGCCGGGAAGAAACTGCGGCTGTCAGTGAACGCCAGCAGATCGCCAACCTGAGCATGCTGCCAGGTACCATCGGCGACGCGTGCCGCCAGCACCTGATTAAACAGAAAACTACGCGCGGTTGAGAGCAGGCGCGAACGCACATTGCGTTGTTCCGGCAGGGCCTTGCGCGCTGCCCAGGCACGGGCGTCGACGACGTTGCCGCCGTCATGCCCGAAACGCTGGGCGCCGAAATAATTGGGAATACCTTGCCTGGCGATCAGTTGCAGACGCTCTTCGATCGCTGCCTTGTCGCCAGCGAACTGGGTCAGGCGCAACGTGAAGCCGTTGGCCGAATGGGCACCGCGTTGCAGCTTGCGTCTGTGCCGACCGGTCTTGAGAATCTTCAGCGTGTCGTTTTCCGCTGCCGACAGGTCTGGATCAGCCTTGCCGGGCAGTTGCACGCTGAACCACTGGCGAGTCAACGCCTGACGGTCCTTGAGGCCCGCGTAGCTGACAGTACGCAATGGCACGCCCGCAGCCTTGGCAATCCGCCGTGCCGCTTCTTCGGTATTCAGACCGCGCTTTTCCACCCAGATCCATAGGTGTTCGCCGTCGCCGCTCAGGGGAATATCGAGGACTTCATCGACCTGGAAATCTTCCGCCGTGGCTTTCAGCACCGCGCTGCCGAGAGCGTCACCATAGGCCCGCGGGCCGAGCAATTGCGCCTCGTTCATGCGCGCAGCAACAAGGCAACGGAGTGCACGGCAATACCTTCTTCGCGACCGACAAAGCCAAGCTTTTCGGTGGTGGTAGCTTTCACGTTCACTTGATCCAACTCAATTTGAAGATCCGCGGCAATCAGCGCGCGCATCGATTCGATATGCGGGGCCATTTTCGGGGCCTGGGCGACGATGGTGTTATCGACGTTGCCGACTTTCCAGCCCTTGGCGTGGATCAGTGCGACGACATGACGCAACAGCGCACGGCTGTCGGCGCCCTTGAATTGCGGGTCGGTATCCGGAAAATGCTTGCCTATATCACCCAGCGCGGCAGCGCCGAGCAACGCATCGCTCAAGGCGTGCAGCAGGACATCACCGTCGGAATGGGCAAGCAGCCCGAAGCTGTGTGCAATCCGCACACCGCCCAGCGTGATGAAATCGCCTTCACCGAAACGGTGCACATCATAGCCGTGGCCAATACGCATAAAAAAACGCCCCGATTTTTGTCAGGGCGTGATTCTACCTGCATTAGGCGCTTAGAGCGCGCGCGTGATGCTGTAAGTGGTCGTCGATGAAACTGGCGATGAAGAAATAGCTGTGGTCGTAGCCCGGTTGCAAGCGCAACGTCAGCGGATGACCAGCCTGTTTGGTCGCCTGTTGCAGGGCTTCAGGCTTAAGCTGGGTGGCGAGAAAATCGTCGCGATCACCCTGATCCACCAGCAGCGGCAGTTTCTCGTCGGCTTCGGCGATCAATGCACAGGCGTCCCACTCGCGCCATTTCGACCGGTCTTCACCCAAGTAACGGGAAAAGGCTTTCTGTCCCCATGGGCAATCGATCGGATTGTTGATCGGCGAGAACGCCGACACCGACTGATAACGCCCCGGATTGCGCAAGGCGCAGACCAGCGCACCGTGGCCACCCATGGAGTGGCCGCTGATGCCACGCTTTTCCGATGCCGGGAAATGCGCCTCGACCAATGCCGGCAATTCCTGCACGACATAGTCATGCATCCGATAGTGCCGCGACCACGGTTCCTGCGTGGCATTCAGATAAAACCCGGCACCGAGACCGAAGTCCCAGGCACCATCCGGATCGCCCGGCACTTCGGGACCGCGTGGGCTGGTGTCCGGTGCGACGATAATCAGCCCCAGCTCGGCGGCCATGCGCATGGCACCGGCCTTCTGCATGAAGTTCTCATCGGTACAGGTCAGGCCAGACAACCAGTACAACACCGGCAGCTTGCCGCCCTGCTCCGCTTGCGGCGGCAGGTACACGGCAAACACCATGTCGCAGCCGAGCACGTCGGAGCGGTGCCGGTAGCGCTTGTGCCAGCCGCCGAAGCTTTTCTGGCAGGAGATATTTTCCAGGCTCATGACCGACCTCAGAAATGGATGACGCTACGGATGCTTTTGCCTTCATGCATCAGGTCAAACGCCTTGTTGATATCTTCCAGGCCCATAGTGTGGGTGATGAAGGTATCCAGCGGGATCTCGCCGGTCTGGGCCATTTCGACATAGCTTGGCAACTCGGTACGGCCACGCACGCCACCGAACGCCGAACCGCGCCAGACACGACCGGTGACCAACTGGAACGGACGGGTGGAGATTTCCTGGCCGGCGCCAGCCACACCGATGATGACCGACTCGCCCCAACCTTTATGGCAGCACTCAAGTGCGGCACGCATCAACTGAACATTGCCGATGCATTCGAACGAGAAGTCGACGCCGCCATCGGTCATGTCGACGATCACTTCCTGAATCGGACGATCGAAGTCTTTCGGGTTCACGCAGTCGGTGGCGCCCAATTGCCTGGCGATTTCGAACTTGGCCGGGTTGATGTCGATGGCGATGATCCGGCCAGCCTTGGCTTTGACCGCGCCGATCACGGCAGACAGTCCGATGCCGCCCAGACCGAAGATGGCGACGGTGTCACCCGGTTTGACCTTGGCAGTGTTGATCACTGCACCGATGCCGGTGGTGACGCCACAGCCCAGCAGGCAGACTTTTTCCAGCGGTGCTTCTTTAGGAATTTTGGCGACAGAAATTTCCGGCAGTACGGTGTACTCGGAAAACGTCGAAGTGCCCATGTAGTGGAAAATAGTTTCGCCCTTGTAGGAAAAGCGCGAAGTGCCGTCCGGCATCAGGCCTTTACCCTGGGTTGCACGAATCGCCTGGCAGAGGTTGGTTTTGCCCGACAGACAGAATTTGCACTTGCCACATTCCGGGGTGTACAGCGGGATCACATGATCGCCCACGGCAACCGAAGTCACACCCTCGCCGATCGCTTCGACCACCGCGCCACCTTCGTGGCCCAGGATCGACGGGAAGATACCTTCCGGGTCTGCGCCCGAGAGGGTGTAGGCATCGGTATGGCAGACACCGGAAGCGACGACGCGCAGCAGGACTTCGCCCGCCTTGGGCATGGCGACATCGACTTCAACGATCTCGAGGGGCTTCTTGGCCTCGAAGGCAACAGCGGCGCGCGACTTGATCATGCTGACTCTCCAGTGAATAAAAACGAGACAAGGAGTGTAATACAGCTGCATACGATGAATAATCGGGACAAAAGCAAAACATTATTGCCATGCAGGGATAATCCTGATGTCCGAAAACCGCTGGGAAGGCATCGACGAGTTCGTCGCCGTGGCCGAGTGCAGCCAATTCACCGCCGCGGCTGAACGCCTTGGAGTGTCTTCCTCCCACATCAGTCGCCAAATCGTAAGACTGGAAGAGCGACTGCAAACCCGCTTGCTCTATCGCAGCACCCGCCGGGTCACGCTGACCGAAGCCGGGCAAACCTTTCTGCAACATTGCCAACGTTTGCAGGACGGCCGCGAAGAAGCGTTGCGCGCTGTCGGCGACCTGACCAGCGAACCCAAGGGCATGCTGCGCATGACCTGTGCCGTGGCCTACGGCGAACGATTCATTGTGCCACTGGTGACTCGCTTCATGGGGCTGTATCCGCAACTGCGTGTCGACATCGAACTGAGCAACCGCCCGCTCGATCTGGTGCACGAAGGGCTGGACCTGGCCATCCGCCTCGGCCGCCTGCAGGATTCAAGATTGGTCGCGACTCGTTTGGCACCACGGCGCATGTATCTGTGCGCCTCGCCGTCCTACCTGGAACGGTATGGTCGTCCACACAGTTTGTCGGAACTGAGTCGCCACAACTGCCTCATCGGCAGCTCGGATATCTGGCAACTGGAACAGAACGGGCGGGAATTTTCCCAGCGAGTACAGGGGAACTGGCGCTGCAACAGTGGGCAGGCGGTGCTGGATGCCGCGCTACAAGGGGTTGGGTTGTGTCAGTTGCCGGACTACTACGTGCTGGAGCACCTGAAAAACGGCGAGTTGATTTCACTGCTGGAAGCCCATCAACCGCCGAACACAGCGGTTTGGGCGCTTTATCCGCAGCAGCGGCATCTGTCGCCGAAGGTGCGCAAGTTGGTGGATTATTTGAAGGAAGGGTTGGCCGAACGGCCGGAGTATCGGGTTTAAGAGCAAAAGATCACAGCCTGCATAGGCTGCGATCTTTTAACGGCGGTTAGCCCAACGCTGGCGCAACCACTCAAGGTCTTCGGGGCGAGTGACTTTGATGTTATCGGATCGACCTTCGATCAAACGGGGTGCCATACCTGCCCACTCCATCGCCGAGGCTTCATCGGTGATGACAGCATCCGCCACCAGGCTATCCGCCAACGCCCGATGCAATGCTCCAAGGCGAAACATCTGCGGTGTATAAGCCTGCCAGATCACACTGCGATCCACTGTTTCCAGCACACGCCCGTGCTTGTCGACCCGTTTGAGGGTGTCGCGCGCAGGCACCGCCAATAGGCCGCCCACCGGGTCGTCAGCCAGTTCACTGAGCAATTTATCAAGATCATCGCGCGCCAGATTCGGTCGCGCGGCATCGTGAACCAACACCCAATCCTCATCGTCAGCACCCTGGGCATGCAGATGCAGCAAGGCGTTGAGCACTGATCCGGAACGCTCGGCGCCGCCTTCAACCCGCTGAATACGCGGATCGGCAGCACAGGCCAGGTTCGGCCAGTAAGGATCGTCGATGGCAAGACTGACCACCAACCCCTTCAGGGCAGGATGATCGAGGAAACAGCCAAGGCTGTGTTCGAGAATAGTGCGCCCACCCAATTGCAAGTATTGCTTGGGACGGTCCGCGGCCATACGGGCACCGACGCCCGCGGCAGGAATCACGGCCCAGAAGGCCGGTAGCGACTCAATCATTGGGCCAACTGGTAAAGGGTTTCACCATCCTTGACCATGCCCAACTCATGGCGAGCCCGCTCTTCAACGGTCTCCATGCCCTTTTTCAACTCACTGACTTCGGCGTCCATCACTCGGTTGCGCTCCAGCAACGCCTCGTTCTCGGCGTGTTGATCCGCAATCTGCTGCTTCAGCTCGGCCACTTGCGCCAGACTGCCATTACCCACCCACAGGCGGTACTGCAGGCCGGCCAGCAGCAAGAGCAAGACGAGGAACAACCAATTGGGACTGCGCATCGAATATCAGGTATCCAGTGAAAAAAGACAGCCATGCCAAACTTTGAAGCTTCTGATAGCACGAAGCCTGGAAGAACCAGGCTTGTGCTCTTAAGGCATCAGATTAGTGGCAAATCCGTCGCTGTCGCGATTTTTCCGACACAATCCGGTGTCTTTTTATCGTTTACCACTCAGCCGCGGAATTCGCTACGGCCGTTGTACTTGGCTTTGCCATTCAACTGCTCTTCGATACGCAGCAGTTGGTTGTACTTGGAAACGCGGTCGGAACGGCACAGCGAACCGGTCTTGATCTGGCCAGCCGAGGTGCCCACGGCCAGGTCGGCAATGGTCGAATCTTCGGTTTCGCCGGAGCGGTGCGAGATCACGGCGGTGTAACCAGCGGCCTTGGCCATCTGGATGGCTTCCAAGGTTTCGGTCAGGGTGCCGATCTGGTTGAACTTGATCAGGATCGAGTTGGCGATCTTTTTGTCGATGCCTTCTTTCAGGATCTTGGTGTTGGTCACGAACAGGTCGTCGCCTACCAGCTGAGTCTTCTCGCCGATCTTGTCGGTGAGGATTTTCCAGCCAGCCCAGTCGGACTCGTCCAGACCGTCTTCGATGGAGATGATCGGGTAACGCTCGGTCAGACCTTTCAGGTAGTCGGCGAAACCTTCAGCAGTGAACACCTGGCCTTCGCCGGACAGGTTGTACTTGCCATCTTCGTAAAATTCGCTGGCCGCGCAGTCCAGGGCCAGGGTCACGTCGGTGCCCAGCTTGTAACCGGCGTTGGCCACGGCTTCGGAGATCACTTTCAAAGCGTCTTCGTTGGAAGCCAGGTTCGGCGCGAAACCACCTTCGTCACCGACGGCAGTGCTCAGGCCACGAGCCTTCAGAACGGCTTTGAGATGATGGAAAATCTCGGTGCCCATGCGCAGACCTTCCGAGAAAGACTTGGCGCCAACCGGCTGAACCATGAATTCCTGGATGTCGACGTTGTTATCGGCGTGCTCGCCACCGTTGATGATGTTCATCATCGGAACCGGCATCGAGTAGACACCCGGAGTGCCGTTCAGGTTGGCAATGTGAGCGTACAGCGGCAGGTCCTGGTCCTGTGCTGCTGCCTTGGCCGCGGCCAGGGAAACGGCGAGGATTGCGTTGGCGCCCAGAGTTGCTTTGTTCTCAGTGCCATCGAGCTTGATCATCGCGTGATCCAGCGCTTTCTGGTCGCTTGGGTCTTTGCCCAGCAACAGGTCGCGGATCGGACCGTTGATGTTGGCTACGGCCTTGAGCACGCCTTTACCCAGATAACGGCTCTTGTCGCCATCACGCAGCTCGAGCGCTTCACGCGAGCCAGTGGAAGCACCGGATGGCGCGCATGCGCTGCCGATGATGCCGTTATCGAGAAGCACGTCTGCTTCCACAGTGGGATTGCCACGGGAGTCGAGAACTTCACGACCTTTGATGTCGACGATTTTTGCCATTGTTGTAAACACTCCAAAGTTGACGAAAACGACGCAGCTGAAGGAAATCTTTTATCGTCGGCAAGTGACAGAAAGCGGGCAGGCTTGCGGACGATAAGGCTCAAGCCCGAGGGCCTGAGCATTTAAACCGTGCGGTACTTTACCGGAGAATTGAGGTTTACGCGGTTTCTACCGTCGGAAAACTCTTCACCAGTTCGTCCAGTGCTTTGAGCTGGGCCAGGAATGGCTCCAGTTTGTCCAGACGCAGGGCGCAAGGGCCGTCGCATTTGGCGTTGTCCGGGTCCGGGTGGGCTTCAAGGAACAGCCCGGCCAGCGACTGGCTCATGCCGGCCTTGGCCAGGTCAGTGACCTGGGCACGACGACCGCCGGCGGAATCGGAGCGACCGCCGGGCATTTGCAGCGCGTGGGTCACGTCGAAGAATACCGGATATTCGAACTGCTTCATGATGCCGAAGCCGAGCATGTCGACCACGAGATTGTTGTAGCCGAAGCTCGAACCACGCTCGCAGAGAATCAACTGATCGTTACCGGCTTCCACGCATTTGTTCAGGATGTGTTTCATTTCCTGGGGCGCGAGGAACTGGGCTTTCTTGATGTTGATCACCGCGCCGGTCTTGGCCATCGCGACCACAAGGTCGGTCTGGCGCGACAGGAAGGCCGGCAACTGGATGATGTCGCAGACCTCAGCGACGACCGCAGCCTGGTCAGGCTCGTGGACGTCGGTGATGATCGGTACGCCAAAGGCTTGCTTGATGTCCTGGAAAATCCGCATGCCCTCTTCCAGGCCAGGGCCACGGTAAGAGGTCACAGAAGAACGGTTCGCCTTGTCGAAACTGGCCTTGAACACGTAAGGGATACCGAGTTTTTCGGTGACCTTTACGTACTCTTCGCAGACCTGCATCGCCATGTCACGGCTTTCCAGCACGTTCATGCCACCGAACAGCACCATTGGCTTGTCGTTGGCAATCTCGATATCGCCTACGCGGATGATCTTCTGCGCCATAAGGTTTACGCCTTCTTCTGGTGTTGAGCCAAAGCGGCTTTAACGAAACCGCTGAACAACGGGTGACCGTCGCGTGGCGTCGAGGTGAACTCTGGGTGGAACTGGCAAGCGACGAACCATGGGTGATCCGGTGCTTCAACCACTTCAACCAGCGCGCCATCACCGGAGCGACCGGAGATTTTCAGGCCGGCATCGATGATTTGCGGCAGCAGGTTGTTGTTCACTTCGTAGCGATGACGGTGACGCTCGACGATCACATCCTTGGCGTAGCAATCGTGCACCAGGGAACCTGGCTCAAGCAGACAGTCCTGAGCGCCAAGGCGCATGGTGCCGCCCAGATCGGACGATTCGGTACGGGTTTCGACGGCGCCGGTGGCATCTTCCCACTCGGTGATCAGACCGACCACCGGGTGACCGCTGGTGCGATCGAACTCAGTGGAGTTGGCATCTTTCCAGCCCATGACGTTACGAGCGAACTCGATAACGGCCACTTGCATGCCCAGGCAGATACCCAGGTATGGAACCTTGTTTTCGCGAGCGTATTGAACGGCAGTGATCTTGCCTTCAACACCACGCAGACCGAAGCCGCCCGGTACCAGAATCGCGTCGACGCCTTCCAGCAGAGCAGTGCCCTGGTTTTCGATGTCTTCGGAATCGATGTAGCGCAGGTTGACCTTGGTGCGGTTGCTGATGCCGGCGTGACTCATCGCTTCGATCAGCGACTTGTAGGCGTCCAGCAGTTCCATGTACTTGCCGACCATGGCGATGGTGACTTCGTGCTCCGGGTTCAGCTTGGCATCAACCACCGCTTCCCACTCGGACAGATCGGCGCTGTCGCATTGCAGGCCGAAACGCTCAACGACAAAATCATCCAGGCCCTGGGAGTGCAGAATGCCCGGGATCTTGTAGATGGTGTCGGCGTCTTCCAGTGCAATCACCGCACGTTCTTCAACGTTGGTGAACTGCGCGATCTTGCGACGCGAAGAAATGTCGATCGGGTGATCGGAGCGGCACACCAGCACGTCAGGCTGCAGGCCGATGGAACGCAGTTCCTTGACCGAGTGCTGGGTTGGCTTGGTTTTGGTTTCGCCGGCAGTGGCGATGTACGGCACCAGTGTCAGGTGCATCAGCATCGCGCGCTTGGCGCCGACTTCGAAACGCAATTGACGGATCGCTTCGAGGAACGGTTGCGACTCGATGTCACCCACGGTGCCACCGATCTCGACCATGGCCACGTCGGCATCGCCGGCGCCCTTGATGATCCGGCGCTTGATTTCGTCGGTGATGTGCGGGATCACCTGAATGGTTGCGCCCAGGTAATCACCACGGCGCTCTTTGCGCAGGACGTGTTCGTAGACACGGCCAGTGGTGAAGTTGTTGTTCTGGGTCATGGTCGTGCGGATGAACCGCTCGTAGTGGCCCAGGTCCAGGTCGGTCTCGGCGCCGTCGTGGGTGACGAACACTTCACCGTGCTGGAACGGGCTCATGGTGCCCGGGTCAACGTTGATGTACGGGTCCAGCTTCAGCATGGTGACCTTAAGTCCCCGCGCCTCCAGGATGGCCGCCAATGAAGCCGAGGCAATGCCTTTCCCCAATGAAGAAACAACACCGCCCGTGACGAATATGTAGCGCGTCATGAAAAACCCTAGAAGTCTGCGTTAAAGCGGTCCGAGCCGCCGGGGAAAGCGAAAGAAGGCCGAAGCCCCCGATCACCTGCATTAATCACAGTGCACCTTTCAAAAAAACCGCCGCGTTGGGACAGACCGGAAGATGAAACACCGGTAGGTTGCTCGCTACACATTTTTTGGAATCGCCCAGCAAAGACTGCTTGGTAATCGGCAACTGCTGCGATTCAGGCGAATCCACAGAAGTTGTATCAAGAAGGGAGCGTAGTCTACCGGAAAGCCCCTTTCAGCTCAAACCTTGATCTTCGATCGGCGGCTGCCAATGCAAATACCAGCCACTGCGCTCACTGCCATTCAGCCCCCGCAGGTTCGCCACCGCCAGCAATTGCTGGTCCCTGTAGACCAGCGGCAATCTGCCACGGGCGAAGCCCGGCACGCCGCTTTCGTTGAGCAAACGCTTCAAGTCACGGTGACCGCGATCGGGCAAATTCATGACTTCTCCGCCCTCACGATAGCGGATCTGCAACGGGCCATCGGGGATCTGTCCGGTGAGTGTGAGCACGCCATTATCCGGTAACGCCAGCAATACCGCGGGATCAGCCCAGGACACAGGGGATGGCGGAGTGCGCAACCATCCACCTGACAACCACCAGAGACGCCCACCAGCGCGATGCAGTTCGCCCGCCGCCAATCGCCAGACCGGACGTGCATCGCCAGTCGCATCGCGCAAATCCTGCCAACCCGACCAATGGTCACTATCCGGCAAAGACGTCAGTGGTTTGAGCCAATGACTCAGGGCATTGCGCTGGCGTGCATCAGAGAGCTTTTCCAGGGGCGCCAGCTCCAGCGACGGCAACCCCAGCCAATCGAAATCACTGACGGTGCCGGCCTGGGCCAGATCAATTTGCGCCAGGTCGTCGAGCAACCCCTGCGCCTCACTCAGATGCGCAGCGCTGCGAGCCATGGTCGCCACTGCTTGAGGCCAGCGCGCGGTCAACACCGGGAACACCTGATGACGCAGGTAATTGCGCGAGAACTGCCGGTCCTGATTCGACGGATCTTCGATCCAGTTCAGCTGATATTCAGTGGCATAGGCCTCAAGCTCGGCGCGAGTGACATCAAGCAGTGGTCGCAGCAGATGCCCATGCCCCAAAGGACGCTCACTCGGCATCCCCGACAAACCTCTCACCCCTGCCCCGCGCATCAGCCGAAACAACAGGGTTTCCGCTTGATCGTCACGGTGCTGACCTGTGAGCAGTACTTCACCGGCACGAGTCGCCGCGATGAAGGCGCCGTAACGCGCATCCCGCGCCGCACGCTCAAGGCTCGCGCCGCGCTCAACCTGAACACGCACAACCTCCAGCGGCACACCCAACGCATCACAGACCGACTGACAATGTTCCGGCCACGCATCAGCCGCAGCCTGCAGGCCGTGGTGGACGTGAATGGCGGTCAACGCCGGCAAGGATTCGGTTTTTGCGAGGTGTGCGAGAAGGTGCAGCAGGACGGTGGAATCGAGACCACCGGAGAAGGCGATGCGCCAGGTCGTGGCGTTGCGCCACGGAGCCAGCCCCTGGAGAAGCCTGGCTGGCAGATCAATCGTCTTAGGGCTCATAGACGTCAGTCGCTTCACATAGACCCATTGTGGGAGCGAGCCTACTCGCGAAGGCTGCTTAACATTCAACATATTTGTTGATTGTTATACCGCAATCGCGAGCAGACGAACGTCGCCCGGCTCTTCCCACATGGCTATAGCGCGATCAGATCAGAGACCGTAGCTCATCAGACGCTCGTAACGACGGGCCAGCAGCGCGTCGTTGTCGAACTTCTTCAGCATCGCCAGTTGCGAGCTCAGCTCGGCGCGGATCGAGGCAGCGGCAGCGGCCGGATCACGATGAGCACCGCCCAACGGCTCGCCGATCACTTTATCGACAATGCCCAGGCCCTTCAGACGCTCGGCAGTGATGCCCATCGCTTCAGCGGCATCCGGGGCTTTCTCGGAAGTTTTCCACAGAATCGAGGCGCAACCTTCCGGCGAAATCACAGCGTAGGTCGAATATTGCAGCATGTTCAGCTGATCGCAGACGCCAATGGCCAGCGCACCACCGGAACCACCCTCACCGATCACGGTGGCGATGATTGGGGTTTTCAGGCGAGCCATGACGCGCAGGTTCCAGGCAATCGCTTCGCTCTGGTTGCGCTCTTCGGCGTCGATGCCAGGGTAAGCGCCCGGGGTGTCGATGAAGGTCAGGATCGGCATTTTGAAACGCTCGGCCATTTCCATCAGGCGGCACGCCTTGCGGTAGCCCTCAGGGCGCGGCATACCGAAGTTGCGGCGAACCTTCTCGCGCACTTCACGGCCTTTCTGGTGACCGATAACCATCACCGGCTTATCGTCCAGACGGGCAACACCGCCAACGATGGCAGCGTCGTCAGAGAAGTGACGGTCGCCGTGCAACTCATCGAACTCGGTGAAGATGTGTTCGATGTAGTCCAGGGTGTACGGACGTTTCGGGTGACGCGCCAGACGCGCGATCTGCCAGCTGGTCAGCTTGCCGAAGATGTCTTCGGTCAGCGTGCTGCTCTTGTCCTGTAGGCGGGAGATCTCATCGCCGATATTCAGCGAATTGTCATTACCGACCAAGCGCAACTCTTCGATCTTGGCTTGCAGGTCGGCGATCGGCTGTTCGAAATCTAGAAAATTCGGGTTCATAGGCGTCCGTCTAGGGTCGCGTCCAAGGGAGCTTGGGCCGGCCGGTTGTCTATTCGCGCCCTACCTTAAGGGACAGGCGCGTTCAGGTCGAGATTAAAAATTCGGGTCGGGATCAGGCGCGTTCCCATGGTAAGGAATGACGCCTGACCGTCAACGGTATTGGAGGAAGACGTTGTCTCGCCCGAACTGGTCACGCAGGGCTTGAATCAAGGCATCCGCCGGGTCGATCCGCCAGGTCTCGCCAAACTGCAACAAGGCCTTCGCATCGGGGCTGGTGTAGTCCATGGTGATCGGGCACGCACCGCGATGACGCTTCAACAACTCGCCCAGCCAGCGTAGCTGATCGCCCTTGAGGTCCTTGGCATGCAACTTCAGGCGCAGGCTTTCGGCCAGGTTGGTGCGCGCATCTTCCATGCTCATCACCCGCTTGACCCGCAACCGCAGGCCACCGGAGAAGTCGTCGTTGCTGACTTCGCCTTCGACCACCACCATCGCATCGGTCTGCAACAGCGACTGCGCGGAATGGAACGCATCGGCGAACAACGAGGCTTCGATCCGACCGGAGCGGTCGTCGAGGGTGATGAAGCCCATCTTGTCGCCCTTTTTGTTCTTCATTACTCGCAGGGCGATGATCATGCCCGCGACCGTTTGCGTGTCGCGAGCCGGTTTCAGGTCGATGATGCGCTGACGGGCGAAGCGACGGATCTCGCCTTCGTATTCGTCGATCGGGTGGCCGGTGAGGTACAGGCCCAAGGTGTCTTTCTCGCCTTTCAGGCGTTCCTTGAGGGTCAGTTCCTTGGCCTTGCGGTGATTGGCGTAGACGTCGGCGTCTTCTTCAACGAACAGACCGCCAAACAGATCGGCATGCCCACTGTCGTGGGTACGAGCGGTTTGTTCGGCAGCCTTGATCGCCTCTTCCATGGCCGTCAACAACACCGCGCGGTTGCGGTCGATGTTGGCCTGATAGGCTTTCTGCTCATCGTGGAAATACGGGCCAAGGCGGTCCAGGGCACCACTGCGGATCAAGCCGTCGAGGGTGCGTTTGTTGATGCGCTTGAGGTCGACCCGCGCGCAAAAATCGAACAGGTCCTTGAACGGCCCGTCTTGCCGCGCCTCGGTAATCGCTTCGACCGGGCCTTCGCCCACGCCCTTGATCGCGCCCAGACCGTAAATGATGCGGCCTTCGTCGTTCACCGTGAACTTGAACTCCGAGGTGTTCACGTCCGGCGCGTCGAGGCGCAGCTTCATGGTCCGCACTTCTTCGATCAAGGTCACGACCTTGTCGGTGTTGTGCATATCCGCCGACAGTACCGCGGCCATGAACGGCGCCGGATAGTGGGCTTTCAGCCACGCGGTCTGGTACGACACCAGGCCGTAGGCAGCGGAGTGGGATTTGTTGAAGCCGTAACCGGCGAATTTTTCTACCAGGTCGAAAATGTTACCGGCAAGGTCAGCATCGATATTGTTGGTGGCGCAACCTTCAATGAAACCGCCGCGCTGCTTGGCCATTTCTTCGGGTTTTTTCTTACCCATGGCTCGACGCAACATGTCCGCGCCGCCAAGGGTGTAACCAGCCATGACCTGGGCAATCTGCATCACCTGTTCCTGATACAGGATGATGCCGTAAGTCGGCGCCAATACCGGCTTGAGGCCGTCGTACTGGTAGTCCGAGTGCGGGTACGCGAGTTCGGCGCGACCGTGCTTACGGTTGATGAAGTCGTCCACCATGCCCGATTGCAGCGGGCCCGGACGGAACAGGGCCACCAGTGCGATCAAGTCTTCCAGGCAGTCGGGCTTGAGCTTTTTGATCAGCTCTTTCATGCCGCGCGACTCGAGCTGGAACACCGCGGTGGTTTCGGCTTTTTGCAGTAGCGTGTAAGTCGGTTTGTCATCCAGCGGGATGAACGCGATGTCCAGCGGCGGTTCGTTGACCTTGGCGCGGTCGCGGTTGATGGTTTTCAGCGCCCAGTCGATGATCGTCAGGGTCCGAAGCCCCAGGAAGTCGAACTTCACCAGACCGGCAGCCTCAACGTCATCCTTGTCGAACTGGGTTACCAGACCGTCGCCCGCTTCGTCGCAATAGATCGGCGAGAAGTCGGTCAGCTTGGTCGGCGCAATCACCACACCACCGGCGTGTTTACCGACGTTACGCACAACGCCTTCGAGCTTGCGCGCCATTTCCCAGATTTCCGCGGCTTCTTCATCGACCTTGATGAAGTCGCGCAGGATTTCTTCCTGTTCGTAGGCTTTTTCCAGGGTCATGCCGACTTCGAACGGAATCATCTTCGACAGACGATCCGCCAGTCCGTAGGACTTGCCCTGCACCCGCGCCACGTCACGGACCACAGCCTTGGCCGCCATGGAACCGAAGGTGATGATCTGGCTTACCGCATTACGGCCGTATTTCTCGGCCACGTATTCGATCACGCGGTCGCGACCGTCCATGCAGAAGTCGACGTCGAAGTCGGGCATGGAAACCCGTTCCGGGTTAAGGAACCGTTCGAACAGCAGGTCATATTCCAGCGGGTCAAGGTCAGTGATCTTCTGCACATAGGCCACCAGCGACCCGGCACCCGACCCACGGCCAGGCCCCACCGGTACGCCGTTGTTCTTGGCCCACTGGATAAAGTCCATCACGATCAGGAAGTAACCGGGGAACCCCATCTGGATGATGATATCCAGCTCGAAATTCAGCCGGTCGACATAAACCTGACGCTTGGCTTCGTAGTCTTCGGTGGTGTCCTTGGGCAGCAGAACGGTGAGGCGCTCTTCCAGACCGTCGAAGGAAACCTTGCGGAAATACTCGTCGATGGTCATGCCATCGGGAATCGGGAAGTTGGGCAGGAAGTGCTTGCCCAGCTTCACTTCGATGTTGCAGCGCTTGGCGATCTCGACTGTGTTCTCCAGCGCCTCAGGCAGGTCGCTGAACAGCTCGGCCATTTCCTCGGCGCTTTTGAGGTATTGCTGATCGCTGTAATTCTTCGAACGCCGCGGATCGTCGAGGGCGCGGCCTTCACCGATGCAAACGCGGGTTTCGTGGGCTTCGAAGTCTTCCTGCTTGATGAAGCGCACGTCGTTGGTCGCCACCAGCGGCGCGCCGATTTTCTCGGCCAGGGCCACTGCACCGTGCAGCTGCTCTTCGTCGTTGGGGCGGTTGGTGCGCTGGATTTCCAGGTAGAAACGATCCGGGAACACCGCCATCCACTCGCGAGCCAGGGTTTCGGCTTCGTCCGGGTTGCCGCCGAGCATCGCCAGACCGATTTCACCTTCTTTCGCCGCCGACAGCATGATCAAGCCTTCGCTGGCTTCGGCCACCCACTCGCGCTCGATGATGATCGAACCATTGCGCTGGCCGTCGATGAAACCACGGGAGATCAGTTCGGTGAGGTTGCGATACCCCGTGGCGTTCATCGCCAGCAGGCTGATCCGGCTCAAGGGGTTGTCCGGATCCTTGTTCGACAGCCACAGGTCGGCGCCACAGATCGGCTTGATCCCGGCGCCCATGGCGGCTTTATAGAATTTGACGAGGGAACACATGTTGTTCTGGTCAGTGACCGCCACGGCAGGCATGTTCATGCCGACCAGGGTCTTGACCAGCGGTTTGATCCGCACCAGACCGTCGACCAGGGAATATTCAGTGTGCAGGCGTAGATGAACGAATGAAGCCGGCATAGTGATCCTGTCTAGAAACTAGAAACGTGAAGACAACAAGGCCCGGATTGTACCGGGCCTTGAGTAAAACATCAGCCTGCGACTAACCCTCGATCAGGTTTTCCCGCGCTTCATACGCCAGGCGTACCGGGGCGAACGAGCGGCGGTGAATCGGTGTCGGCCCCAGACGCGTCAGCGCTTCCAGATGAACGGGCGTCGGGTAGCCTTTGTGGCCACCGATGCCGTAACCCGGGTAAATCAGCTCGAACGCCGCCATTTCACGATCACGGCTGACCTTGGCCAGAATTGACGCCGCCGCAATGGCCGGGACCTTGCCATCACCCTGGATCACCGCTTCGGCGCGCATCGAAAGCTTCGGGCACCGGTTGCCATCAATCATCGCCAGTTTCGGCTGAATGTGTAGCCCTTCGACCGCACGCTGCATAGCCAGCATGGTGGCATGGAGAATGTTCAACTCGTCGATTTCTTCGACTTCGGCACGAGCGATGCACCAGCTCAGGGCTTTTTCGCAGATTTCATCGTAAAGCGCTTCGCGACGGGCTTCGGTGAGTTTCTTCGAATCATTGAGACCAAGGATCGGCCGGCTTGGGTCGAGGATCACCGCCGCCGTCACCACGGCACCGCACAGCGGGCCGCGACCGACTTCATCAACACCTGCCACCAGATCTTCAACTTCATCGACCAGCATAAAATCCAGGCCCAGTTGCTTGCTTGCTTTGCTCATTATGCTCTGCCAATCAGGTTCAGTACCGCGTCCGCTGCCTGATTGGAGGCGTCCAGTCGCAGGGTTCGGTGGATTTCGTCAAAGCCTCGGGTCTGCTCCTCGCCACCTTCGATCAGCGGCGACAGAGTCTGGGCCAGGGCTTCGACTGTCGCATCGTCCTGCAACAACTCTGGCACCAGCAGGCGCTGGGCCAGCAAATTCGGCAACGAGACGTAGGGACTCTTCACCATCCGTTTGAGAATCCAGAACGTCAGCGGTGCCAGGCGATAAGCGACCACCATCGGCCGCTTGTACAGCAATGCTTCCAGGGTGGCGGTGCCCGAAGCGATCAACACCGCGTCGCACGCCGCCAGCGCCAGATGGGATTTGCCGTCGAGCAAAGTCAGCGGCAGATCGCGACCAGCCAGCAGCTCTTCCAACTGGGCCCGACGCTCCGGACTGGCGCACGGCATGACGAATCGCACGCCCGGACGCATGGCCCGCAGGCGCTGAGCAGTGTCGAGGAACAACGCACCGAGGCGCCCGACTTCACCGCCACGACTGCCCGGCATCAGGGCAACCAACGGCCCGTCCGGCAAACCGAGTTCGGCCCGCGCGGCGGCGCGATCGGCCTCCAGCGGGATCGCATCGGCCAGGGAATGCCCGACAAACCGTACCGGCACGCCCTTCTCTTCATAAAATTTAGCTTCGAACGGGAACAGCGTCAGCATCAGGTCGCAACCTTCGCGAATCTTCAGCACCCGCTTCTGTCGCCAGGCCCAGACCGACGGGCTGACGTAATGCACGGTCTTGATCCCGGCCTGACGCAGCTTGAGTTCGATATTGAGGTTGAAGTCCGGGGCATCGATACCGATGAACACGTCCGGCTTCTCGGCGATCAGGTCCGCAACCAGTTTCTTGCGACGGGCCAACAGCTCGCGCAAACGGCCCAGCACTTCCACCAGCCCCATGACAGAAAGGCGTTCCATCGGGAAATACGAGGTCAGGCCTTCGGCCTGCATCAGCGGACCGCCGACACCAATGAACTCGACCGCCGGATGCTGTGCCTTGAGCGCACGCATGAGACCCGCACCCAGAATGTCACCGGAAGCCTCACCCGCCACCAGCGCAATACGCAGATTGGCCATGATTAGCGGGTGATGCCGCGGGTCGAAGACTGGATGGAGTCACGGAACACCGCGACCTCCGGGAACTGCAGCGAGGGTTCGGCCAGCTCGGCGAGCGCTTGCTCGACTGTCAGGCCCTGGCGGTAAACCACCTTGTAGGCACGACGCAGCGCGTGGATCGCCTCTTCGCTGAAGCCGCGACGGCGCATGCCTTCGAAGTTCATGCTGCGAGCTTCAGCGGGGTTGCCGAATACCGTGACGTACGCTGGAACGTCTTTGCCAATGGCAGTGCCCATGCCGGAAAAGCTGTGGGCGCCAATGTGGCAATACTGGTGAACCAGGGTGAAGCCGGACAGGATCGCCCAGTCTTCAACGTGCACATGCCCCGCCAACGCGGTGTTGTTGACCAGGATGCAATGATTGCCGATAACGCTGTCGTGACCGATGTGGGCATAGGCCATGATCAGGTTGTGATCACCCAGGGTCGTTTCCGAACGGTCCTGAATGGTCCCGCGGTGAATCGTCACGCCTTCACGGATGACGTTGTGGTCACCGATGACCAGACGGGTTTCCTCGCCCTTGTATTTCAGATCGGGCGTGTCCTCACCTACCGAAGAAAACTGGTAGATGCGGTTGTGCTTACCGATTCGGGTCGGGCCCTTGAGAATCACATGCGGCCCGATCACTGTCCCCTCGCCGATTTCCACACCTGCGCCGACAATCGACCAAGGGCCGACTTCGACGTCGTCGGCCAGGATGGCCGTCGGATCGATGATTGCGCGAGGGTCAATCAAACTCATAGTTTGCGTTCCGCACAGATGATTTCAGCGGAGCAGACTGGCTTGCCATCGACCGAAGCCTGGCATTCGAACTTCCAGATCTGACGCTTGCAGCTGATGAACTTGGCTTCAAGGATCAATTGATCGCCCGGCAGCACCGGCTGACGGAAGCGCAGTTTGTCGGAGCCGACGAAGTAGTAAAGCGTGCCATCGGCCGGTTTCACGTCGAGCATTTTGAAACCAAGGATCCCGGCAGCCTGAGCCATTGCTTCGATGATCAGTACGCCCGGCATGATTGGATGCGCAGGGAAGTGACCATTGAAGAACGGTTCGTTGATGCTGACATTCTTGTAGGCGCGAATGCGCTTGCCTTCCACATCCAGATCCACGACCCGGTCCACCAGCAGGAACGGGTAACGGTGAGGCAGGTATTCGCGAATCTCGTTGATGTCCATCATTTCGGGGGGAAGCCTATGTAAAGATTGGGAGCGCGCGACTGACGCGCACTCCTCTAGCAAATCAAGGGAGGCAGTCTAGCGGCTGTGCACACTTGATATGGAAATGGTATCAGCCATCTGATGAAGCATTACCGTCAGGGGTCACGTCCCCTACACGCTTTTCCAGCTGTCGCAGACGTCGCGCGATGTCATCGAGCTGACGGATACGTGCCGCGCTTTTGCGCCATTCGGCTGCCGGTTGCATCGCCGTACCGGAAGAATAGGAACCCGGCTCGGTAATCGAGTGGGTCACCATGGTCATCCCGGTCAGGAAAACGTTGTCGCAAATGTCGATATGCCCCACCAGCCCTACGCCACCGGCGAGCATGCAATGCTTGCCGATTTTGGTGCTGCCGGAAATTCCCACGCACGCGGCCATGGCAGTGTGGTCACCAACCTGGACGTTGTGGGCAATCTGAATCTGGTTGTCGAGCTTCACACCATTACCAATGACGGTATCGGCCAGCGCGCCACGATCGATAGCGGTATTTACGCCTATTTCCACGTCGTCTCCGATCGAGACGCCGCCGATCTGGGCAATTTTCTGCCAGATACCTTTCTCGTTGGCAAAACCGAAGCCTTCACCACCGAGCACGGCACCGGATTGAATCACCACCCGTTTGCCGATGCGCACGTCGTGATACAGCGTGACGCGCGGGGCCAACCAGCCACCCTCGCCAATTTCGCAGCGTGCACCGATGAAGCAATGCGCACCAACGGTCACACCGGCGCCAATACGCGCTGCACTTTCGATGACCGCAAAGGCACCGATGCTCGCCGCCGGATCGACCACCGCATCCGCCGCCACTACCGCTGTCGGATGAATACCGGCCGGCGCCTTGGGCTTGGGATCGAACAGATGGGAAATGCGCGCATAGGCCACATATGGATCTGCCACCACCAGCGCATCACCGGCAAAACCTTCAGCATCAGCGGCCTTCAGCAGCACGGCTGCGGCCTGACTGTCAGCCAGGTATTTACGGTATTGAGGATTTGCCAGAAAGCTCAACTGAGCTGGGCCAGCCTCTTGCAAAGTGGCCAGCCCAGTAATTTCTTTCTCCGGGTCGCCACGTAAGGTGGCGCCGAGGAACTCGGCCAGCTGGCCGAGCTTTATAGTCGCTGTCATGGGTTACTTCAGCTGATTCATGCGCTCGATAACCTGGCGAGTGATGTCGTACTGAGGCTTGACATCAATCACTGCGCCACGCTCGAAGACCAGGTCATAAGCACCTTTCTTGATGACTTCTTCCACAGCGCTGTCCAGTTTCGGCTTGAGCTGCTTCAGCATTTCACGGTCGGCAACGGCTTTGGCTTCGTTCAGCTCCTTGGACTGGAACTGGAAATCACGGGCCTTTTGCTTGAACTCGAGCTCCAGACGTTCACGCTCGCCTTGCTGCATCTTGTCGCCACCGGCCATCAGACGGTCCTGGATACCCTTGGCGCTGCTTTCCAGGCTCTTGAGCTTGGTCAGTTGCGGGCCGAATTTTTTCTCGGCATCCACGGCGTATTTCTTCGCCGCATCGGATTCCAGCAGTGCCATCTGATAGTTCAGAACGGCGATTTTCATGTCGGCAAAAGCCGGACCTGCAACCAGCACGGTCGCCAGGAGAACCAATTGAGTCAACTTACGCACGATGCACTCCTACAAAATCCATTGTCATTATCTTGGGTCAGACGCTTAGAACGTCTGGCCGAGGGAGAATTGGAACACTTGAGTCTCGGCATTGCTGTCCGGTTTTTTGACTGGCATCGCCAAGGCGAAGCTCAACGGACCAAGGGCGGTAACCCATGTCACACCGACACCCACCGAACTGGCCATATTGCTCAGGCTGACGTCGTTACACTGAGTGTTGGACTTGGAACCATCGGCGTTGGTGCTCTGCTTGCAAGTCGAATCGAACACATTACCCACGTCCCAGAATACCGAAGTGCGCAAGGAACGCTGATCTTTCACGAACGGCAGAGGGAACAGAACTTCTACACCACCCTGAATCAGGACGTTACCACCAAACGGTAGTGGATCCTGGTCCGGATCGGTTGCGGTGCCCGGGTTCACGCCCCGGCTCGGCGTACTACGAGGCCCGAGGGTGCTGTCCTTGAAGCCACGAACCGAGTTGAAACCACCTGCATAATAGTTTTCATAGAACGGCAAGCCGTCGGTCGAACCATAGCCATCGCCATAGCCCAGCTCGGTGTGGAGGCGCATGGTGTAGTTTTCAGACAACGGCTGGAACAATTGACCGCGATAATCGAGCTTGAAGAACGACAAGTCGCTGCCCGGTGTCGTGGCTTCCGCGGTCAAGCTCTGGGAGTGACCACGGGTCGCCAGTACCCCTTTGTTCAAGGTGGATTCAGACCAACCGGCCGACGCCTTGAAGTTGAGGTACTGATCACCTTCCTTGTTAACGAAGTCGAAGATTTCGTCGACGGTGTAAAGACCCGTCTTGATCTTGTCTTGTTGTGCAGACAAACCAAACGTCAGACGCGAAGTCTCGCTGATCGGGTAACCAACGCTGACACCTGCACCCAGGCTGTCTACGGCGTAGCTGGCTACGTTGACATCGAGGTCTTTGTAGTCGGTCGTACGATAGAAAGCGTTGTAACCCAGGCTCACACCGTCAGCTGTCCAGTAGGGGTCGACATAACCGAAGTTATAACGGCTTTGGTACTGACTGCGAGTCAAGCCGATGCTGACCTTGTTACCGGTACCCAGGAAGTTGTTCTGAGTGATCGAACCACCAAGGATCAGACCGGCGCTCTGGGCGAAACCGACGCTGGCGGTAATCGAACCGGAAGCCTGCTCTTCAACGCTGTAGTTCACGTCAACCTGATCATCGACACCCGGCACGGCCGGCGTTTCGACGTTGACTTCCTTGAAGAAGCCCAGGCGTTCCAGGCGGGTCTTGGATTGGTCGATCAGGTAGGTCGAAGCCCAGCCGCCTTCCATCTGACGCATTTCACGGCGCAGCACTTCGTCTTCGGACTTGGTGTTGCCACGGAAGTTGATGCGGTTCACGTAAGCACGCTTGCCCGGATCGACAGCGAACGTGATATCGACCGTGTGGTCTTCGTCGTGAGGCTGAGGCACGCCGTTGACGTTAGCGAAGGTGTAACCCTCGTTACCCAGGCGGCGGGTGATCAGTTCGGAGGTGGTGGTCATCAACTTGCGCGAGAACACCTGGCCTTTCTGAACCAGCAGCAGGGACTTGACCTGGTCTTCAGGCACTTTCAGGTCGCCGCTGAGTTTCACGTCACGAACGGTGTATTTCTCGCCTTCGTTGACGTTGACGGTGATATAGACGTGTTTCTTGTCCGGGGTGATGGACACCTGGGTCGAAGCGATATCCATATTGATATAGCCACGGTCCAGGTAATAGGAGCGCAGACGCTCCAGGTCACCGGAGAGTTTTTCACGGGCGTACTTGTCATCGTTCTTGAAGAACGACAGCCAGTTGCTGGTCTTGAGTTCGAACAGGTCGATCAGGTCTTCTTCAGGGAAGACAGTGTTGCCCACCACGTTGATGTGCTGGATCGCCGCTACGGTGCCTTCGTTGATGTTGACCTTCAGGGCAACGCGGTTACGCGGCTGCGGCACCACTTCGGTGTCGACGGTAGCCGAGTAGCGGCCCTGAGCGACGTATTGACGCTGCAGTTCGTTACGCACACCTTCGAGGGTCGCGCGCTGGAAGATCTCGCCTTCGGCCAGACCGGACTGTTTGAGGCCTTTCATCAGGTCTTCAGTGGAGATCGCCTTGTTACCTTCGATCTCGATACTGGCGACCGACGGACGCTCGACTACAGTGATGACCAGGACGTTGCCTTCACGGCCCAGCTGGATATCTTGAAAGAACCCGGTTTTGAACAGCGCACGAGTGGATTCCACCAGGCGACGATCATCCGCCTGCTCGCCGACGTTCAACGGCAAGGCACCAAAGACACTACCCGCGGAGACCCGCTGGAGGCCATTGACGCGAATATCAGAGATAGTGAAGGACTCGGCGTGAACTTCGGCGATCATCAATACGGTGAGAACCGCAGTTAGCAGCAGACGTTTCATGAAGTCCTTTCTTATTCCAACTGGCAATAAAAACTGCCGCAAAATGCGGCAGATTCGCAATTCAGCGAAGCGTTACAGTCGACCCAGATCATTGACCAGAGCAAGCAACATCACCCCGACCACCAAACTGATACCGATCTGTATCCCCCAACCTTGCACCCGATCCGACAAGGGACGACCACGCGCCCACTCGATCAGATAAAACAACAAATGCCCCCCATCCAGTACAGGAATGGGCAGCAAATTCAGAACACCCAGGCTAATACTCAGATAAGCAAGGAAATTCAGGAAATCAGCGATGCCCGACTGGGCAGAAGCGCCCGCCACTTTAGCAATGGTTATCGGTCCACTCAAGTTTTTTACCGAGAGCTCGCCGAACAACATTTTCTTGAGCGAGTCGAGGGTCAGCACGCTCATGGTCCAGGTGCGTCGGGCACCCTCCCCAATCGCGGCCACCGGACCGTAACTGACTTCGCGAATCATCTCTGGTGGCCAATCGACCGCTTTCACCCCAGCGCCCAGATAACCACTGGGTGCCTTGCTCTCGCCGCGCGTGGCCAGCGTCACCGGGACGTCGATTTGAGCACCGTCGCGCTCAACGCGCAGCATGATTTTGGTATCCGGATGCAAACGGACGATGTCGACTACTTGCTGCCAGTCATCCAGTGCCTTGCCATCAAGGGCCAACAGACGGTCACCGGCCTTCAGACCCGCAGCCTTCGCTGGCCCTTTCGGATCAATTTCGGCCAGCACCGGCGGCAATGCCGGACGCCAGGGGCGAATACCCAGCGAGTGAATAGGATCCGGCTCGTTAGCACCCTTGAGCCACTTGTCCAGCATCAGCTCACGAGGCGAATCCACGGTGGAGCCCTGTTCGCGGACCAGCACTTGAAGGGAACCGCTCTCGCCCAGGCGGCGGACCAGTTGCAGGTTCACCGCAGCCCAGCCGGAAGTTGGCTCGCCATCGATGGCAATAATTTCCTGCCCCGGGCTCAAACCTGCCCTGGAGGCGATACTGCCGGATTCGACCGCGCCGATAACCGGGCGCACCTGCTCGCTGCCCAGCATTGCCAGAGCCCAGAAAAACACCATCGCCAATAGAAAGTTGGCAACCGGACCGGCTGCCACGATAGCAATGCGCTGACGGACGGACTTGCGATTGAAGGCGTGATCGAGCTGATCGGCCGGCACCTCACCTTCGCGCTCGTCGAGCATTTTCACGTAGCCACCCAGCGGGATGGCGGCAACCACGAATTCAGTGCCTTTGCTGTCGTGCCAGCGCAGCAGCGGCATGCCGAAGCCCACGGAGAAACGCAGCACTTTGACCCCACAGCGACGTGCGACCCAGAAATGGCCGAATTCGTGGAAGGTGACCAGCACGCCCAGCGCTACCAGGGTGCCGACAATCATATAGAGCGCGCTCATCTACTTTCTCCGCAATCCTATCGGTGCTGCATGGGCCAACGTATGCAGCACTTATCGGCCGTGACGACTCAACCATTGCCCGGCCAGTACCCGTGCTTTCGCATCGGCCGTAAACACTGCCTCGAGATCATCAACCGCAACCACAGGCTCGAGGTTCAATACTTCCTCGATAATACTCGCGATTTCCAGATAGCGAACCCGTCCGTCGAGAAAGGCCGCAACAGCCACTTCATTCGCGGCGTTGAGCATGGCCGGCGCGCTATTACCAGCCTCGGCGGCTTGACGCGCAAGGCGCAGGCAAGGGAAACGCTCTTCATCGGGTGCCTGGAAATCCAGGCGAGCGATGGCGAACAGATCCAACGGCGCAACACCCGAGTCGATCCGCTCTGGCCAGGCCAGGGCATTGGCAATTGGCGTGCGCATATCAGGATTACCCAACTGCGCCAGCACCGAACCATCGATATAGTCGACCAGCGAATGAATCACGCTTTGCGGGTGAATCACCACTTCGACCTGAGAGGGCGTAGCGTCGAACAGCCAGCAGGCCTCGATCAGCTCGAGCCCTTTGTTCATCATGCTGGCCGAATCCACCGAAATCTTGCGCCCCATGGACCAATTCGGGTGAGCACACGCTTGCTCGGGGGTAACATGTGCCAGTTCGGCAAGGGGCGTCTGCCGAAACGGGCCACCAGAGGCTGTCAGTAAAATCCGCCGTACACCGACCGCGCCCAAACCACGGGAGAAATCCTGCGGCATGCACTGGAAAATCGCGTTGTGCTCGCTGTCGATCGGCAGCAGTACCGAACCGCTTTTACGCACGGCCTGCATGAACAGCGCACCGGACATTACCAGCGCTTCTTTATTGGCCAAAAGAATCTTTTTGCCGGCCTCGACCGCCGCCAGGGTCGGACGCAAACCCGCCGCCCCGACGATCGCCGCCATTACCGCATCGACTTCTGGATCCGAGGCGATCTGACACAAGCCCTCCTCTCCCACCAGAACACGGGTCGACAGGCCTGCCGCATGCAATTCGTCCTGCAAGCCCCGGGCAGCGCCTGATTCCGGCACGACCGCGAAACGTGGCGCATGACGCACGCAAAGCGCCAGCAGCTCACTCAAACGAGTGAAACCGCTCAAGGCGAATACCTGATAGCGTTCGGGGTGACGGGCGATGACGTCCAGAGTGCTCAGACCAATCGAGCCGGTCGCCCCCAGCACGGTAATCTGTTGTGGGCGACTCACGATGCCGCCATCCACAGCAACACAGCGAACACCGGAATCGCCGCTGTCAGACTGTCGATGCGGTCCAGCACACCGCCGTGCCCCGGCAGCAGATTACTGCTGTCCTTGATCCCCGACTGGCGCTTGAACATGCTTTCGGTGAGGTCGCCCACCACCGAAATGAACACGATGATCGCGGCACCGAACAGGCCCATCAGCATCTGAGCGAAACTCCAGCCCCGCGCAAAACCGACGATTGCCGTGATCACCAGGCTCAGCAGCAAGCCGCCGTACACGCCCTCCCAGCTCTTGCCAGGGCTGACCTGTGGTGCCAGCTTGCGCTTGCCGAAGGCTCGGCCGGAAAAGTACGCACCGATATCGGCGCCCCAGACCAGCACCATCACGGCCATGATCAGCCAGTTGCCCAAGGGCTCCTGCTTGATCAGGATCAGACCTTGCCAGGCCGGCAACAGAATCAACAAGCCGATCGCCAGTTTGCAGGCAGCACTGGCCCAGTGTTCGCTGGACCGTGGATAAGTCAGCACCAGATAGGTGGCCACGCCCCACCAGAGCACCGAGGCGCCCAGCACCCAAGGCGCGAGCCCCGGCAGGATATGCATGACAAACAGCATCAGCGCGACCACAGCTGCAAAAGCAACACGGATCGCCTGGCCAGCAAAACCTGCCAGGCGTGCCCATTCCCATGCCCCCAGCGTCACCACCAGCCCGATAAACAGCGCAAAACCGGACCCTTCAAGCAGGAAAAACCCGCACAGGGCAATCGGCAGCAGAATCAGTGCCGTGATGATTCGTTGTTTAAGCATTAAACCCGGGCTCCAGACTCGACCTGCTCGCTCGTTTTACCGAAGCGACGCTGGCGAGAAGCGAAATCGGCCAGCGCATTGCGCATGGCGTCGTGTTTGAAGTCCGGCCAGAACAGGTCGGAGAAGTACAACTCGGCGTAAGCCAGCTGCCACAGCAGGAAGTTGCTGATGCGATGCTCGCCACCGGTACGGATGCACAAGTCTGGCAACGGCAGATCGCCGGTCGCCAGACAGGTTTGCAACAGCTCGGGAGTGATGTCTTCCGGGCGCAGATGCCCGGCCTGAACTTCGCGCGCCAGACGTTGCGCGGCTTGCGCGATGTCCCACTGACCACCGTAGTTGGCGGCGATCTGCAGGATAAAACGATTGGCGCCGGCAGTCATCGCCTCGGCTTCACGCATGGCAGCTTGAAGCTCCGGATGAAAACGCGAACGGTCGCCGATGATGCGCAAACTGATGTTGTTGTCGTTCAGGCGCTTGGCCTCGCGACGCAGCGCCCTGAAGAACAGATCCATCAAGGCACTGACCTCATCGGCCGGGCGCTGCCAGTTCTCACTGGAGAATGCAAACAGGGTCAATACCTCAACCCCGGACTCCGCACACACCTCGATGACCGCACGAACAGCATCCACACCCGCTTTATGCCCGGCGACACCCGGCATAAAGCGTTTTTTCGCCCAACGATTATTACCATCCATGATGATCGCGACATGGCGCGGCACCGCGGACGGCGCAGTCTGCTTGGTCTTGTCCATTTGAAACTCGACCCTTATACGGCCATCAGGTCTTTTTCTTTTTCCGCCAGCTTAGCGTCGATTTCAGCCACGAACTTCTTGGTCAGATCGTCGATCTCGCCAGTGGCGCGACGCTCTTCGTCTTCACTGATTTCCTTTTCCTTGACCAGGTCCTTCAGCGAGCTGTTTGCATCGCGACGGATGTTGCGCACGGCAACACGGGCATCCTCAGCGACATCACGAGCCTGCTTGGTGAAGCCCCGGCGGGTTTCTTCAGTCAGGGCTGGCATGGAGATCAGCAGCAACTCACCCAGGTTGGTCGGGTTGAGATTCAGGCCAGCGCTACCGATAGCCTTGTCGACCGCGCCCAGCATGTTGCGCTCGAAGGCAACGACTTGCAGGGTACGGGCGTCTTTAACGGTGATGTTCGCCACTTGCTTGATCGGAGTGTCAGCGCCGTAGTACGGAACCATCACGCCTTCCAGAATGCTTGGGTGCGCCTGGCCGGTACGGATACGCCCGAAGTTGTGCGCCAGCGATTCTACGGATTTCTGCATGCGCTCTTTAGCGTCTTTCTTGATTTCGTTGATCATTGTTGAACTTCCTCGATCAGGGTTCCTTCAGCGCCGCCATGTACGATATTCAACAGGGCACCGGGTTTGTTCATATTAAACACGCGCAGCGGCATCTTGTGGTCGCGGCACAAGCAAATGGCCGTCAGATCCATCACACCCAGCTTGCGATCCAGCACTTCATCGTAGGTCAGATGATCGAACTTCTCGGCATGCGGGTCTTTGAACGGGTCAGCGGTGTAGACGCCATCAACCTTCGTTGCCTTGAGCACCACATCGGCATCGATTTCGATTGCGCGCAGGCAGGCAGCCGAATCCGTAGTGAAGAACGGGTTGCCAGTACCGGCCGCGAAAATCACGACTTCCTTGGAGTTCAGGTGGCGCATGGCTTTGCGGCGATCATAGTGATCGGTCACGCCAACCATGGAAATGGCCGACATCACGATGGCCGAGATATTGGCACGTTCCAGCGCATCGCGCATCGCCAGGGCGTTCATCACAGTGGCCAGCATGCCCATGTGGTCGCCAGTGACCCGATCCATACCGGCTGCACTGAGCGCTGCGCCGCGGAACAGGTTACCCCCGCCGATCACCAGACCGACCTGAACACCGATGCCAACCAGCTGGCCAACTTCCAGTGCCATGCGATCCAGAACTTTCGGATCGATCCCGAACTCTTCCGAGCCCATCAGGGCCTCGCCGCTAAGCTTGAGTAGAATGCGTTTATAGCGAGCCTGATAACCACTGCCCTGCTGAGCCATTGCGAATCTCTCCTGCGGCGTATTTTAAAAATTCTTTGCGAGCTGTTTACAGCTGGCGTTCACTCTAGCTTGGCGCTGCTTCAGCGCCATCGGAACATGGCTTTGTAAGCCAGTTCCAAAAGGAAACCAAATAAAATTGGCAACCCCATCTGAAAAGAGGCTGCGCGCGTAAGCGGGCAGCCTCTTCAGGGCGACAGTTAAAAAACCGTCTTATTGCTTGCTGGCAGCCAGCTGGGCAGCAACTTCTTCTGCGAAGTTGTCTACTGGCTTCTCGATGCCTTCGCCTACTTTGAAGTAGGTGAAAGAAACGATTTCAGCACCGGCTTTCTTGGCCAGGTCGCCGACCTTGATTTCAGGGTTCTTGACGAACGCCTGCTCAACCAGGCTCGCTTCAGCCAGGAACTTGCTGATACGGCCTTTGACCATGTTTTCAACGATGTTTTCTGGCTTGCCGGCAATCTTGTCAGCGTTGAGGGTCAGGAACACGCCTTTCTCGCGTTCGATCGCTTCAGCGGAAACTTCCGACGGCAGCAGGAATTCAGGGTTGGTAGCCGCTACGTGCATAGCGATGTCTTTGGCCAGCTCAACGTCGCCGCCCTTGAGAACAACCGCAACACCAATCTTGTTGCCGTGCAGGTAGCCACCAACAACATCGCCTTCAACGCGAGCCAGGCGACGAATGTTGACGTTTTCGCCAACCTTGCCAACCAGAACCAGACGATCAGCTTCACGCGCTTCGATCAGCGGAGCAGCATCGGTCAGTTTGTCAGCGAACGCTTTTTCAATGCTGGCAGCAACAAATGCCTTGAAGTCGTCCTGCAGAGCCAGGAAGTCGGTCTGCGAGTTCACTTCCAGCAGGACGGCGGATTTACCGTCTTCCTTGAGAGCGATTGCGCCTTCAGCGGCAACGTTGCCGGCTTTCTTGGCAGCCTTGATGGCGCCCGAAGCGCGCATGTCATCAATGGCTTTTTCGATGTCGCCGCCAGCCTTGGTCAAGGCCTTTTTGCAGTCCATCATGCCTTCGCCGGTACGCTCGCGCAGTTCTTTGACCAACGCTGCAGTAATCTCTGCCATTTTCAAATTCCTCTTGGATAGGTTTTCAACCATTCCACCCGATCGAACGGGCGATCAATTCTTCCCGAACCACCCTTGTTAGCTGCCGCACGTTACAGATAAAGCAGTGGGCGCCGACAAATGGTTTTCGAGGTGGCAAAAAGGGGGCCAAGCCCCCTTTTTGCTTACTGAGTCAACGCCAGGGCGTCAATTACTCAGCTGCAGCCTGAGTTTCTTCAGCTACGAACTCTACAGTGCCGCCAGCAACATTGTTGCGACCACGGATAACAGCGTCAGCCATCGAACCCATGTACAGCTGGATAGCGCGGATTGCGTCATCGTTGCCTGGGATGATGTAGTCAACGCCTTCCGGGCTGCTGTTGGTATCGACTACGCCGATAACCGGGATGCCCAGCTTGTTGGCTTCGGTGATCGCGATGCGCTCGTGATCAACGTCGATAACGAACAGAGCGTCTGGCAGACCGCCCATGTCCTTGATACCACCCAGGGAACGATCCAGCTTCTCAAGATCGCGAGTGCGCATCAGCGCTTCTTTCTTGGTCAGCTTGGCGAAAGTACCGTCTTCAGCTTGCACTTCAAGGTCACGCAGACGCTTGATGGAAGCACGGATGGTTTTGAAGTTGGTCAGCATGCCGCCCAACCAGCGGTGATCGACGTACGGCGAACCGCAACGTGCTGCTTCTTCAGCAACGATCTTGCCAGCGGAACGCTTGGTGCCGACGAACAGAATCTTGTTTTTGCCCTGGGCCAGACGCTCTACGAAGGTCAGAGCTTCGTTGAACATTGGCAGGGTTTTTTCAAGGTTGATGATGTGAATCTTGTTACGCGCGCCGAAAATGTACTTACCCATTTTCGGATTCCAGTAACGGGTTTGGTGACCGAAGTGCACACCGGCCTTCAGCATATCGCGCATGTTGACTTGGGACATGATAGTTCCTTAATAAGTCGGGTTTGGCCTCCACGTATCCCAATGACCAACCAGCAGCATCAGCTGAAGGCACCCAGGTCATCGTGTCGACACGTGTGTGGATTTAAGCTTTTCAGGGTACCCCGGAAAGCGGCGCATTTTATATCACAAGGCCGGAAAAAACGGAACCCGGATTCTGAAAACCTGGCGAATGCTTTTGATCCCGCCCTTGGAATCCCCCAAGAATGCGCCATCCTATAGAGAGAAGCGATGCACAGAAGCTCAGATTTGCTCTGATCGTCTGGTAGAATTGCGTTTTTCAGGGCCGCGACGATCGTTCGCGCAATGCCCATTTCGTTTTAGAAGGCGCCATTGAGCGCAGAGAGAGCCTGTATGACCGTCACCCTCAAAACCCCAGAGGACATCGCAAAAATGCGGATCGCCGGCAAATTGGCCGCCGATGTGCTGGAAATGATTGCCGATTATGTCAAGCCGGGCGTTACCACCGAAGAGCTGGACCGCATCTGCCACGACTACATCGTCAACGAGCAGAAAGCCATTCCTGCCCCGCTCAACTACAAGGGCTTTCCGAAGTCGATCTGCACCTCGATCAACCACGTGGTCTGCCACGGCATCCCGAACGAGAAGCCGTTGAAGGATGGCGACACGCTGAACATCGACGTCACAGTGATCAAGGACGGCTACCACGGCGATACCAGCCGCATGTTCCACGTTGGCACTGTGCCGGTCTGGGCCGAGCGTCTGTCCCAGGTGACGCAGGAATGCATGTACAAGGCCATCGAACTGGTCAAACCCGGCTGCCGCCTGGGCGATATCGGTGAAGTGATCCAGAAGCACGCGGAAAAGAACGGTTTCTCGGTGGTTCGCGAGTTCTGCGGCCACGGCATCGGCAAGGTGTTCCACGAAGAACCGCAGATCCTGCACTACGGCCGCGCCGGCACCGGCATGGAACTGAAAGCCGGCATGACCTTCACCATCGAGCCGATGATCAACCAGGGCAAGGCCGACACCAAGGTGCTGGGCGATGGCTGGACCGCGATCACCAAGGACCGCAAGTTGTCGGCGCAATGGGAACACACTCTGCTGGTGACCGATACCGGCTACGAGATCTTCACCCTGCGCAGCGACGATACCATCCCGCGCGTTTCGGCCTGATCCCGCCCGCGCCGTTCCCAGCCTTATAGAAAGGAAAGCCAATCGATGCCGCAGGTGGATCCCGAACTCTTCGACCGCGGCCAGTTCCAGGCTGAACTGGCCCTGAAGGCAAGCCCTATCGCTGCTTTCAAGAAGGCGATCCGTCAGGCCCGCGAAGTGCTCGACGAGCGGTTTCGCAGCGGCCGGGAGATTCGCCGGTTGATCGAGGATCGTGCCTGGTTCGTCGATAACATCCTGCAAAAGGCCTGGGAGCAATTCAACTGGAACTTCGAAGCCGACATCGCGCTGGTCGCGGTCGGCGGCTACGGTCGTGGCGAGTTGCACCCCTACTCCGACATCGACCTGCTGATCCTGCTGGACGGCGCCGACCACGAAATTTTCCGTGATTCAATCGAGCGTTTTCTGACGTTGCTGTGGGACATCGGCCTGGAAGTCGGCCAGAGCGTTCGCTCGGTTGACGAATGCGCCGAGGAAGCCCGCGCCGACCTGACGGTGATCACCAACCTGATGGAAAGCCGCACCATTGCCGGTCCCGAGCGCCTGCGCCAGCGCATGCTGGACGTGACCAGCACCGCGCACATGTGGCCCAGCAAGGAGTTCTTCCTGGCCAAGCGCGCCGAGCAGAAAGCCCGTCACCACAAATACAACGACACCGAGTACAACCTGGAACCCAACGTCAAGGGCTCGCCCGGTGGCCTGCGGGATATCCAGACGATTCTGTGGGTCGCCCGTCGTGAGTACGGCACCCTGAACCTGCGGGCCCTGGCCGGCGAAGGTTTCCTGGTGGAGAGCGAGAACGCCTTGCTGGCTTCGTCCCAGGAATTCCTGTGGAAAGTGCGTTACGCGCTGCACATGCTCGCCGGCCGCGCCGAAGACCGCCTGCTGTTCGACCACCAGCGCACGATTGCCGGGCTGCTGGGCTTCGTCGGCAATGACGCCAAGCACGCCATCGAAAACTTCATGCAGCAGTACTACCGGGTGGTCATGAGCATTGCCCAGCTCAGCGACTTGATCATCCAGCACTTCGAAGAAGTGATCCTGGCCCCCGAAGACGAAGCACCGCCGCAGCCAATCAACTCGCGATTCCAACTGCACGACGGCTACATCGAGGCGCGCAACAACAATGTGTTCCGCCGCACGCCGTTCGCCATGCTCGAAATCTTCGTGCTGATGGCCCAGCAGCCGGAGATCAAAGGCGTACGCGCCGACACCATCCGCCTGCTGCGCGAGAACCGTCATTTGATCGACGACGACTTCCGCAACGATATTCGCAATACCAGCCTGTTCATCGAATTGTTCAAGTGCAAGATCGGTATCCACCGCAACCTGCGGCGGATGAACCGTTACGGGATCCTTGGGCGTTATCTGCCAGAGTTCGGCTTTATTGTCGGGCAGATGCAGCACGACCTGTTCCACATCTATACGGTCGACGCGCACACCCTGAACCTGATCAAGCACCTGCGTAAGTTGCAGTACACCCAGGTGTCGGAAAAATTCCCGCTGGCCAGCAAGCTCATGGCCAAACTGCCCAAGCCGGAGTTGATTTACCTGGCCGGCCTGTACCACGACATCGGCAAGGGCCGGCATGGCGACCACTCGGAAATCGGCGCAGTGGACGCCGAAGCCTTTTGTCAGCGCCATCAGTTGCCGATCTGGGACAGCCGCCTGATCGTCTGGCTGGTGCAAAACCATCTCGTAATGTCGACCACTGCCCAGCGCAAGGACTTGTCCGACCCGCATGTGATCCACGATTTCGCGCAGATTGTCGGCGATGAAACCCGCCTCGATTATCTGTATGTGCTGACCGTTGCCGACATCAACGCGACCAACCCGACGCTATGGAACTCCTGGCGCGCGAGCCTGTTGCGCCAGCTCTACACCGAGACCAAGCGAGCCTTGCGTCGCGGCCTGGAAAACCCGGTGGATCGCGAAGAACAGATCCGCCAGACCCAAAGCGCAGCGCTGGACATTCTGGTACGCGGCGGCACCGACCCGGACGACGTCGAGCAGTTGTGGGCACAACTGGGCGATGACTACTTCCTGCGTCACACCGCCGGTGACGTAGCCTGGCACACCGATGCAATCTTGCAGCAGCCGGCCGACGGCGGCCCGCTGGTGCTGATCAAGGAAACCACCCAGCGCGAGTTCGAGGGCGGTACGCAGATCTTCATTTATGCGCCGGACCAGCACGACTTCTTCGCCGTGACCGTGGCGGCGATGGACCAGCTCAACCTGAACATTCACGACGCCCGGGTCATCACCTCCAGCAGCCAGTTCACCCTCGACACCTATATCGTGCTCGACACCGATGGCGACTCGATCGGCGACAACCCGGCGCGGGTCAAGCAGATTCGCGAAGGCTTGACCGAAGCCCTGCGCAATCCGGACAACTACCCAACGATTATCCAGCGTCGGGTGCCGCGTCAGCTCAAACATTTTGCCTTTGCGCCACAAGTGACGATCCACAACGATGCCCAGCGTCCGGTGACCGTGCTGGAACTCAGTGCACCCGACCGTCCTGGGTTGCTGGCACGAATCGGCACGATCTTCCTTGAGTTCGACTTGTCGTTGCAGAACGCCAAGATCGCCACCTTGGGCGAGCGCGTGGAAGACGTGTTCTTCATCACCGACGCCAACAATCAGCCGCTATCCGACCCGTTGCTGTGCAGTCGTTTGCAGGATGCAATCGTCAAACAGCTGAGCGTCAACCAGGAACCCGATATCAAACATTCGCGCATCAGCATCTGAATTAACCCAATCCCCCTGTGGGAGCGCCTGTGGCGAGGGGGCTTGTTGTGGCGAGGGAGCTTGCCCCCGCTGGGCTGCGAAGCGGCCCCAAAACCTACACCGCGATGTATCAGATACACCGCATGCAAAGGTTTTACGACTGCTCCGCAGCCGAACGGGGGCAAGCTCCCTCGCCACAACAAGCCCCCTACACCACATTAGTCCTCCCACATTGAACGAGGCCCCCCATGAACAACGCTCTGAACCAGTTGCAGCCCTACCCGTTCGAAAAGCTCCGCGCCCTGCTCGGCAGCGTCACGCCAAACCCGGACAAACGCGCCATCGCGCTGTCCATCGGCGAACCGAAGCATCGCTCGCCAAGCTTTGTCGCCGAAGCCCTGGCAAGCAATCTGGATCAGATGGCCGTGTACCCGACCACCCTCGGCATCCCGGCCCTGCGTGAAGCGATCGCCGCATGGTGCGAACGCCGTTTCAGTGTTCCAAATGGCTGGCTCGACCCCGCGCGCAACGTGCTGCCGGTCAACGGCACCCGCGAAGCGTTGTTCGCCTTCACCCAGACCGTGGTCAACCGTGGTGAAGACGCGCTGGTGGTCAGCCCGAACCCGTTCTATCAGATCTACGAAGGCGCGGCGTTCCTGGCCGGAGCCAAGCCGCATTACCTGCCATGCCTTGACGAAAACGGCTTCAACCCGGATTTCGACGCTGTTTCGCCAGACATCTGGAAGCGTTGCCAGATCCTGTTCCTGTGCTCGCCGGGCAACCCGACCGGCGCGTTGATCCCGGTTGAAACCCTGAAAAAACTGATCGCCCTGGCCGACGAATACGATTTCGTGATCGCCGCTGACGAGTGCTACAGCGAACTGTACTTCGATGAACAGACCCCGCCACCCGGCCTGCTCAGCGCCTGTGTGGAACTAGGCCGCAAAGACTTCAAGCGTTGCGTGGTGTTTCATAGCCTGTCCAAGCGCTCCAACCTGCCAGGCCTGCGTTCGGGCTTTGTAGCCGGCGATGCAGACATCCTCAAGGGTTTCCTGCTGTATCGCACTTACCACGGCTGTGCGATGCCGGTTCAAACGCAACTGGCCAGCGTTGCAGCGTGGAACGACGAAGTGCATGTGCGGGCCAACCGTGCGCTGTACCGTGAGAAGTACGATGCGGTATTGGAAATCCTCAGCCCGGTGATGGATGTGCAGCGCCCGGATGGCGGTTTCTATCTGTGGCCAAACGTTGAAGGCGACGACGCCGCGTTCTGCCGGGATCTGTTTGCCGAGGAACACGTGACCGTAGTACCAGGCTCCTACCTGTCCCGCGAAGTGGATGGCGTCAACCCGGGAGCCGGGCGTGTGCGGATGGCGCTGGTCGCGCCACTGGCGGAGTGCGTTGAGGCGGCTGAACGGATTCGCGCCTTCATTACCCGCCACAAGTAACCCCTGAATGCCCGTGCCAGGCAATCTGGCGCGGGCACTTCGCATATCAAGTTGCCTGCAATCTTTTCAGCCCCCCTCACCAAAAACCATCGCCAAAAACCATCACCGAGCAGATGCCAACTCAGGCTGTAGAGCTCCAACAACCCCATCCGAAACGCCACCGCCTGCGCTTCTCGCCGAATCGTTGAACACTTCAAACAGACAAACCCGACCACAGCCGACGCGAAACCGTCCGGTCATGGCATAATCCGTCACCTTTTATTTTCAGCACCTGTAAAGGGGGCAATTCCTTGACCGTTTCAAGCAAAACGTTGCACCTTTTCGGCATCAAAGCCTGCGACACCATGAAAAAGGCGCGCACCTGGCTCGATGAACACGCTGTGAGCTATGACTTTCATGATTACAAAGCGGTCGGAATCGACCGTGAACACCTGACCCAATGGTGCGAGGAGCACGGCTGGCAAGTGGTGTTGAACCGTGCAGGCACGACCTTTCGCAAGCTCGACGACGAACGCAAAGCCGATCTCGACCAGCCGAAAGCCATCGAATTGATGCTCGCACAACCCTCGATGATCAAGCGCCCGGTGCTCGATCTCGGTGACAGAACCCTGATTGGCTTCAAGCCAGATATCTACGCGGCGGCACTCAAGTAAGGCAGCCCGTTCCATTTTGTTAGAGGTATCAACATGTCCACTACCCTGTTCAGCCTGGCCTTTGGTGTCGGCACTCAAAACCGTCAAGGCGCATGGCTGGAAGTGTTTTACGCGCAGCCACTGCTCAACCCTTCGGCCGAACTGGTCGCTGCCATTGCACCGGTTCTGGGCTACACCGAAGGCAATCAGGCCATCGCCTTCAGCACCGCTCAAGCCTCGCAATTGGCCGAAGCGCTCAAAGGCGTCGACGCAGCCCAGGCTGCCTTGCTGACCCGTCTGGCCGAGAGCCACAAGCCGCTGGTTGCCACACTGCTGGCCGAAGACGCGCAACTGAGCTCCACGCCTGAGGCTTACCTCAAGTTGCACCTGCTGTCCCACCGTCTGGTCAAGCCGCACGGCCTGAACCTGGCCGGGATCTTCCCGCTGCTGCCAAACGTGGCCTGGACCAGCCAGGGTGCGATCGACCTGTCCGAACTGGCTGAGCATCAACTGGAAGCCCGCCTGCGCGGCGAGCTGCTGGAAGTGTTCTCGGTGGACAAGTTCCCGAAAATGACCGACTACGTGGTACCAGCCGGCGTGCGTATCGCTGACGCGGCACGTATTCGTCTGGGCGCCTACGTGGGCGAAGGCACCACCGTGATGCACGAAGGTTTCGTTAACTTCAACGCTGGCACCGAAGGCCCGGGCATGATCGAAGGCCGCGTGTCGGCTGGCGTGTTCGTCGGCAAGGGTTCGGACCTGGGCGGCGGCTGCTCGACCATGGGCACCCTGTCGGGTGGCGGCAACATCGTGATCAAGGTGGGCGAAGGCTGCCTGATCGGCGCCAACGCCGGTATCGGTATCCCGTTGGGCGATCGCAACACCGTTGAGTCGGGCCTGTACGTGACGGCCGGCACCAAGGTGGCGCTGCTCGACGAAAAGAATCAGCTGGTCAAAGTGGTTAAAGCCCGTGAACTGGCCGGTCAACCTGACCTGTTGTTCCGCCGCAATTCGGAAACCGGTGCCGTGGAGTGCAAAACCCACAAGTCGGCCATCGAACTGAACGAAGCGCTGCACGCTCACAACTAAGCAGAGCGTCAAACGATCACCTTGTAGGAGCGCCGCATCGCTCGCTCCTACAAGGTCAGGCGTACACCCGCCCATGTCACCAGGGCCGAACAACATGATGATTCCTTCTCCCTGGCGCGCCGATTTTCCGGCCATCGCCGCACTGCAACGGCAAGACCAGACCTATCTGGACAACGCCGCCACCACGCAAAAACCTCAAGCCCTGCTGGATGCCCTGGCGCATTACTACGCCAACGGCGCGGCCAACGTGCATCGGGCGCAACACTTGCCCGGCGCCCATGCCACCCAGGCGTTCGAGGACAGCCGCCGCAAAGTTGCGCAATGGCTCAATGCCGGCGATTGCGGGCAGATTATCTTTACCCATGGTGCGACTTCCGCGCTGAACCTCCTGGCCTATGGCCTGGAACACCTTTTCAATCCGGGCGATGAAATTGTCATCAGCGCTCTGGAGCACCACGCCAACCTGTTGCCGTGGCAGCAACTGGCCCACCGTCGCGACCTGAAGCTGGTGATCCTGCCGCTGAATGTCGATGGTTTGATCGACCTGGATGTCGCCGCGCAGTTGATCGGTCCGCGCACCCGTTTGCTGGCGGTCAGCCAGCTGTCCAACGTGCTGGGCGCCTGGCAACCGTTGCCCGCGCTGTTGGCGATGGCCAAGGCACACAACGCGCTGACCGTGATCGACGGCGCCCAAGGCGTGGTTCATGGTCGGCACGACGTGCAGGCACTGGGCTGCGACTTCTACGTGTTTTCCAGCCACAAACTCTACGGCCCCGATGGCCTGGGCGTGCTGTTCGGACGTAACGAAGCGCTGCAACAACTGCGCCCCTGGCAGTTCGGCGGCGAAATGGTGCTGGATGCCAACTACCACGATGCTCGCTTTCGGTCCGCACCGCTGGGGTTCGAGGCCGGTACACCGCCGATCGCCAGTGTGATCGGTCTGGGCGCAACGCTGGACTACCTCGCGGGGCTGGATCAGGACGCCGTGTCCGCCCACGAAGCGGCGCTGCATGACTATCTGCTCAAAGGCCTGGAAGCGCGCAACGGCATTCGCCTGCTGGGCAAACCGCAACTGGCGCTGGCCAGTTTTGTCGTCGAAAGTGTGCATAACTCTGATCTGGCGCATTTGCTGACTGAACAGGGCATCGCCGTGCGCGCCGGTCATCATTGCGCCATGCCGTTGCTCAAAAGCTTTGAACTGGCGGGGGCGATTCGGGTGTCGTTGGCGCTGTATAACAATTCCGAAGACCTTGAGCGTTTTTTCGAAGCACTGGATCAGGCCCTGGAGTTGTTGCGATGACACTGCCCGCGGATGCCGTCACGGCACTGGACACGTTTCAGCAGGCGGCGAGCTGGGAACAGCGGGCGCGGTTGCTGATGCAATGGGGCGACCGTCTGCCCGCGTTGAGCGATGTGGATAAAGTCGACGCCAACCGCGTGCACGGTTGTGAAAGCCAGGTCTGGCTGGTCGGCACGTTGCAGGATGGGCACTGGCAATTCAGCGCCAGCAGCGATGCGCGATTGATTCGCGGGTTGGTGGCGTTGCTGCTGGCGCGGGTCAATGGGTTGTCAGCGGTTGAGTTGCGGCAGGTGGATTTGGCGGATTGGTTCAGTCAGCTGGGGCTGGGTCGCCAGTTGTCCCAGTCCCGTAGCAATGGCTTGAATGCGGTGTTGCAGCGGATGCGTGAGCTAGCGCACTGATCGTTCCCACGCTCTGTGTGGGAATGCCTCCACGGACGCTCCGTGTTCGGCTCTGGAAGGGACGCGGAGCGTCCCGGGCTGGATTCCCACGCAGAGCGTGGGAACGATCGAACCACAACCATCAAACCTGAGGTTTGACCCGATCCGCCGGACGCCGCACGCCCGCCACAATCTTATCCACAGCCTTGGTCGCCGCGACCATGCCAAACGTCGCCGTCACCATCATCACCGCGCCAAAGCCCCCGGCGCAGTCGAGCTTCACGCCGTCCCCGACAAAACTCTTCTGCAGGCAAATGCTGCCATCGGGTTTCGGGTAGCGCAGTTGCTCGGTGGAAAACACGCACGGCACGCTGTAGTGACGGGTCACGGTACGGGAGAAGCCGTAGTCGCGGCGCAATGTAGAGCGCACTTTCGACGCCAGCGGATCGTTGAACGTGCGATTCAGGTCGCAGACCTGGATCAGCGTCGGGTCGATCTGCCCGCCCGCGCCGCCGGTGGTGATGATCTGGATCTTGCGCCGCTTGCACCAGGCGATCAGCGCCGCCTTGGCGTTGACACTGTCGATGCAGTCGATCACGCAATCGATGTTCGGCGTGATGTACTCGGCCATGGTTTCGCGGGTGACGAAGTCCGCCACCGCATGCACCGTGCAGTCCGGGTTGATCCCGCGCAGGCGCTCGGCCATCACCTCGACCTTGGGCTTGCCGACGGTGCTGTCCAGCGCATGCAGCTGACGGTTGACGTTGCTGACGCAGACGTCGTCCAGGTCGAACAGCGATATCTCGCCCACGCCACACCGGGCAACCGCTTCCGCCGCCCAGGAGCCGACACCACCGACGCCGACGATCGCCACATGGGCCGCGCGCAAGCGCTCCATGCCTTCAATGCCATACAAGCGGGCGATACCAGCAAACCGCGGATCTTCTGTACTCATGACCATTACCCCAAAAACCGGCGCGCATTATAGGGCTGTCGGCGGCCAAGAGCATCTTTGCACTATGAACGGCGGTGTCGACTGCTTTAATTGACAAAAAATTGATCGGAATTGGACTACAACGCTCAGGTCAAAGAACTTAAGTCGACCTGGATTGCCCAATGTCGGGCGTTTCCCTGTTCGCTGTACGGTCAGAGAACCTCCAGTGTAGGATGCGCGCCCCTGCCACCTGGCAGCCGGCCGCCAACCGTTCCTTCGTTCCACAGCCTTTGGAACCTGAAAAAGCTATGTCATCGCGTAAATTTGGACTCAACCTGGTAGTGGTTCTAGCAATCGCCGCCTTGTTCACCGGTTTCTGGGCGTTGGTCAATCGCCCGGTCACTGCCCCCAACTGGCCTGAACAGATCTCCGGCTTCTCGTACTCGCCGTTTCAACAAGGCCAGTACCCGCAGAAAGACCAGTATCCGACCGACGATGAAATGCGTCGCGACCTGGAGATCATGAGCAAGCTGACGGACAACATCCGGACCTACTCGGTCGACGGCACGCTGGAGGACATTCCCAAACTGGCGGAAGAGTTCGGCCTGCGGGTGACCCTGGGGATCTGGATCAGCCCGGACCAGGAACGCAACGAGCGCGAGATTCAGCGCGCCATCCAACTGGCCAACACCTCCCGCAGCGTAGTTCGCGTTGTGGTCGGTAACGAGGCGATCTTCCGCAAGGAAATCACCGCTGCCGAGTTGAGCGTGATCCTGGATCGTGTGCGCGCAGCCGTAAAGGTTCCGGTCACCACCTCCGAACAGTGGCACGTCTGGGAAGAAAACCCGAGCCTGGCCAAGCACGTTGACCTGATCGCAGCTCACGTCCTGCCCTACTGGGAGTTCATCCCTGTGGACAAGGCCGGCCAGTTCGTTCTCGACCGCGCCCGTGACCTGAAAAAGATGTTCCCGAAAAAACCGTTGCTGCTCTCCGAAGTCGGCTGGCCGAGCAACGGCCGCATGCGCGGTGGCGCCGATGCGTCGCCGGCAGACCAGGCGATTTACCTGCGCACGCTGGTTAACAAGCTCAACCGCCAGGGTTTCAACTACTTCGTGATCGAAGCGTTTGACCAACCGTGGAAGGCTAGTGACGAAGGCTCGGTGGGCGCATACTGGGGCGTGTTCAACGCCGCGCGTCAGCAGAAATTCAACTTCGAAGGCCCGGTTGTCGCGATCCCGCAATGGCGCGTACTGGCTATCGGCTCGGTAGTGCTGGCGCTGCTGTCCCTGACCCTGCTGATGATCGACGGTTCGGCCCTGCGTCAACGCGGCCGTACCTTCCTGACCTTTATCGCGTTCCTCTGCGGTTCGGTGCTGGTGTGGATCGGTTACGACTACAGCCAGCAATACAGCACCTGGTTCAGTCTGACGGTGGGTTTCCTGCTTGCCCTCGGTGCGCTCGGAGTGTTCATCGTTCTGCTGACTGAAGCCCATGAGCTGGCCGAAGCAGTCTGGACCCACAAACGCCGGCGTGAATTCCTGCCAGTGGTGGGCGATTCGGACTACCGACCGAAAGTGTCGATTCACGTACCGTGCTACAACGAGCCGCCGGAGATGGTCAAACAGACCCTCAACGCCCTGGCCAACCTCGACTATCCGGACTTCGAAGTCCTGATCATCGACAACAACACCAAGGACCCGGCCGTCTGGGAACCGGTGCGTGATTATTGCGAAACCCTCGGCCCGCGCTTCAAGTTCTTCCACGTCGCGCCATTGGCCGGTTTCAAGGGCGGCGCACTGAATTACCTGATTCCGCACACCGCCAAGGACGCCGAAGTGATTGCGGTGATCGACTCGGACTACTGCGTGCACCCGAATTGGCTCAAGCACATGGTGCCGCACTTCGCCGACCCGAAAATCGCCGTAGTGCAATCGCCACAGGATTACCGCGACCAGAACGAAAGCACCTTCAAGAAGCTCTGCTACGCCGAATACAAAGGCTTCTTCCATATCGGCATGGTCACCCGCAACGACCGCGACGCGATCATCCAGCACGGCACCATGACCATGACCCGTCGCTCGGTGCTCGAGGAACTGGGCTGGGCCGACTGGTGTATCTGTGAAGACGCCGAGCTGGGTCTGCGTGTATTCGAAAAAGGTCTGTCGGCAGCGTATTACCACGACAGCTACGGCAAAGGCCTGATGCCCGATACCTTTATCGACTTCAAGAAACAGCGTTTCCGCTGGGCCTATGGCGCGATCCAGATCATCAAGCGTCACACCGCCAGCCTGCTGCGCGGCAAGGACACCGAGCTGACCCGTGGCCAGCGTTACCACTTCCTCGCGGGCTGGTTGCCGTGGGTGGCGGACGGCATGAACATCTTCTTCACCATCGGCGCACTGTTGTGGTCGGCGGCGATGATCATCGTGCCGCAACGGGTCGATCCACCGCTGCTGATTTTCGCGATCCCGCCATTGGCGCTGTTCGTGTTCAAGGTGGGCAAGATCATCTTCCTGTACCGCCGTGCGGTCGGGGTCAACCTGAAAGACGCCTTCTGCGCCGCGTTGGCCGGGCTGGCGTTGTCGCACACCATCGCCAAAGCGGTGCTGTACGGTTTCTTCACCAGCAGCATTCCGTTCTTCCGCACACCGAAAAATGCCGATAACCACGGCTTCTGGGTGGCGATTTCGGAGGCTCGCGAAGAGCTGTTCATCATGCTGCTGCTGTGGGGCGCGGCGCTGGGGATCTTCCTGGTGCAGGGTATACCAAGCAACGACATGCGCTTCTGGGTGACCATGTTGCTGGTGCAGTCGCTGCCGTACCTGGCGGCGCTGATCATGGCGTTCCTGTCGTCGCTGCCTAAACCTTCGGTAGAAGCTGCGCCGGTACCGGCGTAATCCGTTATTAGATAACGTCAAACGGCGGCCTTCGGGCCGCCGTTTTGCTTTAGAATGATCGCCTTTTTCAATGCCAACAAACTCGGTAGGAGCTGCTTCGGCAGCCCCTACATGTTTACCGTGCGCACCTCGGAGTTCTTACATGACGGCCCACGCCGACCTTTCGCCGACCCTTCAACTCGCCATCGACCTGATCCGTCGTCCATCCGTGACGCCGGTCGACGCCGATTGCCAGAAGCAGATGATGCAGCGCCTGGGCGATGCTGGTTTTATGCTGGAGCCGATGCGCATCGAAGATGTGGATAACTTCTGGGCGACCCACGGCAAACATGACGGTCCGGTGCTGTGCTTCGCCGGTCACACCGACGTGGTGCCGACCGGTCCGGTGGCGGCCTGGCAGATCGATCCGTTCAACGCGGTGATCGACGAACACGGCATGCTCTGTGGCCGTGGCGCGGCAGACATGAAAGGCAGCCTTGCGTCCATGACCGTGGCGGCCGAGCGTTTCGTCGCCGACTATCCGGATCACAAGGGCAAGGTCGCGTTCCTGATCACCAGCGACGAAGAAGGCCCGGCCCATCACGGCACCAAGGCTGTGGTCGAGCGCCTTGCCGCCCGCAAGGAACGTCTGGACTGGTGCATCGTCGGCGAGCCGTCGAGCACGACCCTGGTGGGTGACGTGGTCAAGAACGGCCGTCGCGGCTCCCTCGGCGCCAAATTGACCGTGCGCGGTGTGCAGGGCCACGTGGCGTATCCGCACCTGGCGAAGAACCCGATCCACCTCGCCGCCCCGGCGCTCGCCGAACTTGCCGCCGAGCACTGGGACCATGGCAACGATTTCTTCCCGCCGACCAGTTTCCAGATCTCCAACGTCAATTCCGGCACCGGTGCGACCAACGTGATTCCGGGTGATCTGGTGGCGGTGTTCAACTTCCGCTTCTCCACCGAGTCCACCGTTGAAGGCCTGCAAAAGCGCGTCGCCGACATTCTCGACAAGCATGGCCTGGACTGGCACATCGACTGGGCGCTGTCCGGCCTGCCGTTCCTCACCGAGCCGGGCGCGCTGCTCGACGCGGTGTCGGCGAGCATCAAGGACATCACCGGTCGTGACACCAAAGCCTCCACCAGCGGCGGCACTTCAGATGGGCGCTTCATCGCGACCATGGGCACCCAAGTGGTTGAACTGGGCCCGGTCAACGCGACGATCCACCAGGTCAACGAGCGTGTACTGGCGGCCGACCTCGACGTGCTGACCGAAATCTACTACCAGACCCTGATCAAGTTGCTCGCCTGATGCTCGCCTGTCCGATCTGCAGCGAACCGCTGAACGCGGTGGACAACGGCGTGGCCTGTCCCGCCGGGCATCGTTTCGACCGCGCACGGCAGGGTTACCTGAACCTGCTGCCGGTGCAGCACAAGAACAGCCGTGACCCCGGGGATAACCAGGCGATGGTCGAAGCCCGTCGCGACTTTCTGAACGCCGGCCATTACGCGCCGGTGGCCAAGCGTCTGGCGGAACTGGCGGCCGGTTATGCGCCCCAGCGCTGGCTGGACATCGGCTGTGGCGAGGGTTATTACACCGCGCAAATCGCCGAAGCCTTGCCCAACGCCGATGGCTATGCCCTGGACATTTCCCGGGAAGCGGTCAAACGCGCCTGCAAACGCAACCCTGCGCTGACCTGGTTGATCGCCAGCATGGCGCGGGTGCCATTGGCCTCGGGCAGCTGCCAGTTTCTGGCCAGCGTGTTCAGCCCGCTGGACTGGGAAGAAGCCAAACGTCTGCTCAGCCCCGGTGGCGGCTTGATGAAAGTCGGGCCGACCAGCGGCCATCTGATGGAATTGCGTGAGCGGCTGTACGACGAAGTGCGCGAGTACACCGACGACAAGCACCTGGCGCTGGTGCCGGAAGGCATGGCGTTGCAACACAGCGAAACCCTGGAATTCAAACTGACGCTGGTCAATGGTCAGGATCGCGCGAACCTCTTGGCGATGACACCTCACGGCTGGCGCGCCAGTGCCGAACGCCGGACGGCGGTCATTGAACAAGTGGAACCGTTCGAGGTCACCGTTTCGATGCGCTACGATTATTTCGTTCTGCAGTAGTAGTTAGAGAACAACTTTAATTTTTGGTCTTGAGTAAAGGCTCAAGGCCGGCTAAATCCGCGAATGGATTTTTCAGACCCGCAGTGAGGACATCCATGCGCCAACCGGACATCGAGATTTACCTGAAAGACGCCGACGTCGATCACAAAGCCATCGCGGCCTGGCTCGGCGCGGCTCTAGGCCCGTGCACCGACTGGGTTCAGAAAGGCCAGACCTACAAGTGCAAGGCTGGTAGCGTGCCAGTGACCTGGCTGCCCAAAGCCGTAGGAAAATGGAACAGCCTGTACCTGGAAAGCGACCAGACCCCATGGGAAGACGACATCGCTTGCGCCCGCGCTGCATTTGCCGCACTGAACGTCGAAGTGCGTTGTGCGCCGGGTAGCTGGGTCGAGGAAGAAGGTGAGGAAACGGCAGATCGCTGGATTCGCATCAGTGTCGATGGTGAAGAAGAGATCACCTGGAAAACCGCGTAATCTGCGTAAGCATAAATCTGTAGGAGCGAGGCTTGCCCGCGAAGCTTTTAGCGCCAGTGATGACGCCTTCGCGGGCAAGTCGGATCGCCGCACCGCTCGCTCCTACAGGGTTCTGCGGGTTTACAGACCTACAACATCCTCAGCCTGCAATCCCTTCTGCCCTTCCACCACCGCATATTCAACCTGCTGACCTTCAGTCAGCGAGCGATGCCCCTCACCACGGATCGCGCGGTAGTGCACGAACACGTCCACCCCGTCCTGGCGCTGAATGAAGCCATAACCCTTGGCGTCGTTGAACCACTTCACGTTGCCGGTTTCGCGTGTTGCCATCTGTTCATACTCCCTTTTTATTATTGAATGGGCTTTTCGCAGGAAAGCCTTGAGGAACGTCAGCCTGCATCCGACGTCCATTGAAGGGCCTCGGCGACAGACCGCCGAGTATATGACAGGTGCGAAAACTCTCAACAGGAGTTTACTTCGCCGCTTTTTTGCCGATTTTCCGCGAATCCGGCACACTATCGCCCGCCCGAGCAAACGCTCGGTTTTTATTCACTCACGCAGAAGCCGTATGACCCGTTCCCCGTTCCGCCGTCTTGTGTTTGGCACCCTGCGCCGACTGCTGTACCTCTGGGTTCGCTCAGAGACGATCAACCAGTCGTCGTTCACCCTTAACCTCGACCGCAGCCGGCCGGTGTTCTACGTCCTGCAAAATCCTTCGCTGACCGACCTTGCCGTGGTCGATACCGAATGCAGCAAGGCGGGCCTTCCCCGTCCGGTATTGCCGGTATCAGTGGGTGCGCTGGTGGAGCCCGCCGCGTTCTTTTACCTGACACCGGATCCCGACTGGCTTGGCCGTCAGGACAAACGCGGTGCGCCGCCAACCCTGACCCGTCTGGTCAGCGCCCTGAGCCAGAACGCCGCCGAAGACGCGCAGATCATTCCGGTCAGCGTGTTCTGGGGCCAGTCGCCAGACAGCGAGTCGAGCCCATGGAAGCTGCTGTTCGCCGACAGCTGGGCGGTCACCGGACGGTTGCGCCGGTTGCTGAGCATCATCGTGCTGGGGCGCAAGACCCGGGTGCAGTTCTCGGCACCGATCCATCTGCGCGAACTGATCGAACACAACAAGGGCCACGAGCGCACGGTGCGCATGGCCCAGCGGATTCTGCGGGTGCACTTCCGCAATCTGAAAGCCGCGGTGATCGGCCCGGACATTTCCCACCGGCGCAATCTGGTCAAAGGCCTGCTCAACCAGCCGCTGGTCAAGCAAGCGATCCTCGACGAAGCCGAGCGCGAAAACATCTCCCCGGAAAAAGCCAAGGCCCAGGCCTTGCGCTACGGAAACGAAATCGCCTCCGACTACACCTACACCGCGATCCGCTTCATGGAAGTGGTGCTGAGCTGGTTCTGGAACAAGATCTACGACGGGATCAAGGTCAACAACATCGAAGGCGTGCAAAAGGTCGCCCCGGGTTACGAAGTGATCTACGTCCCCTGCCACCGTAGCCACATCGACTACCTGCTGCTGTCCTATCTGTTGTTCCGCAACGGCCTGACCCCGCCGCACATCGCCGCCGGGATCAACCTCAACATGCCGGGGATCGGCGGTCTGTTGCGTCGCGGCGGTGCGTTCTTCATGCGCCGCACGTTCAAGGGCAATCCGCTCTATACCTCGGTGTTCAACGAATACCTGCACACTCTGTTCACCAAAGGTTTCCCGGTCGAGTACTTCGTCGAGGGCGGCCGCTCACGCACCGGGCGCATGCTGCAACCGAAAACCGGGATGCTCGCGATCACGCTGCGCAGCTTCCTGCGTTCGTCGCGCATGCCGATCGTGTTCGTGCCGGTGTACATCGGTTACGAGCGCGTGCTGGAAGGCCGTACCTACCTCGGCGAATTGCGTGGCGCGAGCAAGAAGAAAGAATCGATCTTCGACATCTTCAAAGTCATCGGCGCGCTCAAACAGCGCTTCGGTCAGGTCGCGGTGAACTTCGGTGAGCCGATCAAACTGGCGGAGTTCCTCGACAGCGAACAGCCAGACTGGCGCCAACAGGCACACGGCCCGCAATTCAAACCGGCCTGGCTCAACGAGACCACCAACCGCCTCGGCGAGAAAGTCGCACAGCATCTGAACGAAGCGGCGGCGATCAACCCGGTGAATCTGGTAGCCCTGGCGTTGCTGTCCACCAGCCGCCTGGCCCTGGACGATCGCGCCATGGCGCGGGTGCTCGATTTGTATCTGGCGCTGTTGCGCAAGGTTCCCTACTCGCCGCACACCACCCTGCCGGACGGTGACGGCCGCGCGCTGATCGAGCATGTGAAAGACATGGACCTGCTGTCTGAGCAGAACGATGCACTGGGCAAAATTCTGTACCTGGACGAACAGAACGCCGTCCTGATGACCTACTATCGCAACAACGTGCTGCATATCTTCGCGTTGCCGTCGCTGCTGGCGAGTTTCTTCCAGAGCGCGTCGCGCATGAGCCGCGAGCAGATCCTGCGCTACACCCGTGCGCTGTACCCGTACTTGCAATCGGAGCTGTTCATTCGCTGGACACTGGACGAACTCGATGGCGTGATCGATCAGTGGCTCGAAGCCTTCGTCGAGCAAGGCCTGCTGCGTTTCGAGAAGGACGTGTACCTGCGTCCGGCGCCAAGTTCGCGACATTTCGTGTTGCTGACGCTGCTGTCGAAAAGCATCGCCCAGACCTTGCAACGCTTCTACATGACCGTTTCCCTGCTGCTCAACAGCGGCCAGAACAGCATCAGCGCCGAAGAACTGGAAGACCTGTGCACCGTCATGGCCCAGCGCCTGTCGATCCTCCACGGCCTGAACGCCCCGGAGTTCTTCGACAAGAGCCTGTTCCGTCATTTCATCCAGACAATGCTGGACCTCGACGTGCTGCGCCGCGACGAAACCGGCAAGCTGAGCTACCACGAACTGCTGGGTGAACTGGCCGAAGGCGCGGCCAAACGGGTATTGCCGGCGGAGATTCGTTTGTCGATCCGTCAGGTGGCATTGCATCGCAGTGAAGATGCGGCAGAAACCGATGTGATCACCCCTTAAAGGTAATAAACGGAAAGAACAAGGATGCTCTTTCCGTTTTACACACATCAAGACCGCCATACGCCCCAGAAAACTTTCGCCAAACAAATACCCATATACAACTCTGTACCGTCAAGCACTAAACAACGGTGTTAGCCTTAATGACACGCAGCAACACCTCAACAAGGAAGTTAAAATGACCAAAAAAATAGAAATCCAATACGATCTAAAATATGTACCCTATAATATCGAAAAGCATTTCGCTCTGGAGGAATATCTCTACGAAGTTGCCAGCGACTCGGAAGAAAACCTTATCAGCACATCCTTTGAAGAGAGCCTCGAAGAGGGTGTATCCGGCAGCGGCCTTGAACTAAATCAAGACCCCGAAGATGCGCAAAAAACTTATCGCGTTGTTATGAACATTTGGCAACCTGGCCACAACCAACCAGACGATGGAAGGTATCTGAATCGCACAGATGATCCTGACGCAACCCTAATGGTAAAAGCCGATCATTACTTTACCGTCGACCTGCAAAATAGTGACACGCATCGTGAAGTTGTCTTTCCAGTAGCGTTCTTCATCGTGTAATCACTGGGCAGCGAGCAAACACAACCGAGAATCCAGCGTAAAATTCCGTTAAATTGGTTTTGGCACCAGCATCTTCTGGTGCCTTCGCTACGGAGTTCGACAATGAAGAGACTGTCCATTCTCGCCGTCGCAGCGCTGCTGGGCGCCTGCCAGTCACCGCAGCCGACCGCCAACGCCAGCCTCGACGGAGAAGTGTTCTATCTGCAACGCCTCGCTCTGCCACCGAGCGCGACCTTGGGCGTCAGCTTGCAAGATGTGTCTCTGGCCGACGCACCGGCGGTAGTGCTCGACGAACAGAAAGGCCCGGTCAAAAGCCAGGTGCCGCTGCCGTTTCATCTGAGTTTCGATCCGGCCCAGATCAAACCCGGCCATCGCTATTCCGTCAGCGCGCGCATAGAAATAAATGGCAAACTGATGTTCATCACCACTGAACATCACGCCGTGCAACTTGATGGCAGCGATCCGCAGCCCCTGAAAATCCGTGTGGACGCGGTCCGTTAATTCACTTTTCTGAACCTTCTTTTCTGAACCTTTTTTTCTGAACAAGGAAGCCACCATGCTCCGCCCTACCCTTCGCTTCGCCGGCCTGTGCGCAGGCTTGATGATTTGCGCCAACGCCCTGGCACTGTCACTCAGTGACCTGTCGCAACAAGACGCCACCGGCGGGCTCAAGGACGCCCTGACCCAAGGCGCGCAGCTGGCCGTTAAACAACTGGGCACACCCGGCGGCTTCAGCAACAACCCGGACGTGAAAATCGAACTGCCGGGGAAACTGGGCAAGGTCGCCAAGAAAATGAAACAGTTCGGCATGGGCGATCAGGTCGATCAACTGGAAACCAGCATGAACAAGGCAGCTGAAGCGGCGGTAACGCAGGCTCAGCCGATTCTGGTGGATGCGGTGAAGAAGATGACCGTGGAAGATGCCAAGGGGATTCTCAGCGGCGGCCAGGATTCGGCCACTCAGTACCTGAGCAAAACCAGCCGCGAACAGATCCGCACCAAGTTCTTGCCGATCGTCAAGCAAGCCACCGACCAAGTGGGTTTGGCTCAGCAATACAACGCGTTCGCCGGGCAAGCCGCGACGCTGGGTGTACTGGATGCGAAAAACGCCAACATCGAAAGCTACGTCACCGAGCAGGCGTTGAACGGGTTGTTCGAGATGATTGGCAAACAGGAAGAAACCATTCGCAAGAACCCTGCGGCAGCGGCGACCAGTTTGGCGAAGAAAGTCTTCGGTACGCTGTAATTTTTCAAACGCAACTCATTACACAAAGCCCGCTGATCTGCACAGATTCAGCGGGCTTTTTAGTTTGCTATGCTGCGGCCCCAGATGATCCAGCCCCCTCAAAATTCTCGACTTGCGGCGACTACTTTATATCCAAAAAAACAGTAACCACAGAAAAAACAGTCTAAAAAACTGTCAACTCTGACAGTTCATTTCTCTCCGCCTACTGGGCATGCTGATTGCGAGTGACATTCATCCCGACACTATCCCTCTCTACAACTAAAAGGTTTGGAAATGACTCCGTCCACCATTACCAGCGCAACAACTGGCACTTTTACCGCAACTATCGATGGCAGCGACTTCATTGCGGCCCGCGTCAATATCTATTCAGATGCAGATGACATTCATCATTTCAGTGGCTCGATGGGTAGCGAGTTACCTAATGATGATTTCCAGTCCATTCACATAACCACTAAAAAGGATGTGGAAAACGGATCACATACTTATCCCAAGGGGATTGATACCCTGGTCTGTATCACCAAAAAAGGCCAAATTACCGACAAGGCGAAAATCTCTGTGGGCACCTGCACCGTGGATTTCGATAAGGCCACTCAGCACTTCAAAATGTCTTTTGATGTAAAGGCCGACTACCCTCCTAACCTTCGATTGCACATTAAAGGGAGTTTTGACCTCACTTCGAGTTAGCGATCAGACGTGTGCAACAGGTAAATCGTTGGCATAGCGTCCGGGATTCATAGAAGAATCCTTTGCCGAGCCAACGATTTCACCTGAGACTCAGCCCCTCGTCACAATTTGTCTCATCTTCAGTTATGCTCGCCGTTCGTCGTGAACGCCGGAGCCGCTGATCTTATGTCCCCCACTCGCCTGTTTGTCCCCCTCGCCCTTGCTCTGCTGAGTGCTTGCGCCTCGCAACCGAAACAGAACCTGACCGTGGAAAAACAAAGCGAATGCCCGGCGAAACTGCACAACGGGCAAACCCTGATCCTGACGCTGCCAAGCAACCCGACCACGGGTTACCGCTGGGCGATCCAGGATTCGGCCGGTGGTGTGTTGCGCGCGCTCAGCCCCGAGGTTTACAGCAACCCGGAAGACGCCGGGATCGTCGGCAGTGCTGGCGTCTCGACCTGGCGTTTCCAGGCCTTCGCCACCGGCACTGGCCGCCTGCGGCTGACTTACTCACAACCGTGGGCACCGGAAGTACCGGCGGTGCAAACCTTCGACTGCGCCATCGCGGTTAACTGATCGTGGGCTGGCTGATTCTGGCGCTGATGGGCGCGGTGACCTTTGTGTATGGCCTGAGCGTGCATGCCGCGCTGCTCTGCCTGCTGGTCAAACCGATGCCTGTGCTGGCCCTGCTCGGCTGGTTGCACGATGCACCGCCCAGCGAGTATCGGCGCTGGATCAGCTTGGGTTTGATTTTCTCCTTGGTCGGCGACGTGTTGCTGGCATGGCCGCAAGACTTGTTCGTGTTTGGACTTGGAGCGTTTTTGCTCGCGCATCTGGCGTATCTGAAGGCTTACTTGAGCGATTGCCGGCGTCTGGCTGTGTTGCCGCTGATCCTCGCCTTCGGCGTGGGTGCCGTGCTGCTGGGGATTCTGATTTCCAATGGCTTGGGGCCGCTGCTGGTCCCGGTGATCGTCTACGGCCTGGCCATCAGCGCCATGCTCTGGCGCGCCCTGGCCCGACTCGGCACCGATGTGCCCAAACGCACGGCGCTGCTGGCGGCGGCGGGCGCGGTGGCGTTTGTGTTTTCTGACAGTGTGATTGGCATTAACCGGTTTGTGATGCCATTTCATGCCGCGCCTTACGTGATCATTCTGAGTTACTGGTTGGGGCAATGGGGGATTGCGGCGTCGGCGTTCACCCAGCGGCAACGCTAACCCTGTGGCGAGGGGGCTTGCCCCCGTTGGGCTGCGCAGCAGCCCCAAACCCAGCCGCCGCATCCTTTCAAATTAATTGCATCTACCCGCTTTACGACGGCTACGCCGCCGAACGGGGCGATGCGGCGTTCCGACAAGCCCCCTCGCCACAAAAGCCCCTTCGCCCTTCAAATTGCATCAACCAGCCGGTTTATCAGCAAACCCGCGCATCCCCGCGCCAAGTTGGCTAAAATGCCGGCCTTTTCCACCTACACCGCTGGAACCGCCGTGAGCAAAGAATCCGATCGCCTTTTCGCCCAGCCTTTGGCCCAGGTGCCTGACTTCGCCTTTAACGAGGACGTGGTGCGGGTGTTCCCGGACATGATCAAGCGCTCGGTGCCGGGTTATCCGACCATCGTGGAAAACCTCGGCGTGCTCGCCGCGCAATTCGCTCAGCCAAACAGCGTGCTCTACGATTTGGGCTCGTCGCTGGGTGCCGTGACCCAGGCCTTGCGCCGCCACGTGCGCACCGACGGCTGCCGCGTCATCGCTGTGGATAATTCCGCGGCCATGGTCGAGCGTTGCCGCGAATACCTCAACGGCCAGGACTCGATGTTCCAGGAGTTGCTGCCGGTGGAAGTGATCGAAGGCGATATCCTTGCCCTTGAATTTCAGCCCGCCTCGGTGGTGGCGCTGAACTTCACCCTGCAATTCATCGCCCCGGACCAGCGCACCGCGCTGCTCGCGCGCATCCGCCAATCGCTGTTGCCCGGTGGCGCGCTGATTCTCTCGGAGAAGCTGCGCTTCAATGACCCCGAAGAACACGCGCTGCTCACTGACCTGCACGTGGCCTTCAAACGCGCCAACGGCTACAGCGAACTGGAAATCGCCCAGAAGCGCAGCGCCATCGAAAATGTCATGAAGCCCGACAGCCTCGAAGAACATCGCGAGCGCCTGTTGGCCGCCGGTTTCTCGAAAGTCGTGCCGTGGTTCCAGTGTCTTAACTTTGCCTCGTTGATTGCCTTGCCATGATTGATTTGTCCCCCCTCGCCCGCCGTCTGGCCGGTACTCCGCTGGCCGAATGGGCCAACACCCTGCAAGTGCAACTCGACAAGAAAATGGAAAAAGGTCACGGCGACCTGGAACGCTGGCAGAGCGCACTGGATGCGTTGCCGAAGATCCAGCCGAGCGAAGTCGACTTGTTGAACGGCCTTAAGCTGGACACCGATTGCAACGACGAAACCCGTGCACAAATGCGCACCGCGCTGATGGGCTTGTCACCTTGGCGTAAAGGGCCGTTTGACCTGTTCGGCGTGCATGTCGACACCGAATGGCGCTCGGACTGGAAATGGTCCCGAGTGGCTCCGCATCTGGACCTGAAGGGCAAACGCATCCTCGATGTCGGCTGCGGCAACGGCTATTACATGTGGCGCATGCTCGGTGCTGGGGCCGACAGCGTGATCGGTGTCGACCCCAACTGGCTGTTCTTCTGCCAGTTCCAGGCAGTGCAGCGTTACCTGTCCGAACCCAATGCCTGGCACCTGCCCTTCCCTTTCGAAGACCTGCCGCCGAATCTGGAAGGGTTCGACACGGTGTTTTCCATGGGTGTGTTTTACCACCGCCGTTCGCCGATCGAGCATTTGCTGGCGCTGAAGGATTGTCTGGTCAAGGGTGGTGAACTGGTGCTGGAAACGCTGGTGATCGAAGGCGATCAACAGCAGGTATTGGTGCCGGAAGACCGTTACGCACAGATGCGCAATGTCTGGTTCCTGCCGTCGGTGCCGGCGCTGGAGCTGTGGCTGCGTCGCGCCGGGTTCAGCGATGTGCGTTGCGTGGATGTGAGCATGACCACGGTCGAGGAACAACGCGGGACGGAGTGGATGAAGTATCAGTCGTTGAGCGACTTCCTTGACCCGGATGATCACAGCAAAACGATCGAAGGGCTGCCGGCGCCGATGCGTGCGGTGATTGTTGCCCGCAAATAAAAGCCTATTGCCCAGGCATCGAAAAACCTGTGGGAGCGGGCAAGCCCGCTCCCACAGGATCAGTGTTTAGTCTGAAGGTTTTGCTCTTCGGGCCTTGAAGAACTCGCTCAACACCGCCCCACACTCCTCGGCCAACACCCCGCCTTCGTACAGCACCCGGTGATTCAAAAAGCCCTGGGTAAAAAACTGCCCCTGGCTCTGCACAATTCCGGCCTTGGGCTCCAGCGCGCCATACACCACCCGTGCAATCCGCGAATGCACGATCAGCCCGGCGCACATGCTGCACGGCTCCAGCGTCACGTATAGCGTACTGCCCGGCAGGCGATAGTTGCTGGCGGCCTGGGCGGCGGCGCGGATCGCGACCATTTCCGCGTGGGCGCTGGGGTCGTTGCCACTGATCGGGCAATTGAAACCGCGCCCGATGATTTCACCGTCCTGCACCAGCACCGCGCCCACCGGCACTTCACCCAGCGCCGCACCTTGGGCGGCAAGGGCCAGGGCTTCGCGCATGAAGTCACGATCACGGCTACGGTCGATAATCGCTGCGGGGCGTATCTGCCGCATCACGCCACCTCGATGGCGGCCATCAGGCCGGTTTCCATGTGGTCGATCACATGGCAGTGGAACATCCAGACGCCCGGGTTATCCGCCACCAGCGCCACTTGCGCGCGCTCGTTCTTGCCCAACAGGTAAGTGTCGGTGAAGTACGGGATAACCTTGTGCCGGTTCGAGGCAATGACTTTGAAGCTCATGCCATGCAAATGTATCGGGTGCTGATACTGAGTCATGTTCTTCAATTCGAAAATATAGCTTTTGCCCTTTTCGAGCTTGGCAATCGGTCGGTCGGCGCAGGTCTTGTCGGTGATATCCCAAGCCTTGCCGTTGATCTGCCACAGGCTGGGCGGCTTGCCATTGTCGACGTTAACCGACACCGAGCCCACCCATTCAAAATTGAAGTTGAGTTTCTCGGCATTGGCCAGGTCTGGCTCGGCCACCGGGTTGGCGGGCAGTGCCGGCGGCCACTCGGTCGGCGCGTCGGTATTGGCCACTGAGCGCAAGGTGCCCAGGCGTACCGGACCGTTGCGCAGGGACAGTTCTTCGCCGGCCGGCGGAGCCTTGATGGCCAGGCAAATGCGCATGCCCGGGCCGAGCCAGTATTCCTTGCCCAGTGGGCGCGGTTCGATGGGATTACCATCCAGCGCATAGATCTGCGCTTCGACGCCGGGGATGTTGAGGCGATAAGTCAGGGTGTTGTCGAGGTTGAGCAGGCGTACGCGGGTGATCTGCCCGGCAGGCAAGTCGATCACCGCTTGCGAGATGCCATTGATGGTCGACAGGCGCCCGGCCGTACCGCCACGGGCCGCTTCACGAGGAATGCTGAACGGCACGAAAGCGCCTTCTTCATCGACATGCCAGCTCTTGAGGCTCAAGGTCTTTTCGTACTTGAAACCGGTGGGCTCGCGCTCTTCGATGATCAGCGGACCGACCAGCCCGCGACCGAGTTCTTCGCTGCTGTTCACGTGCGGGTGATACCAGTAGCTACCGGCGTCGGGCACGCGGAATTTGTAGTCGAAGTATTCGCCCGGCAGCACCGGCAATTGCGACACGTAGGGCACGCCGTCCATTTCCAGCGGCAGACGGATGCCGTGCCAGTGAATGGTGGTCGCCACTGGCAAGTGGTTGATGAAGCGCACCCGCAGCCATTCGCCCTGACGCACACGCAACTCAGTGCCCGGCGCCGAGGGGCCGAACGCCCAGGCCTCGGTCTTGTGCCCGGCTACCAGTTCGACGTCCAGCGGTGCGGCGATCAGCTCATAGTCATGGCCGGCCTCAGCGTCGGCCATCTTGCCCAGCCAGTAACGCGACGCGCCACCGGCCCCCACGCCAACCACCACAAGACCGGCCAGACCACCGAGTATTTGTCGACGGGTAAAGGACATGAACTCAACTACCTCACGTATCAGCCACAGGCGCGGTGCCTGCAAAAGGCGAATACGATACACCTGCGGATGAGAAACAGTAAGGGCAACGCGGCGGATGGGCGCAGTCAACGTAAGGCTGACAACGCATCTGTGGCGAGGGGGCTTGCCCCCGTTCGGCTGCGAAGCAGTCGTAAAACCATCCGGCGTGGTGTGTCTGATGCAGTGCGATTGAAGGGTTTGGGGCCGCTTCGCGACCCAACGGGGGCAAGCCCCCTCACCACAAAGGTCCGGTTATGGCTGTAGACCGGTGAGCAGATGCACCACTCCACCGTCCAACATCATGACGCCTGGCACTCCAGCCGCCGTCAACGCCTGCCGATCCATCCGCGCCACATCCCGTAACTCCACCCGCATCCGGGTCAGCGCCACGGGCTGATGCGACTTGAGGTTATCCACACCGCCCAGTGCGGCCACGACATTCGGTGCCAGACCGGAAACGGCTTGAGCTACCGCTTTCGACTCATCCACTACCAGATCCGGGGTCAACGCTTTCCAGAACGCCCGCTGTATTTTCTCGAACATGCTCAGTTCTCCAGAACCAGTGAAGTATCGACCGTCGCCTCGTGGTGCAGCCGCAATGCCTCGCGCACCTGCCCGGCACTTTCCAGCCCCAGCACTTGCTGGGCAATGGCCTGACAGTCCAGCAGGTCCACTTCGCGAACCGCCGCCTTGATCGCCGGAATCAGCGGCACGCTCACCGACAACTCATCCACGCCGAGCCCCAGTAACAGCGGCACCGCCAGATGTTCCGAAGCCAGGGCACCGCACACACCGACCCATTTGCCATGAGCATGAGCGGCTTTCACAGTACCGGCGATCAAGCGCAGCACCGATGGATGAAAGCTATCAGCCTGGCTGGCCAGCCGCGGGTGATCGCGGTCCATGGCCAAGGTGTATTGGGTCAGGTCGTTGGTACCAATGGAGAAGAAATCCACCTCGGGCGCAAACAGATCCGCCATCAGCGCCGCTGCCGGCACTTCGATCATGATCCCCAGTTTCGGCAGTTCCGTGAGCCCTGCTGCCAGCGCTTCCTCTTCAAGCAGCTGACGGGCCAGCCGCAACTCCGACAACTGCGTGACCATCGGCAACATGATGTGCAAGCGAGCCAGCCCGGCGCTGCTCAGGATCGCCTTGAACTGATCGCGCAACAGCTGCGGACGCTCCAGGCACAAACGAATGCCGCGCATGCCCAGGAACGGGTTGGCTTCGCGGTCCATCGGCACGTAGGCCAATGGTTTATCGCCGCCGACATCCAGGGTCCGCACCACCAGACTGCGCGCTGGCCCCAATGCTCGGGCGATAGCGCTGTAGGTGGACGCTTGCTCGTCATGGCTCGGTGCATGGTTGCGATCCAGATACAGAAACTCCGAACGCAACAGACCGACGCCTTCGCCGCCCAGTGTCATGGCCTGTTCCGCTTCGGCCAGCGAAGCGATATTGGCGGTGATTTCAACGTGATGACCATCGCGGGTACAGGCGGCCAGCGCGGCATTTTCCCGTTCGTATTGCTGGCGTTTCTTTTGTCGCTGACGATTGGCTTGCAACTGCTCAATGGCTACCCGCTCGGGATCCAGCTGCAACTCGCCTCTGTCGGCATCGAGCAAAACCCGGGTGCCATTGGCCAGTGCCAGCACCTGAACCGGCAAACCGCAGATCGCCGGCAAGCCGAAGGCCCGGGCGAGAATCGCCACGTGGCTGGTGGCGCCACCGCCGACCGTCGCGAACCCCAGCACCTTGCGCGTGTCCAGGCCAGCTGTCTGGGAGGGCGTCAGTTGCTCGACAATCAGAATCGCCCCTTCCGGCAACTCCATCGCCTGATCCTCCACACCGAGAATCAACTTGAGTACCCGTTGACCCACGTCGGCCAAATCCGCTGCCCGTTCGGCCAGCAAGGCATTGCCCAGTTTTTTGAACAAGGTAGCCGTCGACTCGGTGGCCGCCCGCCAGGCGAAAGCGGCGCTTTTGCCGGCGTCGATCAGCGCCAGGGCCTGATCCAGCAGGCTTGGGTCTTCGAGCAGTTCCTGATGCGCCTTGAAGATATCTGCCTGGGCGTCACCCGTGGCCTGGTCACGCAACTGCTGCAGGTCCAGGACCGCCGTCGCCAACGCCTGGGACAGGTGCTCGCGCTCAACTTGCGCGCCCCGACCGGATTCAATGACTTCAAGGGTCTGCTGCGCGATCTGCACCACCTGACCAAACGCCGACCCCGCCGATGCACAGACGCCGTGCAACACCTTCAGCGATGAAGCATCAGTCGCAACCGTCTCAACCTCTGCCATCACTGTCACGGCTTCTCCGCACCCGGCGGCCAACAACTCGACCAGGGTCTTGATCGCCACTTCGGCATCCGCGCCCGCCGCGCTGACTTGCACGATGTCGCCGTGAGCGGTCTGCAACGCCATGATCGCCACCAGGGATTTGGCGTTCGCGCTGTCCTGCTGTTTATGCAGACAAATACTCGCCGAAAAACCTTTCGCCGCCTGGGCAAACACCGCCGCAGGGCGGGCGTGCAAGCCATTGAGATTGGGCAGCGTCAGCGGTTTTGAGAACAGTGCCTCGCCCTCCTCCGGCTCATCGGCCGCTACTTCAGACGGATTCAAGCTCAGCAACGGCTGACCGTTTTGCACCACCCCCGTTTCAGGGGCCAGCCAGGTAAACGGCTCGCCGCTGACCACCAGCATCAAGGTCAACAAACTGCGGGCGTTCAAGGCAATGTAATCGGCATCGAACTCGATCAGCGCCTCCCCCACCTCAACCCGCTGACCTTCCTCCACCAACCGGGTGAAGCCCTTGCCGGCCAGGTTCACAGTGTCGAGGCCAATGTGCATCAACACCTGCACGCCGTTGTCGTCGGTGATGCTGACGGCATGCCCGCTGGCCTGCACATTGCTGATCACTCCAGCCAGCGGTGCGCACAAGGTGGACGAGGTCGGGTCGATGCACAGACCGTCACCGATCACGCGACTGGAAAACACCTGATCGGGCACTTGGTCCAGCGGCATCAGCACGCCGGACAAGGGTGCCAGCAATTGCAATTGTTGGGGTGTGGCCATGACGTCACCTGCTGTTTTGTTCTTTGAAGTGCCGATGGAGCGCGAGGCCCCGACAGCATCGCTTATTTCCACCAATACTCGACCTGCAATCCGACGTTCGAACCATGCCGCGCCGTGCCGAAGGCGCCGGTGTCGGATAACGCCGAACCTGCAGCCAGTTCATTGGCCGCCCGTTTGGCTGCCTCGTTCCAGCTGGCATAGGTGTAATACAGACGCACCTCGGGGCGCGCCCAGAATTCCGGGCCCTTGGGCGACCAGGTCGGGGCGATGGTGAACTTGCTCAGTTTGCGCGTGCCGCCGGTGGCCTCGACCTGATCGTGGCCCAGTTCGGTCACCAGTTTGATTTGCTCGGTGATCGCATAGGCCGGGCGAATCCCGAGGGAAATCCAGTTCTGGTCGGCGCCGTCCGGGCGAATGTCCTTCTGATAAACCGCCTCGACCTGCCCGCCGAAGCGCGGCGTCACTTGCCAGTCGAAGAACTCCACCACGCGATAGCTTTTACTGCTGTCGTCCAGCTTCACGTTACCGGTATAGCCCAACCCCGTGCCGGGGCCTTCGCCGTACTGAAAGGCCAGTTTGTTCTTGCCGCCCAGAAAACCTTTCTGCACATGCTGGGTGGTGATCGCCCAGCCACGATGAGCGTCGCGGCTGTCGGGTTTGTCGATGTAGCTCAAGCCGAACTCCAGCTCACCGCCGGGGTTGGTGTTGAAGCCGGAGACGTTGAAATCGTGACGGTTGATGTAGTCCTTCTGGTACAGGTTGTCCTTGCGCGAGAAGGCGTAGCTGTACTTCAGATCACCGATCAGCACGTCTTCGATACCGCCGCCGGTGGCGCTCTGATTCCAGTAGTAGAAATCGGAAATATGGATGTCGTTACGTTTGTAGTAACGCCGACCGGCCCACAGCGAACCACCATTGAGGCTGGGCATGTTCGACCATTGCGCATACAGCTGCGGCATGCGCACCGAGCCGTTGTCACCATTGAACGTCAGGTTGCGGTCGTACTGGTTATACAGCGAAGCCATGCCGTCGACACTGAGCACCGAACCGTCGTCCAGCGTGAACAGGTCCTGACGCAATTCCAGCTCAGCATACTGTTCACATTCGTTGCCCAACCGGTATTTGGACTGCGCGCCCGGCAATTGAAAGCACGACTGCGAACTGCTGTTGACCGAGGTGCCGACACCGCTACGCAAATAGCCGGCGAACTCCAGCGCCTGGGCCGAGAACGGTAATCCAAGGCACACACCCGCAACTGCAAGACTGCGATTTATTGTTGTTTTCAAGAACCACCTCATTATTTTTATTGTGTGATGCAGCAAAACCGGCGCGCAAAACTCCCCTGCGCAGTGTTCTGCGTGTTGTTCGAAACAGTGTTTTTAAATGTTGGTCAGGTGCAGAACGAACGACTCATAGGGCCTTAAAAAGACCTGCCGATGCCGTGGCGGACAGTCCGGGTAATTGCTGATCACCAGACGTTGTGCCATCGCTTCGCTGATCACCTCCGGCGGCAGATCAACTTCGCACGGTGTGCCATAGAAGTTGTTCAGCACCAGCAAACGCTCACCATTGCCTTCACGCACGTACGCCCAGATTTGCGTGTGTTCAGGCAACAACTGCCGGTACACGCCATCGGACATCAGCGCTTCACTGCGGCGCAGGGCAATCAGCTGACGGTAGTGATGCAGCACCGAATCCGGGTCGTCGAGTTGGTGGGCGACGTTGATTTGCGCGGCATTGGCCGGCACTCCGATCCACGGCTCGACAGCGCTGAAACCGGCGTTCGGCTCGGCGCTCCAGTGCATCGGCGTGCGACTGTTGTCCCGGGACTTCTGCATGATCGCCGCCATGTTGTCGGCGTCGCTGGCACCGGCCTCGCGCTTGAGCCGGAAGATGTTCAGAGTCTCGACATCGCGGTACTGATCGATGTGATCGAACCCCGGATTGGTCATGCCCAGCTCTTCACCTTGATACACAAACGGCGTTCCCTGGAGGAAATGCAACGCGGTGCCGAGCATCTTCGCCGACACCACCCGATGCTCGCCGTCATCACCAAACCGCGAAACCACCCGCGGCTGGTCGTGGTTACACCAGAACAGCGCGTTCCAGCCACCGCCGGCCTGCATGCCGGTCTGCCAGTCGGAGAGGATGCGCTTGAGTTCGAGGAAATCGAAATCGGCGCGAATCCACTTTTGCAGGTTCGGGTAATCAACCTTCAAGTGATGAAAATTAAAGGTCATCGACAGCTCTTTCGACTCCGGCCGCGAGTAGCGAATGCAGTGTTCCAGACTGGTGGACGACATCTCGCCGACGTTGATCAGGTCATGACCTTCGAACACTTCGCGGTGCATCTGCTGCAAGTACTCATGGACGTTCGGGCCATCGGTGTAAAAGCGTCGACCGTCAGTGTTGTCCTCAGGGAAATCCGCCGGTTTGGAAATCAGGTTGATCACATCCAGACGGAAACCGCCCACGCCTTTGTCGCGCCAGAATCGCATCATCTTGAAGACTTCAGCGCGCACCCTGGGGTTGTCCCAGTTCAGGTCGGCCTGCGTGTGGTCGAACAAGTGCAGGTAATACTGGCCGGTCTGGGCTTCGTACTCCCAGGCCGAACCGCCGAACTTGGATTCCCAGTTATTCGGCTGGTCGCGCCAGATATAGAAGTCGCGGTAAGGGCTATCGAGGCTGCTGCGGGCCTGCTGGAACCAGGTGTGTTCGATCGAGGTGTGGTTGACCACGATGTCGAGCATCAGCTTGATCCCGCGCTTGGCGGCTTCGGCAATCAGCAACTCGCAGTCGGCCATGGTCCCGTAACTCGGGTCGATGGCGTAGTAATCGCTGATGTCGTAACCGTTGTCACGCTGGGGCGAACGCAGGAACGGCGTAATCCACAGGCAATCGACACCCAGCCAGTGCAGGTAATCGAGCTTGGCCACGACGCCGAGCAAATCCCCCGTGGGGTTGCCGGCGTGGCTGTGAAAACTCTTCGGGTAGATCTGGTAGATCACCGAACGTTGCCAGTCTTGCATGGCGGATTCCTTTTTGAATAGGTACTGGCGAATGCGATCTATCAGGCGACCCGATACCCGGGCCGGACAATCTTCATGCTCAACCCGCAGGTCAAAACAAACGGCACGACCATGGCAATCACCATCCCGACCACGAACATCGGGATGAACTGCGGGATGATCGAGATGAAACCGGGCAAACCGCCAACGCCGATCGCCGAGGCCTGGACCTTGTTCAGCGATAGGAAGACGCAGCCCAGGGCCGAGCCGATCAGGGCCGCATAGAACGGAAACTTGTAGCGCAGGTTGACCCCGAACATGGCCGGTTCGGTGATGCCGAAGTAGGCAGAAATCGCCGAGGTCGAGGCCATGCTTTTGTCCCGCACACTGCGGGTCATGTAGAACACCCCCAGTGCCGCGCTGCCTTGTGCGAGGTTGGACATGACGATCATCGGCCAGATGAACGTGCCGCCCTGGGTGGAGATCAGTTGCAGGTCGACTGCGAGAAACATGTGGTGCATGCCGGTGATCACCAGTGGTGCGTAGAGCAGGCCGAAAATCGCCCCGCCAACCATCGGCGCCAGGTCGAACAGGGTGACCACGCCTTCAGTGATGAGAATCCCCAGATGGCGGGTCACCGGACCAATTACCGCCAGCGCCAGCACACCGGTGACGACGATGGTGGTGATCGGCACCACCAGCAATTGCACCGCGTTAGGCACCCGCGCCCGCAGCCACTTTTCGATGACGCTCATCACATAGGCCGCCAGCAGGATCGGCAAGATTTGCCCCTGGTAACCGACTTTCTCGATCTGGAACACACCGAGGATGTCGAAGTACGGCAGGCTCTGCCCCTCAAGCCCGGCCACCGCTTTGCCGTAGTTCCAGGCATTGAGCAGATCCGGGTGCACCAGCATCAGGCCGAGCACAATGCCGAGGATTTCGCTGCCGCCAAAGCGCTTGGCCGCCGACCAGCCCACCAGCGCCGGAAGGAACACGAAGGACGTGTTGGCCATCAGGTTGATCAGGCTCCAGAGCCCGTCCAGCGTCGGATAGGCGTCCAGCAGGGTCTTGCCCTCGATGAACATGCCCTTGGCGCCGATCAGGTTGTTGATGCCCATCAACAGGCCGGCAATGATCAGCGCCGGGAGAATCGGCATGAACACATCGGAAAACACCCGCACCAGTCGCTGCATGGCGTTGATCTTGTCGGCGCTTTTCTGTTTGACGTCGGCGATGGTCGAGACGGCGAGACCGGTCTGTCGGCGCAGCTCGGCGTAGACCTTTTCCACTTCGCCGGGGCCGATCACCACCTGGAACAAGCCGCCGGTATAGAACGAACCCTTGACCAGATCGATCTGGTTCAGCGTGGCGCTGTTGACCAGGCTCGGGTCCTTGAGGGCCAGGCGCAGCCGTGTGACACAGTGCGCGGCCTGCTCGAGGTTGTCGCTGCCACCGAGGCTATGCAGCAGCTCGGTGACGATGTTCGGATAGTCATGGCTCATGCTTGTTCTTCCGCTGTAGTTTTTTGTTATTGGCAGCACGCCGAAGCGAAAAATACTCGTCTGTACGAGTTAAAGCAATAACTCGTACAGACGAGTTTGATTTTGTTTATCCTGAACCCGACAGGCGGCGATATTTCCTACCTCCGAAGTCAAAGAAACCCAAAGCCGCATGGACAAACCCCTACCCTGCCCTTAAGGTTCAAAACCTTGAGCACAACGCGGCACAGAGCCATCCCCATGAGTAAATACAACCAGATCTACAGCGATCTGCTTGCCAGCATTACCACCGAACGTCTGGAACGCGGCGCCCGATTGCCTTCCGAAACCGAACTGATGGACAGCTATCAAGCCAGTCGCGGCACCGTGCGCAAGGCCATCGAGCAATTGCAGGAGCGCGGTTTCGCCCAGAAAGTCCACGGAAAAGGCACCTTCGTGCTGTCCACCAACCCGATCGAGTTTCAGCTCGGCGGCATCGTCAGCTTCCAGGAAACCTACCCGCGACTGGGCAACGACGTCAGCACCGAAGTGGTCGAATTCACCCAGATTCCCCTCGAAGGCCCGCTGCTCGAACACATCAAGGCGGCTGAAGGTAGCCTGATCACGCGGATCAAGCGCGTGCGGCGGATCGACGGCAAACGCGTGATCCTGGACATCAACCATTTCGTTAGCGACGTAATTCCCGGCTTGTCCCGCGAAATCGCCGAGCACTCGATCTATGCCTTCATCGAGCAAACCCTGCAACTGCAGATCGCCTACGCCCAGCGCACCATCGAAGCGGTGCCGCGCAGCAAGGACGACCAGCAACACCTGGACCTCGACGGCCAGAGCCATGTGATTGTGGTCAGTAACCAGACATTCCTGCAGGATGGGCGGCAATTCGAGTACACCGAGTCGCGGCATACGCTGGATAAGTTCTACTTCTCCGACATTGCCCGGCGCTGAAACGCAAAAGGCCGTATGAACTCACGTTCACACGGCCTTCCGGGTGTCACGGACGATCAGTGACAGCCGGGATTCCTCAGTCTCGAATTGATTATTCAATCAAAACCATAAAAGTATTTAAACCGGCGAGAGTTCGCGATTTTCATCATGAACACTGCTGGTCCATTGAGCCAAAGCTGCCGCCAGCTTTTCTTCAATATGGCTCTCGATGGTTCGCAAGCGCAGCAACGGGATATTGCATTTTTGCAGAATGCTGTTTTTCAGGGCATCTCGTTCGGCCTGTTCAGGCTCATCATGAGAGCCCCCATCAACCTCGATGACGCCCAGAGGTTTTTTCCCTACCTTGAAATAAAGCACGAAATCACAGCTGGCCTTGTTTTTCATGAGCGCCAGTTCCTGTGCCGTCAAAACTTCATTGGCGACCGAGACCAGTTGTATCAACTCAATCTGAGTGTGAAACATCACCGATCGGTAGGCATCCTGAGCAAGCGTTTCACGAAGTAGCTGCGCCACTATCTGTTCTGATTTGAACGATGAGTCATTCGGCCGAAGTCTTGCGTTAAGACGCTCAAGCGATTGGTCGTATTCTTTGTAGAGCAGGTCGAAGGCTGATATCACGGGTGCGCGGTGGAGCTGCCCTTGTTCCGCGTAGTATTCGATGTATCGCACCAGCGCGGCGATATGCCCGTTGTTCGCCGTGAAGACATCATCCCCTGTGACCAGGGTGAATCGATTCCTGGCCCGTGATACAGCCACATTGACCATGCGTGGGTCATCCACGAAATCCAGACGTTCCTGGGGTACGCGCTTCTTGTCCAGTACGGTGGAAAAAACAATTTCGTCGCACTCTCTGCCCTGGAACTTGTGCACGGTGTCCTTGACGAAATCCGCTGGCAAAAGCGTACCCGAGAGCGTGGCCTGTGCCCTGAAAGGTGCGATGAAGCCCCTGCCGTCTTCGCCCGTCCATGCACACTCGCCCTCCCCCTCAAGCATTGCCAGCAGCGAATCCAGCTCCCTGAGATTGGTGTTCTTTCGAGTGTGATTACCCTTGGCGGTAACGAGCAGCGACAACGGTTTTTCCCCGAGGTCTTGCGTCATCGGAACCAGCTGGTTGTCGTAAAACTGCTGATTGCAGAACTGAATGATTCGCGGGTGACAGCGATAATGCTCTTTCAGGAGCGTCACCGGGATCGAACCATCGAATACTCCGATGCACGAATCGAGCAGGCTGTACTTGTCGCAATCGTAGAAGTCCTTGGGCGCAGGTAAACCCAGTTGCGCCGGGATGTGTGCCAGCTGTTTTCTATCACCAACGATGATCAGATTCTTCGCGCAACCCAGCGCCAATATTCCCGGGATGATGTCCTGTTGCGAAGCCTCGTCGATGATGACGTAATCAAGCAAGGCACCACTGGCGAGAGAGTTGACGATCGAGTGCGTGCTGCTGGAAATGATTGGATAGCGCTTCACGAATCCATCGAACTGGCGCTTGTAAGACTTGGCATCAAAGGGTTCAGAGTCTGGCACATGCTGATGCAAGTGCTGCTTCAGGTAGTTCATCGAAACGCTCGTCAGCTCATCCAGCAGCGCCTGGTAATTGCCGAGTCGCAACGTTTCCTGGTGGGCGGCCAGTAGGGTTTTTCTTTCCAGCAGCGCTTTGTCGTAATAGTGAAGCTGCAGGCCATAGAACACCGATTTGCGCTTTTCCCAGTTATCGAATGGTTTCGTGCGCACAATCCTGAAATTGAACAGCAGCTCGATCCGGTCCTTGAGCCTGACGTGCCTGCCCGCAAGATGTGTCAGGTAGGCCATCAGGTCGGCCGACTTTTGCGGGGAGAGCTTGTACTTGTCCAGAGCGAGCACCTGCACGGCGTTTTCCTGCTGCCATTGCAAGAGATAGCGACGCTCGACCTCCAGCTCGGCGATTTCAATCTGCAGCTGGGCTACCGCGTTGCGGGTATGCAGATAGCGCTTGAGCTGTTGCAACACGCCCTGGATGCGCTCCATCGAGGGCGCGGCGTCGGGCTCTGCCGATGGTTTTGGGGCAGGGTTGGCGAAGAATGCCTCTCGGTTGCTTTTGCTACCCAACGTGGCAACCAGATAATCCAGCCCGGACTTGCCCAGTTTTTCGCAGACGTTCCCAACGGCCGCATTGTTGTTGGAGACCACCGCCACGTTTTTTCCACGCAACAGCAGATTGGCGATGATATTCAGAATGGTCTGCGTCTTGCCGGTGCCGGGAGGCCCTTCGATCAGACTGATCTGCGATGCGAACGCGCGTTCGACTGCTGCAAGCTGGTTTTCATTGATGCCAAAAGGGAAGATGAAATTTCCCGCCTGCTCCTGCCTGCCATTGTGTCCCTTGCAGTAGGCGTGCAATGCCGTATCCGCGCAGGGAGGTAGTGCGTCGAGCTGGCGCAACACATTTTGGGCGATCTCCTTGTCCGTCGACGCTGCATGATCGACGCGGGCAGTAGCCACAGAATGGAAATAGCGGAAGGTCGACTCGTCCTTCATGTCCGTCGGCGTCACAAGCTCGATAGAGTCCATCTTGAACACGTAACTAGCCGCGCTTGAGGAATACTGAACGACGGCATATTTCTCGCCGTAGATCACAGCTTTCTCAACGGCGCTTACCACTGAGCTGCCTTTTTTTCGCAGAAGCTGGCCTTTCACCTCTCGAGTGGGAACGACCTCGCAGTCACCCAGCGGGCTAGGAAAACTCTTGCCGGAGGGAAAGTGGCAAGTCAGCGAGAATCCACCGCTCCCGTCACTCTTTATTGTCCAGTCGTTGATCTGACGGGTCTTGTCTATACCGCGCACGCTGATGGAAACCATATATCCCTTACGCAGGCCCGTTCAAAGCCTGTACACATCCATGTTGTCGGAGTCCGAATCTTTTGATTCGACAAGTTTGACACTATTTTGAAATCACCCTTTGTCCGGGCACCAGCTTCCAGTTGGTGCGTCGAACAGACTGATGTAAACGTTTCCTTCAGATGCGACAAGGGCGCTTCTCAGCGCCCTTGTCGTTCAACTTATTCCCACTCAATCGTCGCCGGCGGCTTGCTCGACACGTCGTAGGTAACGCGGGAGATGCCTTCGATTTCATTGATGATGCGGCCGCTGACGGTTTCCAGCAGTTCGTAAGGCAGGTGTGCCCAACGCGCGGTCATGAAGTCGATGGTTTCCACGGCACGCAGGGCAACGACCCAGGCGTAACGACGGCCATCGCCGACAACACCAACCGATTTCACCGGCTGGAACACCACGAACGCCTGGCTGACCTTGTGGTACCAGTCGGCCTTGCGCAGTTCTTCGATGAAGATGTGGTCGGCACGACGCAGCAGGTCGGCGTATTCCTTCTTCACTTCACCGAGGATCCGCACGCCCAAGCCCGGACCCGGGAACGGGTGACGGTAGACCATGTCGTACGGCAGGCCGAGTTCCAGGCCCAGACGACGGACTTCGTCCTTGAACAGCTCGCGCAGCGGTTCAACCAGCTTGAGGTTCATTTCTTCCGGCAGGCCACCCACGTTGTGGTGCGACTTGATCACGTGCGCCTTGCCGCTTTTCGCGCCAGCCGACTCGATCACGTCCGGGTAGATGGTGCCTTGGGCCAGGTACTTGATGTTGTCCAGCTTGCAGGATTCGGCATCGAACACGTCGATGAAGGTACGGCCGATGATCTTGCGCTTCTTCTCTGGATCGGACTCGCCAGCCAAGTTGTTGAGGAACTGGTCCTCGGCGTTGGCGCGGATCACTTTGACGCCCATGTTCTCGGCGAACATGGCCATCACTTGCTCGCCTTCGTGCAGACGCAGCAGGCCGTTGTCGACGAACACGCAGGTCAGCTGATCGCCAATGGCCTTGTGCAGCAGCGCGGCAACCACCGAGGAGTCCACGCCGCCGGACAGGCCGAGCAGTACGTTGTCGGTGCCGACCTGGGCACGGACCTGGGCGATGGCATCTTCGGCAATCTTCGACGGCGTCCACAGGGCTTCACAGCCACAGATGTCGAGGATGAAGCGCGACAGGATGCGACCGCCCTGCTTGGTGTGGGTCACTTCCGGGTGGAACTGCACGCCGTAGTAGGCACGGTCATCGTTGAACATGCCGGCAATCGGGCAGCTCGGGGTGCTGGCCAGGACGTGGAAGTCTTCCGGCATCTTGGTGACCTTGTCACCGTGGCTCATCCAGACGTCGAGGCCGAACAGGCCATCGGCGTCGATATGGTCTTCGATGCCGTCGAGCAGGCGGCTCTTGCCGACCACGTCAACACGGGCGTAACCGAACTCACGTAGGTCGGAACCTTCAACCTTGCCGCCCAGTTGCTCGGCCATGGTCTGCATGCCATAGCAGATACCGAAGACTGGCACGCCCAGGTCAAACACCGCTTGCGGGCAGCGAGGGCTGTCGGCTTCGTGCACGGACTCGGGGCCGCCGGCGAGGATCACACCTTTTGGTGCGAATTCGCGAATGGCTTCCTCGTCCATGTCGAACGGATGCAGTTCGCAGTAAACGCCGATTTCACGCACGCGGCGGGCGATCAGTTGGGTGTACTGGGAACCGAAGTCGAGGATCAGGATGCGGTGAGCGTGAATGTCGAGGGCCATGATTCAGTCTCGTCTAAGTAATTCAGAAACAGTCGTGATTCAGAAACAACTCGGGGCTGAATAGAACAGCCCCGGTTGCTTAACGATTTGCTTGAAGCTTCAACCTACGCGGTAGTTTGGCGCTTCTTTGGTGATCTGTACGTCGTGGACGTGGGACTCAGCCATGCCAGCGCCGGTGATCCGCACGAACTCAGGCTTGGTGCGCATTTCTTCGATATCGGCGCTGCCGGTGTAGCCCATCGAGGAACGCAGACCGCCCATCAGTTGATGGATGATGGCGCTCAGGGTGCCCTTGTAAGGAACACGCCCTTCGATGCCTTCCGGAACCAGCTTCTCGGCACCCGCGGAGGAGTCCTGGAAGTAACGGTCGGAGGAACCTTGAGCCTGGGACATGGCGCCCAGCGAACCCATGCCACGGTAAGCCTTGTACGAACGGCCCTGGAACAGTTCGATCTCGCCCGGCGCTTCTTCAGTACCGGCGAACATCGAGCCCATCATCACGCAGGAGGCACCGGCCACGATGGCCTTGGACAGGTCACCGGAGAAACGGATGCCGCCGTCGGCGATCAACGGAACACCGGTGCCTTCAAGGGCAGCGGCAACGTTGGCGATGGCACTGATTTGCGGAACGCCGACACCAGCGACGATACGGGTGGTGCAGATCGAGCCTGGGCCGATACCGACCTTGACTGCGTCAGCGCCGGCTTCGGCCAGGGCCTTGGCGGCAGCGCCGGTGGCGATGTTGCCGCCGATGACCTGCACTTCAGGGAAGTTCTGTTTGACCCAGCGAACGCGGTCGATCACGCCTTTGGAGTGACCGTGGGCGGTGTCGACCACCACCACGTCAACACCGGCATGGACCAGGGCAGCTACACGGTCACCGGTGTCTTTACCGGTACCGACTGCAGCGCCAACGCGCAGACGACCTTGATCGTCCTTGCTGGCCAGCGGATAAGCCTTGGCTTTTTCGATGTCGTTGACGGTCATCATGCCTTTGAGGGCGAATTTGTCGTCGACGATCAGCACGCGCTCGATGCGGTGCTTGTGCAGCAATTCACGCACATCATTCTTGTTGGCGCCTTCCTTGACCGTGACCAGACGCTCTTTAGGCGTCATCACTTCACGGACGCTGACGTCCATGCGGTTTTCGAAACGCACGTCACGGGAAGTGACGATGCCGACCAGGTCGCCATCGTGCAGTACCGGAACGCCGGAGATGTTGTGCAGGCGAGTCAGTTCGAACAGTTCACGCACCGTGGCATCGGCCTCGATGGTGATCGGGTCCTTGACCACACCGGCTTCGTAACGCTTGACCTTGCGCACTTCGGCAGCTTGCTGCTCGATGGTCATGTTCTTGTGGATGATGCCGATGCCACCTTCCTGAGCCATGGCGATTGCCAGACGGGCTTCAGTAACGGTGTCCATAGCGGCGGAAACCAGTGGAATATTCAGCTCGATGCCACGGGTAAGGCGGGTCTTGAGACTGACTTCGTTAGGAAGCACCTCGGAATAACCGGGCACTAGGAGAATGTCGTCGAATGTCAGAGCTTCTTGGCTGATACGCAGCATCGCGGGGGCTCCCGAGCGGGAAAATGGAAGCGCGCCATTATAGTCAGACACCCCCTCGGGTTCAATGTAAAACTCTGTCTATTATTGGCATTACTGACATACGGAGAAACATTGTCCCCCATAGGGGACCGACGCCGGCATTTAGAGTTCGACTTTGACCCAACTCACGGGCTGATCCAGCCAATCGGCAAACTCATCGATAAAGTCCTGCTTGAACCCGGCCTCGAGCCAATTGTTGAAGATGAACCCCAGGTTGGAAAAGCCGCATTCCTGCAAAAACAGAAAGCCGTTGATGTCGTCTTCATGCCCGCACTCAGGGCAGGTGAAGTTATCGGTGCGCCCCGGCATCCAGTCTTCCAGGCTTTCGAACAGCGCTTCGCCGATCTCCTTGCGGCACTCGGCGCAGCCGGCTTCTTCGAGAAAACCCTTGGCCGGTGTATAGATGCAACGCTTGGTGATGATCTCCAGCCCATTGATCGGCTCGCCGAACGGCAGCGCTTCAGGGTGCAGGACCACGGCGCGGGCGCCGTCGGCGATGGCGTGGGCCATGTGATTGCCGGTGCGGCCACAGGTGGTCAGCTCTTCTTTAATGATGTTCTTGCGCACCAGCCACCGCACGACCGCCCGGGCCCGGGGTTCGTGTACCGGCAGTGTGGAGATTTTCGGGACAATGATGCTTTGCGAATTCATGGTGCAAGCCTACTGCGTCAAATGGATGTTGCTGCGGTGCGCCGATTGTCAGGGCGGCCGGCAGCTTAATCCCTGACGAAATCCGGTCAAGTACTCAAATAACGCCCAACCAAGGCAATCCCGCTGGCCAGCACCAGCCAGGTCACCAGCCGCACGAAAGCCTCGCGGGACAATTTCATGATCAATCGCCGACCGATCCACAGCCCCAGCGCCATCGCCGGCAACAAACACAGCGCCAATACCAACAAGGGTAGCTCGGCATATACACCGGCGACGGCAAACAGGCTCAAACGCACCACGGTGCTGCAACTGATCAACGCACTCTGGGTGGCCCGGGCCTCGTCCTTGGGCAACCGACTGTTCAAATAGATCGCATACAAAAAACCACCACTGCCAAATAGCGCCCCGAACATCCCGCCCACCGTGCCCATCGGCACCGCCCAACCCGCGGACAATTGCCTCGGACGGGTTTTAATCCACAAGCTGTAAATCGCATAGGCGCTGATAAACAACCCCATCAACAGCAGCAATACATCGGATTTCAGGTTCAGCAGAAAGATCACCCCCAACGTGCAACCCACCGCCATGCACGGCAGCAGTCGCAGCAATTCGGACCGCTCTACATTTCGGCGCGAGGGCAGCAGATTGCCGAACGCGGCGACGAAATCCAGCAGCACCAACAGCGGCACGATTTTCGACAGTGGCATGAACAGAATCAGAATCGGCCCGGCCACCAGCGCGGTGCCAAAACCGGCAATGCCGAACACGATGTAGGCCAGGGCAACACCCAATCCGATCACCAACCAATCCACCACACCCCACGGCCATTGGCTCAACAACTCCAGCACATTCATCGACACGGCTTCCTTTTATTCCTGTGATGACTTTAGCCAGCGCCGGGCGTTGCGACTAATATCTTCAAAATTGATCACCCATCTCAAAAAGGCATACCTGGTGCTTTCAACCCGCCAATTGCGTTACTTCGTGGAAATCGCCGAGAGCGGCAGCTTCAGCGCAGCGGCCGAACGACTGTTTATTGCTCAGTCAGCCTTGAGCCGGCAGATCAAGGACATGGAAACCCGCCTGCAAACGCCACTGTTCGAACGCACCGCCCGCCAGCCCCGCCTGACGGCAGCGGGTGAAGCCTTTTTGCCTCGGGCCAGAAACCTGCTGAACGAACTGACCAAGGCCAGCGAAATGGCCACTCAAGTGGGCACTGGTCAACTGGGCGTCTTGCGCCTGAGCCATTCCAGCACCGTACCCATGAGTGGTCGACTGCTGCGCGGGATCAGCGTTTATCTGGATCTGCATGCCGGGGTGTCGATGGACATCGTCAAGCTGTCCTCGGAGGCACAACTGGAAGAGTTGGCCGAAGGTCGCCTGGATGTGGGTCTGTTGCGCCTGCCGGTGCTGCGTCAACGTGAAGGGGTGCAGATTGTTCCGCTGTACAGCGAGCGTCTGTTGCTGGCAGTGCCGCCGAATCATCGGCTGGCTGTGGAAAAGCCCGCACACGGCATCGATCTGGCACGGTTGAAGGATGAAGCGTTTATTTCCATCCCTCATCCACAGCGTGGCGGCCTGAGCTATCTATCTGCCGAGTTGTGCATGCGCCAAGGGTTCTTTCCCCAAGCGGCTCGGGTGGTGTCACGCAAAACCACGCAACTGCAATTGATCCAGGCCGGGTTCGGCATCGCGCTGTTACCGGAATCGATGCAGGACATTGCGCCGCCGGATATCCATTTTCTCCCCTTGGCCGATCCGGATTGCCACAGCACCGTCGCCCTCGCCTGCCGGCAAGATCCCACCGCGCTGGTTCAGCAATTCGTTGAACACTTCACTCGATTGCCGTAGCAATGCCCGCTCCCACAAGGGATTTACACTGGCTCATGGAGATTGATCGCCGAATGCCTTTAAACTGCGCCCCATGATTAAAGATCCCTTTGCAAGACTCGGCCTGGACCGGGAAGTCCTGACTGTCAGCCAGCTCAACGGCCGCGCGCGGGTGTTGCTCGAAGACGTGTTCAGCAACATCTGGGTCGAAGGCGAAATCTCCAACCTCGCCCGCCCGGCGTCCGGCCATGTGTACTTCACCCTCAAGGACAGCGGCGCCCAGGTGCGTTGCGCACTGTTCCGGCAGAACGCCGCGCGGGTTCGCCAGGCGCTGAAGGATGGCCTGGCGGTCAAGGTTCGTGGCAAGGTTTCGCTGTTTGAAGGCCGTGGTGACTACCAACTGATTCTCGACACCGTGGAGCCGGCCGGTGATGGCGCCCTGCGTCTGGCCTTCGATGCTTTGAAGGAAAAACTCAGCGCCGAAGGCCTGTTCAGTGCCGAACGCAAAGTGCCGCTGCCGGCACATCCACAACGCATCGGCATCATCAGCTCGCCCACCGGCGCGGTGATCCGCGACATCATCAGCGTATTCCGCCGCCGTGCGCCGCAGGTGCAACTGACGCTGATCCCCACCGCAGTACAAGGCCGCGAAGCCACCGCACAGATTGTCCGTGCGCTGAAGCTGGCGGACGCCCGTGGTTTCGATGCGTTGATCCTGGCCCGTGGCGGCGGCTCGCTGGAAGACCTCTGGTGTTTCAACGAAGAAGCCGTGGCCCGCGCCGTGGACGCCTGCGTGACGCCGATCGTCAGCGCCGTCGGCCATGAAACCGACGTATCGATCAGTGACTTCGTGGCCGACGTTCGCGCGCCGACGCCGTCCGCCGCCGCCGAACTGCTGGCGCCGGACTCCAGCGATCTGGTGCGTCGGGTCGAAAGCCTGCACCGACGACTGGTGATGCGCATGCGTGACCGCTTGATGCGCGATCGGCTGCGTCTGGAAGGCATCTCTCGCCGCTTGCGCCATCCCGGTGAACGCCTGCGTCAGCAAGCGCAACGCCTGGATGATCTGGACATGCGCCTGCGCCGCGCCTTCGAACGTAGCCTCAATACCCGTCGCGAACGCTTGATCCGTCTGGAAACCCGTCTCGCCGGGCAGCATCCCGGGCGACAACTGGCGATGCTTCGCCAGCGCCTCGACAGCCTCGCCGAGCGCCTGCCTCGGGCCATGCGCGAAGGGCTTAAATCCCGTCGCCTGCAATTGCAAAGTCAGATGCAGACGCTGCATGTGGTCAGCCCGTTGGCGACCCTCGCTCGTGGCTACAGCATTCTGCTGGACGAGCGCGGCAACGCGATCCGCAGCGCCGCGCAAACCCACACCGGCCAGCGCCTGAAAGCCAAACTGGGCGAAGGCGAGCTGCAAGTGCGGGTCGAAGACAATCACCTGACACCTGTCACCCTTTCTTTACTGGATTGATCCATGCCGCGTTTTTTCGCTCCGCTGCTATTGCTGTGCCTGACCTTCAACGCCCATGCCGACAGTTACATCACCCGTCTGTTGAACAAACCGGTACCGGGTGGCGTAGCCGTGGTGGATCTGGGCAGCTCTGCCCAGGCGCCAAAAGCCAGCTATCAAGGCAGACCGGTACTGGTGGTCAAGGAACAGAACAACTGGCTGGCCATCGTCGGCGTGCCGCTGACGGTCAAACCGGGCAGCCAGTCGCTGAGCAGCGGTGGCCGCAACCTGAGCTTCACCGTCGGCAACAAGAAATACCCGGAACAGCACATCACCCTGAAGAATACGCAGCAGGTCAATCCGAACCCGGAAAATCTCAAGCGCATCGAAGGCGAGTTGGCCGAGCAGATCCGTGCCTACCGCAGCTTCAGCCCGAATACCCCAAGCAACCTGTTGCTGGACAAACCGGTCAATGGGCCGTTGTCGAGCAAGTTCGGCGTGCGCCGCTTCTTCAATGGCGAAGAACGCAATCCCCACGCGGGCCTCGACTTTGCAGTGCCCGCCGGCACGCCGATCAAAACCCCGGCCGCCGGCAAGGTAATCCTGATCGGGAATTACTTCTTCAACGGCAATACGGTGTTCGTCGACCACGGCCAGGGCTTTATCAGCATGTTCTGCCACATGTCGAAGATCGACGTGAAAGTCGGCCAGCAACTGGCGCGTGGTGAGGTGGTCGGGAAAGTCGGCTCAACTGGCCGCGCGACCGGGCCGCATATGCACTGGAACGTCAGCTTGAACGATGCGCGGGTGGACCCGGCGATTTTCATTGGTGCGTTTCAGCCATAAGCAGTGGTTGAGGTTGATGGCCTCTTCGCGGGCGCCGCTGACCTGAACTACACCGCCAACCTCCAATTGCGCATCACTCAAACCTCTCGCAAAAATAAAAACAATCGCTGCCATTCCAAGCAATAAAATCGCGACAAACTATATTTTTCGACTATTCCTCTCAAAGTTTTTCGACTGCTTGCCATCCTTTCCCCCCGCGGTTAGGGTTGAAGACATGAAAACCTCTCACACCCTCATTCAGCTCCGCCAGCACCGCAGCCTGTGCCTCGTCAGTGCACGACTGCCAGGCTGAATCGCGGTGCCTCGTCTGATGCTTTACCAGAACATTTGATCCACCGGCAGGCCGCCTTTTTTCGGCCCACACAATAAGGATTTTCCAATGAGCATGCTCAAAGACCCGTCTTCGAAATACCGCGCGTTCCCGACCATCAACCTGCCGGACCGCACCTGGCCATCGAAGACCATCACTGCAGCGCCGATCTGGTGCAGTTCGGACCTTCGTGACGGCAACCAGTCGTTGATCGAGCCAATGGATGCGGTCAAGAAGCTGCGTTTCTGGAAGACCCTGGTGCAGGTCGGCGTGAAAGAAATCGAAGCCTCGTTCCCGGCCGCTTCGCAAACCGACTTCGACTTCGTGCGTACCCTGATCGAAGGCGGCCACATCCCGGACGACACCACCATTCAGGTGCTGACCCAGGGCCGTGAAGACTTGATCGCGCGCACCTTTGAATCCCTGCGCGGTGCCAAGAAGGCCATCGTTCACCTGTACAACGCGACCTCCCCTTCCTTCCGCCGCATTGTCTTCAACCAGGACAAGGACGGGATCAAGGCCATCGCCGTGAACGCCGCCAGGCTGTTCGTCAAATATGCCGCCCAGCAGCCGGACACCGAGTGGACCTTCGAATACTCGCCAGAAACCTTCAGCGCCACCGAACTGGAATTCGCCAAGGAAGTCTGCGACGCGGTGATCGAGGTGTGGAACCCGACGCCTGAGCACAAGGTGATCCTCAACCTGCCCGCCACCGTCGAATGCGCGACCCCGAACATCTATGCCGACCAGATCGAATGGTTCGGTCGTCACATCAACCGTCGTGACAGCGTGATCATCAGCCTGCACACCCACAACGACCGTGGCACCGGCGTGGCCGCCACCGAGCTGGGCCTGATGGCCGGCGCCGACCGTGTCGAAGGCTGCCTGTTCGGCAACGGCGAGCGTACCGGTAACGTCGATCTCGTCACCGTGGCATTGAACCTCTACACCCAGGGCGTCAACCCTGAGCTGGATTTCTCCGACATCGATGGCGTGCGCAAAGTCGTCGAAGAGTGCAACCAGATTGCGGTGCACCCACGTCACCCGTACGTCGGCGACCTGGTTCACACCGCGTTCTCCGGCTCGCACCAGGATGCAATCCGCAAGGGCTTCGCCCAGCAGCAACCGGACGCCCTGTGGGAAGTGCCGTACCTGCCGATCGACCCGGCCGACATTGGCCGCAGCTACGAGGCGGTGATTCGCGTCAACAGCCAGTCGGGCAAGGGCGGTATCGCTTACCTGCTGGAACAGGAATACGGCATCAGCTTGCCGCGCCGTATGCAAATCGAGTTCAGCCAGGTCGTGCAGCGTGAAACCGATCGCCTGGGCCTGGAGATGACCGCCCAGCAGATCCACGCGCTGCTGCACAGCGAGTACTTGCAGGCCAACACCCCGTACGCGCTGGTCAGCCATCGCCTGCAGGAAGAAAACGGTCACAGCGCCGTGGAAGTCGAAGTTTCCAGCAAGGGTCAGGGCGAAACCAACCTGCACTGGCGCGGCAAGGGCAACGGTGCCCTGGAAGCACTGGTGGCCGGCCTGCCGATCCCGGTGGAAATCATGGACTACAACGAACACGCCATCGGCGCGGGCACCAATGCCAAGGCTGCGGCCTACATTGAATTGCGGGTGAATGGTGAGCGTGCGGTGCATGGCGTCGGCATCGACGAAAACATCACCACTGCCAGCTTCAAGGCCCTGTTCAGCGCACTGAACCGCTCCCTGAGCCAGCCGGAAGCGAAAGCGGCGTAAGCTTCGCTGCAAATGCAAAAGGCCCCTGGGTGAGAACCTCGGGGCCTTTTTTGTTGATCAACGATCGATCAGGTGAACTCGAAGGTATCCGCATCCAGATTCGCCGGGAACCGTGTGCGATACGCCGCCAGTTCCGCCGCGTCCAGTACGACCTTGAACACACCATCGGCATCACCTGCACCGAGCAGCGTCTCGCCCTGAAAATCCAGGACCTGACTGTCACCGGTATACGCAAAGCCTTTGCCATCGGTACCGATACGGTTCACCGCCGCCACATAGCAGAGGTTTTCGATCGCCCGTGCCGGCAGCAATCGGTTCCAGTGCTGACGCCGTGCGCCCGGCCAGTTGGCGGTGTACAGCAGCAAGTCAGTGTCTTGCGGATCACGACTCCAGACCGGGAAGCGCAGGTCGTAGCAAATCAGCGGCCGTACTCGCCACCCCTTCAATTCGAACTGCACCTGACGCTCGCCCGGGGTGTAGTGGTTGTTCTCCCCCGCCATGCGGAACAGGTGACGCTTGTCGTAGTGCCACACCTCCCCGTCCGGCCGTGCCCACAACAGACGGTTGCGATGGCTGCCGTCAGCCGCCTGGACGATGATGCTGCCGGTCACCACCGCGCCCAGCTTCGCTGCCTGAGCCCGCATCCATTTACTGGTGGGGCCATTTTCCGGCTCGGCGAGGGCTTCCGACTCCATGGAGAAACCGGTGGTGAACATCTCCGGCAGGATGATCAGGTCCGCGCCACGAGCCTGTTCCAGCAGCGGCTCGAAATGCTCCAGATTGGCCTGACGATCGTGCCAGGCCAGGGTGGTCTGGATCAGCGCAAGATTCAGATTGGGCAGAGTACTCAGATCACGCATAGTTTTGCCGCTGCTTCACGCAGGGTCTCCTCACGCTTGGCAAAGCACAGACGCACCAGGCGCTGGCCTTCAGGTGGAGTCTGGTAGAACACCGAGATCGGAATGCTCGCGACGCCATGCTCGCGGGTCATCCACAGCGCCATCTCGACGTCATTGAGGTCCGGGCGAATCTGCGAGTAATCGACCAACTGGAAATAAGTACCGGCCACGCGGGTAAAACTGAAGCGCGACGGCGTCAGCAGATCGCAGAACAGATCACGCTTGGCCTGATAGAAGCCCGGCAGCTCTTCGACGTGTTCCGGGTGCTCGGCCATGTAATCGGCCAACGCGTACTGCAACGGCGTCACGCCGCAGAAACTGACGTACTGGTGCACCTTGCGCAGCTCCGCGCTAAGGGCCGGCGGCGCCACGACATAACCGGTTTTCCAACCGGTGACGTGGTACGTCTTGCCGAACGAACTGACCACGAAAGCGCGCTGATACAACTCTTCATGGGCCAATACACTGGCGTGAGACACACCGTCGAACACCAGGTGTTCGTAGACTTCGTCGCTGATCACATAGATGTCGCGGTCGCGGATCAATGCCGCCAACTGATCCAGCTCGGCACGGCTGATCAGCGCACCGCTTGGGTTGTGCGGGGTATTGAGGATGATCATCCGCGTGCGCGGGCTCAGGGCTTCGGCAAGCTTCTGGAAGTCGATGGCGAAGTCCTTCAGGCCGAGTTGCACATGCACACAGCGACCACCGGCCAGCTCGACCGAGGGCTCGTAGCTGTCGTAGCACGGATCGAACACGATCACTTCATCGCCGCTGTGGATCACCGCCTGAATCGCGCAGAAGATCGCCTGGGTCGCGCCGGGGGTGACCGTCACTTCGCTGTCGGCATCAACATGCGCGCCGTAGCTGCGAGCGATCTTCGCCGCGATCTGCTGACGCAACGCCGGCAAGCCGGTCATCGGCGAATATTGATTGTGGCCACTGGCGATATGCCGACCGACCGCATCGCGCAGGGCCTGCGGACCGTCGAAATCGGGAAAACCCTGGGACAGATTGATCGCTCCGGTTTGCGCCGCGAGCTGAGACATCTGCGTGAAGATAGTGATGCCGACATTCGGCAGCTTACTGGTGATCATCGGTGATTCCCTGGGCTACACCCGGCTCTAACGGCGGCACGGGAGAGCCCGAGGATAGCCCAAACGACGCCCACAAAAAAAGGGCGCCAACCGGCACCCTTCTTCTAATGTACACCGCATAACTTGTGGCGAGGGAGCAAGCTCCCTCGCCACAACAAGCCCTCACAAAAAGAGTGAGGCCTTGAATCAGCGCTTGTCGCGGCGCTTCTTGTCGGCCTTTTTGTGGTGCGACATCAAACGACGCTTCTTGTTGACCTGACGGTCGGTGAGCGAGTTCTTGTTGCCTTCGTACGGGTTCTCGCCGCCCTTGAACTCGATGCGGATCGGCGTACCGACCAGCTTGAGCACACGACGGTAAGTGTTTTCCAGGTAACGGACGTAAGACTTCGGCACCTTCTCGATCTGGTTACCGTGGATCACAATGATCGGCGGGTTCGCACCACCCAAGTGGGCATAACGCAGCTTGATCCGGCGGTTGTTGACCATCGGTGGCGCGTGCTCGCCGACCGCATCTTCCAGAATCTGGGTCAGGCGGTTGGTCGGCCAGCGGGTGACCGCGGACTTGAACGAGTTCTGTACCGACGCGTAGAGATTACCTACGCCAGTGCCGTGCAGGGCCGAGATGAAGTGAATGTCGGCGAAGTCGACGAAGAACAGTCGACGTTGCAGCTCGACCTTCACGAAGTCGCGCTCGCTCGGCGTCATGCCGTCCCACTTGTTGATCGCGATCACCAGCGCACGACCGGCTTCAAGGGCAAAGCCCAGCAGGTTGAGGTCGTGATCCACCACGCCTTCGCGGGCGTCCATCACGAAGATCACCACGTTGGCGTCTTTGATCGCCTGCAGGGTTTTGACCACGGAGAACTTTTCGACTTCTTCGTGAATCTTGCCGCGCTTGCGCACACCAGCGGTGTCGATCAGCGTGTACTTCTCGTCGTTACGCTCAAACGGGATGTAAATACTGTCGCGGGTGGTACCGGGCTGGTCATACACGATCACCCGGTCTTCACCGAGCATGCGATTGACCAGAGTCGACTTGCCGACGTTCGGACGGCCAATGATGGCGATCTTGATACCGTCTTTTTCGCTTGGGCCAGGAATGCGCTTGGCTTCCTCACCTTCGGCAACGATCTCTTCCTCTTCGCCTTCTTGCGGTTCTTCTTCGTCTTTCGGGAAGTCGCTCAGGGCGATTTCCAGCATCTGGGTGATGCCACGACCATGGGCACCGGCGATCGGGATCGCGTGGCCCATGCCCAACGGGGCGAATTCGGCGCGGGCCATTTCAGGGTCGATGTTGTCGACCTTGTTGGCGACCACATAGGAACGCTTATTACGCTTGCGCAAGTGCTCGGCGATCATCTGGTCGGCGGCGGTAAAACCGGCCTTGGCATCTACCAGGAACAGAACGACATCCGCTTCTTCAATGGCCAGCAGCGACTGCTCGGCCATTTTTTCGTCCATACCGTGCTCGTCACCGGAGATACCACCAGTGTCGACCAGAATGTAGGAACGCCCTTGCCACTTGGCCTCACCGTATTGGCGATCACGGGTCAGACCGGACAAGTCGCCGACAATGGCGTCGCGAGTCCTGGTCAGGCGGTTGAACAAGGTGGACTTGCCGACGTTCGGTCGGCCCACCAGGGCGATTACGGGAACCATGCGGCTCTCCACTTCGTTATTTCAGAAAATACAAAAGCCGCTGCGAGGCAGCGGCTGGTGCTCGGGGCAGCGCTTGAAAGCGCTGCGAGCCTTGCAGAACAAGGCCGCTTGGGGGTTAAACCCCAAGCATAGTCTTTACTTGATGGTCAGGGCTTCCAGTTTGCCGCTGTTGCCATACACATAAATCGTGTCACCTACCACCAGCGGACGGGCACGCAGGCCGTCGCTGTCGATGCGCTCGCGGCCGACGAAACGACCGTCCACCTGACTCAGCAGGTGCAGGTAACCTTCCAGGTCACCGACTGCAACGTAGCTGGAGAACACTTCCGGAGCCGACAGTTGACGGCGGGCCAGCGAATCGTTGCTCCACAATGCAGTGGTGGAACGCTCGTCGACGCCTTCAACAGTGCCCGAAGACAGGCTCACGTAGACGCTGCCAAAACCCTGGGCGACGCCGGCATAACTGGAAGCATCACGCTGCCAGAGCTGACGACCGCTTTCCAGGTCCAGTGCCGCGACGCGCCCCTGGTAGCTGGCGACATACAGTGTACCGCCGGACAGCAGCAAGCCACCGTCGATATCGACCACACGCTCCAGCTCCGAACGACCTTGTGGAATCGCTACACGCTGTTCCCAAACCGGCACGCCGTTGGACACATCAAGAGCAACCACTTTACCGGTCGACAGGCCAGCCACCGCGAGGCGGTTGGTGACGATCGGTGCGCTGGTGCCGCGAAGGGTCAGGACCGCTGGCGTGCTGTCGTACAACCAGCGCTGGTTGCCGGTGGAGGCATCCAGACCGATCAGACGGTCATCCTGGGTCTGAACCACAACAACGTCACCGTTGGTGGCCGGTGGTGCGAGAACTTCGCTGGTCACGCGAGCGCGCCATTTCTCTTCACCGCTGCTGGCATCCAGGGCAACGATTTCACCCTTGAGCGTGCCGATCATGACCAGACCGTAACCCACGCCAACGGCGCCGGAGACAGGCAGCTCGAGATCTTTCTTCCACTTGACGTCGCCATTGCTGCGATCCATCGCCATCACCACACCGGTGACGTCGGCGGCATAGATGGTATCGCCATCGATCGCCGGAACCAGCATGTTGTAGGTTTCGCCCTGACCGTTACCGATCGAACGACTCCACTGCTTGTGCAGAACCACTTCTTCTTTGAAGTCGGTCAGCTCGGCCGGTGGCAACTCTTTTTTGCTGTTGCTGCTGCAACCCGCGGCCAGAATGGCCAGAGCCAGCAATGCTGCATGTTTCCAACGGATCACGTCACGCATCCCCTTTGGCCAGGTCGTCCAGCTTGATTTGTAGGCCACCGACCGCCGCTTCATCCGACAGTGCCGCCTTGGCTTTTTGATACGCAGCGTTCGCTTCGTCGGTACGACCCAGTTGCACCAGCAGGTCACCCTTGAGTTCTTCGCGAGTGGCCAGGAAGGCCTTATCGGCATCGCCTTCGAGCAGTTTCAGGGCTTCATCGACCTTGTTCTGCGCGGCCAGCACCTGCGCCAGGCGCTGACGGGCGATTTCACCGAGTGCCGGGTTGGCCGGTTTGTCGACAATGGCTTTCAGCTCGCTGGCAGCGTCGTCCAGCTTGCCGCTGTCGACCGCGACTTTCGCCACGAACAGGCTGCCGTATTGCGCGTAGGCAGTGCCGCCGAACTCGCTGTTGAGCTTGCCGGCCAGATCCGAAACACGTGCAGCATCAGGCTTGCCGTCAGGCGTCAGCGTGGTTTCCAGCAATTGCTGGTAGAGAATCGAGGCGCCTTGCGACTGATTGCTCTGATACTTCTGAAAGGCCTGCCAGCCGAACACGATGACCAACGCCAACAGACCGCCAGTAACCAGGGGCTTGCCGTTGCGTGTCCACCACTCCTTCAACTCCGCCACATGTTCGTCTTCGGTACTCGACACCCCAATACTCCTTAATCGCTAAATCGGCTGTTTGACAGCTTCAACCCTGCACGACGCAGGTGGCCAGGTGTGCAGCAAGCGCATCCCAGGCAATGCTTTGTTGTTCGCCCTGGCCACGCAGGGGTTTGAAACCTACCACTTGCTGGGCCATTTCGTCGTCACCGAGGATCAATGCGTACAGCGCACCGCTCTTGTCGGCCTTCTTGAACTGGCTTTTGAAGCTGCCGCCCCCGGCATTGATTTGCAGGCGCAGGTTGGGCAGTTGATCACGAACACGCTCGCTCAGGGTCAGACCGGCCAGCTCGGCGGCTTCACCGAAGGCGCAGAGGTAGACGTCAACCTGACGGGAGATCTCTTCGGGGATCTGCTCCAGGGTTTCAAGCAGCAGCACCAGACGCTCGATGCCCATGGCGAAACCGACGCCTGGGGTCGGCTTGCCGCCCATCTGCTCCACCAGACCGTCGTAACGACCACCGGCACATACCGTGCCTTGGGCGCCCAATTGGTCGGTGACCCATTCGAATACGGTCTTGCTGTAGTAATCCAGCCCGCGAACCAGCTTCGGGTTGATCACATAAGGAATGCCGGCGGCGTCCAGGCGAGCCTTGAGGCCCTCGAAGTGCACGCGGGATTCTTCGTCGAGGTAGTCGGCCATTTTCGGCGCGTCGGCCAGCACCGCTTGAGTGTCGGCGTTCTTGGTATCCAGGACCCGCAGCGGGTTGGTCTTCAGACGGCGCTGGCTGTCTTCGTCCAGTTGATCCAGGCGAGCGGTCAGGTACTCGACCAGTGCTTCGCGATAACGACCACGGGATTCGGCAGTGCCCAGGCTGTTGAGTTCGAGCTTGACCGCATCGCGGATACCCAGCTCGCCCCACAGGCGCCAGGTCAGCACGATCAGCTCGGCGTCGATGTCCGGACCGTCGAGGTTGAAGACTTCACAACCAATCTGGTGGAACTGGCGATAACGGCCTTTCTGCGGACGTTCGTGGCGGAACATCGGGCCGATGTACCAGAGCTTCTGCACCTGGCCGCCGCCGGTAATGCCGTGTTCGAGCACCGCACGCACGCAGGCCGCGGTGCCTTCAGGACGCAGGGTCAGGGAATCGCCGTTGCGGTCTTCGAAGGTGTACATCTCTTTTTCGACGATGTCGGTCACTTCACCGATGGAGCGCTTGAACAGCTCGGTGAACTCGACGATCGGCATGCGGATCTGCTTGTAACCGTAGTTATCCAGCAAACGCGAAACGGTGCCCTCGAAATGACGCCACAGGGGAGTCTGTTCGGGCAGGATGTCGTTCATGCCACGGATGGCTTGCAGAGACTTGCTCACTTTAAATCCTTAAATTCGTTCGGCTCTTTAGTCAGGCTCAGCCGCGAGCGATTACAGCAGCGTCGGCTTCGACCTTTTCGGCCGCTTTCTGGCGGATCAAGCGTTCAAGCTCATCCACCAGATTGTCATTCGTCAGTTTCTGCGACGGCTTGCCGTCGATGTAAATCAGGTTTGGCGTGCCGCCGGTCAAGCCGATATGAGCTTCCTTGGCTTCGCCCGGCCCGTTGACCACGCAACCGATTACCGCGACATCCAGCGGCACTAGCAAGTCTTCGAGACGCCCTTCCAGCTCGTTCATGGTTTTGACCACATCGAAGTTCTGCCGCGAGCAGCTCGGGCAGGCGATGAAGTTGATGCCACGGGAACGCAGGTGAAGGGATTTGAGAATGTCGTAGCCGACTTTCACTTCCTCGACCGGGTCGGCCGCCAACGAGATGCGAATAGTATCGCCAATCCCTTCGGCGAGCAGCATACCGAGGCCCACGGCGGATTTCACTGTGCCTGAACGCAAACCACCGGCTTCGGTGATGCCCAGGTGCAATGGCTGGACGATTTCCTTGGCCAGCAAGCGGTAGGCTTCAACTGCCATGAACACGTCGGAAGCTTTTACGCTGACCTTGAAGTCCTGGAAATTCAGGCGTTCGAGGTGTTCGACGTGACGCAGGGCAGACTCGACCAGCGCGGCCGGAGTCGGCTCGCCATATTTCTTTTGCAGGTCTTTTTCCAGGGAACCGGCGTTCACGCCGATACGGATTGGAATCCCGCGATCACGGGCGGCATCGACCACCGCACGTACGCGGTCTTCACGACCGATGTTGCCTGGGTTGATGCGCAGGCAATCGACCCCCAGTTCGGCTACGCGCAGAGCGATCCTGTAGTCGAAGTGGATGTCGGCCACCAACGGCACCTTGACCAGTTGCTTGATCTTGCCGAAGGCTTCGGCGGCGTCCATGTCCGGCACCGAAACCCGAACGATATCGACGCCAGCGGCTTCCAGACGATTGATCTGGGCCACGGTGGCGGCCACGTCATTGGTGTCGCTGTTGGTCATGCTCTGCACAGCGATGGGCGCATCGCCGCCAACAGGCACGTTACCGACCCAGATTTTCCGGGATTCGCGACGCTTGATTGGAGATTCGCCGTGCATGACTTATTGACCTAACTTCAGGCGAGCAGTCTCGCCACTGGTGAACGGAGCGACATCAACTACCTGCCCGTTGTAGCTGACCTGCGCGCCACGGGCGAAGCCCAGACGCACGGCAAAGGGCGGCTTGCCGCTGACGGAAACACTATCGCCTTTACGCTTGAGACCACTCAACAACACTTTACCCGTGCCGTCGGTCACTTGAGTCCAGCAATCGGCGCTGAATTGCAGTTGAACCTGGCCCTGGCCCGCAACCGGAGCTGCTGGAGCAGCAGCTGCAACGGCCGGCGCAATCGGAGCCGTCGCAACCGCTGCCGGTACAACGGCAACAACTGGCGCTGCCGGTGTCGCGATAACCGGAGCAGTATTGTGGGCCGGAGCCGCAGGTGTTGCTACCGGGGCTGCTGGAGCGGGTGTTGGCGCCGGCGCGCTTGCTTCAGCGTTGACAGGCTCCTCAGCCTGCGGCAACGCCAGAGGCGTTTCACCTTCAGACTCACCTTGCGCAACCGCCTGGTCTTCCGGCTCGTCCAGCGGATGGATCTGGGTGGTGCCATCGGCGCCTTCGACTTCAACGTGTTCCGGAGCCAGGCTGACCAGGTCCTTGGTGCGCAATGAAGTTTGATCCTGCCACCAGACAAAACCACCACCAATCACCGCGATCAGCAACAGCAGACTGACAATTCGCAAAATGGTGTGGGAAACCCGAACCGGCTCTTCGATACGCCCCAGGCTGTGGACGTTGCTGCCCTGGGAGTCGGTGCCAGTGGATTGGTCGAACTGCTGAACCAGAACAGCCTGGTCCATGCCCAGCAATTTGGCGTACGCGCGAATATAGCCACGAGCAAAGGTGTGGCCAGGCAGCTTGTCAAAAGCGCCGGCTTCCAGATTACTCAGGGAATTGACGGTGAGGTTGAGCTTGAGGGCCACTTCGGCCAGCGACCAGCCATTGCTTTCGCGGGCCTGGCGCAAAGTCTCACCGGGGTTAACGCGATTCGCTGCTACAACTTCGGGATGCGCCGCTTTCATCATTGCTCCGACAGGTATTGCTGATATTCCGGCGTACCGGGATAGAGTCGTTTTAATTGCAGGCCATAACTGGCGGCCTTGTCGCGATCTTCAAACACTTTTGCCAGTCGAACGCCGAGCAATAGACTACGTGCATTTTGCTCGGTGAGCAGGCTAAAACGATCGTAATAGTCACGCGCGGGCACATAATGCCTGTCTTCGAATGACAACTCAGCCATTTCCAGCAAGGCACGTGGCTGTTGGCGGTTCAAACGCAGGGCTTTTTCCAGTTGCTGGCGAGCCAGGTCACGCTGGCCCAGCTTTGAAGCGGTCATGCCGAGGTTCTCGAAAACCCGCGAACGCTCAGGATACAGAGTATCGGCGGCGGCCTGTTCAAAGCGCTCGTACGCCTCTTTGTAACGTTTTTCTTCGAACAGAAAACTGCCGTAGTTGTTCAGGATTCGCGCATCGGCGGGACGGGAAGACAGTGCCTTGCGAAAATGCTGATCGGCCAGTTCCGGCTCCATCTCGGCCTGGAACACCAGCCCCAACGCCGCGTTGGCGTCAGCATCCGAGTCATCCAGTTCCAACGCCTTCTTCAGCGGGACCTTGGCGCGCTCGGTCATGCCCTGCTGCAAGTACCCCAGGCCCAGCTGCACGTAGGCGGCACGCGCTTCATCACGGCCCTTGCTGGTCTTCATCGGGTTGAAATCGCCCGACAGGACACAACCAGCACACAGGCTGGCCAACAGCACAAGCAGCGCGAAGCGCAGGGACATAGAGATCCTCTCTTAATTATTGTTCGCAGCGTTTTGCGGCATATCGTTGTCGGCGCTCAACTCACGCACGGCGATATAACGTTCGCTGCGACGGGTGCGATCCAGCACCTGCCCTACCAACTGGCCACACGCGGCATCGATGTCTTCACCGCGGGTGGTACGCACGGTGACGTTGAAGCCTGCATGGTGAAGCTGATCCTGGAAACGGCGAATCGCATTGTTGCTCGGACGCTCGTAACCGGAGTGCGGGAACGGGTTGAACGGAATCAGGTTGATCTTGCACGGAACATTCTTGAGCAACTCGATCATTTCGACCGCGTGTTCGACCTTGTCGTTGACGTCCTTGAGCAAGGTGTACTCGATGGTCAGTACGCGCTTTTCGCCCAGGGACGACATGTAGCGCTGACACGATTCCAGCAGCATCTTAAGCGGATACTTCTTGTTGATCGGCACCAATTGGTTACGCAATGCGTCATTCGGTGCGTGCAGGGACAACGCCAGGGAAACATCGATGTGCTTGGACAGCTCATCGATCATTGGCACCACACCCGAAGTCGACAGGGTTACGCGGCGCTTGGAGATGCCATAGCCCAGGTCATCCATCATCAGATGCATGGCGGCCACGACGTTGTCGAAGTTCAGCAGCGGCTCACCCATGCCCATCATCACCACGTTGGTGATGGCACGGTCGACGGTTGCCGGGACGCTGCCAAAGGATTTGTTGGCAATCCACACCTGGCCGATGACTTCGGCGGCGGTGAGGTTGCTATTGAAACCTTGCTTGCCGGTGGAGCAGAAACTGCAGTCCAGGGCACAGCCTGCCTGGGACGAAACGCACAAGGTGCCGCGTTTGCCCTGGGGAATGTAAACGGTCTCGACGCAGCTGCCGGACGCCACGCGCACCACCCACTTACGGGTGCCGTCGCTGGAGATGTCCTCGCTGACCACTTCCGGACCACGAATTTCAGCAACAGCCTTGAGCTTTTCGCGCAAGGCCTTGCTGACGTTCGTCATGGCGTCGAAATCATCGACACCAAAGTGGTGAATCCATTTCATTACCTGACCGGCACGGAAACGCTTCTCCCCGATTGAGTCGAAGAATTTTTCCATTTCCTGTTGAGTCAGACCCAGCAGGTTGGTTTTTACAGTCGATGTAGTCATGGATTCACCTTCACTCTTAAGCCAATGCTTAGCGAGTGGTTACTTCAGTAGCTGCGAAGAAGTACGAGATTTCGCGAGCAGCAGCGGCTTCGGAGTCCGAACCGTGTACGGCGTTGGCGTCGATGGAATCAGCGAAGTCAGCGCGGATGGTGCCAGGAGCAGCTTCTTTAGGGTTGGTAGCGCCCATCAGCTCACGGTTCAGAGCGATAGCGTTTTCGCCTTCCAGAACCTGAACGACAACCGGACCGGAAATCATGAAAGCAACCAGGTCGTTGAAGAAGCCACGAGCGCTGTGCTCAGCGTAGAAGCCTTCAGCTTCGGCTTTGGACAGTTGCTTCAGTTTCGAAGCTACAACGCGCAGGCCTGCTTTTTCGAAACGAGTGGTGATCTCGCCGATGACATTTTTAGCAACAGCGTCAGGCTTGATGATGGAGAAAGTACGTTGAACAGCCATGGTGTAACTCCAGAAACGGTAATTTGCGAAAAATTAAACCCGCGAATTATACGCGGGTTCTTTGGTATTGCCTAACTGCGTACGGTGCAGACTCAGTCTGCTTCTTCGATCCAGGCGGCCTGAATGGCTTCAAGCACCTTCTCGCCACCGCGTGTCGGATCATCACTGAACTCCGGCAATGCCAGCACCCACTGGTGCAGATCGACGAAGTTCACGTAACGCGGGTCCACATCCGGCTTTGACTCAGCCAGCTGGATCGCGATTTCCAGCACATCAACCCATTTCAGGCTCATGAAAGTTCCTTGAATCAGTGCGGCGCTTCGGCGGCATGGTTGAGCGAGTACTTCGGAATTTCGACGGTCAGGTCTTCAGTCCCGACTTTTGCCTGACAGGCCAGACGCGACTGGGCTTCCAGCCCCCAAGCCTTATCAAGATAGTCTTCCTCCAGCTCATCAGCCTCTTCCAGCGAGTCGAAACCCTCACGAATGATGCAGTGACAAGTGGTGCACGCGCAGACGCCGCCGCAAGCGCTTTCCATCTCGATATGGTGTTCATGGGCCAGCTCGAGAATGGATATGCCGGGCTCAGCCTCCACAACCATGCCTTCCGGGCAGAACTTCTCGTGTGGCAGAAAAATGACCTGCGGCATCAATTATTCCTCGATTTCATTCAGATTGCGCCCCGCCAGAGCGGCTTTCACTGTCGAGTCCAGGCGGCGGGCAGCAAAGGCATCGGTCACTTGCGACAGACGTTTGGTCTGCTGCTCAATGGCGTAACCATCGGTGCCTTTCATCAATTCGGTCAGTTCCTGCATCTGCAATTCGATGACCATGCGCTCTTCGGCGTCGAGCAAGCGTTCGCCGTCGACATCCAGAGCACCCTGCACTGCTTCGATCAGGCGCTGGGCATCGACCTGCTGTTCACGCAATACGCGGGCGACCTTGTCGTCATTGGCGTGCTGGAACGAATCCTTGAGCATTTTGGCGATTTCGCCGTCGGTCAGGCCGTAGGACGGTTTGACCTGAATGCTGGCTTCGACACCCGAACCCAATTCGCGGGCCGAGACACTGAGCAGACCGTCGGCGTCGACCTGGAAGGTCACGCGAATCTTCGCCGCACCAGCAACCATCGCTGGAATACCGCGCAATTCGAAGCGTGCCAGGGAGCGGCAGTCGCTGATCAACTCACGCTCGCCCTGCAATACGTGGATCGCCATGGCCGACTGGCCGTCTTTATAAGTGGTGAAGTCCTGGGCCCGGGCGACAGGGATGGTGGTGTTGCGCGGAATCACCTTCTCCATCAGGCCGCCCATGGTTTCCAGCCCCAGGGACAACGGAATCACGTCGAGCAACAGCAGTTCGCCGCCGTCACGCTTATTGCCAGCCAGGGTATCGGCCTGGATCGCGGCACCGATGGCCACGACTTGGTCCGGGTCGATTTCGGTCAGCGGTTCGCGACCGAAGGCTTGCGCAACGGCTTCGCGAACGCGCGGTACGCGAGTCGAGCCGCCGACCATGACCACCGCATGAACGTCTTCCAGCTCAATGCCGGAATCACGCACCGCACGACGACAGGCTTTCAGGCTGCGAGCAACCATTGGCTCGATCAGCGCATTGAACGCTTCACGGGTCAGCCCGGCCTTCCAGTCGCCATACGCGACTTCGACGGACGAGGAATTGGTCAGGGCTTCTTTGGCCGCACACGCGGTTTGCAGCAGATTGCGCTGCTCGCCCGGATCGAGGTCGGCCGACAGACCGGCACTCTCGATGATCCAACCAGCAATGGCGTGATCGAAGTCATCGCCACCCAAAGCGCTGTCGCCGCCGGTAGCCAGCACTTCGAACACACCGCCGGTCAGACGCAGAATCGAAATATCAAAGGTGCCGCCGCCCAGGTCATAAATGGCAACCAGGCCTTCAGCCTGTTGATCCAGACCGTAAGCCACCGCAGCAGCGGTCGGCTCATTGAGCAAGCGCAGCACGTTCAGGCCGGCCAACTTGGCCGCATCCTTGGTGGCTTGACGCTGAGCATCATCGAAATAGGCCGGAACGGTGATCACTGCGCCGACCAGTTCGCCACCCAAGGTCGCTTCAGCGCGCTGACGCAGCACCTTGAGGATATCGGCGGAGACTTCGACCGGGCTTTTCGGGCCTTGCACCGTGTCGATGAACGGCATGTGCGACTCGCCGTCGACAAAACGGTACGGCAGCTGATCGCCCAATTGCTTGACGTCGGACAAACCACGTCCCATCAAGCGCTTGACTGACAGCACAGTGTTCAGAGGATCGGTAGCGGCAGCCAGTTTGGCCGATTCGCCGACTTCGACGCGATCGGCGTGATAGCGCACGGCAGACGGCAGGATAACCCGCCCTTGCGCATCGGCCAGAGGCTCGGAAAGACCACTGCGCAATGCAGCGACCAGCGAATTGGTAGTGCCCAAGTCGATCCCCACAGCCAGACGACGCTGGTGCGGTTGAGGACTTTGGCCGGGTTCGGCGATCTGCAGTAGGGCCATCGTGATCAGGACTTATCTGTATATCAGGCGTGCGACCGGAGCGGCACTGGGTTAATCGTCGAGGCGCTCTTCTAACTGGCGCACTTCGTAGGTGAGCTTGTCGAGGAACTGCATGCGCCGCATCAGGCGTTCGGCCCGTTCGCGTTGCGCCGCATCATTCCAGCAAGCTGCGAAGCTTTGGTTCAGTTCATCCTGAGCTGCCTTGAGGCGGCGCTTGAACGTGGCAATACCCGCCATGTCGGCGCTGTCCTGCAGATCTTCGAGCTCTTCACGCAACTCCATCTGCTGCAGAAGAAACTCCGGATCATGCACCGTGACCTCCAGCGGCAACTCGCCACCACTCAATGCGAGCAAGTATCGCGCGCGCTTGGGGGGGCTTTTGAGCGTCTGGTAGGCCTCGTTGAGGCTCGCGGATTGCTCGAGCGCCAGCCGCTGCTCACGCTCGGAAGCGTCGGCAAAGCGGTCCGGATGAACGCCGCGCGCCAACTCACGGTAGCGCGTAGCCAGCTGATCGAGGTCCAGATTGAAACTCGGTTGCAGCTCAAATAAAGCGAAATGACAAGGAGTACCCACGAGCAGCCTCAGATGTTGAAGCTTTCGCCGCAGCCACACTCACCGCGTACGTTGGGGTTGTTGAACTTGAAGCCTTCGTTCAACCCTTCCTTGACGAAATCAAGCTCGGTGCCGTCCAGGTACGCCAGGCTTTTCGGGTCGATGATCACTTTCTCGCCGTGACTTTCGAACACTTGATCGTCCGCGCCTACCTCGTCGACAAACTCCAGCACATAGGCAAGGCCGGAACAGCCCGTGGTGCGAACACCCAGACGAATCCCATCACCCTTGCCGCGCCCGTTGAGGGAGCGTCGCACGTGTTGAGCAGCCGCTTCTGTCATGCTGATAGCCATCGGTGACTCCTTACTCGTCGCCAAATCTTGAAAGTCAGATCAAGCCTTTCTTCTGCTTGTAGTCGCGAACGGCCGCCTTGATGGCGTCTTCAGCGAGTACGGAGCAGTGAATTTTCACTGGCGGCAGGGCCAGTTCTTCGGCCAGTTGAGTGTTCTTGATGGTCTCTGCTTCATCCAGAGTCTTGCCTTTCATCCACTCGGTCGCCAGGGAGCTGGAGGCGATCGCGGAACCGCAACCGTAGGTCTTGAACTTGGCGTCTTCGATGATGCCTTGCTCGTTGACCTTGATCTGCAGACGCATCACGTCACCGCACGCCGGAGCGCCGACCATGCCGGTGCCGACATCAGGATCTTCTGCATCCATCTTGCCGACGTTGCGCGGGTTCTCGTAGTGGTCGATGACCTTTTCGCTGTAAGCCATGATTCTTAATCCTCACTCATCAGGAGTCGCTCTTGAAACCCTGCAAATCGTGGATTCGCAGGGCCCGGTTGCGGCGACTTGAATATCAGTGTGCCGCCCACTCGATTTTCGAAATGTCGACGCCGTCTTTGTACATGTCCCACAGCGGCGACAGAGTGCGCAGCTTGGTGACGGCCTCGCAGACTTTCTGCGCGGCGTAGTCGATTTCTTCTTCGGTGGTGAAGCGACCGAAGGTGAAGCGAATCGAGCTGTGTGCCAGTTCGTCGTTGCGGCCCAGGGCGCGCAGAACGTACGAAGGCTCAAGCGATGCCGAGGTGCAGGCCGAACCCGACGAAACCGCCAGATCCTTGAGCGCCATGATCAGCGACTCGCCTTCGACATAGTTGAAGCTCAGGTTCAGGTTGTGCGGTACGCGGGCGGTCATGCTGCCGTTGACGTACAACTCTTCCAGGCCTTCAACCTGTTTGAAGAAACGGTCGCTCAGCGCTTTGATGCGTGCATTCTCGGCAGCCATGTCTTCCTTGGCCACACGGAACGCTTCGCCCATGCCGACGATCTGGTGAGTCGCCAGGGTGCCGGAACGCATGCCACGCTCGTGACCGCCGCCGTGCATGGTCGCTTCGATGCGCACACGCGGCTTGCGGCTGACGTACAGCGCGCCGATGCCTTTAGGGCCATAGGTCTTGTGGGCAGAGAACGACATCAGGTCAACTTTCAGTTTCGACAGGTCGATCTCGACCTTGCCGGTGGACTGAGCAGCGTCGACGTGGAACAGAATACCCCGGGAGCGAGTCAGCTCACCGATGGCAGCGATGTCGTTGATGGTGCCGATTTCGTTGTTCACGTGCATGACCGATACCAGAATGGTGTCGTCACGCAGGGCAGCTTCGACCATTTCCGGAGTGACCAGGCCATCTTCACGAGGATCGAGGTAGGTCACTTCGAAACCTTCACGCTCCAGTTGGCGCATGGTGTCGAGGACAGCCTTGTGCTCAATCTTGGTGGTGATCAGGTGTTTGCCTTTGGTGGAGTAGAAATGCGCCGCACCCTTGATTGCCAGGTTGTCGGACTCGGTGGCACCGGAGGTCCAGACGATTTCACGCGGGTCGGCGTTAACCAGGTCAGCGACCTGGCGACGAGCGTTCTCGACGGACTCTTCGGCTTTCCAGCCGAACACGTGGGAACGGGACGCCGGGTTACCGAAGTTTCCGTCGACCAGCAGGCATTCACTCATCTTTTGCGCGACACGCGGATCAACCGGGGTGGTCGCAGAGTAATCAAGGTAAATCGGCAATTTCATGGACTATCTCCTAAATCAGGCTGGCTGGCGTGCCGCTAGCTCTTTGGCTGTCATTCGACGGCGGACGCTTCAATCTTGTCCAGGCGTGGCGCCTTGCTGTTGCAACGACGCTGGTCCTGACGCTGGGCTACTTCTTGCACCTCACGGCGAGTTACAAGGTCAGCCAAGCTGATACCGCTCAGAAATTCGTGAATCTGCAGGCTAAGATCGCACCACAAATGGTGAGTCAGACAGGTGTCGCCGGAATGGCAATCGCCCTGGCCCTGGCACTTGGTTGCATCGACCGATTCGTTGACCGCATCGATTACCTGGGCGACCTGGATGCCCTGCATGTCGCGGGACAATTGGTAGCCACCGCCCGGACCGCGAACACTGGACACCAGATTGCTACGACGCAATTTGGCGAAAAGCTGCTCGAGGTAGGACAGGGAGATGCCTTGGCGCTCGGAGATATCGGCCAGGGACACCGGCCCGTGCTGCGCGTGTAACGCCAGGTCAAGCATGGCGGTCACGGCGTATCGGCCTTTTGTAGTCAGTCGCATGGACAATTACCACGGAGTTCGGAATGGGGCGAGTATGCAATTCCCGAGTATTTAAGTCAACTATAAGACCTAGCGCATTACTCAGGTTTACCCGCAAAAGAGCGCGCGCATCATAGCAGGGTCTGCGGCGCAATGGCACACCAACCAGCGCGGTGCAAATGCCTGAATGCGACCCTGCCGTGAATCAGCTGGCCTTGCTTTCGTCCTTGCCCTTCACACAGGCAAAGTCTTCTTCACGCAGTTCAGGCAGATCCTTGGCACAGTAATTACTGCCCAGATCCTTCAGCGCTCCACACATACCCTCCAGACGCCCATCGACCGCCTGCAAGTGATCGAGCAACTGACCGATCGCCCGGGCCACCGGGTCCGGCATGTCTTCGCCGACACCGTAGGCATCGAAGCCGATCTTCTCGGCCATGGCCTTGCGCTTGGCATCCTGCTCATCGTCGGACTTGACGATAATCCGCCCCGGAATCCCCACCACCGTCGCACCCGGCGGAACTGCCTTGGTGACCACGGCATTGGAACCCACCTTGGCCCCGGCACCGACAGTGAATGGGCCGAGCACCTTGGCGCCGGCACCAACCACCACACCGTCCTCCAGGGTCGGGTGACGCTTGCCCTTGTTCCAGCTAGTGCCACCGAGGGTCACGCCCTGATAAAGGGTGACATCGTTGCCGATCTCGGCAGTCTCACCAATAACGATGCCCATGCCATGGTCGATAAAGAAGCGACGACCGACCTTGGCCCCCGGATGAATCTCGATCCCGGTCAACCAGCGACCGAAGTTCGACACCAGCCGCGCCAGCCATTTCAGCTCTGCGCGCCACAGGAGCGACGACAGGCGATGGATCCAGATGGCATGCATGCCTGGATAGCAGGTCAGGACCTCAAAAGCATTACGCGCTGCCGGGTCACGATGAAAAACACTTTGGATATCTTCACGCAAACGCTCGAACATCATTAATCCTTCCGCTTTAGAAGCTCGCCACGGGCCGCCTTCTGGGTTTCCGTGAGGATGCCACGCAATATATTCATTTCCGCCCGGCTGACCGAGCTGCGTCCGTACAACCGGCGCAGGCGCGCCATCAAGTGCCGTGGTTTTTCCGGATCGAGGAATTCGATGGCCACCAGGGTTTGCTCCAGGTGCTCATAGAATCGCTCCAGCTCATCCATGGTCGCCAGCTCACCACTCTTGGTGGACGCCACTTCTTCCTTCTCGACCTTGCTCGGCTGACCTTGGGCCGCCAGCCAGGACATGCGCACTTCATAGCTCAACACCTGCACCGCCGCCCCGAGGTTCAGCGAACTGAACTCGGGGTCTGATGGAATGTGCACGTGATAATGACATCGCTGCAGCTCTTCGTTGGTCAGGCCGGAATCTTCACGACCGAACACCAATGCGATCTCGGCGCCCTGCCCCGCTTCCTCGACCACCCTTGCACCGCACTCACGGGGATCGAGCAACGGCCAGGGAATGCGACGATCACGAGCACTGGTACCCAGCACCAGATTGCAGCCGACCAAGGCATCTTCCAAGGTGGCGACGACTTGCGCGTTTTCAAGGATGTCCCCGGCGCCGGACGCACGCGCATCGGCCTCGTGGTGCGGGAACAACCGCGGCTCGACCAGCACCAGTCGCGACAGGCCCATGTTCTTCATGGCACGCGCAGCACCGCCGATATTTCCGGGATGACTGGTATTGACCAGGACGACACGAATGTTTTGCAGCAAGGGAGGCGCTCTCGAACATTGAATGAGGGAGCCGAATCTTACAGCTCCTCCTACCGTTAAGCCATGAAAGCGAACGTCGACCTTCTCCTGTAGAAACTTTCTGATAGAATGCCCGGCTTTCTTTAACAACCTTAGGTGACACATCCATGCAGCCCATGCTGAATATCGCGCTGCGCGCCGCCCGCAGCGCCAGTGAATTGATCTTCCGCTCCATCGAGCGCCTGGATACCATCAAGGTCGACGAAAAAGACGCCAAGGATTACGTATCCGAGGTGGATCGCGCCGCCGAACAGAAAATCATCGACGCACTGCGCAAGGCCTACCCGAATCACTCGATCATGGGTGAAGAAACCGGCCTGCACGCCGGCACCGGCATCGAAGGCGAAGAATACCTGTGGATCATCGACCCACTGGACGGTACCACCAACTTCCTGCGCGGCATTCCTCACTTCGCTGTCAGCATCGCCTGCAAATACCGCGGTCGCCTGGAACATGCTGTTGTTCTGGACCCGGTTCGCCAGGAAGAATTCACCGCCAGCCGTGGTCGCGGCGCTCAACTGAACGGTCGTCGCCTGCGCGTCAGCGGCCGTACCAGCCTGGACGGCGCCCTGCTGGGTACCGGCTTCCCGTTCCGTGACGACCAGATGGACAACCTCGACAACTACCTGGGCATGTTCCGCGCCCTGGTTGGCCAGACCGCCGGCATCCGCCGCGCCGGCTCGGCAAGCCTCGACCTGGCCTACGTGGCTGCCGGCCGTTTCGACGCCTTCTGGGAGTCGGGCCTGTCCGAGTGGGACATGGCTGCAGGCGCCCTGCTGATCCAGGAAGCCGGCGGCTTGGTGAGCGACTTCACCGGCGGTCACGACTTCCTCGAAAAAGGCCACGTTGTTGCCGGCAACACCAAGTGCTTCAAGGCAGTACTGACAGCGATCCAGCCGCACCTGCCAGCTTCGCTGAAGCGCTAAGCGCCCAAGCCCAAGCCCAAAAAGCCGCAGCACTTAAAGCAAACGCCCCGACTGGTTCGGGGCGTTTTCTTTTGTGCGACTAATACGACCAAGTTAAGCCGTAACGCAATCCGTAGCAGCTGGCGAAGCCTGCGTTCGGACGCAGCAGTCGCATAATCAGAGATTACGGCACGCCAGACAGACCGCATTAGCCGGATTCACGACTGCTTCGCAGCCGGACGCAGCCTCGCTGGAGCTCGACAGCTGCTACAGCCAGACGCAGCCTTCGGCAGCAGCTACAGAAAGAGCGCCGCAGTTTTTTTATATATGCAGCCATAACGAAAAATGCCCCGCATCTTTCGATACGGGGCATTTTCTTGAAAAGCCAACCTGAGCAGGCCAGCTTTTCGGCATCGGAAGCTGGACTTAAGCCAGTTTTTCCTTGATGCGAGCTGCTTTACCGGACAGGTCACGCAGGTAGTACAGCTTGGCTTTACGTACGTCACCGCGACGCTTGACAGCCATGCTGTCGATTTGCGGGCTGTAGGTCTGGAAAGTACGCTCTACGCCAACACCGTTGGAGATTTTACGAACGGTGAAAGCACTGTTTACGCCGCGGTTACGCTTGGCGATAACTACGCCTTCGAACGCTTGCAGACGCGAACGATCGCCTTCCTTCACTTTCACCTGAACGACAATGGTGTCGCCCGGGGCAAAGGTAGGGATCTCTTTAGTCATCTGCTCTGCTTCGAGTGCAAGGATGATTTTGTTAGTCATGCTGTGCTCCTAAGGTAAATCGTCGGATCTACCATCGATACGTTGTTAACTATCGTCCCGCTCGCGGATGTATTCCTCGAGCAGCTTCTTCTCTTCTCCAGAAAGCGAGCGGCTTTCCAGAAGATCGGCGCGTCGTTCATAGGTCCGACCAAGGGACTGCTGTAAACGCCAACGCCGGATGTGCGCGTGATTGCCACTTAGCAATACGTCGGGAACACGCTGATCCGCATACACCTCCGGTCGGGTGTAGTGCGGGCAATCCAGCAAACCATCCGTAAAGGAATCTTCCTCAGCGGAGTCCGCATGCCCTAAAGCTCCAGGCAGCAGTCGTGTAACCGCATCGATCAGGACCATCGCCGGCAGCTCGCCGCCAGACAGTACATAGTCGCCAATCGACCACTCTTCATCGACATGAGCATCAATAAAACGCTCGTCAATGCCTTCATAGCGGCCAGCAATCAGGATCAATGCATCCAGATTCGCCAACTCGCGTACCGCCGACTGTGTCAGTTGACGGCCTTGGGGGGACAGGTAAATTACCTTCGCCGCCTCCCCGGCTGCTGCCTTGGCCTGAACCAGAGCATCTTCCAGGGGCTTGATCTTCATCACCATGCCCGGACCACCGCCAAATGGGCGATCATCCACAGTGTGATGTCGATCCGTCGTGTAGTCTCGCGGATTCCAACAGGTAAGCTGCAACAGCCCCTGCTTCACCGCCCGACTGGTGATGCCGTACTCGCTGATGGCGGAGAACATCTCGGGAAACAAACTGATCACTTCTACGCGCAGGTTAGCCACGTTTAGAAGTCCGCATCCCATTCCACCTTCATCTCGCCCGCTGCCAGATCGACGGCCAACACGCATTGCTCGGTATACGGCAACAGGCGTTCACGATCATCCAGGCTGCCAGCGCAAGGCTTGACCACCATTACATCATTGGCGCCGGTTTCCAGAAGATGATCGATTTTCCCGAACAATTGCCCGTGAGTATCGATGACCTTCAGACCTTCCAGCTGGTACCAGTAGTACTCGCCATCGGTCAATTCAGGGAACAGGTTGCGCGGCACGCAGATCTCATAACCAGCCAGAAGACGAGCTTCTTCACGATCATCAAGACCCTTGAGCTTTGCGACCAGGAACTTGTCGTTCCCGCGTCCGCTGACCAGCTCGACCTGTTTTACGTTGCCTTCGCGCCTGAGCGTCCAGGTTTTGTAGTCCAACAGGTTTTTAATCGGATCAGTAAAGGAATACACCTTCACTTCGCCGCGAACGCCGTGAACAGAATAAATCTTGCCGATAACGATCAAATCATCAGCAACAGCTGGCGTCGCGTTCATATTGCTCAGGCCGCAGCCTTAGCAGATTCCTTCAACAACTGAGCAACGCGCTCAGAAGGCTGTGCACCAACGCTCAGCCAGTAGGCTACGCGCTCTTGGTTCACGGACAGACGAACTTCTTGACCACGAGCAACAGGGTTGAAGAAACCAACCTGTTCCTTGTGCGAACCGTCACGCGGGTTGCGGCTGTCGGTTACGGTCAAGTGGTAAAACGGGCGCTTTTTGGAGCCGCCAAGGGCAAGACGGATTGTTAGCATGTGAACATCGTTCCTGTAGTCGGTGCTGCAAATCTAAATGCACAGCGGGCATAGGTGCCCGAAAGGCCGCATATTCTAAGGAATATCCGGACTTTTGCAAATGTCTTTTTCCGGCGCCTATCGGCGTGCCATCCAGATTTGCTATAGAGCCATCGTTGAAGATGGCCAGTCAGCTCCCGCCAAGCGCGGGTTTGCTGGAGATCCCACGTCCGTGTGGGGCTGCGCCGACATGACTGCCGGCGCGGATTCTTTACATTTTTGGCATGCCGCCGCCGGGCAACATACCGCCCATGCCGCGCATCATTTTGGCCATTCCGCCTTTCGCGGAGAATTTCTTCATCATCTTCTGCATCTGCTTGTGCTGCTTGATCAAGCGACCGATGTCCTGCACCTGGGTGCCGGAACCCATGGCGATCCGGCGCTTGCGCGAACCACTGATCAGCTCAGGGTCGCGGCGCTCGGCCGGGGTCATGGAATTGATGATGGCTTCCATCTGCTTGAATTGCTTCTCTGCCGCGCCTTGGGCATTGCCCATCTGCGCCAGGTTCACACCACCGATATTCGGCAGTTTGTCCATGAGGCCGCCGAGGCCGCCCATGTTCTTCATCTGTTGCAGCTGATCGCGGAAGTCTTCGAGGTCGAAGCCCTTGCCCTTCTTCAGCTTCTTGGCCAGTTTGTCGGCCTTGTCCTTGTCGAGGGTCGCTTCAGCCTGTTCGATCAGGCTGAGCACGTCGCCCATGCCGAGGATGCGCGATGCGATACGCTCAGGATGGAACGGCTCGAGCGCTTCGCTCTTCTCGCCCATGCCGATGAACTTGATCGGCTTGCCGGTAATGGCACGTACCGACAGTGCGGCACCGCCACGGGCATCACCGTCGACCTTGGTCAGGATCACACCGGTCAGCGGCAATGCATCACCGAAGGCCTTGGCCGTGTTGGCGGCGTCCTGGCCGGTCATGGCATCGACCACGAACAGAGTTTCGACTGGATTGATCGCAGCGTGCAGCGCCTTGATCTCGCCCATCATCTCTTCGTCGATGTGCAAACGACCGGCGGTGTCGACAATGACCACGTCGATGAATTTCAGCTTGGCTTCTTTAATAGCCGCTTGCGCGATGTCGACCGGCTTCTGGCTCAGGTCAGACGGGAAGAACGTCACGCCGATGTCGTTGGCCAGGGTTTCCAGCTGCTTGATCGCCGCCGGACGGTAAACGTCCGCGGACACGACCATGACCGACTTCTTTTTGCGCTCTTTAAGGAAGCGCGCCAGTTTGCCGGCGGTGGTGGTTTTACCCGCACCCTGCAAACCGGCCATCAGAACCACGGCCGGTGGAACGGCGCTCAGGTTCAGGTCTTCGTTGGCTGCGCCCATCAGGCTTTCGAGTTCGGCCTGGACGATCTTCACGAAGGCCTGGCCCGGCGTCAGGCTGCGGGACACCTCGGTGCCGACAGCGCGCTCCTTGACCGAATTGACGAAGTCTTTGACCACCGGCAAGGCGACGTCGGCTTCGAGCAACGCCATGCGCACTTCACGCAGGGTGTCTTTGATGTTGTCTTCGGTCAGCTTGGCCTTGCCGGTGACATGGCGCAGCGTCTGCGAGAGACGGTCGGTTAAGTTTTCAAACATTGCGCGATCCTTTCAGGCCCTGTGTAGACCGGGATAATGGCGGCCCAGACCGGAATCAACATGTGCTCGGCGAGCCTGCGGCGTGGGCAGGTCGCGGATTATAGCGAAGACTGCGTCTGGCGGACACCTCGCCGTCAGCTTGTATAGTCTTTCGTGCCGTATGGGTTCTATGCCAAACTCAACGCCTTTCGGGCCTGCCTAACAGGATTTATGCTCCCCTTGTCACCCAGCTTGCTTACCACTCTCGCCGCCGCCTGCTTATATGCCGCTGCGACCTTCTATCAAGGCACTCGCCTGGCCACCGGCGCCAAGGCGAACAAGCGCCTGCTGGTCACGCTCGGCGTACTGGCCGTGCTGGCCCACAGCGCCAGCCTGATCAGCTATCTGCTGACTCCGGTCGGCCTGGCCCTGGACTTTTTCAGCGCCGCCAGCCTGATTGCCGCAGCGGTCATTGCCCTGACCCTGCTGGCCTGCTCACGGATTCCAGTGGAAAACCTGCTTGTATTGCTGTTCCCGCTGGGCGCCGCAACAGTGTTGCTGGCACAGTTCGCCCCCGCCGGCACGGTGCAGGTCATCGACGAAGAGCCAGGCATTCTCGCCCACATTCTCTTGTCGATCCTCGCTTACGGCATGTTCACCATCGCGGTGTTCCAGGCCTTGCTGCTGCTGGTTCAGGACCATCAGCTCAAGCACAAGCATCCGTCCGGGCTGATCAAGAACTTCCCGCCGCTGCAAACCATGGAAAGCCTGCTGTTCGGTTTCCTCTGGGCCGGCTGGAGCCTGCTGTCGTTGTCGCTGATTTCCGGCTGGCTGTTCGTCGAGAATCTGTTCGCCCAGCACCTGGTGCATAAAACCCTGCTGGCGTGCCTGGCCTGGATCGTGTTCAGCGTGCTGCTCTGGGGACGCAACCGTCTCGGCTGGCGCGGACACAAAGCCATCCGCTGGACCCTTGCCGGTTTCTGCCTGCTGATGCTGGCGTATTTCGGCAGCAAGCTGGTCCGCGAATACATTCTGCACATCTGACGGGCGGCATTAATGGACGACTTGCCCATAGGGCCGATGCTCGCGGTGCTGGCCCTGCTGATTTTATGGTCGGGGCTGTTTACCGCCATCGAAGTTGCGCAACAGCAATTACTGGCCCAGCGCACGGCCTCGCGCTCCAGCGACAAGCCCGTGGCCAAGCTGAGCTTCCCGCTCAACAGCCTGATCCTCTGCAACACCTTGTGCCGCGCGCTGGTGGTGGTCATCAGCACCTTGCTGGCGATGTTCATCTGGGCACAAAACGGCCCCTGGATAGCCTGCCTCGGTGCCGGCGCAGTGTTGCTGGTGTTCGCCGACTACCTGCCACGCGCCCTCGCCGCACGCTATCCGGATGCCGTCCTGGCCTTGGGCAACACACTGCTCGGCATACCGTTGAAAATCGTCTATCCCGCCGCATGGCTACTCAATGGCATCAGCCAACTGCTGATGCGGCCATTCGCCCGCAAAATCAACGTGGTGCAGCAAAGCGAAGACGAGGCACCGGCAGATCGGCACGACGATCACGAACACGCGGCCTATCGCCCACTGTCAGGTATCCACGCACTGGATAACATCACGGTCAACGATATTCTGGTGCCACGCAGCGACGTCGACGGGATCAATCTGGACGACCCCCTCGAAGAAATCATCGAGCAACTGCGCCACAACAAGCGCACCCGCCTGCCGGTATTCCACAGCGACATCAACCAGGTTGAAGCGGTACTCAACACCCGACAGATCCGTCATTTACTGCCGGATTCAAGCCTGACCGTGGAAGCGCTGCTGGCGGCCAGTCACGAACCGTACTTCGTGCCGGAAAGCACACCGTTGCAGCTGCAATTGCTCAACTTCCACAAACAGCAGCGGCGCTTGGGCATGGTGGTCGACGAGTACGGGGAAGTACTGGGTATCGTGACCCTGGAAGATATTCTCGAAGAAATCGTCGGAGAGTTCGAAAGCCAGCACAGCCTGGATAACCCGCACATTCACCCGCAGGCCGATGGCCGACTGGTGATTGATGGCGCAGCGTCCATCCGCGAGCTGAACAAGAGCCTCGGCTGGCATTTGCCCAGCGATGGTCCGAAAACCCTCAACGGCCTGGTGACCGAGGCGTTGGAGACGATTCCGGACAGTGCGGTGTGCCTGAAGATCGGACGATACCGGCTGGAGATTCTGGAGACTGAAGAGAATCGCGTCACGCGCGTGCTGATCTGGCATACCAGCTCAGCGCCTGCGCTTATCCGTTAATGGGTTAAAACAACCGCCCCTCTTGTTCGATAGTTAGCCACCTTCCTATAATCGAGCCGGCTTACCCAAGCCTCCCACCGAACCACATGCTTACCCCGCATGCAGCAGGTTCCGGCCAGATCTTCGACAACATCCGTACCACTGCGGCGATTGTTCCTACCTTGAACAGCGACCGTGTCTCAACCCACATCCCTGGGTATTCGACCATAATAATTCGCTCCACTGGGGCACATGACTGTCAGGGATAACGACATGACGACCAGCACAACGTTCAGCGACACCGCGCCTGCCCAACCGACGAACTCCGCCACCCGCGTGGCTACCGCGAGTTTCATCGGCACGGCCATCGAGTTCTACGACTTCTACGTCTATGCCACCGCCGCAGCATTGGTGATCGGCCCGGTGTTCTTTCCGCAAACCTCCGGCACCGCGCAGATGCTGTCGGCATTCCTCACCTTCGGCATCGCTTTCCTTGCGCGGCCGCTGGGTTCGGCGCTATTCGGCCATTTCGGTGACCGCATCGGGCGCAAATCGACACTGGTTGCGTCCTTGCTGCTGATGGGTGTGTGCACCACGCTGATCGGCGTACTACCGGGGTACGACAGCATTGGCGCCTGGGCGCCGATCCTGCTTTGCGTACTGCGCTTCGGCCAGGGCCTGGGGCTGGGCGGCGAATGGGGCGGCGCCGCATTGCTGGCCACGGAGAACGCGCCCAAAGGCAAGCGCGCCTGGTTCGGCATGTTTCCGCAACTCGGCCCATCGATCGGTTTTCTGGCGGCCAACGGCCTGTTCCTGACCCTGGCCATGAGCCTGAACGACGAGCAATTCCGTTCGTGGGGCTGGCGGATTCCGTTCCTGCTCAGTGCCGCACTGGTAATGGTGGGCCTGTACGTACGCCTCAAGCTCCACGAAACCCCGGTGTTCGCCAACGCCGTGGCTCGCCAGGAGCGGGTGAAAATTCCGTTGGTCGAGCTGTTCAGCCAATACTGGGCACCGATGCTGCTGGGCGCCGGGTCGATGGTGGTGTGCTATGCACTGTTTTACATCTCGACAGTGTTTTCGCTGAGTTACGGTGTGTCGACGCTTGGCTACACCCGGGAAACCTTTCTCGCCCTGCTGTGTTTCGCGGTGCTGTTCATGGCCGCAGCGACACCGCTGTCGGCTTGGGCCAGTGATCGTTTCGGGCGTAAACCGGTACTGATCATCGGTGGCGTGCTGGCGATTCTGTCCGGATTCTTGATGGAACCGCTGCTGACCCATGGCTCGACCTGGGGTGTGGCGTTGTTCCTGTGCATAGAACTGTTTCTGATGGGCGTGACGTTTGCACCGATGGGCGCGCTGCTGCCGGAGCTGTTTCCGACCCACGTGCGCTATACCGGCGCATCGGCTGCTTACAACCTGGGCGGTATTGTCGGCGCCTCGGCGGCACCGTTCTTTGCGCAGAAACTGGTGGCGATGGGTGGTTTGAGTTATGTCGGCGGGTATGTGTCGGGGGCGGCGGTGCTGAGCCTGATAGCGGTGCTGTGCCTGAAGGAGACACGCAATAACGATTTGAATCGGGTTGCCTGAAGCCAAAAGCTTCGCGGGCAAGCCTCGCTCCTACGGGTCATTTGTCGAACGCACTTGCGTCTTGACG
>NZ_BOMA01000014.1:0-238915 GCF_016861935.1 Pseudomonas sp. 008 | reverse complement strand
TATGCAGGTAGGGGTTTTGTTTTGCCCGCAGGAAAGTTCGTACAGCAAGATCGGAACGGTCCCGGCTGTCACGGTCTGCCGACAGTGCTAAGGTTCGGCCCTAGCTTTTGTATTTTCCCAAGGAAGCCTTTATGCCGGACGCTACGTCCCTCAGTGCTGGTTTTATGGTGGTTCACGGCAACCGCCTGGACGAGCTGCGCAGCCTGGTGGTCAGTTGGATGCGGCGCTACCCGCTGGCTCCCTTGGAAAATGAAATCGCCCTGGTGCAGAGCAACGGCATCGCCCAATGGCTGAAGCTGGCACTGGCCGAGGACCCAGAAGATGACGACATGGGCGGCTGCGGAATCGCTGCCGCCATCGATGTGCAGTTGCCAGGCAGCTTCATGTGGCAGCTCTATCGCATGGTGCTGGGACGTGACGAAATCCCGGCCAAGTCCCTGCTCGATAAAGCCCCGCTGACCTGGCGCCTGATGCGTCTGCTGCCACAGTTGATCAACCAACCGCACTTCGAACCCCTGCAGCGCTTCCTTACGAATGACACCGACTTACGCAAACGCTATCAATTGGCGGAGCGGCTGGCCGATCTATTCGACCAATATCAGGTGTACAGGGCGGACTGGCTCGAAGACTGGGCAGAAGGCCGTCACCAATTACGAAATGGCAGAGGCGAAGCCAAAGCCCTGACTCCGGCCAACTGCTGGCAAGCAGAGCTGTGGCGTGCGCTGTTGCTGGATGTCGGTGCACAAGGCATGGCGCAAAGCCGCGCGGGTGTCCACCAACGCTTTATCGAGCGTATCAATAGTCTCGACAGCGCGCCCAGTGGATTGCCTTCCAGGGTGATTGTTTTCGGGATTTCTTCACTGCCAGCTCAAGCCTTGGAAGCACTTGCCGGGCTGGCTCGATTCAGTCAGGTCTTGCTGTGCGTACACAACCCATGTCGCCACCATTGGGCGGACATCGTCGCCGATAAAGACCTGTTGCGGCATCAATACAAGCGCCAGGCTCGCAAGCGCGGCATGCCGGTTGTGCTTGATCCGCAAACGCTCCATCAGCATGCCCACCCGCTATTGGCGGCGTGGGGCAAGCAGGGGCGGGACTACATCAATCTGCTCGACAGTTACGACGATCCCAACAGCTATCGCTCGGCATTTCGCGATGGGCGCATCGACCTTTTCAGCGATAACCAGCCTCAGAGCATGCTCAATCAGTTGCAGGATGACATCCTGGAATTGCGCCCCCTGAACGAAACTCGCGAGAGTTGGCCTGCAGTCGATCTGACAAAGGACGAATCGATCCGTTTTCACATCGCCCATAGTGCTCAACGCGAAGTGGAGATTCTCCACGATCAGTTGCTCGCACGATTCAGTGCTGATCCAGACTTAAGGCCTCGCGACGTGATCGTGATGGTTCCAGACATCGACAGTTACGCCCCCCACATCCGCGCTGTCTTTGGTCAGCTTGATCGCCACGACCCACGCTTCATTCCCTTCACGCTCGCGGATCAAGGCCAGCGCGGCAGGGACCCGCTACTGATCGCTGTCGAGCATCTGCTCAAGCTGCCCGACAGTCGTTTCCCCGTCAGCGAAATTCTCGATCTGCTGGACGTTCCGGCATTACGCGCTCGCTTTGGCGTAGAGGCGCGTGACCTGCCGACTTTGCACCGCTGGATCGAAGGCGCAGGTATCCGTTGGGGGATGAATGCCGAGCAGCGTGCGGGTCTGGGCCTGCCGGAAGAACTGGAGCAAAACAGTTGGCGTTTCGGCTTGCGACGGATGTTGCTTGGTTATGCCGTGGGCAGCGCCAGTGCCTGCGAGGGTATTGAACCCTACGACGAGATCGGTGGCCTGGATGCTGCGCTCATAGGTCCTTTGGTCGCACTGCTGGATGCACTGGAGATTGCCCACCAGGAGCTCACCCAACCTGCGTCGCCCAAACTCTGGGGCATCCGCTTGCAAGCACTGGTGCAGTTGTTCTTCCAGGCCAGTAACGAACATGACGACTATTTATTGGCTCAACTCGAAGAGTTGCGCGAGACCTGGCTTGAGACCTGCGAGTCAGTAGGCTTGCAGGACGAGTTACCACTGACCGTAGTCCGTGAAGCCTGGCTGGCTGGCCTCGACCAAGGTCGCTTGTCTCAGCGCTTTCTCGCCGGTGCCGTCAACTTCTGTACCCTGATGCCCATGCGAGCGATCCCGTTCAAACTGGTCTGCCTTTTGGGCATGAATGACGGCGATTACCCTCGCGCGCAGCCGCCACTGGACTTCGACCTGATGGGCAGCGACTACCGGCCCGGCGATCGTTCCCGGCGTGAAGATGACCGCTATCTGTTACTGGAAGCTTTGTTGTCGGCGCGGGACCAACTCTATATCAGCTGGGTCGGCCGCAGTATTCGGGACAACAGTGAGCGCCCGGCTTCGGTATTGATAGGGCAGCTACGTGATCATCTCGCCAGCGGTTGGCGATTGCACGATGACAAGGCTGATCTGCTTGAGTCCATGACTCAGGAACATCCGCTGCAACCCTTCAGTGCACGCTACTTCCATGAAGGCGATGATTTGTTCAGCTACGCCAGCGAGTGGCAGGTACTTCATCAGTCCAGCGGTTTGACGCCTGCCATCGAGGTTCTTGAGCCCTATATTCAGGACGAGCCGCTGAGCCTGGGTCAGTTGCAGGATTTTCTGCGCAATCCGGTACGGCATTTCTTCAGTCAGCGACTCAAAGTGTTCTTCGAGGCTGCCGAAGCGCCTTTGGCGGATGAAGAGCCATTTGTACTCGACGCGCTGCAACGCTATAGCCTCAGCGACAGCTTGCTCGAAGCAGCACTCGGGCAATTGGACCAAATCGATCAGGTACTGGAAGCACAGGCGAAACGCCTGCAGAACAGCGGGCTCTTGCCTATGGCAGGTTTTGGCGAATGCCTTCAGCGAGAGTTGATCGAGCCGTTGCCGGATCTGTTGCAGCGCTATCAACAGCTCCTGGCGTTATGGCCGACCCCACTCACCAGCGCGTTGCCGGTGAGTCTGGAACTGCATGGGCTGCGCCTGGAGGGCTGGCTCAGTAGCCTGCATCAACGCGCGGACGGTGGTTTGCTATCGGTCACCACGATTCCCAACAGCATCGGTTCGCTCAAGACCCGTAAATGGCATCGCCTGACGCGGCCATGGGTCAACCATCTGGTTGCGTGCGCCAGTGGTATGGCGATGACCACTGCCTTGGTGGCGAGCGATGGCAGTTTATTGCTCGGCCCAATGGAGGAGGCGGCAGCATCCAGGCTTCTGGGCGATCTGTTGCTGGCCTGGCAAACGGGTATGCGCCAGCCGTTGCCGATTGCCGTAAAAACAGCTTTCGCCTGGCTGGCTCAAACCGATCCGGTCAAGGCTGACGCTGCCGCCCGCAAGGCCTATGAAGGCGATGGCCAGACCACTGATGGTGAGCGCCGCGAAAGCCCGGCACTCGCTCGGCAATACGCCGACTACGATGTTTTGATTGCCGACGAGACCTTCCCCGATTGGTGCGACGCTTTGTATCGGCCGCTGCTTGAGGCTCCCTGGTGTTCATTGACCAGCGAGGAGGCGCGCTCATGATCACGAAAACACCGCTGGCCCTGGCATTCCCCTTGCGTGGCAGCCAACTGATCGAAGCCAGCGCCGGGACCGGCAAGACCTTCACCATTTCTGCGCTGTACTTGCGTCTGGTCCTTGGCCATGGCGACGAGTCGAGTGGTTTTGGCCGTGAGTTGCTGCCGCCGCAAATCCTCGTGGTGACCTTCACCGATGCCGCGACCAAAGAACTGCGCGAACGTATTCGTACGCGACTGGCTGAAGCTGCGCGTTTTTTCCGCGATGAGACACCGGCGCCGGATGGCCTGATTGCCGAGTTGCGCGAGCAATACCTCCCTGAGCAGTGGCCAGGCTGTGCAAACCGCCTGGACATCGCCGCCCAGTGGATGGATGAAGCGGCGGTATCGACCATCCACAGTTGGTGCCAGCGCATGCTGCGCGAACATGCATTCGACAGTGGCAGCCTGTTCACCCAGACCCTGGAAACCGATCACAGTGATTTGCTTGGCGAAGTCCTGCGCGACTACTGGCGACTGTTCTGCTATCCGATGCAAGGCGATGCGCTGAATTGGGTTCGCGGCAACTGGGGTGGCCCGGCAGCGTTGTTGCCGCGAGTGCGTGGGTTGTTCGCCAGCGAGCGTGACAGCGTTGAAGGTAAAGAACCTGCCGAGTTGATCGCCGAGTGCCTGGAGGAACGACGGGCCGCGTTGCTCGAGCTCAAGATGCCCTGGCGCCAATGGGCCGATGAGCTGCTTGCCATCTGTCATCAGGGCGTCGCGAGCAAAAGCGTCGATGGTCGCAAGATGCAGGCGCGCTACTTCGAACCCTGGTTCGAAAAGCTCCGGGCCTGGGCCGAAGACGAATCTCTGGAGCAATTGGACATTGGCACCGGCTTCACTCGCCTGACTCCCGATGGCATGGCTGAAGCCTGGAAAGGTGAAGCTCCTCGTCATCCCGGTCTCGATGCGATGCCCGGCCTCAAGGCCAGTCTCGATAGCTTGCCGACCCCCGATGCCGCCGTGCTGCAACATGCCGCCCACTGGGTCGGTGCTCGGTTCGAGGAAGAAAAGCGTCGTCGCGCGGAAATGGGTTTCGATGACATGCTGCTGCGTCTCGATGCGGCGTTGCAGTCCGATGGCGGTGAGCGTCTGGCGACCTTGATCCGCGAGCAGTTCCCGGTTGCGCTGATCGACGAGTTTCAGGACACCGACCCGGTGCAGTACCGAATCTTCGAGAGCATTTATCGCATCGAAGACAACAACCCTGAATCGGGCCTGTTCCTGATCGGCGACCCGAAGCAGGCGATTTATGCCTTTCGCGGTGCCGATATTTATACCTATCTGCGCGCCCGGCAAGCCACCACTGGCCGCCTGCATACCCTGGGTACAAATTTCCGTTCCAGTCATGGCATGGTGAACGCGGTGAACCATGTGTTCGAGCGCGCCGAATCTCGTGAGCAGGGGCGCGGCGCGTTCCTGTTCCGGGAGAAGAGTGGCGAGAACCCGGTACCGTTTCTGCCCGTGGAGTCCCAAGGGCGCAAAGAAGTCCTGCACATTGAGGGGCAGGTTGTGCCTGCCCTGAACATCTGGCATTTGTCCTCTGAGCAGCCACTGTCTGGTGTGGTGTATCGACAACAATTGGCCGCCGCCTGCGCCAGTGAGATCACTGCGTTGCTCAATGGCGGTCAGCAGGGGCGTGCGGGCTTCATACAGGATGGTAAGGGTCTCAGAGGCCTGCTGCCGGCGGATATCGCGATTCTGGTGCGCGACGGCAAAGAGGCCCAGGCCGTGCGCGGCGAACTTTCCGCTCGCGGTGTGCGCAGTGTTTACCTGTCAGACAAGGACTCGGTATTCGCCGCGCAGGAGGCCCATGATCTGCTGACGTGGCTCAAGGCCTGTGCCGAGCCGGATGTCGAACGTCCCCTGCGTGCCGCGCTGGCCTGCATCACGCTGAACCTTTCACTGGCTGAACTGGAGCGACTGAATCAGGACGAACTGGCCTGGGAAGCACGGGTCATGCAGTTCCGCGGTTATCGCGAGCTCTGGCGCAAACAGGGCGTGCTGCCCATGTTGCGGCGATTGCTACATGATTTTCAGCTGCCCCAGGCGTTGATCGCGCGCAGCGATGGTGAGCGGATATTGACCAACCTGCTGCACTTGTCCGAGTTGCTGCAGCAGGCCGCCGCCGAACTCGATGGCGAGCAAGCACTGATCCGTCATTTGTCCGAGCATCTGGCATTGTCCGGTCAGGCTGGCGAAGAACAGATCCTGCGCCTGGAAAGCGACGAGCAACTGGTCAAGGTCGTGACCATCCACAAATCCAAAGGGCTTGAATATCCGTTGGTGTTTCTGCCGTTCATCTGCTCGGCAAAACCGGTGGATGGCAGTCGTCTGCCGTTGTATTACCACGATGCCGCGGGCAAGGCGCAGGTGAGCTTGAAGCCGACGGCCGAGTTGATCGCCCTCGCCGATAATGAGCGTTTGGCCGAAGACCTTCGACTGCTCTATGTGGCCCTGACCCGGGCGCAACATGCGTGCTGGCTGGGTGTGACTGATCTCAAACGCGGCAATAACAACGGCTCGGTCCTGCACCTTTCGGCGTTGGGTTATCTGCTGGGCGGTGGTGCGCCATTGGCTGAGTCGGCAGGGCTGCGTCGTTGGCTGGAAGACCTGCAGCAAGACTGTGTGACGCTGAACTACGGTGAAATGCCTGACGCGACCGCCGAGCATTACCATCCGCCGCGCAATGAAGCGACCTTGCTTGCTCCGCTGGTACCCAGGCGCAAGGCCAGCGAAAACTGGTGGATCGCCTCTTACAGCGCCTTACGCATTGGTGACAGTCTGAGCGTGGGCAGTGGCGAGGCACCGGAGAGCGCGCAAGCACAAAAGCTCTTTGATGACGAACGCCTTGATCCCGAAGCACCACGTGAAGTCGCCGCTGGCGGTGCTGATATTCATCGATTCCCTCGTGGTCCGAACCCCGGCACTTTTCTTCATGGATTGCTCGAATGGGCCGGTGACGAAGGTTTTGCCGCTGCACCGCAAACCGTGGAAGACGCGATCGCCCGTCGCTGCAACCGCCGTGGCTGGGAAGGCTGGATCACCACGCTGAGCGGCTGGCTACAACACTTGCTCAAATCCCCATTGCACATCGGTGGCGGGCAGGCGCCGGTGGTGTTCGAGCAACTGACTCAATACCGGGTCGAGATGGAATTCTGGTTCGCCAGTCATAAAGTCGATGTACTCAAGCTCGATGAGCTTGTGCGTCAATACACCCATCACGGCGTGGCCCGGGTGGCCGCCGAACCGGTGCTGCTCAATGGCATGTTCAAAGGCTTCATCGACCTGACGTTCGAGCATGAAGGCCGTTACTACGTCGCTGACTACAAATCCAACTGGCTGGGCGTCGATGACGCGGCCTATACCGAGCAGGCCATGGAGCAGTCGATTCTCGATAATCGTTACGACCTGCAATACGTACTGTACCTGCTCGCCCTGCATCGCCAGCTTAAGGCTCGGCTGGTCGATTACGATTACGACCGACATGTCGGTGGGGCGTTGTATCTGTTTCTTCGCGGTACTCGAGCAGCCAGCCAGGGTGTGTATTTTGCCCGTCCGCCACGGGAGCTGATCGAGCGCCTGGACCGGTTGTTCCAGGGCAAGCCAGAGCCCAAGGCCGAACCTGCCTGGGAACAGGGAGTATTGCTATGAGTCGCACTTTCGCCGATTTGCTGCCTACGCCGTTGGCGGCCGAAAGTCTGGCGGACCTGGCCCCGTTGAGCCGCGCAGATGACTTGTTGCTGCTGCTCACGCGCTGGGTTGAACGCGGCTGGCTGCGGGCGCTGGACAAGGCCTTCGTCGCGTTTCTCCACGAGCTCGCTCCCGACGATGATCCGCTGGTGCTGCTGGCCGCCGCGTTGATCAGTCACCAACTGGGCCACGGTCATGTCTGCCTGGATCTGTTCGAAACACTGAAAGAGCCGGATTTTGCCTTGTCGCTGCCGCCAGAAGGTGATGTGCAAAGCGGGGCGATGTTGCTGCCGTCGCAATTGCTTGAGGCGCTGGACGGTGCCCATTGGTGCAAGGTCCTGGCGTCCAGTCGTCTGGTGGCTCTGGCCGTCGATGGGCGTGAGGCTGCGCAACACCGGCCGTTGGTGCTGTCGGGCAAGCGCCTGTACCTGCGCCGCTACTGGGCTTACGAACGGCGCATCGACCACGCGCTGCGCCAGCGTCTGGCGGCACACGAAGCAACGCCGGGTGATTTGCCCCAACGCCTGACCGCTCTGTTCGGTCCAGCCAGGCTTGATGACGTGATCGACTGGCAGAAGCTCGCGTGTGCCCTGGCTACCCGAAGTGCATTCAGCATCGTCACCGGCGGCCCGGGAACCGGCAAGACCACCACGGTTGTGCGCTTGCTTGCATTGCTCCAGGCACCCGCAGTGGAGGCCGGTAAACCGTTGCGTATTCGTCTCGCGGCACCCACCGGCAAAGCTGCCGCACGATTGACCGAGTCCATCAGCCAGCAGGTTCAAACCCTGAAAGTGCCTGAAACGGTGCGCGAGAAGATCCCGTCGGATGTGACCACCGTGCACCGTTTGCTCGGCAGTCGTCCCGGTACCCGGCATTTCCGTCACCACGCGGGTAATCGCTTGCCGCTGGATGTATTGGTGGTGGACGAAGCCTCGATGATCGACCTGGAAATGATGGCCAACCTGCTCGATGCGTTGCCGCCCCATGCCCGTCTGGTGCTGCTCGGTGACAAGGATCAACTGGCGTCGGTCGAGGCCGGTGCCGTACTGGGCGATCTGTGTCGAGATGCCGAAGCCGGTTGGTACAGCCCGCAGACCCGCCAGTGGCTGGAGGCGGTCAGCGGTGAACGCCTCGATGCCAGCGGTTTGCGCGAAGACACCCACGGAGTGCATCCACTGGCCCAGCAAGTTGTGATGCTGCGCCACTCACGGCGCTTCGGCGAGGGTAGCGGCATTGGTCAGTTGGCTCGTTGGGTCAACCAACAGCATCCCGAGGACGCGCGCAAGTTATTGGCCGCTGCAAGTCATGACGACGTATTTTCCCTGCCCCTCAAGGGTGAGCAGGACCGGGCGCTGGAGCGCTTGCTGCTCGAAGGCCATGGCGGGGGGCCGCAAGGTTATCGGCATTACCTGAGTCTTTTGCGCAGTCAGCGACCGCCGCTCGACCGCCCGCTCGACGATCCATGCTGGGCTGATTGGGCTCGCGTGGTGCTACAAGCCTTCGACGCTTTCCAGCTGTTGTGTGCCGTACGCAAAGGGCCTTGGGGCGTGGAAGGTTTGAATCAGCGCGTGACCGACGCACTGCTCAAGGCACGGCTGATCGACAGCGATCATCAGTGGTACGAAGGTCGGCCCGTGCTGATGACCCGCAACGACTATGGCCTGGGTTTGATGAACGGTGACATTGGCATTGCCCTCAAGCTGCCGGAGCGTGAAGGCCCGGAGGCCGGGCGGCACGTGCTGCGTGTGGCCTTCCCGCGTAATGATGGGCAGGGCGGTGTGCGCTTTGTCCTGCCAAGCCGACTCAACGATGTCGACACGGTGTATGCCATGACCGTGCACAAATCCCAAGGCTCGGAATTTGCCCATACGGCGTTGATTCTGCCGGATGCTTTGAATCCTGTGCTTACCAAGGAACTGATCTATACCGGGATAACCCGGGCCAAAGACTGGTTCACCCTGATTGAGCCTCGAGCCGGCGTATTCGAAGAGGCCGTGAGGCGCAAGGTCAAGCGCTTGAGCGGGTTAATGCTGGAGCTGGAAGAGGGTACCTGGCCGAGCCATTGAGGGGCGGTGGCAGACGCCGGAATCTGTCCGATGTGCCGTGGCGCGTCGCCTCGCTGGTGTTTCGGTGCTGTGCTATCGTTGCGGCATCATTTTGTTGCGATCGTAGAGAATTCCTGCATGAAGTTGGCTGTCTGGGCGACAGAGCGCGTCGTTGGCTGCAAACAAGTGCTGCTTGCCGGCCTCCTCTGTTTGTTGACGGGCGTTGCCTGTGCTGAGTCGGAAACTATCGTGAGCAAAGCCGACCAACGTGCCAGGTCGGTCACTCAGGTGGTACTCGGGATCCTCAGTTATGCCCGATGGCCTGTTGAGCCCCAACAACTGCGTCTGTGCGTGGTCGGTCCCACTGAATACACCGACGACCTGGTCAAAGGCACCACACAAGCCACGGGTCGACCGGTTACTGTACGACGGTTGCTGGCCGATAATCCGGTCATCGCCAGTGAATGCGATGCGGTGTACATCGGCAAGCTGACCGGCGATGAACGCAGTCGGCTATTCGCCTCGTTGACGGGACGCCCGGTGGTGAGCATCAGCGAAGGCGGCGATCAATGCACTGTCGGCAGTCTGTTCTGTCTGCGGGTCGGTGATGAGCAGGTGTCCTTCGAGGTCAACCTCGACTCGGTCGCCCGCAGCGGTGTGCGTATTCATCCCAGTGTGCTGCAACTGTCGCGCCGCAAGCCGGCGGCGCCATGAGTCTATTCAAACCTCGCATACGTCCGACCCTGGGGTCGGTTATCGGTCGTGGACATTTGATCGTCGCCCTGGTGGGTGTGGCCATGGCCAGTGTTTCACTGACCCTGCTGGGTGTTCTGGCTTTGCGGGTCTATGCCGATCACAACCTGCATCTGATTGCCCGTTCGATCAACTACACCGTGGAAGCCGCGGTGGTGTTCAACGACAAGGCCGCCGCCACCGAAGCGCTGGCATTGATCGCGTCCACTGAAGAAGTGGCTGATGCACAAGTGATGGACGAGCAAGGCGAGTTGCTCGCACGTTGGCAACGACCGGAAACGGGGTGGCTCTCCGATCTTGAAATGCAGATCGCCCGAACGATTCTGGAAAAACCCATCAGCATGCCGATCACTCATCAAGGTCGGGAAATCGGCAGCATCTTGCTCATCGGTCACGGCGGCAGCCTGATGCGCTTTTTGCTCAGCGGTCTGGTCGGAATCGTCTTGTGTACCGCTGTCAGTGCCTGGGTAGCGCTTTATCTGGCGCGTCGGCAATTGCGAGGGATCACCGGCCCGTTGCGCAGCCTGGCTGCCGTGGCTCACGCCGCCCGTAGCGAACGGGCCTTCGACCGGCGCGTACCGCCCGCCGACATTGCCGAACTCGACAACCTGGGCAACGACTTCAATGCTTTGCTCGACGAGCTCGAGTCTTGGCAGACCCATCTGCAAAGCGAAAACGAAACCCTGGCCCACCAGGCCAGCCATGACAGTCTTACCGGGTTGCCGAATCGGGCGTTTTTCGAAGGCCGCCTGATGCGCGCCTTGCGCAATGCAGGCAAGCTGGATGAGGGAGTGGCCGTACTGTTTCTCGACAGCGACCGGTTCAAGGAGATCAATGACAACTTTGGTCACGCTGCCGGTGATGCGGTGCTGATCGCCGTGGCGACCCGGGTTCGTGCGCAGTTGCGTGAAGAGGATCTGGTTGCGCGTCTGGGCGGCGATGAGTTTGCCGTGCTGTTGACGCCGCTGCATAAGATAGAAGATGCCGAACGGATTGCTGACAAAATCATTGCCAGTATGGACGCGCCAATCCCGTTGCCGGGCGGTACCCAGGTGTTGACTTCACTCAGCATCGGCATCGCCATGTACCCGGATCATGGGCTTACGCCCGGTGCGCTGCTCGATGCTGCCGACGCCGCGATGTATCAGGCCAAACGCCTTTCCCGAGGCGCTCACCACACGGCAGGGTCGGAGCACTCTGTCGTCCATCTTCAAACCAGGAGCTAATTTTTGTGTTCACATTCACTCAGCGTTCTCTGCGATTTTTTACGATTAGCTTATTCATGACCTTGCTGGCATTGACCGGTTGCCAGACGACACCGCAGAAAGGACTGACCCCGGCGCAGATCACTGTGCTCAAGCAACAAGGTTTCGAGATGACGGATGAGGGCTGGGCCTTCGGCCTGTCCGGCAAAGTGCTGTTCGGTAGCGATGTCGAACACCTCAACCCCGCCAGTACCCAGATCGTCGAACGCATTGGCAAGGCGTTGTTGGGCGTGGGAATCGAGCGTGTGAGGATTGACGGCCATACCGATGCCTCGGGCGAGGAATCCTATAACGAACAACTTTCCCTGCGTCGCGCGAAAAGCGTTGAAGCGGTATTGGCCGCTGTCGGCATAAAAGAACAAAACATCCAGCTACGCGGCCTGGGCAGCAGCAAGCCCGTCGCCTCCAACGCCACCGCGGCCGGGCGCACCGAGAACCGCCGGGTGTCGATCGTGGTGAGTGCCGATTAATCGGCGAACACCATCTCCCGACTTTCCCCCATCAACAGCGCCTGATTCTGCTCGGTGACGGTACGGATGTAATCCCACAACAAGGTAATCCGCTTGAGCTTGCGCAGGTCCTCCCGGCAGTACATCCAGAACTGCCGGGTGATGGTGATCTCTTGCGGTAACACCGGCAGCAATCGCGGATCCTGAGCCGCCAAAAAGCACGGCAGAATCGCCAGTGACCGTCCTTGCTGCGCCGCCACGAACTGCGCGATCACACTGGTGCTGCGCAGATTGGCACTGGCACCGGGCAGCACATTTGCCAGGTACAGCAGCTCCGAGCTGAACGCCAGGTCGTCCACATAACTGATGAATTGATGCTTGCCCAAGTCTGCCGGGCGGCGGATCGGTGGGTGCTTGTCCAGATAATCCTGGGTCGCGTACAGCTGCAATCGATAGTCACAGAGTTTGCAGCAGACATAAGGGCCGTGTTCCGGCCGCTCCAGCGCAATGACGATGTCTGCCTCGCGCTTGGACAGGCTGATGAAGTGCGGCAGCGGCAGGATGTCCACCGAGATGGCCGGGTAGGCGTCGACGAAATGGCTCAGCTGCGGGGTGATGAAAAAGCTGCCGAACCCTTCGGTACAGCCCATGCGCACATGCCCGGACAACGCGACGCCTGAGCCCGAGACCTGCTCGCAAGCCATATGCAGAGTGCTTTCGATCGACTCGGCGTAACCCAGCAGACGCTGGCCTTCAGCAGTCAGGACGAAGCCGCTGGTGCGGGACTTCTCGAACAACAGCGTACCTAACGAGGTCTCCAGCGAACTGATGCGTCGCGACACGGTGGTGTAGTCCACCGCCAGGCGCTTGGCTGCGGTGCTGGCCTTGCGAGTACGGGCAACTTCAAGGAAAAACTTGAGGTCATCCCAGTTCAACGAGCCTAAAGACGTGATGTTTTTTTGCATGATGGACCGGCTTTTATGTGCGTTCTTATTAGAAGTTTGCACATCTATACTCCAAAAACAGTCCGACAACCAAATCGCGACACACGCCTCATCTCAAGGCGACTTTCTCGCCTTGGCTCCCAAGATAGCTCTCTAAATAAGAACAACGTCCCGGAGACCCGACATGAACGCATCGCTAGAAACCACCGTACAAAAGGTCAAGTTATTGATCGATGGCGAGTGGGTCGAATCCCAGACCACCGAATGGCACGACATCGTCAATCCGGCGACCCAGCAAGTGCTGGCCAAAGTCCCCTTCGCGACCGCTGCTGAAGTCGATGCAGCCATCAGCGCCGCCCATCGCGCCTTTCAGACCTGGAAGCTGACGCCAATCGGCGCGCGGATGCGCATCATGCTCAAGCTTCAAGCGCTGATTCGCGAGCACTCCAAGCGTATTGCCGTGGTGCTCAGCAATGAGCAGGGCAAAACCATCGCCGACGCTGAAGGCGATATCTTCCGTGGCCTGGAAGTGGTCGAGCACGCTTGCTCCATCGGCAGCCTGCAAATGGGCGAGTTCGCCGAGAACGTCGCAGGCGGTGTCGATACCTATACCCTGCGTCAGCCGATCGGCGTCTGCGCCGGCATTACCCCTTTCAACTTTCCGGCGATGATTCCGCTGTGGATGTTCCCGATGGCCATCGCCTGCGGCAACACCTTCGTGCTCAAGCCTTCCGAGCAGGATCCGATGTCGACCATGCTGTTGGTGGAACTGGCGATTGAAGCTGGCATTCCGCCAGGTGTGCTCAACGTCGTTCATGGTGGCAAGGATGTGGTCGATGCGCTTTGCACCCACAAGGACATCAAGGCTGTTTCGTTCGTCGGTTCGACCGCAGTCGGCACGCATGTCTACGATCTGGCCGGCAAACACGGCAAGCGCGTGCAATCGATGATGGGGGCCAAGAACCACGCCGTTGTGCTGCCCGATGCCAACCGCGAGCAAGCGCTCAATGCACTGGTCGGCGCCGGTTTCGGTGCGGCCGGGCAACGCTGCATGGCCACCTCGGTGGTGGTGCTGGTGGGCGCGGCCAAACAATGGCTGCCGGATCTCAAGGCGCTGGCGCAGAAACTCAAGGTCAATGCCGGCAGCGAGCCAGGCACTGATGTGGGTCCGGTGATTTCCAAGCGGGCCAAGGCACGGATTCTCGAGCTGATCGAAAGCGGGATCAAGGAAGGCGCCAAGCTGGAGCTGGACGGTCGCGACATCACTGTTCCGGGCTACGAGCAGGGCAACTTTGTCGGCCCGACCCTGTTCTCTGGCGTAACCCCTGAGATGCAGATCTACACCCAGGAAATTTTTGGCCCGGTGCTGGTAGTGCTGGAAGTCGACACCCTTGATGAGGCCATCGCCCTGGTCAACGCCAACCCGTTCGGCAACGGCACGGGTCTGTTCACCCAGAGCGGTGCGGCGGCGCGTAAATTCCAGTCGGAAATCGACGTTGGCCAGGTCGGCATCAACATCCCGATCCCGGTGCCGGTACCGTTCTTCAGCTTTACCGGTTCCCGTGGTTCGAAGCTCGGCGACCTCGGTCCGTATGGCAAGCAAGTGGTGCAGTTCTACACTCAAACCAAGACCGTCACTGCACGTTGGTTCGATGACGACAGCATCAACCACGGTGTGAACACCACCATCCACTTGCGCTAAGGAGCCGGACATGAAAATCGCTTTTATCGGTCTCGGCAACATGGGCGCGCCGATGGCGCGCAACCTGATCAAGGCCGGCCATTCGCTGAACCTGTTTGACCTCAATCAAACCGTGCTGGCCGAACTGGCTCAACTCGGCGGCACCATCAGCACTTCACCGAAGGAAGCGTCGAAAGACGCGCAACTGGTGATCACCATGTTGCCGGCGGCGGCCCATGTGCGCAGTGTCTGGCTGGGTGAAGACGGTGTGCTGGCGGGAATCGCCAAAGGCGTGCCAGCGGTGGATTGCAGCACCATCGATCCGCAGACGGCGCGAGATGTTGCCGCGGCGGCCGCAAAGCAGGACGTGGCCATGGCCGATGCCCCGGTTTCCGGTGGCACTGGCGGTGCAGCGGCCGGGACGCTGACCTTCATGGTCGGCGCCACGCCTGAACTGTTCGCCACTCTGCAACCGGTGCTGGCGCAGATGGGCCGCAACATCGTCCACTGCGGCGAAGTCGGCACCGGGCAAATCGCCAAGATCTGCAACAACCTGCTGCTGGGGATTTCCATGGTTGGTGTCAGCGAAGCCATGGCGCTGGGCAGCGCCCTGGGTATCGACACAACCGTGCTGGCGGGCGTCATCAACAGTTCAACCGGGCGTTGCTGGAGTTCGGAGATGTACAACCCGTGGCCGGGCATCGTCGAAACGGCGCCGGCCTCGCGCGGTTATACAGGCGGTTTCGGTGCTGAACTGATGCTCAAGGATCTGGGGCTGGCCACTGAGGCGGCACGTCAGGCGCACCAACCGGTCGTGCTCGGCGCGGTGGCCCAGCAGTTGTATCAGGCGATGAGCCTGCGTGGGGAAGGGGGCAAGGACTTCTCGGCGATCATCAACAGCTATCGCAAACCCCAATAAGGGATTGTGGTGAGGGAGCAAGCTCCCTTGTCACAGAGTTCATGCATGCCTTTTTACCGAGAGACCACGTCGGGTGGTCTCTCGGTTTTTTGTATCAGGCAAACACGAAATATTTACGCACGGTTTCAACCACTTCCCACGTGCCTTTCATCCCCGGTTCGATGACGAAGATGTCACCGGCGCGCAGGTGGATCGGCGCCATGCCTTCCGGGGTGATGATGCAGTAGCCTTCCTGGAAGTGGCAGTATTCCCACTTCACGTATTCCACATACCATTTGCCCGGCGTGCAGATCCAGGTGCCCATGATCTTGCTGCCATCTTCGCTGGTGTACGCGTTGAGGTTGACGGTGTGCGGATCGCCTTCGAGCTTTTCCCATTTGCAGGCGTCGAGTACGGGCAACGGGTGAGTGTCGCGAAGAACGGTAATCGGTGCGGTCATGTGGACTCCGGGCCTTGGAATATAGAAAGTGGTACTGAAGAACTGAAGTCGCACCCTATAGCGCCCATGCTCCGCTCAGTTGTCTGTATTCGACATCGAGCTGTCCAGAAACGCGCAAACGCTCAAAGATTTTCCGGCGGGCAAAAACCTGCCCCTCAGGGCAGAGTCAAGGCGCTCAGCAAGGCCTGGGCATAACGGGGCAGTACGGTGAAGTCCCGGGCGCACAGCAACAGTTTGCGGCGAGCCCACGGCTCTTCCAGTGCAACGCTTTTGAACGGCGTTTCAGCCGGCCAGCGTTCGACCGCCGCCAAGGGCACGATCGCCAGCCCCGCTCCCCGGGCGACCATGCGCATCACGCCCTCGAAACCATCGGCGCGGATGCGGACCTGCATCCGCAAGCCGCTGTGCAGGGCCTGTTCTTCCAGGTAAATGGCCAAGGCGCTGTTGGCGTTCAGACCGACGTAATCGTGGTGCAAAGTGGCGCTGAAATTTAGCGGTCCGGTGTCGGCCAAGGGGTGATCACGCGGCAGGATCAGCACCAGCGGATCGTCGCGGAAATAGCGGGTTTGCAGGCCGTCGGTATCCACGGCGTCGGACACGATCCCCAGGTCTGCTGCGCCCTGGCGCAAGGCGTGGGTGATGCGTGTGCTGGGCAGCTCCTGCAGGTCGATGTCGAGGTTCGGATGGTCGCGCAGAAAGTCCGCCAGCAATTCCGGCAGGTACTCGGTGATCGCAGTGGTATTGCACAGCAACCGCACCTGGCCTTTGACGCCTTTGGCGTATTCGACCAGGTCCTGCTGCATGCGCTCGGCCTGTTGCAACAGGACTCGGGCGTGCTGCGCCAGGGCCTTGCCGGCCGGAGTGGGGCTGACACCGCGGCGACCTCGCTCCAGAAATTCGATGCCCAGTGAAGCTTCCATCGCGCGGATTCGTGCACTCGCCGCCGCCAGCGACAAATGACTGCGGGCGGCACTGGCGGTGATGTTGCCGGTGTCGAGGATATTCAGGTAGAGGCGCAGGTCGGTGAGGTCGAAGTGCATACAGTGTCCCGGATCATTTGCCTCTTGTAGAGCAAGAGGCAGCCTCAGTATATGGCAGATTTTCAAGGCACCGTTCAGGGCCCACGATAGCCCCATGAATACACTTGCCGCGTTCTATCAACATCTGGGCTTGGCCCTGTCCTTATTGATTGTCGCCACCTTCCTGCTGGCCGGGATGATCAAAGGTGTGATCGGCCTTGGTCTGCCGACCATTGCCATGGGCCTGCTCGGCCTGGCTATGGCGCCGTCGCAGGCTGCGGCGCTGTTGATCATTCCCGCGACGCTGACCAACGTCTGGCAACTGGCATTCGGCGGTCATTTGCGCGGGTTGCTCAACCGGTTATGGCCGATGCTGCTGGCGATTTTCATCGGCACTGGCGCTGGCACAGTGTGGATCGGCATGGCCGGTGGACATTGGGTGGTACGGGGGCTGGGGGCGGCGCTGTTGATCTACGCCTTGAGCGGGTTGTTCCTGCCGACCTTGCGCGTCGGCGGTCGCACCGAGCGTTGGCTCGGTCCGCTCTGCGGTGTGCTGACGGGCGTCATCACCTCGGCCACCGGTGTCTTCGTGATTCCGGCGGTGCCTTATCTGCAAGCGCTGGGCTTGAACAAGGATGAACTGGTGCAGGCGCTGGGCCTGTCGTTCACTGTCTCGACTCTCGCGTTGGCCGCCGGCCTGTTATGGCGCGGTGCCCTCGGCGGTGGCGAGTTGAGCGCGTCGCTGCTGGCGCTGATCCCGGCGGTGCTCGGCATGTTGCTGGGGCAATGGCTGCGCCAGCGGATCAGCGCCGTGTTGTTCAAGCGCGTGTTCTTCATCGGCCTCGGCGTGCTCGGCGGCCACTTGCTGATCAGCGGCTAGCGGACGATGTGCTGAGCATCTCAATCGGGCGGATATCGAAATCCTGCTCCAGATACTCCATGCGCATGTCGAGGAACTGCTTCATATGGGGCAGGTTCGAGTGCACGTCCAGATGGGCCTGGGATTGCCAGATCTCGTAGAAGATAAACAGCGTCGGGTCCTCTTTGTCTCGCAGCATGTGGTACTCGATGCAACCGGGTTCGGCGCGACTCGGTTCGACATAGGCACGGAAGAACGCTTCGAAGGCCTCGGCTTTATCCGGGCGGGTCTTGGCGTGCAGGATGAAGCCTTGCAGTTCGCTCATCAGAATCTCCTAAACAGTCAGAATCGGCGCAAGTTTATGGCAACAATCGCTTGTGGATTCGTGCGTATAGGTCAAATGAATTTTGCGGATGGAGCGCTTATTCCGCGCGAGGCTGATCGTTAGGCTGCCGCCATCGATTCCAACCTTGCGAGATTTCTCATGAAAAAAGTCCTGTTGCTCAATGGCGGCAAAAAATTTGCCCACTCCGATGGTCGCTACAACACGACGCTGCACGAAGCAGCGTTGAGCGTGCTGGATCGCGGTGGTGTGGATGTGAAAACCACGTTCATCGACGAGGGCTACGACGTCGCCGAGGAAGTCGCCAAATTCCTCTGGGCCGATGTGATCATTTATCAGATGCCCGGCTGGTGGATGGGTGCGCCCTGGACGGTCAAGAAGTACGTCGATGAAGTTTTCACTGCAGGCCACGGCAGCCTCTACGCCAGCGACGGTCGCACACGCTCCGACGCGTCGCAGAAGTACGGCAGCGGCGGCTTGTTGCACGGTAAAAAGTACATGCTGTCGGTGACCTGGAACGCCCCGCAGCAAGCCTTCGACGACTCGACCGACTTCTTCGAAGCCAAGGGCGTGGACGCGGTGTATCTGCCGTTCCACAAGGCCAATACCTTCCTCGGCATGACCGGTCTGCCGACCTTTTTGTGCGTCGATGTGATGAAGCGCCCGAATATCGAAGCGGATGTGGCGCGTTATGAGCAGCACTTGACCGAGGTGTTTGGCCTTAAGGCATGACGCTCGGCTACTATCGATATCTGAAGCAGCGCAGGACTATCGATAAGGGACACACGTGAAAGCCAGATCCGATGAGTTGCAGATTTTCGTCTGCGTGATTGAGTGCGGGTCGATTTCGGCTGCGGCTGAGCAAGTCGGGCAAACGCCGTCGGCGGTCAGCCGCACGCTGTCGCGGCTGGAGGCCAAGCTCGATACCACGTTGATCAATCGCACCACGCGGCGCATGGACCTGACCGAAGAGGGCAAATATTTCTTCGAGCACGCCAAGCTGATTCTCGATCAGATGGACGAGCTCGAAGAGCGCCTGTCCTCACGCCAGCAAACCCCGTCCGGGCGACTGCGGATCAACGCCGCGTCGCCGTTCATGCTGCACGCCATCGTGCCGTACATCGATGAGTTCCGCCGTCTCTACCCGGACATCCAGCTCGAACTCAACAGCAACGACTTGATCATCGACCTGCTCGAACAAAGCACCGACATCGCCATCCGCATCGGCACGCTGGCCGACTCGACCCTGCACGCCCGCTCCCTGGGTTGCAGCCCGCTGCACATCGTCGCAAGCACAGCGTACCTGGAACAACACGGCGTACCGAGCGCTGTCGAGGATTTGAGCGAGCACACGCTGCTGGGTTTTACCCATAACGAAGGTCTCAACCAATGGCCACTGCGCTATGTCCACGGTGATCGCTGGCCGATTCAGGCGTCGATCAGCGCGTCGAGTGGCGAGACGATCAGGCACCTGGCGCTGGCCGGCCAAGGCATTGCCTGCCTGTCGCACTTCATGACCATCGACGACATCCGCGCCGGTCGCTTGCAGGTGCTGCTGGCGGAGTTCAACAGCGGATATCGCCAACCCATCAACGCGGTGTACTACCGCAACTCGCAATTGGCCCTACGGATCCAGTGCTTTCTGGACTTCATCCAGGGCAAATTGGCAGCTTATGCGATTGCCGATTTCAGGGGCTGATTCGCAGGCCGCGTGATCGTTCATTGCGGGCAGGCCACCCATTCACTGGCCCGCCCGCTGTCAATTCCGTAACATCCGCGTCCCTCTTTTCCCGCCTGTATTTTTAGGTAAGCCATGAAACCCAAACGTCTGCGCGCCGATGTCCTGGCCGGACTCACCACCTCTTTCGCCCTGCTCCCCGAATGTATCGCTTTCGCGCTGGTGGCCCACCTCAATCCATTGATGGGGCTTTACGGCGCTTTCATCATCTGCACCCTGACTGCGCTCTTCGGCGGACGGCCGGGGATGGTGTCTGGTGCCGCCGGCTCGATGGCGGTGGTGATCGTTGCGCTGGTGGTGCAGCACGGTGTTCAGTACTTGCTGGCGACGGTGCTGCTGGGCGGACTGATCATGTTGGCGTTTGGTCTGTTGAGGCTGGGCAAGCTGGTGCGCATGGTGCCGCACCCGGTGATGCTCGGCTTCGTCAACGGTCTGGCGATTGTCATTGCGCTGGCCCAGTTGGAGCACTTCAAGAGCGGTGAGGCCTGGTTGAGTGGGGCGCCGCTGTACATGATGATCGGGCTGGTGGCGCTGACGATGGCCATCGTTTACCTGATGCCGCGCCTGACGCGGGCCGTGCCGCCGGCGCTGGTGGCGATTCTGGGCGTTGGGCTGGCGGTTTACCTGCTCGGCCTGCCGACCCGTACCCTGGGCGACATGGCGCGCATTGCCGGTGGCTTGCCGGGTTTTGCGCTGCCAGACATCCCCTGGAGCCTGGAGACCCTGCGTATCATCGTCCCTTACGCGATATTGATGGCGGTGGTCGGCTTGCTGGAAACCCTGCTGACCCTGAACCTCACCGACGAGATCACCGAGAGCCGTGGCTATCCGGATCGCGAGTGCGTGGCCTTGGGCGCTGCCAACATGGTTTCTGGTGTGTTCGGCGGCATGGGTGGCTGCGCGATGATCGGGCAAACCGTGATCAACCTCAGTTCCGGCGGTCGCGGTCGGCTGTCCGGTGCGGTGGCCGGGGGGATGATCCTGCTGTTTGTGCTGTTTCTTTCGCCGCTGATCGAGCGCATTCCGCTGGCCGCATTGGTCGGGGTGATGTTCGTGGTGTCGCAGCAGACGTTCGCCTGGGCTTCGCTGCGGGTGCTGAACAAGGTGCCGCTGAACGATGTCTTGGTGATCATCGCGGTCACGGTGATTACCGTGTTCACCGATCTGGCCATCGCCGTGTTGTGCGGGATCATCATTGCGGCGCTCAACTTTGCCTGGCAACACGCTCGCGAGCTGTATGCCGACAGTCACGTTGAAGCCGACGGCAGCAAGCTCTACCTCCTGCACGGCACGTTGTTCTTTGCCTCGACGACGCCTTTTCTCAACCAGTTCGATCCCGCCAATGATCCATCCGTGGTCACCGTCGACTGTCGCCACCTGAGCTTCGTTGATTACTCGGCCATCGCCGCGCTGAAGACATTGCGCGAGCGCTACACCAAGGCTGGCAAGCAGCTACGCGTACTGCACCTGTCCGAGCGCTGCAAGAAACTGCTCAAGCGCGCCAGCGAACATCACGACTGAAATCGATGAGTGATGATCGTTCCCACGCTCTGCGTGGGAACGATCCGTGTCCGCGATGAAAATTCCGCTATCCGATTTTCATAACCCGCGATTTCCCATACCTCTGCACGACATCCCTTACCCCTCAACGAAAATTACTTTCACTTCGTTTGAAAGTAATCCGTCGAAATGATTTATGAGTTTCACAACCCATTCGACGTGACCCTTTCGAGGAGTACCGCATGACGCTTTCCTTCGGCTATTGGCTGTTGGTTTACGCCGCCATCGCCATCATTGCGCTGATCGTTCTGATCGCCCGTTACCGAATCAATCCCTTCATTGTGATCACCCTGGTGTCTATCGGCCTGGCGCTGTTGGCGGGGATGCCGCCGTCGGGTGTGGTGGGGGCGTATGAGGCCGGGGTTGGCAAGACGCTGGGGCACATTGCGCTGGTGGTGGCGCTGGGCACGATGCTCGGCAAGATGATGGCCGAGTCCGGCGGTGCGGAGCAGGTGGCGCGCACCTTGATCGACCGTTTCGGCGAGAAAAATGCCCACTGGGCGATGGTGTGTATCGCCTTTCTTGTAGGGTTGCCGCTGTTCTTCGAGGTCGGTTTTGTCTTGCTGGTGCCCATCGCATTCACCGTGGCGCGGCGGGTGGGCGTGTCGATTCTGATGGTCGGTTTGCCGATGGTTGCGGGGCTTTCGGTGGTCCACGCGTTGGTACCGCCACACCCGGCGGCGATGCTGGCGGTGCAGGTCTATCAGGCGTCGGTGGGGCAGACCTTGCTCTATGCGATTTTGATCGGTATTCCGACCGCGATTATCGCCGGTCCCCTGTACGCCAAATTCATCGTGCCGCGCATTCAACTGCCGGCCGATAACCCCCTGGAACGCCAGTTCCTGGAGCGTGAGCCGCGCGATAGCCTGCCGGGCTTTGGTGTCACCATGGCCACCATTCTGCTGCCGGTGGTGCTGATGTTGATCGGCGGCTGGGCCAACCTGATCTCCACGCCGGGTAGCGGTTTCAATCAGTTCCTGCTGTTCATCGGCAACTCGGTGATCGCCTTGCTGCTGGCGACCTTGCTGAGTTTCTGGACCCTCGGCCTGGCCCAGGGTTTCAATCGCGAGTCGATCCTCAAGTTCACCAATGAATGCCTGGCGCCGACCGCCAGCATCACCTTGCTGGTCGGTGCTGGTGGTGGTTTGAACCGGATTCTGGTGGACGCTGGCGTCACTAATCAGATCGTCAGCCTGGCCGATGAATTCCAGTTGTCGCCGCTGTTGATGGGGTGGCTGTTCGCCGCGTTGATGCGCATCGCCACTGGTTCTGCCACCGTGGCCATGACCACCGCGTCAGGGATTGTCGCGCCGGTGGCCATTGGTCTGGGGTATCCCCACCCGGAGCTGTTGGTGCTGGCGACGGGGGCGGGGTCGGTTATCTTTTCCCACGTCAACGACGGCGGCTTCTGGTTGATCAAGGAATACTTCAACATGACCGTCACCCAGACCTTCAAGACCTGGACAGTGCTCGAGACGCTGATCTCGCTGGTCGCCTTCGGCCTGACCGTTGGCCTTTCTCACCTGCTTTAGTCGGAGCCATCCGCCATGGACATCCTCTATCAGATCCGCGCCCGTCAGGAATCCTTCAGCGCCGGTGAAGGACGCATCGCCCGGCTGATGCTCGACGACGTAGGATTTGCCGCCTCCGCCAGCCTCGATGAGCTGGCGCAGCGAGCGGAAGTCAGCACTGCCACGCTGTCGCGATTCGCCCGCACAGTCGGTTGCCGCGACCTGCGGGATTTGCGCCTGCAACTGGCCCAGGCCAGCGGCGTCGGCAGCCGCTTTCTCGACCCGGCGGGCACGCCCGAACAGTCGGCGTTCTACGGGCAGATTGTCGGCGATATCGAGTCGACCTTGCGCCAGCACCTGGCGGCGTTCGATGAGTCGCGCTTCGCCGATGCGGTGAAACTGCTGGGCAAGGCACGGATGATTCACGCCTTCGGCATGGGCGGCTGCTCGACCCTGTGCAGCGATGAACTGCAAGTGCGGCTGGTGCGCCTCGGCTACCCGATTGCGGTGTGTCACGACCCGGTGATGATGCGCGTCACCGCCGCCAGCCTTGGCGCCGAACACGCGGTCATCGCCTGCTCGCTGACCGGCATCACGCCCGAACTGCTCGAAGCGGTGGAGCTGGCGCGCAGCTACGGCGCACGAATTCTCGCCATCACCCGCGCCGACTCGCCGCTGGCGCAATTGGCCGATGTGCTGTTACCGCTGCAAAGCGCCGAGACTTCCTTTATCTACAAACCCACGGCGGCGCGCTACGGCATGTTGTTGGCCATCGATGTGCTCGCCACCGAGCTGGCGTTGGCCAGTCCTGAAGACAATCAAGAACGTCTGCGGCGGATCAAACTGGCCCTGGACGACTACCGCGGCGGCGACGATCACTTGCCGCTGGGAGACTGACATGACGTACGACACGCTGATCCGCAATGCGCTGATTATCGATGGCAGCAACACCCCCGGTTACCCCGCTGACGTGGCGATTCTGAATGGCCGCATCGAGCGAATCGGCGACTTGCACGACGCTCGCGCCATCGAAGAAATCGAGGCCGCTGGCCGAGTGTTGGCGCCGGGTTTCATCGATGTGCATACCCACGACGATACGGTGGTGATTCGCCAGCCACAGATGCTGCCCAAACTCAGCCAGGGCGTGACCACGGTGATTGTCGGCAATTGCGGGATCAGCGCGTCGCCGGTGAGTTTGCGCGGTGATCCGCCGGACCCGATGAACCTGCTCGGCACCGCCGCGGCGTTTGTGTATCCGCGCTTCAGCGACTATCGCGCCGCCGTCGAAGCGGCCAATACCACGCTGAACGTAGCTGCGCTGGTGGGGCACACCGCGTTGCGCAGCAATCACCTGGATGATCTGTATCGCACCGCGACCGACGCTGAAATCAGCGCGATGCGCGAGCAACTGCGCGACAGCCTTGAGGCCGGTGCCTTGGGTTTATCCACAGGCCTGGCTTATGCCAGCGCCTTCTCGGCATCCACTGATGAGGTGATGCAGTTGACCGAAGAGTTGACGGCATTCGGCGCGGTCTACACCACCCATTTACGCAGTGAGTTCGAACCGGTGCTGGAGGCCATGGACGAGGCGTTCCGCATCGGACGCCACGCACAGTCGCCGGTGATCATTTCCCACCTCAAATGTGCCGGAGCCGGTAACTGGGGCCGTAGTCCGCAATTGCTGGCGTCCCTCGAACACGCCGCGAAAACCCACCCGGTGGCGTGCGATTGTTATCCCTACGCGGCGAGTTCTTCGACGCTGGACCTCAAGCAAGTCACCGACGCCCATCGCATCACCATCACCTGGTCCACGCCGCACCCGGAAATGGGGGGGCGGGATCTGATGGACATTGCTGCCGAGTGGGGCACTGCGCTGCTCGAAGCAGCCCGCCGACTGCAGCCGGCGGGGGCGGTGTATTACGGCATGGACGAGGCCGATGTACGAAGCATCCTCGCGCATCCGCTGTCGATGATCGGCTCCGACGGTTTGCCGGAAGACCCGTTTCCGCATCCACGCTTGTGGGGCGCCTTCCCACGAGTGCTCGGACATTTCAGTCGCGACGTCGGCCTGTTTCCGCTGCACACCGCCGTGCACAAGATGACCGGGTTGTCGGCGGCACGCTTTGGCTTGAAGGAACGTGGCGAGATTCGTGAAGGATATTGGGCGGATCTGGTGTTGTTCGATCCGGCGACGATTCGCGATGTGGCCGACTTCAACGATCCGCAACGGGCGGCGCAAGGGATTGATGGCGTATGGATCAATGGTGCCTTGAGTTATCGCGACGGGCAGGCGAACGGCAGAAGGGAAGGGCGATTTCTGGCGCGAGAGGGGGATTTGCGTAAAGGGTTTCATTGATCGCGCCTTCGTAGAAGCTGCCGAAGGTTCGGGCCGCGTTCGGACGATCTTTTGATCCAGGTCTCATGGTGGCACATTGCAGTTAAAGAAAGCCGTCGCCAAGCCGAAGCGCTGACATCCAGCCCAGCTACACTGGGCTCATTCAGTCAGGGAGTTACCCCATGAGTTTCGGCAAAACCACCCCGATCCTGCGGATTTTCGATGAAACCAAGGCTTTGGAGTTCTACGTCGAGTTTCTGGGGTTCAAGATTGATTGGCAGCACCGCTTCGAGGCGAACCTCCCGCTGTACCTGCAAATCTCCCGTGGCGAGTGCGTGCTGCACCTCTCCGAACACCATGGCGACGCGACACCGGGCTCGGCCCTGCGCATCGAGACCGATGAGCTGGAGGCGTTCCAGCAGCAATTGCTGGCCAAGGAATATAAGTTTGCGCACCCACAAATCCAGGCGATGCCGTGGGGCAGTCAGGACATGACCGTGGCCGATCCGTTTGGCAATCGGTTGGTGTTTACCAATGCGATTAGTGTCTAAGCGTTAGATAGCATTCGCGGGCAAGCCTCGCTCCACAGATTGGTCTAAAAAACTGGACCGCTACAGGCTTGCCCGCGAAGGCGATTGATCATTCACCACAAAGTGAATATCAAACCCGGAAGTGACTCACCATCATCTGTAACTGATTGCCCAACCGCGCCAGTTCAACACTGGACGCAGCGGTTTCGTCGCTGGCGGTGGCGGTCTGTTCGGACACGTCGCGTACGTTGATGATGCTGCGGCTGATCTCTTCGGCCACGGCGCTTTGTTGCTCGGCGGCGGCAGCGATCTGCTGGTTCATTGACTGAATGTTGGACACCGTGCGGGTGATGTTTTCCAGTGATACGCCGGCCTTGCGAGTCAGCGCCACGCTGCTGTCGGTCAGGGTACGGCTGTTGTTCATCACCGCCGCCACTTGTTGAGTGCCGTTCTGCAAGCCGGCCACCAGGCCTTCGATTTCTTCGGTGGATTTCTGTGTGCGCTGGGCCAGGCCACGGACTTCGTCAGCCACCACCGCAAAACCACGACCAGCCTCACCGGCACGGGCCGCTTCGATGGCGGCGTTGAGGGCCAGCAGGTTGGTCTGTTCGGCCACGGCTTTGATCACATCCATGACGCTGCCGATTTTGTCGCTTTCCTGCTGCAGTACGCTCATCGCTTCAGTGGAGCGCACCACTTCGCTGGCCAGCCGCTCGATCTGGGCGATGGCTTCGTTGACCACTTTGTCACCTTCGCGAGCTTCACCGTCAGCGGCGGCTGCGGCTTGGGAAGCTTCTTCGGCGTTGCGCGCGACTTCCTGCACGGTGGCCGTCATTTCGTGCATGGCGGTGGCGACCTGATCGGTTTCCACTTTTTGGCTGTTCACACCGGCGCTGGTCTGCTCGGTCACGGCCGACAGTTCTTCGGCGGCGCTGGCGATCTGAGTGACGCCGTCACGGATGCCACTGATCAAGTCCCGCAGGGTCACGCCCATGCGCGCAATGCCTTGCTGCAACACGCCGAGCTCGTCGCGGCGGGTGACTTTGATGTCTTGAGACAAGTCACCACCGGCGATGCGTTCGACCACTTTAAGGGTATCGCGCAACGGACCGGTGATCTGACGGGTGATGACCACGGCGGCGATGATGCCCACCAGCAACGCCAGCAAGGTGCTGATCAATTGCAGTGTGCGGGCCTGGGCGCTTTCGGCATCACGGCGGTCGAGCTGGAATTGATACAGCTTATCGCTCAGGGTCACGATGGCGGCGCCTTGATCGGTCATTTCCTTACGCGCCTGCACCGCATCGGTGTTGGCGGCTTTATAGGCTTGCAAGGCACTGCGGTAGTTGCTCAGGGCGGCTTCCAACTGACGCAGCGCGTCTTGTTGGGTTTCGGCGAAATGTGTGTTCAGTGATTTCAGGCTGGCGATGGCCGCATCCAGTTGGGAAACGGCTTTCTGCTCGGTCTCGGCATTGGTGTTGGCGGTGTAGCCGCGCACTTCATAGCGGGCAAGAATGAACGCTTCCTTGGCGGCGGTGATGGCCAGGAACTGTTCGAAGCGCTGATCGCTCAAGGGCATTTGCTGCACACGGATATTGATCGCATCGATCAGCTTGCTAGCGGTTTCGGCGTTGGCTGCCATGGCTTCGCGGGCGCTGTTGCCGGTGCGGTAGGCGCTGCGCATTTTGTTCAGCGACGTCTGATAAGCGGCGATGGTCGCGGCCTGCTCTTTGAGCATTTTGACGTTTTCAGGGTTTTTGAAGCTGCCCAGCAGAGCGGTTTGCTGAGCAACAAAACTGTCCAGGGTGGTTTGCACATTCTGTGCGGCGGTTTCGTCGCCGTTGGTCAGCATGTATTGCAGGCGAACCACGCGCAGCTTGGTCAGGCCGGCATTGAGCTGAGTGATGTCGCTCATCCAGTTGCTGCGGTCAATCAACCCGCCCAGGCTGGTCCAGCCGGTCAGGGCGAGGATGCAGGTCAGTGCCAGGACCAGGCCGAATCCCAGGCCCAGTTTCAGGTTCACGCTGATGTTGCCGAACCAGCTATTCATCAAATTCCTCCAGGAACGTTGCGCTTTTGATCGTCGGTTGGCTGGAAGATTTTTGTTTTTGGGAGCCAGCAAGGTGTGTAGCAGGTATGTATCGGCCGCAATCCCGGGAGCTGAAAGGATTTTGTCGGATGGATTCTGTAACAAGATTTTTACGCAGGTCTTAAGCTTTTTTTCACATGGGTTTCACCAGCAGCCGACGCAAGACTCTCTACTCTGGTGGCTTTGTATGATTGTGATGCATGCCGGCGAGGCGGCTAAACGTGGAATTGAGACTGAGTCTGTTCGGGATAAAACGCTCGATCGATCTGAGCCGTTTGGCCCGTTATCGAAACACCGCGGTCATCGTGGCCTCGCTGCTGCTGGTGATCCCGCTGACCGTGTGGCTGTTGCGGCCTGCGGCTGTGCCCGATCTGGCCCATGGCAATGTGGCGGGTGCCCGTGCGCTGGCTGCGGGTTGGGCCAAGGGCGACATGATCGTGCTGGTGCGTCACGTTGAGCGTTGCGATCACTCCACCGCCGCCTGTCTGATTGGCAATGATGGCATTACGGATCGCTCGCGTAGCGTGGCGGTGGGGGTCGGTGCACAGTTTGAACATCTGGGCCTGAACAAGGCCGATATCTACAACAGTCCGATCATCCGTGCGGTACAGACCTCCAGTTATATGTTCAACAAGGTCGGCGTCGGCGAAGACTGGTTGATCAACTGCAGAGGCAGCATGTTGCGCGATGCCCTGGCGCACAAAGTAGCCGGGCGCAACCTGATTCTGGTGACTCACAGCGAGTGCATGGATCAACTGGAAAAAGATCTCAAGCTGCCGACTGTTACTCTAGGCTATGGTGCTTCTCTGTTTATCTCCGCTGAAAAACCTCAGGAACCTCGCATGCTTGGTTCCATCGAAGCCTCTGACTGGCACTCGGTAACCACCGAGTGAGCTTCTTCTTCATCCCTCTGGATCTGGACGTACGATGCTGACTTCTTCCCGTTACCGCTTTTACTGGGTGAACTTTGGTATTCCGCTGGCCTGCGCGGTCGCGGTGTTCCTGATGTTTGACATGACCAAAATCGACATCGCTTTCAGCGATCTTTTTTATGACCCGGCAACCCGGCTGTTTCCGTTGGACCATGTCCGTCTCTTCGAGAAAATCACCCATAAATGGGCGCGAATCATCCCGAACTGGACCGGTGAGGTCGCGATCATCGGCGCCTTGCTGTCGTTTCTCTGGCCGCGATTGAAGGCTGAGAAACATTCGAAGATCATCGCCTTCCTGGAAAAAATCAAAGTCGCGCCCGTGCTTCGGTTCGCCAGTAAACACCGCCGGGACTTCCTGTATGTGGTGTTCGCGTTTTCCATCAGCACCGGTGTTATCCACTACCTCAAGAGCCACACCAGTGTGTATTGCCCGGTTGAAACCACTCAGTACGCCGGGAAAATCGAGCACAAGGAGTGGTACCAGAATTTTGACCTGCTGAAAGAAGCCGGTGACGGTCGCTGCTGGCCGGGTGGGCATGCGTCGGGTGGCTTCACCATGCTCGCGCTGTACTTCGTGGCTCGCCGCTACCGCTGGCGGCACGCCAAAGCGGTGATGTACGGCTCGCTGCTGCTCGGTTTCGTCTATGGCACGACACGAGTCCTGCAAGGCTGGCACTACATGTCCCACACCTTCTGGTCCGGGATCTTCGTGTGGCTGACGTGTTTGCTGACGGCATTGGCGTTCTATGGGCGGGCGCGGCTGGAACTGCCGTTGCTGCAGAAGGCTGCGGTACCCGTCGCCGAGCCGTTTACAGGGTCACAAAGTAGTAAGCCTGACGCCCCACCTTCATTGTCTTGATCACCTTTAAGGGCGCGGCGGGTTCATTTACACCAGACATGAGTGCCACATTAGCCGGTGAGGCACTCAAAAAGTCATGCAATTGCGCCTCGGTATCCAGGCCTTTGAGTACGCGCCGGGTGTAGAACACACTGGCGCCGCCCACCCGCTCGTTGGCCTGAAACAACGCGACCTGCTGCCCGCTGTCCTGAAATGCCTGAATCTGTTCAGTCAGCGGCAGGAAGGACAGTGTGCGATCAGCGTGAGGCAATGCCCATTGAGCCGCAGCGACGTAGCTGCCGATCACCAAGGCTAGTACACCAACACCTACACCACGACGATGCCGGACAATCAGCCCCGGCAAGGTCGACGCACCGGTGTAGGCTTGAAGTCGCTCGAACAGCACGCTCGCATATTCTGCGGCAATCACCGCCGCTGCCGGCGTCATGGACATCATGTATACCGTGCGTTTGCTCGACGCCAGGGTCAGCATGACGAACTGCGCCAGCAGCCACACCGTGAAAAACAACAGGTAACGATTGGCCATCAGGCTTTTGCGAAAGTGCCACAGCCCCAGGTACACCAGAATGTTCCAGGGCGCGAAGGCCTCCGGCAGCTTGGCCAGATAGTAGTAGAACGGCTCGTAATGGCCGGCCTCGACGAAGGAGCCGCTGAAGCGCCCGACGCTATTGGTCAGCAACACTTCCCCCACGGCATGCACACCATCGCGCTGATACAGCACCGCGAGCCAGATCATCAGCGGCACCAATCCCAACAGTGTCAACAGGCCGGGGCGCAGCCAGTCCGAGGGCTTCAGGCGCTTGTCCATCAAGGTTTCGGCCAGCAGATACGCGAAGATCACCACCCCCGGCATCGCCAGCCCCAGCACGCCTTTGCTCAAGGTCGCGATAGCGATTCCTGAAGCAAACAGCAGGGCATTGCCGACGGTCGAGTGCCGTTGACCATGAAAAAACGCCAGCAGCGCCATACTCACGCCGAAGGCCAGTAATGCGTCTTCACCGACGCTGCGCGTATTACTCCAATAACTGGCCATGGTCGCCAGCAAAATCCCCGCCGTCCAGGCAACAACCTTGGGCCGGTTGAATCGCCGCAGCATCGTGTACAACAGCATCACACTGAACAGCCCGGCAAACGCGGACGTCAGTCGCACCGCCCACGGCGTACCACCGAATGCGCGAATCGCCCCGGCGTCGAGCCACAAGCTCAAGGGCGGTTTTTCAAGAAATGGCTCGCCGAACAAATGCGGGGTCACCCAGTCGTTATCCAGGTGCATCTCCATGGCAATTCCGGCGACCCGGGCCTCCGTGGAACCTTGTAATTGGTGATTGCTTAGCGCGAAGAAAAACAGCAGGACGGCGAGCAGAAACAGTGAAGAGACGGGGCGTGACATGAGTTTCTGGCTAACCGAGCAGGGGACCGGGAACCCCAAGCATACGAGTTGAATGCTTAACGAAACATGAACGGCCAGCGAGAGGTGACGGGTGACGTTGGGGCAGCACTAACGGGGGCGATCTGAGTAGCAGCGTCCTTCCAGGCGCTGTTATTGTCTGACGTCGTGGAGTTTGTCGTTAAGGATGATGCAATGGAGCTTGCGCTGACAGTTGGCACTCACACATTGAGATTGAGCGCCCTCGACCCCGAATGGTGTAAAGCGTTGCAGCATGCGCTGAACGCCAGTTTTACAGTCCACTCCAAATTTCTGCCCTGGGCCAAACCCTACACCACCGAGGACGAGGCTCGATCGTTCCTCGCGCGGGCAGTCGATGAATTCAAAAGCGAAACCGGTGAGCGGCGGCTGTTTATCGTCGACGATACCGCGCACGCGATCATCGGTTGCATTGGCTTGAAGCCCCGGCGCCGTAACCGGTATGTGCTCGGCTACTGGGTCAATACCGAGTATTCGGGCAAAGGCTATATGCGCACGGCGCTTGAAGCGTTGATCAAAAGCATGCCCGGATTCACGTTTTACCTGACCATTGCCTCGGCCAATGTGGCGAGCCAGCGGCTGGCCGAAGCGGCCGGGTTTGGCTTGATCAGACGGTGTTATCAGAGGCCTTGTTTGCAGCCGCATGAGGCGCAGGATACGTATTTGTATCGGTTGAAATGATGGTGGGAGCAGTCGCTGGAACCGACCGCTAACCAGATCGCAGGCAAAAAAAAGCCCGCGGGAGGGCGGGCAAACCGTAGTTTCTTGAATGAGCGAGGGGAATGTACAGGTTGGAGGGAGGCGGTGGGGTGAAGAAAAATTCATGTGGATGGATGGCTTCAGTCGCTCGTAGCTTCACCAAAGGTATGAATGAAAAGAAGCCCTGTCACGGTTCGGGGTTTATATTTTTATTTGATCAAATTTTCCGTGCGCCGGACATTTCCACGGTACGCGGAACGCAGCGCCACCTCCATTCAGATGTGCCTGACTCATGATCGACGGCCACCATCGCACCAGGTTATGCGCTTTGTTCCAATAAGACTCGTTTCCCCAATGCTTGGCCAAACAGAAGACCGGCAGTCCGCACTCGCGGAACGCTCTCTTTTCAATATCACCTTTTGTGAATTTGTCTTGAGAGATGACAGCCCATCCACCTTCTTCTCTCAGCACTGATATCCATGCCACATCAGCGGTGCTTTGCGGAAATTTATCCCTTAAAGACAGTACCGAATGGCCCTCAGCTTTAGTCAGTTCGTTCAAGGCTCGGGCCAACGCAGGGGGAAGATTGTTATCCAATAGGAACTTCAAGCCGCATTCCTTTGCTCAAAACTGACCGCTGCCTCAACTGCAGCAATAGGTATTTCATAGAGGCGGGCTACACGTTTGACGTCTCTGCCTTCAGCTCTGTAGGCGCTAAAAATGGCTGCTGTGTCAATTCCCGTACCTGACAGGACAGGTTTTCCAAAGTTTCGAGAGGGGTCGAGAACGATGGCTTTGCTGCGTTTGACCGGATACCAGCGCTGCGCTGAGCCTGATCCTGTGTAGTCGATACCTTCATAGAGCGAAGGTTTGATGACTTGTTCGAATGCATACTGTCGCTTGATCAAGTCCAGAAGTGCCTCATCCCCTGTTTCACCCATCACTGTGGCGAAGATGCTTCGTCCGTCGGTTTGAAAGCGTTTGCAGGTGAATGGGTACGCTTGGTTAAACAACTCTTTTGCTTGCTGCGAGGCACTACGGATGGCTTGCAGGCTTACGCCGTGTTGGCGAAAAGCATGAACGAAACGAATTTCCAGTAAGTCATGAAAACCTAGAACGCACTCGTTCACATCAGACAGCTCTGAGTCCCAAAGCCCCGGATGCTGAACACCGTGGGCGGTGTATCCGAATAACCAGCGGCGTATATCGGTAGCTGAAATCCCGGTGTAAAGCGAAGCTTCTGCTGGGGTGTACAAGCCAATGCCGACAAGGCGGCTAGGTAGCTTAATGTTTTGCATGTTGGCCTCCTTGTCAGCAGGTGATCCGATGGATGGATTCTGGTCGTAAGGGTGAACTCAAGCAACTGGTCGGGGACGAACCGCTGTTTTGTTTGGGCAGAGTAGGTTTGAAGCGTGAGCTACACAATCAGCTCGGAGTCGTCACGGCTTGCAGGAAATTTCTGAAAACCCTGTCCTGTAAGTCGCTTGGGCGAAAACGTGGCTACTCTGTCGTCTATTGAGTCGACAGTAAGTTGCAGATTATGAAACCTAGTGTTGAGTCGTCTGACACTGCATTGTCTCGTATAAGTAACATTCAGCTTCAATTGTCACGCATACAGAACATCTCTACCCATTCAAAGCCCAAAAAGGCACCTGCGATATTCTCGTCAGGTGCCTTTTTGTGTTGGGGGAGCGGTAAAGACTCCATTCGATCAACGAGCGCGATCACTCAGTGAAGAACGGGAGGCTCTCCCGCGGCCACCGACGCGTTCGGATCAAGGTTATCCTTCGCTCGGTTGACCAAAAGCTCAGTCAGCATCGTCAACTGCTGAAGCGCCAGTGCCACATTGCGCTGTGGGCCTTCGAGTCGGTCGGCAAAGTCCAGCGTCATGACGTTGAGGGACGCCAGGGTTTCGCTGGCGTGAGCGAGCAGGGTGGGCATGTCGACGTCGGGGCGGACGCTGAAGATGTTCCTGTTCAGGTTGCGCCGGCGGGCACTGACGGAGCGTTCGGTGGTTTTGGGCTGTTGGGTCGGGTCGAGGGTTTCAGGTTGTGAAGTGGCCGGATTTTTCAGTGGGATTCGGGTGATCTTTTTCATAAGGGCGTTCCATTGGTTTAGGGATCCTTACGTAATTTCGGCTTGTTAAAACCATCCGCAGGGTCGCAGCGAAGGGTGAAGACTATCTTTCAGAAATGTTGTTCACCAGTTCATGGCAGTCGCTACGGGTTGCAGGAAAATTCCCAGGATGACGTGGTTCTAATCTGTCAGAGAAATCCTTTTCCACTACTGTTGGCCCTGAGTAACTGCCGTACCGTCTCAGTCGCTCAGTGTTGGTGCCTGTGATGGATATCGGGAAAGTGCGGATGACTGTGTTTAATGGGAGCGTGGTCGTGTAAATGGCTATGAGGTTCAGTGCCGTCCCACTCAAAGGCATGTTCATGTTGATGGTGCTCGTCATGAATATGCGGATGGTCATGTGTTTGCGGATCGTGTTGGTGCTCGTGAGAGTGGCTTTCGGTCAGGTGTATCCAGACGCCAATTCCCATCAGGCCGGCAGCCACCCAAAACACCCACGTCACCGCTTCGCCTAACAACAGGATCGAAATAGCGGCCCCCAGGAACGGTGCAGTAGAGAAGTACGCACCTGTGCGCGCGGTGCCAAGCCCCCGCAAAGCCAAAACGAATAGCACCAGGCTAACGCCGTAGCCCAAAAAGCCTACCAGTAGCGTCGGCCCCAATAGAGACCATTCAGGGAGATGCATGCCAAGAGCAATCCCCAAAGCGCAGTTGACGACCCCGGCGACCAATCCTTTGATGCCTGCGATGAACAATGCATCCGATGCGGAAACCTTCCGGGTAAGGTTGTTATCGATGGCCCAACAAAAACAGGCAACCACCACGGCGACCGGGCCAACCCAGCCATGGATCCCTGCGGAAGTTTGAGGCCAACCCAAGAGCACGCCACCGGCAACGATTGCGATCATTCCAGCGACGATCCGCCGGTCGGCGTTCTCCTTGAACACCATCCAGGCAAGCAGGGCGGTCAACACCGCCTCAAGGTTTAGCAACAGCGAAGCAGTGGTAGCTGATGTGAGGGTAAGGCCAAACATTAAAGACACCGGCCCCAGCACGCCGCCGAACGCGATAGCGCCAATGAGCCATGGCCATTCTGAAATGGTTAAACCGACAGGCAGCCAGCCGCGATCGCGGATCAGCCGGGTAACCGTGAGACCCAAGCCACTTCCCAGGTAAAGCAAACCGGCGAGCAAGACGGGTGAAACGTTCAGCCCCAGGACCTTGGCAAGCGGTGTACTGGCACCAAACAGCGCTGCAGCACCCAAGGCATATATAACGCTTTTGTTCATCATCTGTTCCGTAGCAAAAGGCATTGTTGAGAGACACGATACTCGTCATGCATCGATAGCGCATTGAATCGAATCCACAAAAAAGGCACCTGCGATAGGCTCGTCAGGTGCCTTTTTGCGTTGGGGGGCAACGATGCCCTATGCCGGATGCGTTAAGACGCTGAAACCTGCCGCTGCAACCGCCGCCCCACCACATCCAGCAAATCGCAACCATCGCGCAACGAAGTCACCAACACCCGCGCCAGCTCACTGTGAACGCCTTCGTTCACAGCGAAACTCTCCAGCAATTGAGTCGCCGTGCGGATGCGGTAAGCCGCCGTTTCATGCAGCACATCCAGCGGCGCTTCAGTGTCGATCAGCAGCGACGCGATAGTGCAGTCGATGCCGGTGATCGACATGTATCGATCCATGACAAAACCTCCATTCGATCAACGATCGCGATTGCTCAGTGGCAGACGGGCTCGACCGCCGGCATGGGCGAATCAAGGTTATCCAGCGCTCGATTGATCAACATCTCGGCCAGCACGGCCAGTTGCTGCATCGCCAATGCCACATTGTGATGCGAGCCTTCGAGATGGTCAGCCAGATCGGTGGTCAGTTCATGGAAGCCGCTACGGGTTGCGGGAAATTTCCTAGGACGGTGAGTACGAATCTGTCAGGCAAAGAACTTCTCTCTATTACTTGCCCGTCAACTCACAACAATAATCTTCGAAACCAGCTCCGCGCTGTTCTTGGCCTGTAGCTTTCTCATTAGGCGTGCGCGATGGACTTCCACGGTTCTGTGGGAAATCGCCAGTTTTTTTGCCACTTCCTTGCAGGTCAGTCCATTGACGATGTGCATCGAGATTTCTCGTTCGCGGGGCGTGAGGTTTACCGTCGCGTAGTGCGGTCGGTCCATGCGTTCGAAGTGCCAGACCATCAGTTTGAACGGATCGTCCAGAGTCAGGGTATAGCCGTGGGACCTGGCCCAGAACACCTCGCCGTTTTTATGTTGCATGAAGCGTTCATCGGAGTAGGAGCCGCTCTGGCTGTTGAGCAACCAGTTCTGGCTGCGGTTGCCAATGGCCTTGTAGTCCGCCTGGGAGGGGTAGATCAGCAGGGTCAGATGACCCAGAAGCTCCTCGCGAGCGTAACCGAACAGCTCCAGAAATGCCTCGTTGCAGTCGAGCATCACGCGGTTGCCGGTGATGAGCTGCGGGGCGGGTGACACCTGGAACGCCAGACGTTCAAGGTCTTTGAGTTGCTTTGCGAAGACGGTCATTGGGCATCCTGCCTTGACTAACAATCCCTTACTAACGATACCGTGGGTCAGTGCGGTTACTTATGCGAGTACGTAGTTGTACGAACTAGCGAGTGATCCGGGCGGTAGGTCATTGTATTGAATACCTGATCCAAGCACAGAAGAAAATCACCATGCCCCATTCCGTTTCCATCGTCGCTGCCGCTCACTCCCGTTTTGGTCGTCTGGACGGTTCTACGCTGGAAGACCTTATCGTGCAGGTTACCCGCGAAGCCCTGGCGGATGCCGCCATCGACGCCTCAGAAATTGACGCCCTGTTCCTCGGGCATTTCAATTCGGGGATGGTTGCGGATGGTTTTCCCGCTTCATTGATGCTGCAAGCCGACGAAGGCTTGCGCTTCAAGCCTGCCACCCGCTGTGAAAACGCCTGCGCCTCGGGCTCGGCGGCGATTCACGCGGGGATCAACGCGATTCTCTCAGGCTCTGCTGAGCTGGTGTTGATCGTGGGCGCCGAGAAGATGACTTCCAACTCTACAGCCGAGGTCACCAAGGCCCTGGCCGGTGCCGGTTATCAGAACGACGCCCAAGAGGCCGGGCTCAGTTTTCCGCAGTTGTTCGGCCTGGCTGCGCAACAGTACCGTGACCGCTACCAGTGCCCGATGGCATCAATGGCCGCCATCGCCACCAAAAACCACTCCAACGCCATGGCCAATCCCTTGGCGCAGATGCACCGGGTCATGGATTTCGAACATTGCAACAATGTGTCCAAAACCAATCCGTATGTGGCGCAGGCGCTGCGTCTGACCGACTGTTCGCTGATCAGCGATGGGGCTGCCGCCATTGTGCTTGCCTCGTCCAGGCGAGCCAGCCAGTTTCGCCGTGAGGTGCTGATTCGCTCGGTGGCTCAAGTCAACGATTTCCTGCCGATTGCCCAGCGTGACATCATCGCGTTTGAAGGTCCTCGGCGTGCGATCCATTCGGCTTTGCGCGGGGCTAATGTCACCTTGGGCGATCTGAGTTTTGCCGAGGTCCATGACTGTTTCACCATTGCCGAACTGCTGATCTACGAAGCCATGGGTCTGGCCCCCAAAGGCGAGGGGCACCGAGCTCTGGATGACGGTACTGTGCGGGCGGGCGGGCGTTTGCCGGTGAACCTGTCTGGCGGGCTCAAGGCCAAGGGGCATCCAGTAGGCGCCACGGGGGTATCGATGCACGCTATGGCCTTTTGGCAGTTGACGGGCGAGCCTGTCGGCCTGGCCGTGCCGAACCCCGAGTTCGGTCTGTTGTTCAATATGGGTGGCATGGCGGTCGCCAATTATGCCTCGGTGCTTCAGGCTCACAGGGCTTGAGCATGAACATTGCCAACTGGCTGAACGACGCCGGCCGACGCTGGCCAGAACGTCCTGCGTTATTTGAGGGGCAGCGGCAAGTCGCCGACTACGCCACGTTTGCCGCTCATGTCCGTAGTCGTGCCGCGCAGCTCATAGGCGAGCACGGCATTGCGCCCGGCGACCGTGTGGCACTGTTCATGAAGAACAGTTGCGAATACCTCGAATTACTCTATTGCATCTGGTGGATTGGCGCGGTCGCGGTGCCGATCAACTGCAAGCTGCACCCTGTTGAAGCTGGCTGGATCGCCAACGATGCGCAAGCCCGTCTGATCTTCACCGAGGGCGGTAAGGTGTTCCCGCCCGAGATGTTGCCGCAGGGCTGTCGTGAACTGAATGAAGCGGACAGTGTGGTGTGTGCTTCGTTCGATGCGACGACGTTGGAAGATCCTTGCTCTCGTGATGCCGATGACCTTGCCTGGCTGTTCTACACCTCCGGCACCACCGGGCGATCCAAGGGGGTGATGCTATCCCACGGCAACCTGACGGCCATGTCGCTGTGTTATCCGCTCGACGTTGATCCGGTCAGTCCGGATGATGCAGTGGTGTACGCGGCCCCGATGTCCCATGGCGCCGGCCTCTACAACTTTATCCATGTGCGTTGCGGGGCTCGCCATGTTGTCCCCGAATCCCGTGGTTTCAAGGCCGACGAGCTGTTCGAGCTGGCGAGCGGGCTGGGCGATCTCATGTTGTTCGCCGCGCCAACCATGGTCAAGCGCATGGTTGAACAGGCTCGGCGCCAAGGCTACGGCGGCGACGGGATCAAAACCATTGTCTACGGCGGCGCGCCGATGTACCTGAAGGATCTGCAAGAAGCGGTCGAGACCTTTGGCGCGCGGCTGGTGCAGATCTATGGTCAGGGGGAGAGCCCGATGACGATCAGCGCGTTGTCGCGTGAGTTGATCGCGGATCGAAACCGTCCCGACTGGGCGTCTCTGGCAGCTTCCGTGGGGCGGGCACATTCGTGTATGGAGATCAGGATTCTGAACCCTGAGCACCGGCCGTTGCCTCCCGGCCAGTCAGGGGAAATCGCCGTGCGTGGTCCCACCGTCATGCAAGGCTACTGGCGCAACGACGCGGCGACTCGCCAGACCTTGGTGGATGGCTGGCTGTTAACCGGCGACATTGGCTTTCTTGATCACGCGGGTTATCTGACGCTCACCGATCGCTCCAAGGATGTGATCATTTCCGGCGGCTGCAATGTGTACCCTCGGGAAGTAGAAGAAGTGTTGTCGCAGCACCCGGAAGTATTTGAAGTCTGTGTGGTTGGCGAGCCAGATGTGCAGTGGGGGGAAATGGTGGTAGCGTTCGTCGTTCCCCGTACAGCAGGATCGCTCGATGAATCTTTGCTCAACGCATGGTTCGTCGAACGCATGGCGTCATTCAAAAAACCGAAGAAGTACGTATTTTGCACGGAGCTGCCCAAGAACAGTTACGGCAAGATTCTCAAGACCGAGCTGCGCCTCTGGTTGAAGGAGGTCGCGAACGGCACTGCAGTTCCCTGAGTTGTGTTTCCCATGGATAAAATCAGACAGGAGTCCCTCACGTGGGCATTCAACAGAAAAACCCGGCCCGGCAACGGCGTCGGGCGTTTATCGGTGCAACGTCCGGCCACCTGATCGAGTGGTACGACTACGGCGTCTATGGTTTTCTCGCCGTCTATATCGGCAAGGCGTTCTTCGTCTCTGATGACCCGACTACCAGCCTGCTCGCCAGTTTTGCGGCTTTTGCCTTGAGCTTTTTCATCCGGCCTCTGGGAGGGCTGTTCTTCGGTCCGCTGGCGGACAAGATCGGTCGGCGCAAAACCCTGATCACCGTACTGGTGATGATGGCCGGTTCGACCTTCTTGCTGGGGTTGCTGCCGACCTATGCCTCGATAGGGATTGCAGCGCCGATCATTCTGGTGTTGATCCGCTGTGTACAGGGCTTCTCGGCCGGCGGCGAGATCGGCACCATCACCAGCTTCATCTCCGAGTACGCCGGGCCTGGGCGACGCGGCTTCGCCACATGCTGGTTGATGGTAACGGCGGTGCTCGGACTGTTACTGGGCGGTGCCGTGGCCAACGGCATGACCTGGGTCATGGGCGCTGACCTGATGCAAGCCTGGGGTTGGCGCATTCCGTTTTTGATTGCGGCGCCTCTGGGCCTGATCTCGATGTACATTCGCCTGAAGCTTGAAGACAGTCCCGAGTTCCTGGCATTGCAGCGCGCGGGGGAAACCTCCAAGGCGCCTCTGCGAGAAGTCTGGCAGTGGAAACGGGCGATTGCCCTGGTGTTCTTCATCATTACTCTGCACAGCTCGATCTTCTATCTGGTGCTGACCTTTGTCTCGACCTACATGTCGAGCATTCTCAAGTTCGACAGCGGCACGACCTTGCTCTACGTCTTCGTTGCCAGCTTATCGGCCGCAGTCGTCATGCCATTTGGCGGTGCGTTCACGGATAGAAACGGGCGTAAGCCGTTTCTGTTGGTGGTCGGCACCCTGGCCACCCTGGCGATGTACTGGCTCTTCAAATCGGCCCCCACGGCGACGCCTGCTTCGTTTATCTACCCGTTGATGTCGGTGGCCATCCTGTTCGGCCTGTATGCCTCGTCGACTTATGCATTAATGAGCGAGTTGTTGCCCACCCGAATCCGCTCCACCGGTATCGCGGTGGCGTACAACATTCCGGTGGCGGTATTCGGTGGTAGCGCACCGTTGATTTCTACCTGGCTGATCAAGGTGACCGGAGACATTACGTCGCCCTGGTACTTTTACATAGGCACGGGGGTGGTGTCGTTGATTGCGCTGGTGCTGTTACGCAAGGAGGATTTTGTCGCCTGTGCAAGTCCCGTCGAGGTGCCGGGCGTTGGGCGAGCTGATATGGCGTTGGCCCCCGCGCCTTGAGCATGCACGCGATAGACAAAACCCCAGATGCAACAAGGCCCGCGCAAGACGGGCTTTGTTAATGCTTGAGGATAGGCTCGCACAAGAGGGGCGAACCAGATTTCATTGATGGATTTCAGGCACAAAAAAAGACGTCCGTGGACGTCTTTTTTCGTTGAAGTGGTGGGCCGGGGTAATCTGAATTGATCGCGTATCTATTTGAATTTTATAGAAAATAATCGGTTAATTTTATTCCTGGAATACCTATTGGAATACCACTTCATCAAGTGGTGCTTTGAAATAGCCACCGATGAATGACACGACCGTATTGAAATGTTGGTCCGTGCATTGGCTAAAGCGAATCAAAAATTCTGAAGCGTGTTCAACTTGCAGAAGGGAGAGGGGAATCCGGCGAGGGCACGGAAGTCGCCCCTCTGTGAGCGGATCTAGAGCGCAACCGATAAACCTGGCGGTTTCCTCAGATCAGGGATCCATTGATCGCGTCCAGCTTTACGATGGTCAAGGCTCAGGCTAAGGTACTGGCATAAGGACATGATATTCCAACATTTGTCCACGGAAGGTTTCTGATCAGCCGTAGTGAAACTACCGCGCTTCCATTCCGAATTTGTTGTGCCCTGAAAAACGCGTGCCGTGCAAGGTGCTGTTATCGATCGCCAGCGGGATTAGCGATTGACGCATCAATGTGGGTATTGCAGGCGTTCTGAACATCAAAAAATTGCTTAATTGAAGGCGGAAAGTATGGATTTTTCGACGCTGTTGCATCTTTGGGGTGCAGCAAGCTCCGAGCAGCTGATCGCACCAAAAATGGTAGTTGGCTTCGTTTTCATTTTATGCGCTTGGTACTTTTTCCGTTATTTTTGTCGATCCTTCAAACTTAGCAGTCAGCTGAAAAGTCTGACTAAACGCGTGCAGGGTGTGAAAGCGCTCGCCCCGTCTCAACGGCGCTCTGAGTTGGAGCGACTTTTCAATGGAAGCAAGCTGGAGCACTCCTGGCACGAGTACGCTGAAACACTGCACGACCAGTTTGAGTTCCAGGAAGGTGAGCAGGTCCTTGTCCGGTCCCGCGCCACCGCTGGAGCGGCGCATTTTTTCTCACCACAAAGCGTGGTTGATACACCGCTGGGAACCGAATTTTATAAACACCTGCCTGGAATTTTGACGGGTATCGGTATTGTCGGAACCTTCTTTGGCTTGATGCTTGGCCTTCAGCATTTTGATCCGAGTACTCCGGAACAGGTAAATGCCAGCGTCGATAAGCTGCTCAAGGACGTGTTGTTTGCGTTCATCGGCTCCTTTATTTCAATCATGGCTTCTATCGTCGTCACGATTACTGAGAAGTGGCGTCTAGGGCAATGCTACAGGCTCCTTGAAACGTTCAACGAAACCATCGACGGGCTTTTTGACAGCGGTGTCGGTGAGGAATATCTGGCGGAGCTTGTGCGCTCGAGTGCTGAAAGCTCGGTGCAAACCCGTCAGCTCAAGGACAGCCTGGTAACCGATCTGCGGGAAATGCTGCAGAACCTCGTTGATACCCAAGTTCGGGAAAGCCTCAAATTAGCGGAAACCTTGTCAACCACTTACCGAGACTCCGGGCAGTTGTTGGCCGATCAGGTGAGCGGTGCCATTGAGAACAGTCTCAAATCCCCGCTTGAAGCTATCGCGGGTGCGGTTCAGGCCGCCAGTGGCGAGCAGTCGGGGCAAGTACAGAACCTTCTTCAGGATGTAGTAGTTGCCTTCATGAACAAGCTGGAAGGTACGTTTGGCCAACAGTTCAACGGTCTACACGAGCTGATGGGGCAATCCGTTGCCGCCATGCAGTCGATGCAGCAAGGCTTTTCCACGCTGATCCAGGATATGCGTTCGGCTAGCGAGTCCTCGACCCAAAACAGCTCGACCATGATCGCCCAGTTACTCTCCGATATGCAGGCCGGGCAGAACGTCATGCAAGCGGGGATGAACGAGATGCTCGCCAATCTCCAGGCTTCGGTTGCCCGTATCGGCAACGAAGGAGAGGGGGCTGGCGCTCGAATGGCCGAGCAATTGGAGAAGTTGTTTGCTCAAAGCGAGGCTCGCCAACAGGCAATGGCTGAGAATCTCCAGGCTTTTGTTGAATCGATCAAACAGAACATCGGCCAGGGTCAACAGGAAACCATGGCGAAAATTGCGGGTTCCGTTGAGGTGCTGGGTGAGCAGCTTTCGGCAGTCTTCAAGCAACTGGAGCATGGCCAGCAGCAGATGGATCAAACCACCCGCGCTGCACAGGCTGACCTGCATCAAGGCACCCGCGACCTAGTGGGCGGACTTGACGAGCAGGTCAAGGCGTTGCTGCAAACAGTGTCTGAGCAACAGAAGTCTGCCCAGGACACCGTCAAGGCATTGAGTGCCCAGACAGAGCAGCATTTGCAGAGCATGCAGCTAGGCGCAGACAAGATGCGGGCTGCGGCTGAGCGATTCGAAACCGCCGGACAAAGCGTTGCACGAGCCAGTGAGTCGACTGCGGGTCTGATGGGAACAGTTCAGGGCGTAGGTACTGAGCTTGCACAGGCATCACGTGAGTTGAACACCGTGGTCGCGGACTACCGAAACAATCGTGAAGCGCTGGCGAAAACGCTCGCGGTCATCGAAGGGGTTGTCGCAAGCGCACAAGGGGAGGCCAGTGGTCGCAGCCAGTATCTTCAGGACCTTAAGATTCAAAGCGAGCGGATGCAGGCGCTTAACCGTGAAGTGTACGAGTACCTGGAAAACATCAGTGGTGTGTTGGGTAGCGGCTTCAAAGAGTTCGGTGATGGCATGGACCGGGTCTTGAGACAAACCCTGGGTAGCCTGGACGCCGAGCTCGATAAAGCAGTCAAGAGCCTCGCAGGCGGTGTAGAAGGGGTCAAGGAAAGTCTCGAAGACTTCGGCGACATCATGGAAAGAATCAGGCAGTAACGGAGGCTAGTCGATGTTTGGTAAGCAAATGCCTTCGGCTGCCCGTTCAAAGGACGAGGGAGAAAAGCCTTTCTGGATTTCCTTCGCTGATTTGATGACCGCCATGATGATTCTGTTTCTCGTGGTCATGGTGGCGGCCTTGAGTTCTGTGACACAGCGTATTAACCAGGCGGAGCAGGGGGAGAAGCAGCGCAACAAGGACATCAGTCAGATCTGCGAGCACTTGAGTCTTAAGGCGAAGACTGCCAGTAAGACCATCTTGGTGGATTGCAAAGACAACCGGATTAGCTTTGGCGACGCTGGCCGCTTTGGGCATAACCAGTACGCGCTGAGCAACGATGGTCAGTCGGCACTTCAAGAGGTTGTGCCGATGATTCTGGAGGCGGCCAACAGTGAAGTAGGTCGTAAATGGTTCAAACAGGTGGTGATCGAGGGATCGACAGACACCGACGGTTCCTATCTTTATAACCTGCACCTTTCATTGCAGCGTTCAGAGTGGGTGATGTGCAGCCTGCTCGATAGTCGCAGCCTGCTCCAGGTCGGATTGTCGCCGGAGCACCAACAGCAAATCAGATCGATGTTTCTGGCAGGCGGTGTTTCGTTCAACAATGCCAAGGACACCAAGGAAGAAAGCCGCCGAGTGGAGTTGCGCATGCAGTTCTTTGGCTTGAAGGAAAAGGAAGAAAACCTCAAGCCAGAGGTGCCGGTGTTCAATAACACTGATATGGAAAAGTGTCAGTTGGCGATGAACCGATGACCAGCCCAATCGCGAGGCTTTCCGCCGCTATTAACCTGAGTCTTTCCACGCATCGAACGGGGCCGGCACCTGAACCGTTGGCGCGATTCCCCCGTCTGGGTGCTGCGGGAGTTGATCTTTATGAACGATTCGAGCGCGCTGAAAAGGCCTTGCCGCCACCTCAGGAAAAGCGCCGTGCTGCGATAAGCAAATTTCGCAATGTACTCCCACTCAACGCCTCAGAGTGGCGCTTGGTTTTCGCCGGCCTCTCGGACAAGAGCGAGCGAGTCGGGCCGATACTGGACGATGACCAGCTTTATGCCCTAGTGCACAAAGAAATCCATCACCGTATCGAAAAACGAAAGCTGAGCCGTCGGGATTGGTTGGCGCTGTGCTTTAGCTACTTTGGGTACGAGGCCGCCACGCCTGACAAGAATGCCAATTGGTGCCTGTTGCGCGAAGACGTTCAACTTGGCTTCGAATGCGTCAAAGGCCAGCAAAAGCGCGAAAAAGAATGGGTGCAAATCGTCCAGCAGCATCAGGAGCTTTTTTCCGAGCAGGCAGGTGCCAGGCTGGGTGACCAGATGTTCAAGGGTGAGATCAGCGACCTTTCGGCATTGCAGACGATTGCGCAGATCCCTGACAGCAGTTGGCTGTGGCGAAGGATCTTTAACGTACTCATATCCCGCATCTTCATGTTGGACGACGCCGAGTTCTCCCAGCGATTAGCTGACCTTGTCGATATCGGCCGGCAGCATCCGCGCTACATGAACGACATTCTGAGTGCATGCCTGTCGCGTTATCACGTGGCTGCTTATCGAGAAAAACCGTCGTCGTTGCTCAAACAGGTTGCGCTCGACAATTGGGGCAGTCCTCAGATCCGCTCCAGGCAAAATAGCTGGTTGCAGTACGTTGAAAAAGACGTCTGTGCGATGGTTGTCGCGTGGTTCGCGAAGGAAGATCTGGAGCACTTCTTCAACTTGCTCAAAGGAGAAGCTGAGGTCGATCAATCACGTCTACATTATTGGCTGCGTTTTGCTAACCAGATGAGCTACACCCGAATCGTCATGGGTTCGGATGCCTGGCATGACAGTGGGCGGGATTTCGTCCATTTTCGTGAGAAGAACAAAGGGCGCCTTAGCCGACTGGTAGGCGGTCCTGGTCATAACAACGCAGTCATCATGCAGATCGGGAACTATTTTTTCGTGGAGTTCTCCGGAACCGGTAATGCTTGCTACGTGTATCAAGCTGACCAGTCGCCTTTCAATCCAGATAAGTCAGTACTTGAGTTGGCTAGCGAACTGAAACAGCCTCACCGCGCGCTGAATCGAATGCGGCACTCACCTGCACCTAGCCGCCCAAATCGCATAGAGGGCTGGCTCAGCAAATTCGATGATGCCCTGGAGAAATTGGGTATTCGTGTGCAGAGTCAGGTCGGAGCGCCAGGTTCAGCCAAGCCATTGGCTTTCGAAGACCAAGTCCGTGACGCACTGAAGTCGGTCAAACATAAAGTCTATGACCAGCGCGCACGAGGCGGTGCGTATCAGGTCCAGCTTGATGACAATGATCAGGCCGCCGTTGCAGCGCTCCAACGCCTGGGCTTCAAGCCCGTCAATCACCAGCCACTCCGGTTCTGGAGACAGTAATGCTCAAGCGTTTCCTCAAAGGCATTGGCCTGCAGCCGAATTCGGCGGTAGAAAATACTGAGCCTGTTTTTTCCATTGAGGAGCAGGGCATTTGTTATCCCCTGAGCTTGGCGGAGAATACGGAGTCCTGGCCGCTGGCAAGCTATCTGGATCAGTTGGAAGAAGAAGAGTTCGTCTCCCAACTCAGCGATCGCTGGCTGCTGACATGGGATGAGCTCTATCGGCTTCTTGATGAACCAGAGCACTTAACAAGTCTGCCGCTATTGGGGTTGCCGCCACAGACAGGCCTCATCCCTCAATTGAGTAGCCAAGGCAGTCTTGCCTCTGACGACTTCAAGGTCGCTGTCAGTGGATGGCGCGACCCGCAGTCCAATGCAAATGTGCAGGTGCAGCGTACAGGTGCCATCGTCCAGCGCCACGGAATAATGGAAATTCTGCCCGAGTCGTCGTGGAAACTGACCGGTGCGGTACGGCAACTTTATTTGGCTCAGCAAAATGAGCCGGGTGAAGTAACTAACCAGATTGGCTGGGCTAGCATCAGGAAGTTGGCGCGCAAGGCTGGTGCCGGCATGGATGGCTTCTTGGATAAGACCGTCGTTATCAAACCTGAAAGCTTGCGACTCAACCCGCGAAAATCGACAGTAGGCAATATACCGGTTATCGAACTGGAACCCACCTTTGAAGGCCAGCCGGCAAACTGGCTTGAAAGTTTCGACGGCGCTAATCAGGTTCAGGATCGATATCGGGTGACTGGTGATGATGGATCGCTGACACACGTGCTGATTGATCCCGAAGTCAAATCTGTATTGGACTACGTACGCTCGTTGCCCGGGCGTCGGGTCGCTGGGGACGATGCTCTTTCTTTCGTCCGCAATCCTTACAGTGCACTCGGCGAAAGTGCCGCGCAAGTGTTGGATGCCGAGACTTATGAAGACGACCTGGCCGAGGCTGGGATTTTCTTTCATCGCTTTCATCTGGAGCCCAAACTGGATGAAGCGGGACAGCGCATCGAGCAGGTAAATCTGACGCTCGAACCGATCTCGCCAACGCCGCAAGCGCCCATCGAAGTTGAATTCAAAGCGGTCTATGAGCTCGCGCCGTTCGTACATGAACTGCAACTGAAGTTGGCCGCTGGAATGCCAGCTGGTTTCTGGCAGGGCTATGAGCTGGAACTCAGCGATTTTGATTTGCGCCAGCTGGCGGGAATCAGCGACCTGCTTAAGCGTTGGCAAAACGAAGCGGCCGGTATTGAGTTCGACTCAGTCCTGGACCTGTCTCTTTACGGCGACCGTGTGACTGGCATCGGGGAAGCGGAAAAAATTACTTCGCCTTTCCTCGTCAAAGAGGCGACCGAGAACTGGTTGCCGAAGGATGTGGCGGCGTTGGGTATTGACGCAGAAATCCTCGGGCGCTGGGATCCATCCGACCGCGCTCAATTTGAAGCGTTTGAGCAGCGATTGGACGAAGCTCGTGCTGCCGGTGATGAAACGGTCTGTTTGCCAGAGTCAGAAACACCGCTCTCGATTGCCGCCGCCGAGCAACTGTTTGCTGCCTGGTCCAAGAAGATCGCCCCTGTCGAGACCAGCCTTGTCCTGCCACAGGAAAAGGTTGGCCGCGCCGTATTGCAAATCGGCCACAACATCGACGAGCCGACCTACGTTCAGATTCGTCAGGCAGCCTTACGCGCCGCTTTGGACGCAACGCCAGAGTTGCCTGGCTTGCTCAAGCCTGAAGTCGTCTTGCGTGAGCACCAGCTTCAAGGCGTCGCGTGGTTGCAGCACTTGTTCCGTTTGTCCCCCTCGGACGTGTCAGGCTGCTTGCTCGCTGATGATATGGGGCTGGGGAAAACGATCCAGTTGCTCACCTTCCTGGTCTGGTACCTGGAACAATATCCAGAGGACAAGCCGACACTGATCGTCGCCCCGGTTTCGTTGCTTGATAACTGGGAGCGTGAGCTTCACCGGTTCTTCTTCGCTGACGCACTGCCAGTGCTGAAGCTGTATGGCTCAGCCTTGAGTGCAGTGAAGTTCAAGAAAGAAGAAATCCCTGCGGACTTGAAAGCCAAAGGCATCAAGAACTTGCTGCGCCCGGGTTGGATGGGCGGCGCCCGAATCGTCCTGACGACTTACGAGACACTTCGCGATCAGGAGTTTTCCCTGGCGCGCCAGCAGTGGTCGATCGTCGTGTGCGATGAAGCGCAGAAACTGAAGAACCCTGCTGCATTGGTGACTCAGGCGATCAAAGCCATTCCTGCAAGATTTCGAGTGGCGTGTACCGGTACGCCCGTCGAGAACACCCTGATCGATCTCTGGTGTCTGTTCGACTTCATTCAGCCAGGTTTTCTGGGGGGATTGAATCAGTTCGGCCGCGAATATCAGCGCCCAATCGAAGCCGCGTTGGAGCGTGACACGGTTGCACTGGAGCGCCTGCGTGGGCTTATCGATCCCCAGACTTTGCGCCGAACCAAGCAAGACATTGCCAAGGACCTGCCGGCCAAAATCGAAGACACGGCATGCCGTTCACTTGGCATGCATGCCTTGCAGCGCAATCTGTACCTGTCCGAAATAGCTGCGTACAGCCAGAAACAGCAGATCGAAGAACAGCTCGATCAAAAGACCTCTGGCATGCTCGGGTTGTTGCACAAGCTCAAGCTCATTTGTGCCCATCCGTATAGCGTTCATCCTGATACGCGACTGCGCGACAGCTCGCCGAAGCTGCAGTGGTTGATGCAGACGCTTGAGTCGATCAAAAAAGCCGGGAACGGCGACAAGGTCATCGTCTTCACTGAGTTGCGGGATATCCAGCGGGAGTTGCAGCACTCGATCCAGGAGCATTTCGGGTTTTGGGCGACCGTGATCAATGGCGATACCAGTACCAGCAGTCAGAGCGCCAATAGCCGGCAGAAGCTGATCGACCAATTCCAGGAGCAGCCTGGTTTCGCAGTCATCATTCTGTCGACCATCGCCGTCGGGTTTGGGGTGAACGTGCAAGCGGCCAACCACGTCATTCACTTCACTCGTTGCTGGAACCCGGCCAAAGAAGATCAAGCGACAGATCGGGCCTATCGGATTGGGCAGGAGAAGGATGTGTATGTGTACTACCCAACGGTTCGAGATGCCGCGATGCCGACGTTTGAGGCGACGCTGGATGAGCTGCTGAGTAAGCGACGGGCGTTGGCGCGGGACATGTTGAGCGGGGCTTCGGATATTCAGGTTTCGGATTTTGAGGCGTTGCTGAAAGCACGCTGAGCCCGCCTGCGGAAAACCAGTGTTGGGCGATATGTCAACTATGGGTACAGGTAAGTCCATCCTCAGCTTTGCAAATGATCAAAAACCAGCGAAGTGGCGCTTGCCTGGCGGCATAGTGCCGTCGGTATGTGAGCGGATTGCTTACCTGTGCACACGTCCAGTATTGGCGCCGAAAGCTCAGCGGCTTACTGTTCGCGGCATCCAAGTCTGCCGCCCACTTTCTGCGACTTTCCGGATGATTGACTTGTGTTAGTGGATGAAGATTAGAAATAAGGGCGAAATGCTGGCCCGACGAAACTGAAGCAGATAAGGTTCACCAATTAACCGCAGGTAAAACTCCGCTTCGCTACAAATATCTGTCGACCCCCGTCTAATGCTGGCGCCATGGCCATTTTCCTGAGCGCGTAACAGGGGGCGCCTGCGCACTAACTCTTTACTCCAGTCAGGATTGCCAATGACTATCAAGAAATCCGATCTTTACTCCTCCCTCTGGGCCTCGTGCGACGAGCTGCGCGGTGGGATGGATGCCAGCCAGTACAAGGACTACGTCCTGTTCATGCTGTTCATCAAGTACATCTCCGATAAGTACGGCAACTCGGATGACTTCGCACCACCGGTCAACATCCCGGCGGGAGCCAGCTTTAAAGACATGATCGCCCTCAAGGGCAAGGCCAATATCGGCGACAAGATCAACACACAGATCATCCAGCCGTTGATCGATGCAAACACCCGGCTTGCGCGCAGTGACTTCCCCGACTTCAACGACCCAAACAAGCTGGGCGAAGGCGATGCGATGGTGCAGCGCCTTACCAACCTGGTTGCCATCTTCGAAAAGCCCGAGTTGGATTTCTCAAAAAATCGCGCCGAGAACGATGACATTCTCGGCGACGCCTACGAATATCTGATGCGTCATTTCGCCAGCGAAAGCGGCAAGAGCAAGGGGCAGTTCTACACCCCATCGGAAGTCAGTCGCGTTATTGCCCAAGTCATCGGTATCAGCCCGGCCAATGCCGTGGCCAAGACGAGTGTCTATGACCCGACTTGCGGCTCAGGTTCGCTGTTGCTGAAAGTGGCGGACCAGGCGGGTACGCACATCACCCTGGAAGGGCAGGAGATGGACGTGACCACCGCCGGTCTCGCTCGCATGAATATGATCCTGCACGACTTCCCGACCGCCAACATTCTGCAGGGCAACACTCTGTCCGCGCCGAAGTTCAAGGATGGAGAACAGCTGCGTACCTATGACTACGTAGTGGCCAATCCGCCGTTCTCGGTCAAGAGCTGGAGCGTCGGACTGACGCCAGCCAATGACCCCTATCAGCGCTTTGCCTGGGGTGAGCCGCCGGCCAAGCAGGGCGACTATGCCTTTTTGCTGCATATCATCCGTTCGCTGAAAAGTAACGGCAAAGGTGCCTGCATTCTGCCCCACGGCGTGTTGTTTCGCGGCAATGCCGAGGCAGTGATCCGTGAGCAACTGGTGCGCTCTGGTTACCTCAAAGCCATTATCGGCCTGCCGGCTAACCTGTTTTTCGGCACAGGCATTCCCGCTTGCATCCTGGTGCTGGACAAGGAAAACGCCAGTGCGCGCAAGGGCATTTTCATGATCGATGCCGCCAAGGGCTTTATCAAGGACGGCCCGAAGAATCGCTTGCGCGATCAAGATGTTCACAAGATCGTCGATACCTTTATCCGGCTGGATGAGAGCGACCCGCGCTATGCACGCATGGTGACCTTCGACGAAATCAGCGACCCGAAGAACGACTTCAACCTGAACCTGCCGCGCTACATCGACAGTACCGAGCCTGAGGACATTCAGGATATAGACGGGCATTTGCGCGGTGGCATTCCCGAGCGTGATATCGATGCCTTTGACAGCTACTGGCAGGTGATGCCGGCCCTGCGTGCTGCGTTGTTCAAGCCTGCCAGCCATCCCGGTTACTTTGAGCTGGTCAGCCGCGAGGTGAAACCGGTCATTTTCGGCCACCCGCAGTTTACGGCCTTCAAGGCTGGCGTCGATAAGCTGTTCAACCAATGGTTGGCGGATAGCACCCCTCAGTTGAAAAGCTTTGCAGCCAACAGCCACCCCAAGGAGCTGATTGCCACACTGTCCGAAGACCTGCTCAGTTCCTTCGCCAAAGCGCCTTTGCTCGATCATTACGACATTTATCAGCACCTGATGGACTACTGGGCCGAGACCATGCAGGACGACTGCTACCTGATCAGCGCCGACGGCTGGAAAGCCTCTGCTAAAGCACGTGAAATCCTCAAGGTAAAGGATAAAAACAACAAGCTGGGCTGGGCCGAAAAACATGATTACTGCCAAGGCAAGCGCCGTTTTAAGTCCGACCTGATTCCGGCCGAGATTCTGATTGCCCGCTATTTCATGGCCGAGCGTAGCGCCATTGAAGACCTTGAAGTCCAACTGGCCAGCGTTGAGCAAAATATGAGCGAAATGCTCGAAGAACACAGTGGTGAGGATGGCTCGCTTAGTGAGGTGATCGAGGGCGAGGGTGAGAAGCAGAAGGTCACCGCCAAAGCGATTCGGGCACGTCAACGCGAGATTGGTAAAGATCCGGATTATGAGGATGAACTCAAGGTATTGGCCGAATACGACGCTTTGATTGGTCAGCAAAGTGACCTTAAAGACGCAATCAAAAAGGCTGAGGAAGGGCTCGACAACAAAATCCACGCTAAATATCCGCAGCTTACGGACGACGAGATCAAAGCTTTGGTGGTGGACGATAAATGGCTGGCAACCCTGGCTTTTGCCGTACAGGGCGAGTTGGATCGTGTCTCACAGACCCTGACCGGGCGTATTCGTGAGCTAAGTGAGCGTTATGCCTCCCCACTGCCTCAGCTTACCGACGAAGTCGCCACCCTTGCCAGTCGCGTGGAAGAGCACCTGAAAAAGATGGGGGCGGTATGGTAGTTAAGCCGGGTTACAAGCAGACCGAGCTCGGGGTTATTCCAGTGGAATGGGGTGTTAGGTCTATTGGGCAAATGTTTCGGCTAGTTAACGGCTGTGCGTTCAAACCCGCAGATTGGAAGCAAAATGGCACGCCGATCATCCGTATCCAGAATTTGAATGACCCATCGGCATCGTTCAATTATTCCCTTGCCCCAGTTGCCGAAAGGAACCGAATTGAGGCTGGTGACCTGCTTTTTGCTTGGTCAGGGACAATAGGTACATCGTTCGGTGCTCGTGTATGGGCTGGTCCGTCAGGTGTTTTGAATCAACACATATTTAAAGTTCACATGGACCAGAAACAAATTACGTTGCCCTTCTCACTGCTTGTATTTGCTAGGGTCGAAGACGACATCGCCAAGCAGGCCCACGGATTCAAGGCTTCATTCGTCCACGTCAAGAAGTCCGACTTGGTGAAGGTAAGCATTCCGCTGCCACCCATCCCGGAGCAACATGCCATTGCGACGGCATTAAGTGATGTGGATGCACTGTTGGGTGCGCTGGAGCGGCTTATTGTCAAGAAACGCGATCTCAAACAGGCCGCCATGCAACAACTCCTTACCGGCCAAACCCGTCTTCCCGGCTTCCAAGGTGAGTGGGAGGTGGAGCGGTTAGGGGATGTTTCAGAAATGGGAAGCGGTGGAACTCCCACATCTTCTATTGCTGCCTATTACGACGGGGATATTCCGTGGGTTTCGATTTCCGACATGACCCAGGGCGGGAAAGTCATCACCGCCACCGATCGTAATCTCAGTCGTACAGGTTTCGCGAGCTGCGCAGCGCAAATGTACCCAGCTGGGACGGTGTTGTATGCGATGTATGCCTCGCTCGGCGAATGCAGCATCGCAGGGATTCCGCTTTGTTCAAGTCAGGCGATTCTAGGCATTCGTCCTGGCAATGGCTTGAACAATCAGTTTCTTTATTACTACCTCATGTCGCTGAAGCCTATCGTCAAGTCCTTGGGGCAGCAGGGCACACAAGCGAATCTAAATAAGGGAATGGTTCAAGATTTTCGAATTTCCCTTCCAGCGCTCCACGAGCAAACCGCCATCGCTGCCACTCTGTCCGATATGGACGTTGAACTGGCCGCGCTGGAGCAGCGCCTGGCCAAAACCCGGGCCCTTAAGCAAGGCATGATGCAAGAACTGCTAACCGGAAAAACCCGACTGCTATGACCATCCTGAGCATGGAAGCGATTCAAACGCAGCAGGCTACTGAACTATCCAGCAAGATCATTAGCGTTTACGAACTGCTCATGGATTCTGCGCTGGATATTCCCCAGTACCAGCGCCCCTACAGGTGGACCGGCAAGAACATCAATCAACTGTTCTCCGATATCGCCATCCATAAGGACAAGTCGGCTTACCGCTTGGGCACCATCGTGTTTCACCACGAAGGTGAGACCAGGAACATCGTCGATGGCCAGCAGCGGACCATTAGCCTGCTGCTGGCGGTCCGTGCGTTGATCCAGCGGAACAAGGAAAAAAAGCTCGAACGCAAAGACTTGCGCGAACGCTTGCTCAAGCTTGAGCAAGCGATGGTGAACCCCAGCTTTACCAGCGAGATCTCGCAGAAGAATATCCACAGCAATTACCTTGAGGTGGCCCGCATCGTTTCCCGTGCGGACTTCACCGAGGCGCATATCGACTTCTTCCTGAATAAGTGCCAGGTCGTGGCGGTGGCCTTGAACGATGTGTCGGAAGCCTTCCAGTTCTTCGACTCGCAGAATGCGCGGGGCCGGGACCTGGAGCCCCATGATCTGCTCAAGGCTTACCATCTTCGTGAGTTCAGCCCGCGTGACGAGCAGTTGAAGGCGGCCACGGTAGCGCGTTGGGAAAACAGTGATACCGACGAGTTGGCCACACTGTTCTCGCAGTACCTGTACCGCATCCGCAATTGGTCGAAAGGGGTTTCGGCGCGTTACTTCAGCAAGGATGACAGTGACTTATTCAAGGGCGTAAACATCGACACGGTGACCAGCTACCCCTATGTGGAGCAGCTGCGTATCGCCCACCATTTTGTCGATAACTACAACGGGCAGTACGAGCGCAAGATCGACTCGCGCGGGCTTGGTTTTCCCTTCCACCTGGATCAGATCATCATCAATGGCCGGCGCTTCTTTGAGCTGATCAGCCACTATCAGGGCAAAGTGGCGCGGATCAGCGCCGAGTCCTGGAACGGGCATGAACTGGTGGGTGCTGAAGGGCTCGATGGCTATGCGAAAACCATCATGAATACCCTCAATAGCTACCCGGCAAGAACCCGCACCGGGGATTGTTACGTGCGGGCGATGTTCGATTGTCTGTTGATTTATTACATCGACAAGTTCGGTCACGCGGATATCTCCCGCGCCATCGAGAAGATTTTCATCTGGGCCTACAGCCTGCGCCTGAAGATGCAGGTAGTTCAGCTGGCCAGCATGGATAACCACGTGCTGGAGAACAATCTGTTCCGGTTGATCAAGGACGCCACACGTCCTGCTGACTTTATTAACTGCACCCTGCCGGTATTGAGTGGCCAGAAGTCAACCAGAACCGTTGAGATCGAAGCTCTGTTCAAGGCGATGAAATATTATGAGTAGCGAAATCAGTCAGCTCTCTATCAAGGCGTTGCTCAGTGGTCGGGATGAGTACGTCATCCCGATGTATCAGCGCAATTACGCCTGGGAGGAGGGCGAAATCACGCAGCTGATTCAGGACGTGATCGACTACCTGCCGAAGAAGGGCGAAAGCGCGCGTAATTATTACATTGGCACCTTGGTGGTGTATGAGCGCCCGGATAGCAAAACACCGGTGTTTGAAACCATTGACGGCCAACAGCGCCTGACGACCCTCTCACTACTGACTTCGTACTTGAAAAACACCCGGTTGGTCGATCTTGCCTGGTACTCGAACCTGAGTATCCACTTCGATAGCCGTGAGCATTCGCGCGCCACCTTTTCGGCCATCTTCGAGGGGAAATTCAACGACGACCCTGCCGAGGTGCTGGCGGAGAAGCAGATCAATACTGGCATTCTCAATGGCTACCGCCTCATCCAGAAACTTTTGCCGCAAAAGCTGAAAGAGAACAGCGTTTCGCTTCAGCAGTTCTACGACTACCTGTTCCGCTATGTGCAAATCATGCGGGTGAAAGTACCGGCGGATACGGACCTGAACCATTACTTCGAAATCATGAATAACCGCGGTGAGCAGCTGGAAAAGTACGAGGTGCTCAAGGCGCGGATGATGAAGGAGTTGCAGGGCTGCGAGCAGAGCCAGAACTGCCTGCATGCCGTTTGGGAAGCCTGCGCGAACATGGAGCGCTATGTGCAAATGGGCTTCACGCCTGGCCAACGTGGCAGCATTTTTGGTGACAAGGACTGGGGACAGTTTGAGCTTGCTGACTTTGATGCGCTGCGGGCTGCGCTGCACAGTTCGCAAGAGGTAGCCGCCAAGCAGGAAACCCGCTTAACGCTTGATCAGATCATTGCCAAGGCACCGGTTGCTGCGAAGCAGGATGAGTCAAGTGAGGACGCGCCAGAGCGTTTCAACACGGTTATCAACTTCCCGAACTTCCTGTTGCATGTACTGCGTATCGATACGAAAGCTGATATCCCATTGGATGACAAACGTCTGCTCGATACCTTTGAAGCTCATGTGCTCAAGCAGCCAGATCCTGTAGCCGCGGTGAAGCGATTTACCTTTAGCCTGCTGCGCTGCAAGTATCTGTTTGACCAGTATGTGATCAAGCGCGAGTTCATCAAGGGCGCTGATGGCTGGAGCCTCAAACGCTTCAAATGGAATGACGGCGGAGAACGTAGCCGGGCGGGTCGCGGGAGTTATGTGAATACCTTCGGCGAGGAGGATGGCAACGAAGACATCAATCGCCGCATCCTGATGCTGCTGTCTGCGTTTCATGTTTCCACACCAACGCTGGTTTACAAGCACTGGCTGAATGCGGCGCTGTTTCACCTGTTTTATGTTGAACAGATTGAGGCTCAGGCTTATCTGCAGCACATGGAGTCGGTAGCAAAGACGTTCGTCTTTGACCGCTTTCTGGCCCAAGGGGCCGGCCTTGAATACTTTGCGATGATTTATACCAACCGGGGCGCCTGTCAGACGCGCCGGGAAAGCATTGCGGCGGAGACGATCGAGTCCCGGCTGACGTTCGGCAACATCGAAAACAACCTGGTGTTCAACTTTCTGGACTACATGCTTTGGCTTGAACACAGGGCAAAGGAGTCGGTTAAATCCTACGAATTCACCTTCCGTAGTTCGGTTGAACATTACTACCCGCAGCATCCGCTAGACGGACAAGTTCAGCTGGATGCTGACACGCTTAACTCGTTCGGCAATCTGTGCCTGATCAGCCACAGCAAGAACTCTCGCTTGAGCAATTTCATGCCTTCGGCCAAGAAAGAGTTTTATAAAAACAACACCATCGATAGCGTTAAACAGTATCTGATGATGGAAATAGAATCTTGGGATGCCGACGCCATACGCGCCCATTCCGAACAAATGAATAACGTGTTGCTTAACAGTCTCGTCAGCAAACACGAATCCGAGTAAACCCTGCAGGATGCACCTGATGATTCAACAACCTCGCTCCGAACGTCGCACCCAGAATCGTATTGTGGCCTTGTTTACGGACACGTCGCGGCCTGATTGTCTTGGCTACAACTACCTGGGTGAGTGGAGCAAGCGTGGGCAAAATCGCAACATTGAAGTCGAGCTGCTGCAGGCAAACCTGAAGCAGCGGGGCTACTCCGATGCGCAAATATCAGCAGCGTTGCACAAGCTGATGACTGCGGCTGATTCCACGGGCATCACCCTGTATCAAGCGAATTTGCGTACCTACCAGCTGCTGCGTTACGGCGTGCAGGTACAGGTAGCCGTTGGGCAGGCCCACGAAACGGTGCATCTGGTTGATTGGGAGCACCCTGAACGCAATGACTTCTCCATTGCCGAAGAAGTGACCTTGCGCGGTAGCTTTGAGCGCCGCCCTGATTTGGTGATTTATCTGAACGGTATCGCCATCGGCGTGATCGAGCTCAAGCGCAGTTCGGTTGAGGTGGCCGATGGTATTAACCAGCTGATCACCAACCAGGAGGAAATCTTCAACAAGGGCTTCTTCAGTACAGTGCAGTTGGTCTTAGCTGGCAGTGACTCTCAGGGCTTGCGCTACGGCACCGCGACTACCCGCGCCGAGTTTTTTGTCGAGTGGAAGGCGTCTTCCCTGAACGCTGTGCCTGAAGAGCTCAATACCCTCCAGGAGATGCCTGCTCGCTACCAAGTGCTGCCGGGTGCAGAAGTGCCACTGTCTGGTTACTTGCTGGACGACCCACTGGCGCAGATGTGCGAGAAGTCTCGTTTACTCGATCTGATTCGCAACTTCATCATCTTCGATGCAGGCATCAAGAAGGTGCCGCGCCCTCATCAATACGCTGCAGTGAAGGCCGCACAGGAGCGGGTTCGGCGTAAAGAGGGCGGGGTTATCTGGCATACCCAGGGCAGTGGCAAGAGCATTCTGATGGTGCTGATCGCCAAGTGGTTGCTGGAGCATGATCCTGAGGCGCGCATTCTGGTCATCACGGATCGCGATGAGCTGGACAAGCAAATATCCGGGGTGATGCGTAATGCCGGGGTAATCGGCAACGACTCGCCCTCGCCACGCATTACCTCTCGCGCCGATCTTGTGCAGAAACTCTCGGCCGCCGCACCACGCCTGCTATGTGCCTTGCTACACAAGTTCGAGCCTGATTTGAGCGTACCGGCACCGCCCATGCATGGGCGTTTCTATGTCTTCGTGGATGAATGTCACCGTACCCAAGGCGGTGACATGAACAAGCAAATGAAGCAGTGGCTTGCCAATGCGCTGTTTATTGGCTTTACCGGTACGCCGTTGCTGCGTAAGGACAAGCAGACTACGCGCGACGTGTTCGGCACTTACATCCATACCTACAAATTCCACGAAGCGGTGGCGGATAAGGTCGTGTTGGACCTTAAGTATGAAGCGCGCGACGTACCGCAGCATTTGACTTCGCGGGACGGAATCGATGCATGGTTTGAACGAGCAACCAAAGCTCTGAACAATTACCAGAAATCGATCCTGCGCAAACGATGGGCCACCATGGAGTCGCTCATGAGTGCTGGTGAGCGTAAGCAGCGCATCGTCGCTAGTATCATTGAGGATTTTGGCTTAAAGCCGCGTCTGAACAATGACCGAGGGACGGCCATTCTGGTGGCCGCCAGCATCTACGATGCCTGTCACTACTTCCGGTTGTTTAAGAACACCTATTTCGGCACGTATTGCGGCATCGTCACGTCCTATGAGCCGAATCACAACGCAATTTCCCGCGAGCCGGCGCAAAGCGATGAGCGTTACAAGTTCGATACTTACACGCAGTACGTGTTGAAGCCGGGCCAGACCACCACCGCTTATGAAGAAGAGATCAAGCTTCGCTTCATTGAGGAACCGGCCAACCTGAAGCTACTCATCGTGGTCAGCAAGCTGCTGACTGGCTTCGATGCACCTAGTTGCTCCTATATCTATCTGGATAACGAGCTGCGGGACCATAACCTGTTCCAGGCAATTTGCCGCACCAACCGGCTCGACGGTGATGACAAGGACTTTGGCTATATCGTCGACTTCAAAGAGCTGTTCGGCGACGTGCAAGACGCCATTTCGGTGTACACCTCTGACGAGCTGGATGTTGACGCAGGCAGCGGGGGCAATAACAACGTTGAGCTGAAGAACTGGCTAGTCGAGGGGAAGAAGCAACTGGACGCTGCCCGCGAGGCATTGAGTTACTTGTGCGACCCCGTGGCACCACCGCGCGAGATTGAGCAGTTTATCCATTACTTCTGTGGTGCTGCCGCTAACGCCCATGGGCTGGATGAGACCGAAGCACTGCGGGTGTCCTTCTACAAAGCGGTGGCTTCATTTGTGCGGGCGTTTGCCGACTTGGCACAGAACCTCACTGAAGCCGGTTACTCGGCTACTGAAGCCGGCAGGCTTCAGACAGAAGTGCAGTTCTACGCTGACGTTCGTGAGGCGATAAAGAAACATTCCGGCGAAGAGCTGGATATCAAACCATTCGAAGCGGACATGCGGCATCTGCTCAATACCTATATTCAGGCAGACCCTGCCGACCCGATGAGCACGGTCGATAATTTCTCGCTGGTCGAGCTGATCGTTCAGACTGGCGTTCACGATGCCATCGCCAAAAAGCTCAACGCCAAAGGCAAACTTTCCAAGGGTGCGATTGCCGAAGGTATTATCAACAACGTACGTAAGACCATCATTCGAGAGCAACTGACAGACCCGAAGTTCTACGAGGGTATGTCGCGGTTGCTTGAGGATCTGATCAAACAAAGTCGTGATGATGCAGCCGCTTACGAGCAGTTTTTGCGTAAGGCCGAGGCGCTGGTCAGACAGTTGGGGCAGAAAGGACCCGGTAACTCTCCGGCTGCACTTAACGGCCACCGGGAAGCTACAGTGCTTTTTAATAACCTGGACAGCATTGCAACAACCACCTTCCAGTGCCCGAAAGATGAAGGGGCAAAGGTGAAACTGGCTTTGGATATTGACCTGGCCATGCGCGGATCAGCCCCTTCATCCTGGCGAGGAGATCCTGCGCGGGAAGCGCAGGTTCTTAATGCGCTGTTCCCGCTGATGGGGCGTGACCGTGTAGCGACTTCGGCAGTATTCGAGATCATCAAGAACCAACAAGGATATTGATGAACGAGATTATTGAACTGGGTGACATTTCAATTTCGGTGACCAGGAAAGACATCAAGAATGTCCACCTGAGTGTGCACCCGCCAGAGGGGCGGGTAACGTTAGTCGCCCCAACAAGCACGCGGCTTGAAGTCGCTCGGGCTTATGCTATTTCAAGGTTGGGTTGGATTCGCGAGCAACAGAGCAAACTGGAAGCGCAGGCGCGTGAGGCGCCGCGTCAGTTTGTGGAAAGAGAAAGCCACTATGTCTGGGGGCGACGCTACCTGATGGTGGTTAACCACCTGGACGCCAAGCCATCGGTGGTACTCGACCACAAACGCATCACCTTAACTGTTCGCCCCGGCAGCGATGCGCAAAAGCGCGCCGAAGTGATGCACGAATGGCAGAAGCGGCAACTGCATGCCGTGGTGCCGGTGTTGATCAATAAGTGGGAGCGCAAGCTGAAGGTGAAGGTGGCTGGTTATTACCTGCAGCGGATGAAAACCAAATGGGGCAGCTGTAACCATCAAGTAGGGAACATTCGACTGAACACCGAGTTGGTGAAGAAGCCGAAAGACCTACTTGAGTACGTGATCGTTCACGAGATGGTTCACCTGCTTGAACCCACCCACAATGAGCGCTTTATCTCCATCCTCGGGGAGCATTTTCCAACCTGGCGCGAGGCCCGCGCCGAGTTGAATGAGTTGCCGCTGGCTGCTGAGGTTTGGAAAGAGTGAGGCTGCTCAAGCCATCACAGAACCAGTTATCTGTGGACGTCAAACACCGGGGCCATTGGTGATGGTGTCGGTAGCAACCGACGCTGAGTAATAGCGCTTAATGCAAAAAAAGTGGCTGGGATGGGGATGACTGCCCTGGCATTAGCCAAGGGCAGTCTATCGGACGGTGTGAGCCTTAGAGTTACAGGTAACCTCGTTCAGCCAGCGACACGCAGCCTTCATGACCTACAACCACATGATCCAATATTTGGGTACTAACCAAGTTCAGCGCGTTCTTGAGGGTTGTGGTTAGCGTGCGATTGGCTTGGCTTGGCTGGGTTCTGGGTCACCGGAAGGATGGTTGTGGACCAAAATCACGGCTGCTGCATTGTGCTCTAGGACTATCTTGACCACTTCCCTTGGATACACGTTGGCACCATCCAGCGTGCCTCGGAACAGCTCCCTGAAGCCAATAACCCGGTGTTTGGTATCGAGCAGCAGTAATGCAAAGATTTCGTGCTCGTGGTACCGCAGCAGTGTCTGAAGGTGGCTGAAGACCTGCTTCGGCTCAGTCAGGGCCCGACCCTTAGCCAGGTGACTCATCGCCAGTTGTTGTGCCATCTGCAGGATGTCAGCTTCGGTGACAGGGGAGTCCATGACATAGGTACCGGTCGTTTCACCGGCTATTAGCTTGTGATATTTCATGCGGATATTCCTGTACGAGTGCGTGAGAACGAAGGGGGGGGAGTAAAGACTTAAGGGTTGATGCTGAAGCTGTAACCGCATTCCAGGCACTGATAGTTATCCAGCACCCGGTCATCAATCTGTTCACCCACCGTGGCCCCCGCGATCCCGCCGGCAGCACCACCAAACAGCGCTCCAAGTATGGCGCCAGCGATACTGCCCACAGCGATCCCAACAGGCCCACCGACTATGCCGAGTACTGCACCGGCTTCCGATCCCGACAGGGCTCCGGTGGCTCCGCTGACTGCACCGCCTGCAGCGCCAATTAAACCACCTGTTTGCTTACCGATATTTTTCGTTACGACACGTCCAGAGTTGCAGCTAGGGCAAGGGGTATACATACGTAAATCCTCTCAAGTGATGAGCGTACTGAGCCAAAGAAGCAGGCACGCCAAAATCCCTCCCGCAGTTGATGCGGTGGGCGTTCACAGAGGTGATATAGGTTTGAATTTTTTTTGAATGAGATTTTGACCAATTCGGACAGTTATTTGCCCCAAAAAAAGTCATCTAGGAGTTGATGATCTACTAGATACTTGGGATTTTTAAGCCGTCTCATTTGGCATCACTTGCCGTTGGTGACATTGGGTAGCGGCCGCGGACTGTCAACAAACAGCACAGATTTTTACGTCCTTTAATTTCTTTCTAACTGTCGTCTCAGCAGAAACGGTTGGGTATGTGCGTGAGAAGTTGACCTGTGCAAACACCCAGCATTTGCTCTCCTCCTTGGGCAACCTATGCTCGGCTCCTGTGGATGGTTGTGCTGACCTTCTTCGGGCTGGTGGCGTGTGACCATATCGTTTTAAAGTGATGGCCTTTTGCTGCTCTGTACCACAGAGCTGCGTATTCAGATCTGAGGGTGGCGTATGCAGGATGCGGACTCGTTGAAGCCCGGCTTCATGATTATTCACGGCAATCGCTTGGACGATTTGCGTGAGCTAGCGGTGAGCTGGATGCAGCGCTACCCGTTGGCCCCGCTGGAAAACGAAGTCGTGCTGGTGCACAGCAACGGCATTGCTCAATGGTTGAAGCTGGCGCTGGCTGAAGATCCTGATAACGGTGGCTGTGGTATCGCAGCAGCGTTGGATGTGCAACTTCCTGCGCGTTTCCTTTGGCAGACCTACAGGTCTGTATTGGGGGCTGAGACGACACCAGAGTCCTCCCCGCTGGACAAGGCGGCACTGAGTTGGCGACTCATGCGCTTGCTGCCTCAATTACTAAGTAAAACCAATTTCAGCAGTTTGCGGCGATTCCTTCAGGAGGATGACGACCAGCGCAAACTCTACCAACTTTCCGAGCGGCTGGCGGACCTGTTTGATCAGTATCAGGTCTATCGCGCCGACTGGCTGGAGGACTGGGCGGCCGGGCGTGATCAGCTAAAGCACATCAAAGGCGGTGTGAAACCGCTGGATCCCGATAGCCTGTGGCAAGCGGAGCTGTGGCGGGAAGTATTGGCGGATGTTGGCGAGGGCGCTCTTGAGCAGAGCCGCGCCGGTGTTCACAAGCGCTTTGTCGCACACCTGCGTGAAGCAGGGCAGGCCCCTGCAGGGTTGCCTCGGCGTGTGGTGGTGTTCGGTATTTCGTCTATGCCGGCACAGGTTCTGGAAGCCCTGGCGATACTCTCGCGCTACAGCCAGGTGTTGCTGTGTGTGCACAACCCTTGTCGTCATCACTGGGGCGATATCGTCGCTGACAAAGACTTGTTGGGCCATGCCTATCGCCGTCAGCCAAACAGAAGTGCCTCTATGGCGACGAGCCAACATGGCCAGCCTTTGCTCGCCGCGTGGGGTAAGCAAGGTCGCGACTACATCAATTTGCTCGACCACTATGACGAGCCAGCGAGTTATCGACACCTTTTCGAGGGCCTGAACGGCGGGCGTATCGATCTGTTCAATGACGAGCCACCTTCCAGCTTGCTGGGCCAATTGCAAAGCGACATCCTTGAATTGCGTCCTTTGGCTGAAACCCGTGAAGTATGGGGTTCTGTCGATGTTTCACAGGATCGCTCGGTACGCTTTCATGTGGTCCACAGTGCGCAGCGCGAAGTGGAAGTGCTGCACGATCAGTTGCTCGCCCGCTTCAGTGCCAATCCCCAGCTAAGCCCGCGGGATGTGATTGTGATGGTTCCGGACATTAATGCGTATGCGCCGCATATCGAGGCCGTGTTCGGCCAGGTCCCACGTCATGACCCTCGTTATCTGCCCTTTACCTTGGCCGACCAGGGACAGCGTGGGCGCCAGCCATTGCTGATCGCCCTCGAACACTTGCTCAAACTGCCCCATAGCCGCTTCGCCGTCAGCGATATTCTCGACCTGCTGGATGTGCCGGCGCTGCGGGCGCGCTTCGGCATCAAGGAAGCGGATGTGCCGATCCTGCAGCGCTGGATCGATGGTGCCGGTGTGCGCTGGGGACTCGATGCGCAGCAGCGCGAAAGCCTGGACATGCCTGCGGGCCTGGAGCAAAACACTTGGCGCTTTGGTATGCGCCGCATGCTGTTGGGCTACGCGGCCGGCCAAGGGCCTGAACTGAATGGAATCGAGCCCTATGACGAGGTTTCCGGCCTGGAAGCCGCACTGGCGGGGCCTCTGTTGACCTTGCTCGATCACCTGGAAATTGCCCGGGAGGACCTGCAGCAGCCGGCCACGCCGGTACTCTGGGTCGAGCGCCTGCAATCGCTGTTGAAGGTGTTCTTCCGCCCGGTGGGGGATGCCGAAGAGTTGCTGGTCAACCAATTGCTCAAGCTGCTCGATGACTGGCTGCGCACTTGCGAGTCCGCGCAGTTCGCCGAGCCCTTGCCGTTGTGCGTGATGCATGAAACCTGGCTTTCCTGCATAGAGGAGGGCGGCTTGTCGCAGCGATTTCTCGCCGGTGCAGTGAACTTCTGCACGCTGATGCCTATGCGTGCGATCCCGTTTAAAGTGGTGTGCCTGCTGGGCATGAACGATGGTGACTACCCGCGTCAACAGTCTCCTGTCGACTTTGACCTGATGCGCAACGATTACCGCCCCGGTGACCGCTCCCGCCGTGAAGATGACCGCTACCTGTTGCTGGAGGCGCTGTTGTCGGCCCGAGAGCAGCTTTACGTCAGCTGGGTTGGCCGCAACATCCGCGACAATAGTGAGCGCGTACCCTCGGTGCTGATCGGTCAGCTGCGTGATCACCTGGCCAGTGGCTGGCGATCGGCGCCGCCTGGGTCGCTGCTGCATGCCTTGACCCAGGAACATCCGCTACAGCCTTTCAGCGCGGCCTACTTTGCCGACCAGCCCGGGCCTGATGGACTGTTTACCTATTCCCATGAGTGGCGTGAGGTGCATGAGTCGCGGGCGGAGGAACTCTCGGTCGACGTATTGCCAAAGCTCGCGCAAGACACGCCATTGACCCTGCGCCAACTGGCTGGGTTTGTACGCGACCCCGTGGGGGCATTCTTCCAGCAGCGGCTCAAGGTCAATTTTGACAATGACGAATTGACCAGCCGTGACGACGAAACCTTTCAGCTCGACGGCCTTGAGAACTGGCAACACCAGGACCGACTCAGCCAGGCGCTCAAGCGTTGGGTAGAAGAGGACTACCGACCTGAGAACGCTGTGGCCGAGCTTGATCTGCATGTGCAGCGTTTACAGCGTGAAGGCAAGTTGCCGCTGGGCGGCTTCGGCACGTTGAGCGCATCGGCATTGGCCGAGCCACTGCCGGACATGCTGGAGCGTTATCACGCGCAGTTGCAGGCGTGGCCGGAAATCGAGGAGGGCCAGACCGCAGCAACGATCGCGGCGCACGGACCGACCCCTGGATTGAGTGACTGGCTGGGTGGCATTCGCCGCAATGCCCAAGGTGAGCGAGCCTACTTGCAGCTGGACAGCAAGAAGCTATGCAACGACGACAGTTGGCGCTGGCACAACCTGGTTCGTCCCTGGGTGCGCCATCTGGCGTTGCAACTGAGTGAACCGGGCTGCACCACGATTCTGGTCAGCTTGAACGGGGACGTAGTATTCCGGCCAATGCCGGCGCAACAAGCTCAGGAACAGTTGCAGTCGCTGCTCGACGCTTGGGTGGCGGGCATGCGTGAGCCGCTGCCGGTCGCCTGCAAAAGCGCATTCGCCTGGCTCGAAGAAGTGGGGGAAGGCGGGGAAGACAACGACGCGACTTCCGAGAAAGCCCGCGAGACGTTCGAGGGGGGCTACATGCGCACTGGAGAGGCGGACAGCTCTTTCGCCTTGCGCCGTGCATACGCGGACTTCGACCAACTGTGTGCCTCCGGTCATTTCGCCTCATGGGCCACGCGCCTGTATGGCGGGCTGTTCAAACATCTTTCTTCGAGCCGCGCAGGGAGCGACCAATGAAACCGCTAAATCTCAACCCCATCGACTTTCCCTTGCATGGCAGCCGATTGATCGAGGCGAGTGCCGGTACCGGCAAAACCTTTACCATCGCCTTGTTGTACGTGCGCCTTGTGCTTGGTCATGGAGGTGAAGCCGCCTTCAAGGACCTGCTGACACCACCGCAGATTCTGGTCGTAACCTTCACTGATGCCGCGACCCAGGAACTACGCGACCGTATTCGTGCGCGTTTGACCGAAGCGGCGCAGTGTTTTCTGAAGTCTGATCGTGAACACGACAAGCTGCTGCAGCAACTGCGTGCCGAGTACCCTCCGCAGGAATGGCCCGATTGCGCGCGCCGGCTGCAACTGGCGGGTGAGTGGATGGATGAAGCGGCGGTCTCGACCATCCATGGCTGGTGCTATCGGATGTTGCGTGAGCATGCCTTCGACAGTGGCAGCCTGTTCACCCAGACACTGGAAACCGATCAGAGCGAATTGCTGGCCGAGGTCGTCAGGGATTATTGGCGTCGGCACTTCTATGAATTACCGGTGGAGCAAGCCCGAGCCATCGGTGATTGTTTCAAAAGCCCACAGGACCTGGGGGATGCACTCGGTTCGTTGCTGACGCGCCGGGACGCGACCTATCAATATAAAACCCAGCCCCTTGAAGCACCTGGCTCGTTGCAGGCGTTACTCAAGGAGCCTGGAGAATGGTACGCAACGGTCGGCGACCTGGAGCGTAACGCTCGCAAGCTTTGGCTTGAGCATCAGAAAGAGCTCGAGGAGGTGTTGCGCAGCATTCGTCCTCACATGAATGGCAATACCTACAGAAAAATCGATCAGGATGATGTCTTCAACGATCTGCTGAACAAGTTGGCACAGTGGTCCAGGGGGCAACCTGCGCCGCATAACGTGCACGCCTTCGGCCAGACCGGCATAAAACTCAAGGGCAAGGCCATGGTGCCCAAGCATCAGGCGTTCGAGGCGATCGACCTGTGGGTCGAACAGCGCGACGCCAAAGTGGATATCCGCGCCCAACTGCTGCTGCACGCCTTGCATGAAGTGCGCGAGCGCTTCGATGAAGAAAAGCGCCGCCGTGCCGAAGTCGGTTTTGACGACCTGCTCAATCGTCTTGACCAGGCCTTGCAGGGCCCGTCCGGTCCGCGTCTGGCCGAGACCATTCGCAAGCAGTACCCGGTCGCCTTGATCGATGAATTCCAGGACACCGATCCAGTTCAATACCGGATCTTCGAAACCATTTACCGCATTCCCGACAACCTGGATGACTGTGGCCTGTTCATGATCGGTGACCCGAAACAGGCGATCTATTCCTTCCGTGGCGCGGACATCTACACCTACCTCCAGGCGCGCGAGGCCACGGCTGGCCGTCATTACACACTGGGGACCAACTATCGTTCCACGAAGGCGATGGTCGACGCGGCCAACCACTGCTTCCGGTTCGCTGAAGCCCAGCCTCGCGGCGCGTTTCGGTTCGCCACAGAAGACCAAGGCAACCCGGTGCCGTTCAACACCGTCCAGGCCAATGGGCGCGACGATGTGTTGCAGATCAAGAGTACGAATCAACCTGCCTTGACTTTCTGGCAGCTGGAAACCGAGGGAGTGGTCAATAACGCCACCTACTTGCGTAAAGCCGCTGAAGCCTCCGCATCGGCGATTCAGGCCTGGCTTGATCCCGCTGCAACCGAGCGTTCCGGTTTACTGAAAGGTAATGGTGAATTCGTCGCCTTGCGGCCCGCCGATATCGCCATTCTGGTGCGCAATCGCAAGGAGGCCGAAGCCATCCGCAAAGCCCTGGCGCATCGACAACTGGCCAGCGTCTATCTCTCCGACAGGGACTCAGTCTTCGAAAGCGAAGAGGCCAAAGACCTTCTGTATATCCTGCGGGCGTGCGCTCAACCCACCAGCGATCGGCTGGTGCGTGCGGCAATGGCGACCCGCAGCGTCGGGCTGACATGGCAGACGCTGGAGAAATTGAACCAGGATGAGTTGTTCTGGGAGCAACAGGTTTTGCTGTTCCGCGATTTTCGGGTGTTGTGGCAACAACAAGGCGTGCTGCCGATGCTGAGAAAGCTGCTTGCCACGTTCAAGGTGCCGGCCCGTTTGCTTCTGGAAGATCAGGGTGAGCGGCGCTTGACCAACCTGTTGCATCTGGCCGAATGGTTGCAACGCAGCGCCGCCGAACTCGATGGCGAGCATGCGTTGATCCGCCACCTGGCCGAGCAGGTCCATGGCCAGAGCGAAGAAGAAATTCTGCGCCTGGAAAGCGATTCGGACCTGATCAAGGTCATCACCGTGCACAAGTCCAAGGGCCTGGAATACCCATTGGTGCTGCTGCCGTTTGCCTGTAGCGCCAGGGCGATCGATGGCCGAAGCACAACACCGCCTATGTTCCACGACGACAAGGGTCTGGTGATCGAGCTGATCAAGGGCGATCTGGCCAAACCGGCACAGGCGCTTGCCAACGATGAGCGCATGGGCGAAGAGATGCGCCTGCTCTACGTTGCCCTGACGCGAGCCCGTTATGCCACCTGGATCTGTGTGGCGCCTCAGGGCTCCAGGGCAGGAGGCACATCGACGGATCTGCACAAGGCCGGTTTGGGCTACATGCTGGCGGGTGAGAAGCCGATCGCAGCGGCGCAACTGCCCGGCGTGGTCGAGGCCTTGGCCAACGGCTGCACGGACATTGAGGTGTGCGCAGCGCCGGTGCCGTCCGACGATGTGCATGCGGCGCCAGCGCCACCGTCGGTGGGGCCGGCATTGCGCCCTTTGCACAAGCTCGCGGCGAACTGGTGGATTGCCAGTTACTCCGCCTTGGCCATTGCTGACGGCAATGTCCTGATGGGGGCAGAGCCGGGTGTCAGTCTTGAGCCTGCGACTGCGGTGGAAGCAAATTTGCAGGAGGAAGACGAAGCTGAAACCTTGCCTGCAGGGGCTGGGATTCACGGTTTTCCTCGGGGTGCGGGCCCGGGCACCTTTTTGCACGGGTTGTTCGAATGGGCCGGCCGCGAAGGCTTCGCCAAGACTGCTGGCGAAGCTGAAACCCTGCACAACACCGTTGCCCGACGCTGCAACCTGCGTGATTGGGAGACTTGGATCGAAGCTCTGTCCGCTTGGCTGGGCAGCTATCTGAATGCACCACTGCGATTCAACGGTACCCAGTGCAAACTCTCGACCCTGAGCACCTATCAGGTAGAAATGGAGTTCTGGTTTTCCAGCCGATCCGTAAACGTTCAGCGCCTTGATGCGCTGGTGCGGCAATACACGTTGGGCGGTGCGCCGCGTCCCGTGCTGGCCTCCAACGAATTGAACGGCATGTTCAAAGGTTTCATCGACCTGACGTTTGAACATCAAGGTCGCTACTACGTGGCGGACTACAAATCCAACTGGCTGGGTAGCAACGATCAGGCCTACGACGCCGATGCGATGGTCGCGACGATGCTGGACAAGCGTTACGACCTACAACTGTGTTTGTACCTGCTGGCCTTGCATCGCCAGCTCAAGCTGCGTCTTCCGGGTTATGACTATGAACAGCAAATGGGCGGGGCGTTGTATCTGTTCGTCCGTGGCCACCAGGCACCGACTCAAGGCGTTCATTTCGAAAGGCCACCGCGGCAATTAATTGAACAGCTGGACCAACTATTCATGGGGCAACACGCGGAGGCCAGCGCATGAGGCAGACCCTTAAGCAACTCAGCAACAGCCAGCGCAACGTTGACCACCCGGCGGTGTTCATAGGTGATGCCAGCGGCACGGAGCTGCTGCATCAACTGGACAATTGGGTGAGCCGTGGCTGGTTGCGCACGCTGGATCGCTCGTTCGCCACCTTCATTCTTGAGCAGGACCCCCAGGCCCAAGCCAGTGTGTTGCTGGCCGCCGCGATGACCAGTCACCAACTGGGGCGCGGGCATTCCTGCCTGGATCTGGCCGCCACGTTGCATGCCCCGGACTTTGTGTTGTCGTTGCCACCTGAAGGCGAGGAGGGCAGCCAGTTACCGTCACAGTGGTTGCTGGGCCTGGACATCGCCCAGTGGCGCCAGGCGTTAACCTTGAGCCCGCTAGTGGAGGACCGGGACGGGCTACAGCGCTTCCCGGAACGGCCGCTGGTGTTGACCGGGCAGCGCCTATACCTGCGCCGTTACTGGAACTACGAGCGCAGCATTGCTCAGGCGTTGAGTCGCCGTTTAAGTGTGGAAGCGGTGACGCCGCACAACCTCTCCGTTCGGCTCGATGCCTTGTTCCCGGACGCCTTTGAGGTCAAGGGTGAGCGCGGTAGCGACTGGCAGAAAATTGCCTGCGCACTGGCGGCACGGGGCAATTTCAGTGTCATCACCGGCGGCCCCGGCACCGGCAAGACCACCTCTGTGGTACGCCTGCTGGGACTGCTGCAAACCCCCGCCGTGGAAGAAGGAAAGCCGCTGCGAATTCGTCTCGCCGCACCCACCGGCAAGGCGGCTGCACGCTTGTCCGAATCCATCGGCAAGGCTGTCCGTGAATTGCCTGTGAGCGCCCCGGTGTGCGAGGCGATTCCGACCGATGTTTCTACTTTGCACCGATTGCTAGGCAGCAGACCGGATTCGCGCAACTTCATTCACCACCGGGATAAGCCGCTGGAGCTGGATGTGTTGGTGGTCGACGAGGCGTCGATGATCGACCTGGAAATGATGGCCTGCCTGCTCGATGCTTTGCCCCGTCAGGCCCGCTTGATCCTGCTGGGTGACAAGGATCAGCTGGCGTCGGTGGATGCGGGTTCGGTGTTGGGCGACCTCTGTCGAGATGCGGAAGCCGGTGGCTACAGCGAGGAGACCACGGACTGGTTGAAAGCCCAAACTGACGAGGCGGTCAGCGCTCCGGGGTTGCAAACGGCAGTTGGCCTGGGCGATCCGCTGGCCCAGCAGACCGTTATGTTGCGTTACTCCAGACGCTTCGATGCCCAGCAGGGGATCGGGCGTCTGGCGAAGCTGGTCAATGAGAAAAACGCTGTTGAAGCACGAGGTCTGCTGGATCAGCAATTACCGCAGCTGTTCAACATCAAGTTGCGAGGCGAGCATGATGCCGCGCTCACTGACTTGATTATCAACGGCAGAGGCGATGCTCCTGGTTATCGCCATTACCTTGAGCAGCTACGAGATCAGCGTCCCGCGAGAGACATTGCCTGGGACAGTGACCTATGGGCGGGTTGGGCTGACAAAGTGTTGACCGCGTTCGACGAGTTCCGCCTGCTCTGTGCGTTACGTCGCGGACCTTGGGGGGTTGAGGGGCTGAATCAGCGAGTGGCCGCCGAATTACGCCGCTGTGAACTGTTGTCGGGGGAACAGGGTTGGTACGAAGGGCGTCCGGTACTGGTCACTCGCAATGATTACAGTTTGAACTTGATGAATGGTGACATTGGTATCGCACTATGGGTACCAGGACCCTCCGCAGAGCTGGTTCTACGTGTGGCCTTCCCGCGAAACGATGGTAGTGGTGACGTACGTTTCGTGATGCCGAGTCGGCTGGTGGAAGTAGAGACTGTCTTCGCCATGACGGTGCACAAATCCCAGGGGTCGGAGTTCAACCATACGGCATTGGTACTGCCCGATGCGTTGAACCCTGTGTTGACCAAGGAGTTGTTGTACACCGCCATTACCCGGGCCAAGAGTTGGTTCAGTCTGGTCGAAGCCAGGCCGGGCGTGTTCGAGGGTGCGGTGAGTCGCAATGTGCAGCGTACCAGCGGGCTGGCGCTGCAACTGCAAGACGAACTGGCGAAACTTCAACGCACCTGAGTAGGTGCGTTCAGGCATTTATAGCCTGGGTACTGCGCTTCAGCGGTGACCTTTGCCATGGCGGAGGTCACCGCCTGAACAGTGATGGTGAAGTTGGCTTGGGGGCCGGCGGTAGCGACCACACGTTGCATGAAGGCTCGGTAGGTTTTCATGGCGCTTTCCTTGATGAATGTGAGGTTTAATCTTCTTCGCCGTTACCACGCGTGCGGGTGATCTTTATTGCTCGACCGAGCGCGAAGAGCACCATGTCGATATTCACCACGAATCCCGGTTCCGAATCTTGGCGCTCGTTAAAGTGCTCGTTGAGCCAGAGCTTGTAGCGTTCGATGCATGCGACGTCCTTGTCCCAGTTGATCTTCTTGCGAATGGCCTTAACCTTGGCAGAGTTGGGGGTGTTCATCTGTTCATAGAGTTCAAAGGCACGAAGGACGTGCTGATCGACAATTGATTCCGAGCGATCAGCCAGATGCCGACCGAACTGTCTGAACACCTGGCCGGGGCCGTTAGTCAGCGCAGTTGGTCTGACGTCTGCTGCTCCCTTGATGATGTGCGCCACTTTCTGCAGGTCGCCGTTTTTCCAGGCCAGGGCGTAGAGCAGTTTTTCCAAGGGGGTTTCAAGTCGGGCGCTGAGATCAGCATGCAGACGCAGATCCTCGTCAAGCTTGTCAGCCATGAGCGAACTGATGTCCTTGGCCGTCAATTCAAGCTGCAGTTCCGGATACTTGCTGCGGTCCATTTGCCAATTATTCAGCGTCGGATGGTTGGTCAGCATCTCTTTCAGTGCGGACACGTCGGGGGCGTTTAGGATCTCGGTGAAGGTGTTTTTCACCAGGTTCAAGGCTTCCGGATTATTCAATATCGTGTTCTCTCGTGGGGACTGATGCAGAGCTTAATCACCTGGCGCGACAGATCATGTCGTACAGCGTCAGGACTCGGTCTTATTTGAGATCGACCATCAGTGGCAAGGTTGTCGCGAACGTAGCAGTCGAAGGGGCCTGTATCAGTCATATAGCCAAGGTTTCAACTCCTTCAGGTTCTCCACCACGATCTGTTGCGCCTCTGGTTTCGGGTCCATGTTCTTCGGATCAATTTGATACCGCTGCAGTACATACTTGACCAGCGCTTGGCGACAGGGAATCTGCAGTCGCCCATCGACCATCCCGAAGTCCTCTTGGATTATCGCTTTCTGGGTTAACGTCAGACGTTCATCAGGCTTGATGATGACGTTAACTTCACTATTCCATTGGTCGTCGCCCGAGATGCCATTCTCGGTTTCGCCATCCATCAAATCAGGTAATCCACGCAGTCGACTCAGCACAAAGTCTCGGTACTCGCGGTTTTTTTCGCAGTAAGCACGCACATGCCAGCGCATGCCTGTGTAAACCAGCGTATGCGGCGCAATAGTTCGCCCTTCAGGCTCGGGACTGTTTAGTGAGACGTAGTCGATGTCCAGACGTAGATGCTCCCGGCAAGCCTTGAGCAGTGGTCGCAGTATCTCAGCCTTGATTGAGCGATCAGGCACCTCCAGTACTTTGGTGTGGGCGTAGGCTAACGCCAGCCCCTCAACGTGTGGCGCTCGAGCATTGTTCTGGTAAAGCAGGTGTAGGTAGGCGCTGGCGCTGTCATCGATGAACAGTGGCTTGAATTGTTTGCTCGGCACGTAACCCTTGATCTGTCGATCATATGTAAGGTTTTTAGGCGCATGCTCGGTGATGTAGGTGTTGATGTCCTTGGATGCTTGCTGACGGCTGATGCCGAAGCTCTGCGTCAAGTGCACCGTGGTCAGCCGGCCTTCCCACCACGCGACAGTTTCGATCAGTCGGTAGCGAAGGGCGAGGTCCCAACGGACCTGCTCGATGGTTTGCTTGCGTTTCATGTCGCCTCCATGTGAGTGAATACTTTACCTGTATAAGTCTACATTCTAGACGTGTCGTTTAACACTACATATCGTGACTCTGGCAAGTTTGGAGTTGACGACATGAGGGACATGTTTATGGATGGTTGGGATTGGACGGCGTCGGTAGCGATGCTGATGCTGTTGATGATCCTGCTGATGCTTTTAGTGCAGTATCTGCAGACTAACAAAGCCTGGAGATTGCTCGAGCATTGGCATGCGACCACGAAGGAGCGCCAGCAGCGGCTGAGCTGGCACGCCGAAGAGAATCGCGAGTTGAAATCGGCGCTTCGGGCGGAGAAGGCTCATGTGGAGCAGTTGCAGCGCAAGGTGGAGATTCTGCAGGCTTTGCTGCCCTAGGTGTGAGGCACGAGGGCCTTGGTGCAAGGCCCCGTGATTTGGCTCCGATACGGTGTAGACATTAGGAGGAGTACATGCTCGACTCGCTGGAAATTTGCAGGCTTCTGGAAGGCAACGGTTGCAGCAGGAAGTACGAAAGAGCCTATGCGCGGGGTTATGTTCACCCGGGGCTTGAGCATCCGCTATTCGTCAAGCATTACGCCACCGGCCGAAGCGTTGGGCGCCAGCCATTGGTGCTGCATCCGGCATACCGGAAATCGGCGCATTGGGCGCAAATCAAGGCGCTGACGCGGGGAGTACCCAATGAGACTTACAAAAGTACCAGCCTGGAAGCGTTTCCGTTTGCGCCGGGCTCTACCAGCAAAACCGGAATCGCAGTCAATGTGGCTAATGTAGACGACTTGCTCAGTTTGTTTGGCGTGCTTGGCGGTGAGTTGGTGAGCATCGAGGAGCAGGTGGAAGACGAAGTCAGCTTGATTGAGCTCTTCGAGCGATCGCCTATTGGGCAGCAGATCGGTACGACTGAACGTGAAGCCATCATCCGAGCGCGAGTAGGACAAGGCGTCTATCGCCAGGCGCTGCTCGAGCATTGGCAAGGTTGTGCTGTGAGTGGCTTTGCGCTCTCTTCCATGCTGCGCGCGTCACACATTAAACCATGGCGTGACGCCACGCATCTGGAGCGCCTCGATCCCTTTAACGGATTGCTTCTGACGCCCAACCTGGATCAAGCCTTTGATCTGGGGCTGATCAGCTTCACCGAGAAGGGCGATATTGTAATTGCGCAAGCCCTGACCACTGAACTGCAACTGGCACTGGGCATTAACGCGCAGTGCCGGTTGCGTAGTCTTCATGACCGCCATTTGAACTACTTGGCTTGGCATCGCGAGCACGTATTCCGCAGCTAGCGGCTCGTGTTAATCGTTGTTAGGCCAAAGGATTGAGTACCGAGTACTTTCCGTACCACCAGCCTCATTGCCAGTAGAGCACTTCATCGTCGCAGATCGATGGAGAACCGAAAAAACGATTTCAGCAAGTGCTGAATTGAAATTCACGGAAGGGTAAAAAAGGAAGTGCGATGACAGCAATCCGTTCAAAGGCTCAAGCCGAGTTGGAGCTTGCACTCATGCAAGCCGAGAGTGATTCCATGGCCAGCAGCGATCTCTATCTCTGGTTACGCGAATGCGGTCTGTCGCCCGAAATCGCCGTACGACTTAAAGAGCTGGTTAACGTGACTCAGCATATCGGTAACAAGGTTGTCTCCATCGGCAAGCTGATCGTGATGAAGTTGCGCGACTTCATCATGGCGCATAAGGGCTTGGCCATTGGCACGGTATTGGGCGCGGCTATTGCTTCGCTAGTTGCTGCGATTCCATTGCTCGGTTCGTTGTTGGCTCCCTTGGGGGGACTGCTTGGCTTGGCGATCGCGGTCACCGGTCATCAAAGCGATAAGCATCCGACAGGGGACGGCGGAGGAGTGAGCTTGCTGGATCTTCCGCAGAACCTGATCGAGATCGCCCGGGCGTTCTTCGATCTGTTCATTGAGACGCTCCAGAACATCATGACTGAATTGGCATCGGCGAAAGCATCATGAGTCAGCAACCGAAGGTCAGCAAAAAGCAGCTACTCAAGGTCATCGATGAGCTTGAGCGTTCGCCCCACGACCGTGTACGCATCTTGGGTGAAGTGGGCATCAGCACGCTCGGTATCGGCCTCGGAGCCGCGGCAGCAGGCACTATGGCGAGTATCGCAGGTGTGACCAGTATTCCGGTCCTCACCACGGCCGCCGGTTGGGTAGGTGTCACTGCCGTGGCTGCGACGCCACTTGGCTGGGCGCTAGGTGCTGCGGCCGCCGGTGGTGTTCTGGCCTACGGAGTCTCGCGCTGGATTCGCGGCGGTGCGATGTCAGAGGGTCGCAAGCAGGAGTTGTTGCTGGTCTATCAGGAGCGTTTGGCTGAGATGGAGGCCAAGGAACGCATGGGAGCTGTCACGCTGTTGGATAAGTCCGGATTTATTTCGTCACTTCGAGAGGTTATCGAGAAAGATGTCATCAGCGCAGATAAGGCGCTCCGGCTGATCGAGGCGGTGGAAGGCGGGAAGATGGCATTGCCTGAGGCTTATCGATTGGTGAATGGGCTCTTGCAGGTGTAGTGCGCGCAAGCTGCAGTAGTCAGTAAAACGCCGACGGATCATCCGATCACGACACGTCTTGTCGCGCTGCTCCCTCATGCTCGCCTCATCAGCAGGACAAATGGTTTATACCGATCCGAACCGCTTGAATCAGCCAACCATAAGGGGCCGTAGCATGAAAAATCTGTTCGCAGTTATTGGCGTCATCGTCGTTGTAAAAAAGGGCTATGAGTTCTTCCGTGAATACAACGAGATGAAACAGGAGCTGGAAAAACGCGCCGGTGATTCGGCCTGACACAGTACGGCGTCCACTACTCAATTATGTTTACGACTAACAGGTTATCTCTATGCCCTGGCCGCCCCATCCCTTCACATTCACTTGCCCCCAATGCCATTGGCATAAAACAACGGTGCCACCCAGCGATGCGCTGCGTGAGGGCAAAGATTGGTTTTCGGCTTGCCCTTCATGCCAGCACGTAGACCTGGATGTCCGGCCTGCGACGGGGCTAGAGATCTTCAAGGCCAAGCTGTTGCGACCGTTCAACTGAAGTCCCATTTCGATGCGAGGTTCGCGATGCGTAACGATGAAACTGACAGTCACGCGGATGACCTATCACCCACGGAGGTTGAAGCTGAGGCAGTGGTCGAGTACAGCGAAGAATTCGCCGCCATGATCCTTGATCAGGAGGCGAATGGCCGGTTCCAGGACATTGATGTCGACGACATGCTCGCAATGCTGGACCGCATGATCCTCGAGGCCCAAGGCTTGGGCAGTGTGCATTAGCTCTCCAGGCAGAGCGTCAACAACTGATCCAGCTTGCAGGGCGATACCTGGCCGTCCATGCCCCAATGATCGCAGGAGTAGGTGCCGCCGCGCACTGCTTTTCCTTCTTCGTCATAAACGGCGATGACCGCGTTCCACAGTGATGACTTGGGTGCTTCGCTGAGCGGGTCCAGGCACAGTAGGTGAGTGGGTTGGTAGACACCATTATCCTCATAGCCTTGATGCCCCACGACCATCAACCAATGGCCTTCAAGTTTTGACCAGCTCACGCAGATCAGAGCAACAGCTTCGCGCTTGATTTCTTTCTGTACAGCTTCCACGAGCTCTTTCTTATTGCCATTGACCAGCTCGGGCAGGATGCCTTCACGGCGAAAATGCTCAGCCAGGCCAATCAGGTCCTCTGTGGTCGTTCCCCGGGAAACCAATGCGCCATGCTCTCGTAGTGCGTTACGGAATCGGCCTTCGCGGCTGCGCCCATCCCAGTCACCCATGTAGGCAATATGATCCCGCTTCAGCGCACCCAGAGTGATCAAGCCCATCATCAGGGCGTAGGGTCCGCAGGCGCCGTCGGCATCACCTTGACGCATATGGACTAGGCCCGGCTCATCAAGGGCGCAGGTAATTGGGCCTTCGGGAGAAACCAATAGCCATGGGCTGACAAACATCTTGTTCATTGCAAATTTCCTTGTTGCAACACACGTTAAACGGGAAGCCGTGGCTCCCCCTACAGCTGGAAGTGGCAATCGCGATACTGACTGAGGAAGTCAGAGCTGGACCACCGGGTAGCAGGCATCACCCCAAAGCGTGTCGGGATTATTCAGCATCAACTCAATGATCAACGGGACCAACTTGCCGAGTAGGCTGCCGCAGTCACGCAACTGGGGTCGGTTGATGCTGCTGTTCCAGGTGGCGCCGCCGTGCATGATCTGATTGCGCAGGGTGTAGATTCGATTGAACAGCACGGCGAGCACTTCAGCGGTATCACGTTGCGCCAGAGCCGACTGTGCTCTACGTCGGCCTGCCGCGAAGCGTTCGGTCCATTGCTCTTGGGTGATCTTGCCATTCTGGTAATCCCAGAAGCTCTGAAAAACGTACTGATTGTCCAGCAGCACTCGAATGCTTCCGGAAAATTCAGACCACACCAGATTCTCGATCTGCCGTTCGCGATCCAGATCGCACAACTTGCGCAGGAACGCACGGAAGGTTTCCTGCTCGGACAGCCGATAGTTCTCGTCGATGTCAGTGGCATAGGCCGCGTTGAAGGCGATCCACAGGAAAACGAAACGGCCGTCGGAATCATCTGTTTGCTCGGCGCGCTGCAACCAGCTCAAGGAGCGGTGCACACGCAGAGTCAGGTTGGCGGGGTGATGGTCGCGTTCAAGTCGGTGGCGCGCCTTGAGGGTTTGAAAATGCATGAGGACTGCCTAGTTAGGATGGGGAAGAGTGGTCAGTCAGATTGAGGTGTCATGCAGGGCCAGGCTTTGGCGTTGAGAGTCGATCAAGACCTGGCGCAAAGTCGTCGGCGCATCGACACGAATAGAGCCCGCCTGTGACAGCAACCACCATTTCAGCTCCCAGCTATCGTTGACCGTAGCGGTCAAGCGAGCGCCATCTGATTCAGCAATTAGCGTCATATCCTCCGACAGCGGCGTCTCGTGCAGGCGTTTGGCGAGGGCAGGGTCGACCCAAGCGTGTAATTGGATCGCTTGGGTAGCGCCAAACTGCATAGCACCACTCTGGATGTAATTCCGCAGGTCAAAGCCTGCAGGGCGTCGGCCAGGTTGACCCAGCATTGTGACGGCTTCGAAGCGATGTGCTGCGTAAAGTCGCACGTCGTCGAATGTGTCGGCGCAGGCCACTAAGTAGGTGATTTGCCCGCGTTGCACCATTGCCAGTGGATTGAGCGTTAGCTCATGGACGCGATTTTTGTTCGCCGACTGATACAGGCAGAGCAACTGCAGGTCTTCGAGCAATGCTCGCTGAAGCAGGTCTAGATGCTCAGCCTTGATGTCTGGGGCAATCAGGTTCAACGTCGGTTGTACGCTGGCTACCTTATCGATCCAGCGCGCCGAAGCACTTTCCTCACTCAATGCCTTGAGCTTCTGTCGCGCTTGGCTGAAACGAGGCTCCAGGCTTTTGAGCATCAGTCCGGGTACCAAGGGACGAATGCTGTCTTCCACCAGACGTAGGGTTAATGCCTCGCCCACCGTAATGCCAGGCAGGTCAATGGATCGACCGGGTTGCCAATACCAACCATAGGGTGTGCCTTTATCGTTGCAGTGCAGTGGAAACAGGCTCGATAGCTCGTTGAGGTCTCGCTCAACCGTGCGTTTTGTCGTGCGGTGGCCGGCTTCTTCCAATTGCTGGTGCAGTTCCGCGGCGGTCAGGCCGGGGGCACGATTGGGTAGCAGTTTGAGCAGCTCCCATTGGCGGGAGATGGTTCTGCGGGTCGAGTGCGTGGGCAACGCTTGCTTCCTTACTCTGGCTCACGAAGTGCAGAGCATGGCGTGAAGCTCGGGCAATATCAACTGGCCATAAGTGTTGGGACACAAGGCCATTCTTGCCGTCTGGGTTGTGCTTCGCTTTTTGGCGGGCTTTGTTGCGATTCCTCGCGTCATACCTTGTCGCAGACTAATGAACAATGGATCTATCGCAGAAAGTCATGAATGATGTCTATATGGCATCATTTTTTCAGGCGCACGATTGCTTATGCGTCAGGGCGGGCTCAGATTTTGGTCAAGATATGGATCCATCCGCCGATGGATATGAGGGCGCTTTGATAGACAGCCAGAGGCGAAGGATTCGGCGTGATTGGGGTGATTTTTCTGCTGCAGTATCTTCGGCTGCGCGAGATATAGAGGGACAGGTGTAGGGGCTGGAGCCGTCATGCAATAACGATTGAATAGGATGTAGTTTTTCTGGCTATATGCCACTACGCTGACCGTTTTTTGAACTGCGCAACAGAGCCTGGGCGCCATTAGACCGTCTGGCTTAACCGAACGAATGATCAGAGGCAGGATGGCCTCTTTCAAGGAGATGGAATGCACGAGAATACTATCCAACTGCTGCGCGAAGAGTCTTGCCGGCTGCTACAGGTAGAAATCGAACTGCTACAGAGAATGAAGACTGCCAAAGGAGTAGTTGTCGATGAAAAAGCCGATGAGCATCAGACCTTTTCCTCCGCCAGCATCGACAAGGATCTAAAGATGCTGCAGGGCGAGGCCAGCAAGCTGGAGCGCCTCGAGATGGTTCTGGCAGTGGTGGGTACGATGAAGGCCGGAAAATCTACGACCATCAACGCCATCGTCGGTACGGAAGTCCTGCCCAATCGCAACCGCCCGATGACAGTGCTGCCGACACGTATTCGTCACACACCCGGAAAAAAAGAGCCGGTCCTGAGTCTGGACAACAACCAGTCGATCAACGATCTGATTGTGCAATTAAAGCAGGCCTTGGAGAACACCCCTGCTGGAAATCAAGTCCTCACGGCGACTGATCACGACAAGGACATGAGCGAACTGTTGCGCTTCGTGCAGTCGAAAGAGCGCTTTAAAAAAGAGTATAGGGGGCCGGAATCTATCTTTTGGTTCCTCAAAAGCTTGAATGATCTGGTTCGGCTCAGTTTCGAGCTCGATGTTAAGTTCCCCTTTGACCGCTACGCTGGCATTGATGACATCCCGCTCATCGAGGTTGAGTTCGCCCATCTTGCCAACCTCCCTGACAGCGTCGGTAGCCTGACATTGCTTGATACGCCCGGCCCGAACGAAGCTGGTCAGGAACACCTGCGTCCGATGCTGCGTGAGCAGTTGCAGAATGCTTCGGCGATTCTGGCGATACTGGACTTCACGCAGCTCAAGTCCGATGCGGACCAACAAGTTCGGCAGGAGCTCGAACGCATCGCCGATGTCGCTCACGGTCGTATGTTTGCTTTGGTCAACAAGTTTGATGAGAAGGACCGTAATGGAGACGATGAAGAGCAGACACGAAAACTGGTTGCTCACTCGCTACTGAAAGGTCAGATAGACGTTTCTCACGTTTTTCCGGTGTCGTCGAAGTTCGCTGATCTTGCCAATCGTGCCCTGCGTGAGCTGGAGATCAATGGCTGCCTTCCGGATCCGGTCGATGACTCGACGGCGTGGGTAGAGGACTTTGGCAAGGCGGCGCTGGGCGCCATGTGGAAGATGTTGATTGGAAACCAGGAGGTGGTTCGCCAGGCTGCAAGCGCGTTGTGGGAAAGTTCCAAGTTCGCAGCTCCCCTCACTGACGTCATCCATAAAGCTCATAGCCAGGCCGCGATGCTGGCAATTTCTGCATCTGCAGCCAAGCTGGTAGACGTCGCCACCAAGTTAAACAATTTTCTCGATGTCAGAAAGGTGGCGCTGGGAAAGAACGCAAGCGAGTTGGCCGCACAGATCGACTCGTTGCGCAGTGATATCGAGAGTATTGGCGCACTGGAGACCAGATCACAATCCGATGCGAAAAAGGCGCTGGATGGGATCAACAAGCAGATTTCCAATGCTTTTGCTGAAATTCGCAAAAGCATCCGTGAAGAAGTAGATCAGGGTTTCCAGAAGGCCAAGGAGACGGAGGAAAAGCAGGTCAATGTAGCAAAATCCGCCGCCCCCCAAGTCAAACGCGGTCTATTTGGGTCGCTGTTAAACATCGCCATCGGCCACGCGGCCTCTTCAATAGCAGGAAGCAAATTTGGCCGAGAGTTTGACCCAAAAAACCCGATCATCAAGCTCGATACTCAGAAGGACGCCGAAGAGGTGATCAGCGGTATTGAGAAGGGTGTCCAGCAAATTATTGCGAACAACGAGTCAACGCTTGCCGACCAGACAGATTCGATCCTCAAGGCTTTTCGTGAAAAATTCGAAGATGGAATTTCGGTCCAGGCCAGCACCATCGTCGGTGAACTGAACCAGCGCCTGAAGGGGTGTGGTTTCTCCATTGCGATCAAGATGCCTGCATCACCAGCGCTTTCGTTGAAGCAGGGACGTGGCGAGTTTTTGCGCGGTGTCATCGAAAGCAAACAACGCAGTGTGACCAAGCGTCGTCGTAGCAGCAGCTTATGGGGCGGCTTGTGCGGGTTGTTCAATACTGACGACTGGGGGTGGGAGAGTTACTCGACCACTGAAGGATACTACGAAGTCGATATCAACAAAGTTCGCAAGTCGATCAGCGACTCAATTGATGGCATCTTTGAAGGTTTGGGCAAGGCAGTGGTCGATACTGTCCAGGCGCCATTGCAAGAGAGCGTCAAGCAGTTCTTCGATGAGTTGAAGCTCACGGTAGAGTCTCTGCGCAGTGATTTGGCCCAAAGCATCCGCGATAAAGAAACCACCCATGAGCAGCAAAAGAGCCTGGCCGATACATTGGCTGGTTTCAAGCGTGAAGTTCCCGGTCTTCGCCATGATGCCGAAGCACTTCACCGTGACGTGTGCCCCGCTCCGCATGAGGTGGTCGCATGAATGAAACGGACGCCATTACGGCATCAGCCGAGGTCTGCCAACTTCTGACCTGCGTGCCAGAAAAATTTGTTGTCGACTTCGCCAACGGCATAGATGTGGCGCGTGAGCGGCAGCGCCACTTGGCTACCCGTACCGGTTTTTATTCACGCCTGTATGACGGTTTCACCGGCCAGGGCGCCAGGCATCAGGCTGAAATTAACGCCAGTCTCACTGATGGCGTGGAAGGTGCGCTGAACTGGCTGGTTGATCTGAGCGAATCGTTGGCGCGTAGTAATCGGGCCATTGTCCAGGTGCAGACCCGGATCAACGGGCTAAAGCATGATGTTGCCTTGCTGGTGGACTACTCAGTGCAGACCCGACAGACCCTCAACCTACTCTCGCAGCGGTTGGATGAGCGCTGTGATGCGCTGGACCGCCAGGTCGCCCGCATCGACAGCTTGCAACAAGCCCAACTGCATCTCGATCGTGTTTTCGGCAAGTGGGGAGCAGGACGCTTCAATGGCCTGAGCCTGTCCGGCCGTTGCTACGCGGTGATCGAGGAACTGCGCTGGGGGGCCTTTGGTGATTACTGCCAGGTCTTAAGCGGTCACGAGCGACAGGCGCAGCTCGACGACTTGGCCAACCGGGCCATCATTCAGCTGAGCCGGGATGCCAATGTCGGCCATGGAGAACGCTTAGGCACCCACGAACGCTGGATGGCCAGACCTGTGGCGGGCGCCGCATGGTTTGACGGCGAAGAGGCAGTGCGCTACCTGGGTGACTGGACTGATCCTGGTACAGCCCCGTTCGCATATGCAGTTTCGCAGATGCCCGAGGAACTACCGCTGCAAGTGCCTCGCCTTGGTTCTGCGCACCGCATGGCCGAAGGCCTGATCAGCGAACTTTTTCAGGAGTCCGCGGTATGAACACGACTATGAAGGTCGGCCTAGTCCTATCTGGGGGCGGCGCGAAGGGCGCGTACCACGTCGGCGTGCTCAAGGCGCTGCGTGAGCTGGGCACACGCATTGATGCAGTATCGGGTGCTAGCATTGGCGCGCTCAACGGTGGAATCTTGGCCTCGGCCCCTTCGCTCGATGTCGCTATCGAGCGCCTGGAGTTGCTATGGGGGCGTCTGAGCAAGGAGTCGCCGCTGAGCATGAAGGTGCCAGGCTATCTGTCTTTGTTGGTGGCCGCTGGTCTGCGCTTAAATGGAGCGACGGCGGCATTGGGAGCTGTGCACGCAGCAAGGGCGCTCGCGGACAAGCTGGATATCGAGCTGCCCGAATGGCTAGACGCAATGGGCGAGGGCGTGCTTGATGACCAGCCGTTGCAGCGATACATGGATGAGTTTCTAGTCAGCGATGATCTCAGCCGCGGAGTACCGTTGTACGTCTCGCTTTATCGAAGTGGGGGCGGTCTGCAGGATCTGGTACTAGCGTTGGGCGCCGAACTCGGTTTCACCGACACCCCTGATTCTGAATTCATACATGTTCAGTCCATCTGCGACGATGCGAAGCGCAAGCAGATACTGTTGGCCTCAGCGGCTATCCCATTGCTATTCAGATCCCGCAGCCTCGGTGGTCAACGTTACTCGGACGGAGGGCAGGGTGGCTGGCAGACCATGCAGGGCAATACTCCGATCACCCCGTTGTTGGAGGCAGGCTGCAACCTGGTGATCGTCACGCACTTGAGCGATGGGTCGCTGTGGAGTCGGCAGCGATTTCCTGATGCCACCGTGCTCGAGATCCGTCCCCAGCAAAGCCTAGCGCGGGCGACCGGGCCGCTGGCTGGGGCTCGGGATCTACTCGGTTTTGATCCCGAAAAAATTCCGTCTTGGATTGAGCAAGGCTATCGCGACACTCTGCACTGCGTGGGGCGAGTGATGATGGCGCAGCAATCTCGCAATGAGTTGCGTGCGTCAGAGGATGCTTTGGTTGCCGTTGAGGGGGAGTCTATGCGTGCAGACAAAACGTTGGAGGATGCAATGGCACGCTTGAAGTAGCTGGTTGGCAGGCCGTGTGATTACATGATCGCACGACCTGCACTCAGCTTTGAGGGACGCGGTTCAGTGCTTGTCGGCCATTTCTCTAAATCGGGTACTCCCGTCGATGCGCTGTAAATCTGCTAGGGTCTGTTTCCGTATTACGCTAGCCAATGGATTTAAAATAGAAGGCTCGTATCGTTGGAGCTCTGACCTAACACCGATACGAGCTTGCGATGCGTAAGCGGCTGGCCAAGTTACCTACCTGTCGATGCAAACGCGTGCTTGGACTCGGAAGAAAATGAGTAATAGTTCATTGTGGCCAGCATCATAAGCAGGCTCGATGATCTGGATGTGCGTGCACCTGACTAGACATTGCTCGGTCAGCGCATTGATACAATGTTCAAGCTTCGAGTTGTGTGAAGCGCTGAAACGGACAGGCTGCCTGTAGCTGCTTGCTGAATGTGTTCGCTCCACCAGATCATCATTGGGCGCCTCCGCTCTACGTAATCCGCACGGTTGTAAGCGCTACGCACCTCATCCTTGTCGACGTGTGCAAGTGCAACCTCGATAAGCTCGGGGTCCCAACCCTGCTCATTCAAAATGGTGCTAGCCATGGATCGCATGCCGTGGCTTACCAAGCGCCCTTCAAAGCCCATTCGCTTCAGAGCCATACTTGCTGTTTGGCTATTGCAGTGAGTGCGTGGATCTCTGTCGGCTGGAAAGACGAATTCGCGGTGGCCGCTGTAAGGTTTGATCGTATCCAGTAGAGCGAGAGCTTGCTCCGTCAGGGCATCCGGAACGGTGTCTTGCGCGTGTAAGTCAATTGCCGGGACAGAGGATTCAGACCCACCGAATAGCGCACGGCGTATCTCTTCTTCCGTCAACTCTGTATGCATAGTATTTCTCAGAATGGTCTCATCTATAGCGTTACCGATTCCATCAGTGTGGCCGAAATTTGTAGTAATAGTCGCTGGGTCAGACCCCAAGCAATAGAGCCACCGGATACTGGCGAGCGTCAGCGCCTGGCCGGCAGCTTTCATTCGGATGAGAGCATATTGATGCTGCAAGCTTGTGTTGTTGCGGCTTCACATTTACGCTTTGCTCCGTCGCGGTCAATCCCGTGACCGGGTGTCAGAACCTGAATTGTTCGAGGCGCATGGCGCCATAGCCAGCAATTAAGTGCTTACAGAGGCTTAGCTGCTGCTTTTCTATGGCGGTCCGTGCGGGGCAGGCTTCGGCCTGGCCGGTTCCCTCGGACGCCGGTTTCTGACCCCCGTACGGTCCGCCACCCATTTCGTGTCAGAACGGCTGGGTGGACGGTTCCTTAACTGTCCGAGGAGATAAGGAAAATGTCCTGTCCCCCTTTTAAGCTCGTGCGCCGCCCTAGCCGTTTGTTTCGTATTGCAAACTATCTCGGAGGATTCCGCGATGTTTGATCTCTCGCTTCTAATTAGCCTCCCCAAACCAAGCACCATCGATACTGCATCGCTTACCCCTGAAGATGCCGCGATTAAACTACGGCAGGCTGCCACTCTTCGGCTTAATGGAGCACAGAGTATTCTGCTTCATTTTCCGCAGGACGTTGAACTGGCTGTAGAGCTGCTGGATGACGCTGCAGTGTTGTTCGACAAGGCGTTCCGATATCTGACGGGTATGCCTGCTCAACGAATTCATCAACAGATTGGTGAGTACTTTTCCGTCCCGTCCGCTGACGGCTGTCCGGGTATTCGAACGCCCTGGGGCAATGAATTCGGCCCAATGATAGAGGACGGCGTTCGTTGTGCTGAGACCTGGCTTGATGGCTCATCACTACCGTTATGGTGGGCTCTGGCGCAGAATCGAAAACGTCATCGCCCGGGTGATCCCCAAGAAGCGTTCGAGGCCGGTTTTCTGCTGCGGTTGCAGCAGGCGCTGGTCATGGGGCGTGAAGCCGCCACTTCCCAATCAACCAGCTTTGATGCTTGAGGCTGTATTTGACGTTTGAGATTTTGCTTTTTCCGCCAAACCCTCCGACCCAGCGATCTTTGATCGCGCCGGTCGGAGGGTTCACTCGCTTTTTTCGAAGCCACTTCGTTCCACCATCTCATTTTGAATTTCAATTAGCGTCGCGCCCTCGTTTACCCATCAGAAATTACTTTTCGAGTGCCGCTCCAGTGTAAGAACGGATCTTGCCGTGGTCATGGCTAGAGAAGTGGCGACACCGGCGACATCGGCGACAACCCACGCCTGACTTGGCCTGGAGCGTGGCGACAAAAGCGGCGACAGTCGCCACTTTTTGCACGCTTTGGTCGTGACGCTTGACCGTCTTTTCTAGTGCGTATAAAAATTGGCGCACGGACCGCTGTCGTTGACAGCACCAGCCCAGGTAGCCAAAACCTTTAAGGCTACGCCACTTGCGTGGTGGTTCTCCCGAAGTGCGATTAGCGTCCGGCGGCTCGCACGGTCACTCCGCAAAAGTGATGGATGCCTACTCGACTTATCTGCCCACTGCGGCGGACGATGGACCTTCCTCGCTGCGCTGCAGCAACTTCATCTCTCGGCACACTTAGCTGCGCCAATCCGCGCCCGTCTCTTTCTCCTGGAAAGAGACGGGCGCTCGTACCACTGCTGCAAGCCACGTCGTACAAGGCATTGCCGCAACTCTCCTCGTGACAATCGGCCTGACAAATCCGATTCGTCGCCATCCGCAACGACACAGGCACCGGTGCCGCAGCCCATGGAAAGGCTGCACCTGACTGACAGTCAGGCATGCCCCAGGCGTCGATGTTGTTGCCTTCTCCCACTCAGGATCTCCAGGTGCCGAACTCGTCAGTCGGTACAGCCTCCGCCCGCCCGCATTTTCGGATGCGCTAAGAAGGCCAGATTCATGGGTTCATGCCCTCGCTCCCGGTCGTAAGGAGCCGTACGTTCCGCGTCAGTGAACACCTCACAGGCCGCAGGGGCCTTGATCCCTGATAACACTCAACAGCCGTGGCGGGCGTACGTGAGGACAGCCAGCAATCACTGAGGAAAGGGCCATGCAGCAGTTAGATCCGAAGCTTGAACTCCCACGATCCCCTCGATCGTTAATCGAGTCGAATCCCGTGGCTGAACCTTATCCGGTGCAGGCACTTGGTGGAATTCTTGGGCCCGCGGTTGAGCGCATGGCCGAGGTCATCGGCGTGCCTCAAGCACTGGCAGCACAATCGGTCTTGGCTGCCTCGGCGCTGGCCACCCAAGGTCATGCGGGCTTACTCCTCGACGGTCGAAGCTATCCACTGTCGCTGTACCTAATTACAGTCGCCGCGTCAGGTGATCGCAAGACGGCGGCAGACCGATTTGCATTGCTGCCCGCACGGCAATGGGAGCGTGAACAGTGGCAGCGCTACCGCGAACAGCTCGCCCGGTATCGCGCCGCACAGCGACAGGCGCAGCATATCAACCCAGCCGATCCCGACTCCGCAAACGGCCTGCCGCTCGAAGCGGAGCCCTCGGCACCCCGGCTGATCACCACAGACCCGACTATCGAGGCCCTGATCAAAGGACTCTGTCATGACTTGCCTAGCATGGGCCTGTTCTGTGACGAAGGCGGACAGTTCCTCGGCAGCAGCACCATGAGTCGGGATAACCGTTTGAAAGCGGTCACGACCTTGTCGTCACTCTGGGACGGTAGCCCGATTGATCGCGCACGTTCCATGGTAGGCGAAAGCCTTCGGGCTTATGACCGACGCTTGAGCCTGCACCTCATGCTGCAGCCGTACTTGGCCATGCAGTTACTCAGTGACCCGTTGCTGCAGGGGCAAGGCATCCTCGGTCGTTGCTTGATGACCTGGCCCACCAGCCTGGCCGGACAACGGAGTTATCAGGCTGTCGACTTGTCCAAAGACGCCGCCCTGAAGCGATATCACCGCCGCCTTTCGGCCCTGTTTTATCAGCCCTGGTCGCTTTCCGCTGATGGTGCCTTGCAGCTATCACCGCTTAGCCTCAGTCCGTTGGCCCGCCGTCGCTGGATTGATTTACATGATGCTATCGAAGCCCAGTTGGGTGAATTTGGTGAGCTGGCCAGCGTACGGCCTAGCGGATCGAAGGCCGCCGATAATCTGCTGCGCGTCGCCGGTATCCTGGCAGTCGTAGAGGACAGCGGCGTGGTAGAGGTCGACCATATCCAACGGGCCTCCGCCTTAATCGGTTACTACCTCACGGAGATCCAGCGCCTGACCGAACATGAGCCGGTGTGCCGGGTAAAGGAGGAGGCGGACCGGCTACTGCGCTGGCTGCAGGTCAAGGATTGGAAGCGCTTCAGTATTCGGGAGCTGAACCGCAACGGTCCCCGCTTTGCCCGTAAGAGCAGTCGTCACGCCGCCAAGCTGCTGGTCGAGTTGATTGATCATCACTGGCTGATCACCGACGGCCACACTTTCGAGGTGCGCCATGTTCAATCTTGATGAAGCGCTACGTAACCATCTGGCTCTGCGCAAAAAGGAGCCAAAAACTCGGTTTGTCGCCGCTACTGTCGCCACTTTGTCGCCACGCTCAAAGCCAGGCAAGCCACGGGTTGTCGCCGGTGTCGCCGATGTCGCCACCACCCATAAAACTATCACCTCGACGACAGCCATCATTCAATGGTTGAAAGAGGAGGAGGCGCATCTCTACGTCGCCGACAACACGCTGTGTTTTCGCCCGACTGATTGGGCCCAGTTCGCCATCGTAAGTGCGAACTGGCGAGCCCTTTTGCATGATCTAGTTACAGTCGATCAGGAGCAGAGAAATGGCTCGGGTCGGTAAGCGATCTGGGCGTAATTTCGGCTTCGGTCGCCAGCTCAGCTATGCCGGACCGCAAGCCCTGAAAGCTCTGTTTGGCGATGGCCATTTTGGTACCGTCAAAGCCCATAGCGATCGCTGGCAGGCATTCGTGCAATGGTGTCGATCCGAGGAGGGACCGGGACTCAACGACGCGCGACAGATCGACCGTGAGATCCTCATGCGGTACGCCTTCCATATGCGCGAGCAAGTTGAGCAGGGCAACGTCGGCATCGCCACCGCGCAGAACCGCCTGTCCAGTGTTAACCGAACGCTGGCCGCGCTGCGCGGTGATCAGTACGTCAAAATCCCCAGTCCGAGCAAGGCGCTGGGCTTGCAGCGCTCAAGCGTTCGTAGTGAGGCACCGCAAGGCCAAGACCGTGTGCAGGTCAGACTGATTGCGCAAGCGCTGTTAGATCGTCAGCAGGAGAGGGTGAGTGCCATTGTGCTCCTTGCTCGGGAGACCGGTATGCGCCTGCGTGAAGCGATCTTGGCCGACCTGCCGCGCCTGCAACGAGAGGCTCAGCGACTGGGAAAGATCAATATCCAAGATGGCACCAAAGGTGGTCGATCAGGTGCATCGGCGCCGCGCTGGATTACGGTCACGGTTCACGCCCGAGAGGCCCTGGATAGAGCCAGCGATGCGTCGCCCAGTGGGAGTCGGAATTTGTTGGAGCCCGACGAAAGTTACAAAGACTTCGTACAGACAGTTGTGCGGCCGGCACGGGATATCCTGCATGAGCATGGGTTGAAAGGTTTTCATGACCTACGGGCGGCTTACGCCTGTGAGCGCTATGAGCAAATGACCGGCTTCCCTGCCCCCGTCAATGGCGGTCGTGTTCATCGAGAAGATCGGGAGCTTGATCAGCGTGCACGACAGCAGATCAGCCATGAGTTGGGACATAACCGCATCGATGTGGTGAGTGCCTACATCGGAGGTCGGCGATGAAGTTTGAATTCGACATGGCGTTGTTTCTGAGCCCTGTGCTCAAAGGTGCGCATGCCACGCGGCAAAGGCACATCAGACAGGCAGAAAGGATGCACGAGGTAATTCGTGAGCGCTGGAGTTGCGCAACTCCTTGGTCTTGGAGGGACAAACACGTGAGATGGTTTCTGGAGCACTACCTGCGATGCTCAGCACCAGCGACCGTCTACTACTACGAATTGACAGCAGGGTTGATCCGCCGCAGAAAGGCGCAACTCGTGGTTGCCTGATAGACCTTTTAAGCGTGAGCCCCTGAGTATGGGAATGCGGAGCCTTCCCATACACAGGGGCTTGGCCGAAGAAGCGCAGGCATGCGAGAGATTTAGCGATAGTCGTCATTTCTGTCGCCATGCTCCACGACACGGATGGCATGGATTGTCGCCGGTGATGCTTAGCGTATCGGCACCACGTTACGGTCCCTGGTTTGATTGATGGCAGATGCCGACAGGCTGCCGGTGGCCGCCTTCTGGATATGTTCACTCCACCAGGCCATCATCGGACGCCGGCGTTCGATGTAATCCGTCCGGTTGTAGGCGCTACGAACTTCGTCCTTGTCGACATGCGCCAGCGCGACCTCGATCAGCTCCGGATCCCAGCCATGCTCATTCAGGATGGTGCTCGCCATCGAGCGCAAGCCGTGGCTGACTAGACGGTCCTGAAAGCCCATGCGCTTCAACGCCATGTTGGCGGTTTGGCTATTCGCGTGGGTGCGCGGGTTTCTATCTGACGGGAACACATATTCCCTGTGGCCACTATGGGGCTTAAGCGTCTCCAATAACGAGAGTGCATGTTCGGTCAGCGGGATTGTGTGCGGACGACGCTTTTTCATTCGCTCCGGAGGGATGGTCCAGATGAGTTTGTCGAAGTCGATGTCTGCCCATCGAGTGGTGGCCGCCTCGGCAGGGCGGGTCATGGTATGAAGTTGCCATTCGATCAGGCAGCGGGTCGTCCGCTTGATGCTGGCATTCGCGATTTCCATCATGAGCTCCGGAAGCTCATCAGGTGGTAGCGCTGCCATGTTCTCTTTCTTAGGTTTCTTGAACACCGCTCGAATTCCGCTGAGAGGGTTGGCAAGGATCATTCCGGAATTGACCCCGTAGGTCATGATCTCGTTAAGGCGCTGGCTCACTCGCTTAACTGTCTCGAGGCTGCCTTTGGCCTCAATCGGACGAAGGAGCTTGATGACCATCGGGGCGCTGACTTCCGAGAGAGGCGTTGATTTCATGCTCGGAAAAACATGCAGTTTGAGGGAGCGCCAAATATCTTCGGCATACGCTGGCGTGACGGAATCCTTCTTCAGCTCGAACCAGGCAGTGGCCACGTTCTCGAAGGTGTGTTCCGTTTCCGCTCGTTTGGCTTCCTGCAGCTCATTGCGCTGAGCTTTTGGGTCGATGCCCTGTGCAAGCAGCTGTCTGGCCTCAACGGTTTTCTTCCTCGCTTGCGCAAGAGAAACCTCGGGATAAGAGCCGAATGCCATGTTGATTCGATTCTTGGTGACGGGATGACGGTAGTTGAAATTCCACTGCATCGAGCGATTGACCCTGACTCGCAGCTGGAGCCCGTCGCCATCCGTGAGGACGTAATCCTTGTCTTTCGGTTTGACCGCCTTGAGCTGGCGGTCGGAGAGGCGGGTGGTTTGAGCGCACATGAGAAGTACTCCATGACACCTTTTGGTATTCCCAAGATTAGCGCCGGGTAGCCGGGAATACCATTGGGAATACCAAACGGCCTGGAACTCAAAAAAACTAGAAAGCCCCCCGTAGCCCTGAAACCCCCGTATTTACTGAATTTCAGGCACAAAAAAAGACGTCCGTGGACGTCTTTAGATGATGAAGTGGTGGAGCCGGGGGGAATTGAACCCCCGTCCGCCAGTACTCCGCTGTCGGTACTACATGCGTAGCCGTGTCTATTAAGTTAACCCTCAGCGACCCGACGGGCAGGGTGCTTTGGGCGAGTTGTGTAAGTTTTAGCCGCTTCGTCCACAACGTACTGCACGGCGATTCTGTTCTATATGACAATCACTTTGGGTTTACAGACATCCCCTGATGATTGCTGGACCCGAAGGTACCAGGAGGGAAGGGCTAAGGCTGCTTACGCAGCGAGAGCGTATTCCCCGTAGGTTTCGTCATTGGCAACTATAGGAAGTTGCAACAGTGGATTTACGACTTCTGTTACCAAGTCGGCATGCACCTAAAGTTTCGCAACCGGCGTCGAATCCAAAGCGGCCCCGAACCTGCTGTGTGTAACCAGCAGGTAAGCGAAGTGTACGCCAATACGCGCGGCGAGTCGACCTTCTGTCCTTACCTGCATGTTATCTGGCCTGGCCCTAATGGCTATTCATGTGGCTTTGAATGTCCTGAAGCGCTTGCTGCGCCAGGGAAACACACTCTCTGTCGTTGTTGGAGGCGTGGGCGGCCTTGGCTTGTTCGGCTTTGGTGACGACGACACCTTTGGTGGCGGCGTCCAGCGTGGCTGCGCTGGACAGCTTACTGTTGACCTCCTGGAGCTTCATTACGCATTGATCGCTATCGTTTGAGGCGTATGCGGAGGAGGCCAGCATTGTTGCAGCGATGAGCAGTCCAGCCAGGGCGGAACGCTTCATGGGTATCTCCTGGAACGGGGGTGGGGATTGGGCCACGCTGATTGGGGCTTAACAAATGGACTGTGACGGCGTGCAAGGGTTCTGTTTTCGCTTGCGAGGGAGTGAAAGATTTTCCGGGAGGAGGGTGCGAAACAGGGGCAATGACGCCTAACGCACAATCCCTGTGGGAGCGGGTTTGTGCATTAGGCGTTAATGCCCCTTCTTTTTGTGCTTCGGTGTCAGACCGCTCTAGCCCGGGTCACTCGATCCACCAGATAAACCAGCCCGTGGTAGTCAATTCCACCGTGTCGTGTCAGACCAATCTCACAGGTGCGGCTGGTGGAGATCCCTTCGCTGCATTGTTGTACCGCGTCCTTCAGCGTGCGTAACGAATGGGCGTTCAATTCCGGCGTGGTGAAGCCTTTGTCGCCAGCAAAACCACAGCAGTGAATGCCTTCCGGAATGACCACGTTTTTACTGCATTTGCGCGCCAGATCGATCAACGCCTGGCTCTCGCCTAGATGCTGCGTGCTGCACGTGACGTGCACCGCGATCGGCGCTTCCTGCGGGGTGAAGTCCAGTCGATCCATCAAGTGAGTGCGGATGAAACGCACCGGGTCGTACAGGTCCAGTCGTACGTCGCCCAGGTCCTGAACCAGCCGCAGCGTGCAGGGGCTGGTGTCGCAGTAGATCGGGTCGAGCCCGCCGCGGCTGGCGTGCAGCAGCGCGCCGATCAGTTCCTGACGTTTGTGTTCGGCCTGTTCGGCGTAGCCCTTGGAGGCGAATGGCTGACCGCAGCAGAGGTTGTCCTGATTGTCTGGAAAGACGACCTGGTAACCAGCCTTTTCCAGCAGGCCACGGGTTTTGTCGTACAGCGACATTTGCTCTTTATCACCCGCTGCCGGGCCCATGACCCGCGACACGCAGGCCGCGAGGTACACCACCCGAGGGCGTTTGTCCGACACGCTCGGGCTGAAGCGAATGGCCTTTTCCGGTTGTGGCATGGCGTTGGTCCATTGCGGAACCTGGCCTTTGGACAAGCGGGTCAATGTTGCCGAAAGCTTCGCCAAACGTGGTGCCCCCAGCAGCATTCGTGCTCCGTTGGCGACGTGCAGGGTGAAGCGCGCGCCTTGTAACGCAGTGGCGAAATTGCCTTCAATCCAGTTGGCGGTTTTCGTATGGCTCGCGTTACGGCTACGGAGCTTTTTCACCAGCTCGCCGGTGTTGATGCCTACAGGGCAACGTTGTGCACACAGGCCCGTGGCGGCGCAGGTATCGATGCCCTGATATTCGTAGGCCTGTTCCAGTTCGGCGGTGTCCATGCCGGCGCGTTTCTTCGCCTGGATGTCACGCCAGATCACGATGCGCTGGCGTGGGCTCAGCGTCAGGCCTTTCGACGGGCACACTGGTTCGCAGAAACCGCATTCGATGCACTTATCCACAATCTCATCGGCGGCGGGCAGCGGCTTCAGGTGTTTGAGGTGGATCTGCGGATCGTCGCTGAGCACCACGTCCGGGTTGAGAATGCCGTTGGGGTCGAGCAGGTTTTTAAGCTGCCACATCAACTGGTAGGCATCGCTGCCCCATTCCAGTTCGACGAAGGGCGCCATGTTGCGCCCCGTGCCGTGTTCGGCTTTCAGCGAACCACCGAATTCCACGGCCACCAACTGCGCTACGTCGTCCATGAACGCCTGGTAACGTGCGATTTCTTCCGCGCTGTTGAAGCCTTGGGTGAAGACGAAGTGCAGATTGCCTTCCAGAGCGTGTCCGAAAAGGATCGCTTCGTCGTAGTGATGTGTGTCGAACAGCTCGATCAAGCGGTTCACGCCGATGGCCAGTTGTTCGACCGGGAAGGTCACGTCTTCGATGATCACCGTGGTGCCGGTTTTGCGCACCGCGCCGACGGCGGGGAAGGTGTCCTTGCGGATCGCCCAGAGCCGGGCGTTTTCCACAGGGTCTTCGGTGAAGTCGACTTGTTTCTCTACCGGAAAGCCGGTCAACGACGCCATGATCTGCGCCAGTTGTTCCTGCAGCAACGTGGAAGAGGCGGCGCGGGATTCGATCAGCAGAGCGCAGGCATTAGACGACAGTTGTTGTACGAAAGCCGGCATGCCGGGTTTGTCCTGCACTGAGCGCAGGCTGCGACGGTCCAGCAGTTCCACGGCCGACACCGGTTGGCTTTTCAGGACGGTGACGGCGTTGCAGCAGGTTTCCACGTCCGGGAACACAATCAGCGCCGACGCCTTGTTCGGGTGGTCGATCACCGTGTCGTAGGTCACCGCGCTGATGAACCCCAGTGTACCTTCGGAACCCACCAGCAAGTGGCTCAAGATATCCACAGGCTCGTCGAAGTCCACCAGGGCATTGAGTGACAGCCCGGTGGTATTTTTCAGACGGTATTTGTGGCGAATTTTCGCAGCCAGTTCGGCATTGGCGCGGGTCTCGCGGCCCAGCGTCGCCAGGCGCGCCAGCAATTCGGCGTGACTCTTTCGGAACGCCGCAACACTGCTGGGGTCTTCGGTATCGAGTCGGCTGCCATCGGCCAGCACCAGACGAATGCCGGCCAGGGTGTGATAGGTATTTTGCGCTGTGCCGCAGCACATGCCGCTGGCATTGTTGGCGACGATGCCGCCGATTTTGCATGCATTGATCGACGCCGGATCCGGGCCGATCTTGCGTCCGAACGGTGCCAGCCACGCATTGGCCTGCGCGCCGATTACGCCCGCTTGCAGGCGGATTTGCGTGCCCTGGCCACGGATCTCGCGACCGTTCCAGTTATCCCCCAGCACGATCAGCACCGAGTCACTGATGGCCTGGCCAGACAGGCTGGTGCCGGCGGCACGGAAGGTCACCGGGACGTGGTCCCGTTGCGCCAGTTTGAGCAGCGCCACTACTTCGTCTTCGGACTCGACGCGGATCACCAGTTTTGGAATCAGCCGATAGAAACTGGCGTCGGTGCCGAAGGCCAGGGTCGACAGCGGATCGTCGAAACGTCGTACTTCAGGAATCAGTTGCTGCGCATCGCGCAGAAAAGCCGCCGGTAGACTCATTGGTCCTCCAGGATCAACACCACCAGGTCTTTCGGGCCGTGGGCACCGTAAGCCAGCACTTGCTCGATGTCGGCAGTCTTCGACGGGCCGGACACCAGCAAGGCGTTGGTCGGCATGCCTTGGGCCCATTCGAATTCCTGCTGCACCTGATAGAAGTTGTCGCGGATTTCACTGGCCTTGAGCAGGGCGAAATGCACCGGCGGCACCAGGCTCATCAAGCGCGGTTCTTCCCGCGTCGGCCAGAGAATCAGGCTACCGGTCGCGGCGATCGCACCGAGGGTGGTGGTCAGGCTGGCCGGGGTGTCGTTGAACAACTCGGCTTTCCATTCCTCGACCGGGCGGTTGTAGGCTTTGAGCGCTGGCAGGCCAGGATTTTTCGCCCAATGCTCGGTGATGCGTTGCCCGTGGGGCGTCGTCGGCGCAATCAGCAGGCTCGGCAACTGGCGATCCCGCAGCAGTTGCGCGAGCAATTCGGGCCAGCCTTCTCTGGACGTCAGATGGATTTCGGTGTGCACCGCTTCCATCAGTTTGCGCAGTTGCGAAATGCGTTGTTCCGGCGTGTAGGTGTAAGGCTCGGTCACCAGTTCGACATCGAAGTTGTCAGCCACCGGCGTGGTGCCCGTCAGACTGTTGCGCAATTTGGCGAGGATATTTTGCTTGGCGCTCATCAACGGTCCCCCTGTTTGGCCAGATGCTCGCGGGCCATGTCATGCAGTGAGCGGGCCGCGGGTTTCGGTGCGCTGTGGTTCTGGGTCCATGGGCCGACGTTGTTCGGTGTCAGCGCTCGCAGGCGAGTGGCGAAGAAGCCGAACAGGCGATAAAGCGTTGGCGAACTGTTGAGCCTGGCCCAGGCGTTCCAGATAAATCGTTCTTTGCGCGAATACTTGCTGCCCTGACCGCGCATCACTTGATGTGGGCTGTCCGGCGCTTTGACGTTTTCTTCCCGCAGGCGACGCAGCAATGCAGGGATCGGAATTTTTACCGGACAGACTTCACCGCAGGCGCCGCATAACGACGAGGCACTCGGGTGGTCGGGGACTTTCGCCAGACCGACCATGTGCGGGGTGATGATTTTTCCGATAGGCCCAGGGTAAACCTCGCCGTAGGCATGACCGCCGATTCGGGTGTAGACCGGGCAATGATTCATGCAGGCGCCGCAGCGGATGCAGTTCAGGGTCTGGCGTAATTCGCTGTCGGCAAATGCCTGGCTGCGACCGTTGTCCAGCAGCACCAGGTGCACTTCCTGTGGGCCGTCGAGTTCATGTTCCTTGCGCGGGCCGGAGATCATGTTGACGTAGGTGGTGATCGGGATGCCCAGGGCCGAGCGGGTCAGCAGCGACAGGAGTGGGACCACGTCGCGCAGGTTTTCCACGACTTTTTCGATGCCGGTGACGGCGATGTGCACCGGTGGCACCGCGGTGGTCATCCGCCCGTTGCCTTCGTTTTCCACCAGCAGCAAGGTGCCGGTTTCGGCCACGGCGAAGTTGACACCGGAGACGCCGATGTCGGCTTCGAAGAATTTCTGCCGCAAGACTTTGCGACCGATCTGAATGAGTTGGTCAACGTCCTTGGTGTACTCCACGCCAAGTTTGTCGTGGAACAAGGACGCGACCTGACCGGCATTCTTGTGGATCGCCGGCATAATGATGTGTGAAGGCTTCTCGTGGTCGAGCTGGACGATGTATTCACCCATGTCCGACTCCAGGCATTCAATGCCTTGAGCTTCGAGGACATGGTTCATCTCCATCTCTTCGCTGACCATCGATTTGCCCTTGATCACTTGCCGCCCCTCGTGAGCGCGGATGATCGACAAGACGATGCCATTGGCTTCGTCCACCGTTTCCGCCCAGTGCACTGTCACACCGTTGCGGGTCAGGTTCTGTTCAAGCTGCTCGAGCAGGTCGGGCAGCTTGGATAATGCACGGGCGCGGACCGCATTACCCAGCGCTCGCAAATGTTCTCTTTCATGGGCATCGCTGAAGGACGCTGCCCGTTTGTTCATCAGTGAATCCATCGCGCTGCGAAAGTTGTTTCGCAATTGCGTGTCAGCCAAAGCCTTGTGAGCCCGGCTGCGAAAATCTTCTTCTACGGCGACCGTAGGAATAATCGTGGAGCTGCTCATCGGGCACCTCCGGTTCGCTGCCAAAGGAAGCTGGCCAGATGCTGACCGCGCAACGCCTCCTGCTGTTTCTCCAACGAGCCGTTGATGTTCATCAAGCAGCCGCAGTCGGCGCTGAGTACCTTGTGCGCGCCGGATTCCTTCAACGCACGGGTCTTGTCAGCCACCATCGCACCGGAAATATCCGGCATACGGACGCTGAAAGTCCCACCAAAGCCACAGCATTCACTTTCGTGGCTGTGGTCGACGCGCTCCACGTTGCTCAGCTGCGCCAACAACTCACGGCCATGCAAGTGGGTGTTCATTTCACGACGTGCCGAGCACGACGTGTGCAACGCCACTTTCACCGGTTCGCCGCTGTCCTTGAGCTGCACCTTGCAGACAAACAGCAGGAACTCGGCAAGTTCGTAAGTCCGTGCCGCGAGGGCCTGAACCTGTTTCAGCGTTTGCGGCTCGTCCTTGAACAGGTCGGCATAGTGTTCGCGCAACATGCCCGCGCAAGAACCCGACGGCACCACCACCGGATAATCCCCGGCAAACAACGCCAGTTGCGAGCGCGCCACGGTCCGGGCCTGTTCGGTGTAACCCGAGGTGTAGGCCGGTTGCCCGCAGCAGCTTTGCCCTTGCGGGTATTCGACACGAATACCCTCGCGTTCCAGCAGGTGGATCGCATCCATCCCGGCTTCGGGGTAGAACAGATCCACCACGCAGGTTCCGAACAGGTACACCCGTGACGGTTTTTCGCTGGGGTATTGCCGAGGTTCAGGCAGTGGCGGGGCGACGCGGGTCGCGTTCGGCACAGCGTTGTAAAAAAGCTCGCTCATCAGGCGTGTCTCCGGGTGGTCCCGGTTATCCGTCCGCTGAGGCTGCTGAATATAGAGAGAGAAGCTTTCAGCAGCCTTGCAGACCCGGTTGTGAATAGCTGACGCCGGGGGCGTAACCCAGCGTCGGTTTTTTCCGTGTGGCGTGTAGTGCTTAGTGCACCAGCATGCCGGTGAACCAGTAAGCCTGGGCCAAGGTGATCAGGCCGACGATCGTTGCAAAGAATAGGCTGTGCTTGAGGGTGAAGCGGAACAGATCCGATTCTTTGCCCACCAGCCCGGTCGCGGCGCAGGCCACGGCGATCGATTGCGGCGAGATCATTTTGCCGGTCACACCGCCGCTGGTGTTCGCCGCCACCAACAGGGTGTCGTTGACGCCGATCTGGTGCGCGGTGGTCGCTTGCAGCGAACTGAACAGCGCGTTGGATGAGGTATCGGATCCGGTCAGGAACACGCCGAGCCAGCCGAGGAATGGCGAGAAGAATGGGAACGCCGCACCGGTGGCAGCCAATACCAGAGCCATGGTCGACGACATGCCCGAGTAGTTGGTGACGAAGGCGAAGGCCAGCACCATACCGATGGACAAAATCGGCCAGCGCAGTTCGTAGAACGTCTCTTTTAAAGTGGTCAGACCAGTTTTAATGTTGACCTTGAGCACCAGCATCGAGATCAGCGCGGAGAAGAAAATCGCCGTGCCGGTCGCGGAAACCGGATCGAGTTTGAATACCGCCGGAATCGCTGTCGGGTTGGTTACGATCGGCGCGACCTTGATCACCATTTGATCCAGGTGCGGGATCGCGAAGTTGAACACCCAGCCATACATCGAGCCACCGGCGGCAAACATCGCCTTGAACGGTTTCAGCGTCCAGATGGTGACCAATACGGTGAGGATCAGGAACGGCGACCAGGCTTTGAAAATTTCTCCCAGGCTGTAGGGCGAAGCCACGGTGGTGCGCGGTTGGCCGAAACCACCGGTGCTGGCCACCACGGAAGCCGAGACTGCGCCGACGATGTGCGCGCCCGCAGCGCGTTTTGGTTGCCAGATTTTCAGGAACAGCGTCAGGGAAATCAGGCTGACCAGCGCCGAGGTGATGTCCGGCAGTTCCGGGCCAATGAAGTTCGAGGTGAAGTATTGGGTGATGGCAAAACTCAAGCCGGCCACCAGCGCAGCTGGCCAGGTTTCCCGAACTCCGCGCAGGCCGTCCATCATGAACACCAGCCAGAACGGCACGAACAGCGACAGCAACGGCAGCTGGCGACCGGTCATGGCGCCGATCTTGAAGGCGTCGATGCCGGTGACTTGCCCGGCGACGATGATCGGAATCCCCAGTGCGCCAAAAGCCACCGGCGCGGTATTGGCGATCAGGCACAGGCCGGCGGCGTATAGCGGGTTGAAGCCCAGTCCAACCAGCAATGCGGCGGTAATCGCTACCGGTGCGCCGAAACCGGCGGCACCTTCCAGGAACGCGCCGAAGCAGAAGCCGATCAGCAGCACTTGCAGGCGCTGGTCGTCGGTGATCGACAGCACCGAGCTGCGGATCACTTCGAACTGGCCACTCTTGACCGTCAGTTTGTAGAGGAACACCGCTGCCACGATGATCCACGCAATCGGCCACAGCCCGTAGGCGAAGCCATATCCGGCGGCGGCGAAAGCCATATCGACCGGCATCTGGAAAGCGAAGATTGCCACGGCAATGGACAACGCCAGGGTGATGCTGCCGGCCACATGGCCTTTGAGGCGGAACACGGCCAAGGCCAGGAAGAAAAATACGATGGGAATGACGGCCGCGAGTGCGGACACGCCGAGACTGCCGAGCGGGCTGTAGAGCTGTTGCCAGGTTTGCATATGGGGTGGCCCCTAATTGTTGTTGGTCAGGCACTGGTCAGCGTTCTTGGATAATTGGTAAGACCAATTTACAATCGCTGTTGGCTAGGGTAAAAGCCTTGGAGGCGGTGTGTCAATTTGCCGCCCTAAAACTTTTGTCGAATGAGCGGTGCAGAACGCATCTGATCTGTTCGATCAAGCGTCGTCTGGTAGGTGCTGGCGCAGCGCCGATAGGCCAGAATAGAGAGCCCGGCGAGCCGCCGGGATCGTGGAGAATTGAGTGATGGGGTTTGATCAGATTCGGCAACGCCGTTTGTCTGACGATATTGTCGAGCAACTCGAGGGGATGATTCTCGAGGGCACCTTGAAGGCTGGCGAACGCCTGCCGGCAGAGCGTGCGTTGGCCGAGCAGTTCGGCGTGTCACGCCCTTCGTTGCGTGAGGCGATTCAGAAACTGGTGGCCAAAGGGCTGCTGGTCAGTCGTCAGGGCGGCGGCAACTATGTGGTGGAATCCCTGGGCTCGACGTTCAGCGATCCATTGCTGCACCTGCTGGAGAGCAACCCCGAGGCCCAGCGCGATTTGCTGGAGTTTCGCCATACCCTGGAAGCATCCTGCGCTTACTACGCGGCACTGCGCGCCACCGATGTGGATCGTGAGCGGCTGACGGCGGCGTTTGACGAATTGCAGGACTGCTATTCGCGCCACGATGAAGTGAGTCGGGCGGAAGAGGGTGCGGCGGATGCGAATTTCCACTTGGCGATCGCCGAGGCCAGCCATAACGCAGTGTTGCTGCACACCATTCGCGGGCTGTTCGACCTGCTCAAGCGTAACGTGGTGACCAACATTGGCGGCATGTACAAACAGCGCGTCGAAACCCGTGACATGCTGATTTCGCAGCACCGGGAGTTGTACCAGGCGATTATTGAGGGGCGGGCGGAAGAGGCGCGAGAAGTGTCCAGTCGGCACATTTTGTATGTGCAGGAAGTGCTGGAAGAGGTGCGTCAGGAAGTGCAGCGCATGGCTCGGGCGGAGCGACGCAAGGGGATGTAGTGACAGGTGATTCAGTGTGGCGAGGGAGCTTGCTCCCGTTCGGCTGCACAGCAGTCGCCAGCAGGCTTGATGCCGCCAAACCAGGGGGGGCTTCGCACCCCGGCGGGAGCAAGCGCTCTCGCCACTATGCCGCGGTCTGGCGGAGAACTACTCTTCCTTGCCCTTGTTCCGCACCGCACGCTGCAATTCACGGCCGGCATCGCGTTCGCGTTCGGTATCACGCTTGTCATATTCCTTCTTGCCCTTGCCCAGAGCAATCTCGCACTTGACCATGTGCTTGCTCCAGTACCAGGACAGGCATACGCAGGCGTAACCTTTTTGCTGCACGGCAGCGGCCAGCTTCTCCAGCTCGCGCCGATTGAGCAGCAATTTTCGGGTGCGGGTCGGATCAGCGATAACGTGGGTGCTGGCCGTCGTCAGAGGCGTAATGTGGCTGCCGAGCAGCCAGGCTTCGCCATCTTTGAGCAGTACGTAACTGTCAACCAGTTGCAGCTTGCTTGCCCGCAGACTTTTTACTTCCCAGCCGGCCAGGACCAGACCAGCCTCGAACCGATGTTCGATGAAGTAATCGTGTCGCGCCTTTTTATTTTGCGCGATGGTCCCTGTTGGGTGTTTCTTCTGTTTAGCCATAGGGGCGGCATTATAGGGAGTTGCGCGCGAGTCGGCTACGGTGACGCTACGTGCTTGAGCAGGTTGATTGAATCCCGGACAATGCGGCCTCTTTTTTGAACGCTTGGGCGTGATAACGATGTCGACAGACAAGGTTTCTGTCCACGGCAGTTGGGCTAGCCGCTGGGTCTTCATACTCGCCGCGACCGGTTCGGCCGTGGGTTTGGGGAGTATCTGGAAATTCCCTTATATGGTTGGCGTCTATGGCGGCGGGGCCTTCGTGCTGATGTTCCTGGCCTGTATCGCGCTGATCGGTATGCCCGTCATGCTGGCCGAAACCCTGATCGGCCGGCGCGCGCGGCAGAGCCCGGCCAATGCCTTGAAGGTCCTGGCGCTGGACGCGGGGCATTCGGCGAAGTGGTCCTGGGGCGCCTTTGCCGGGATGATCACGGCGTTGCTGATTCTGTCTTTCTATAGTGTGGTTGGCGGTTGGTCGCTGGATTACATCATCGACATGGGCCGTGGCGACTTTCGGGGCGTGACGGCTGATCAGGTCGGCGCATACTTCGGTAATGTGATCGCCGACCCATGGCGCCTGACACTTTGGCACACGATTTTCATGCTGTTGTCGGCAGTGGTGATCGCCAAGGGTGTGGTCGCCGGGTTGGAGCGCAGCCTGCGGATCATGATGCCGTTGCTGTTCGTGATGGTGATTGTCCTGCTGGGTTACAGCATGACCACCGGCCACTTCATGGAGGGCGTGCATTTCATGTTCGACTTCCACCCGGACAAGGTGCTTGATGGCTTGCTGCCGGCCATGGGGCACGCGTTCTTCTCTCTGAGCGTGGGTGTCGGCTCGATCATGATCTACGGCGCCTACATGCCGAAGCACTCGTCGATTTCCGGAACCGTCGTCGGTGTGGCGTTGCTCGACACCTTCGTTTCGCTGTTGGCCGGTCTGGCATTGTTTCCGATTGTATTCGCTGCCGGCCTGAACCCGAGCGAAGGCCCAGGCCTGATGTTCGTCAGCCTGCCATTCGCCTTCGGTAACGTAGCGTTCGGCCAGTTGATGGGCGTAGTGTTCTTCGTACTGGTGGCGATTGCGGCCTGGAGTTCGGCGATTTCCCTGCTCGAACCGATGGTGGCTTACCTGGTTGAGCGCACGAAAATCAGCCGCGCCTGGGTCACCTTCTGGCTGGCATTCACCTGCTGGTTCGTCGGCCTGGGTACCGTGTTTTCTTTCAATATCTGGAAGGAAGCCAAGTTTTTCGTGAACGAAGGCGGGATGTTCCATCTCTACCAATGGGGGGCGGCCGGTGGCCTGGACTTCTTTGGTGTGATCGACTTCTTCACCTCGCGGATCATGCTGCCACTCGGTGGTTTGTGTTTCGTGGTGTTTGCGGGCTGGGTGATGGGGCGTGAAGCGGTGCGCGACGAGTTGTCGATCCGTAGCCCGGTATTGTTCGCCCTGTCCCTGTTTTTGATGCGCTATGTGGCGCCCATCGGCATTCTTGTAGTGTTTGCCGCCCAGCTGTGGAAGTAACGCTGACATGACGACACACATTCAACGTTCGGCCCTGCTGCCGTATCCGGCGCAAGCGCTTTACGACCTGGTCAACGACGTGGCCCGCTATCCGGAATTCCTGCCGTGGTGCTCATCGACCGAAATTCTGGAAAGCTCTCCTGAGTTCATGCGCGCCAGCGTCGGCGTGGCCAAGGGGGGGCTTAGTCAGCATTTCGTAACGCGTAATACCCTGGTGCCCGGGCGTTCGATCGAAATGAACCTCGAGGAAGGTCCGTTCAGCCAGTTGCACGGCGTCTGGGTGTTCAAACCGTTGGGCGAGAAGGCCTGCAAGATTAGTCTGGACCTGTCGTTCGACTACTCCGGGCCGCTGGTGCGTGCGACGTTGGGGCCTTTGTTTAATCAGGCGGCGAATACGTTGATGGACGCATTCTGCCAGCGCGCGAAGCAAATGCATGGTTGAGGCCGTGATCAAGGTCGAGGTGGTGTATGCCGCCGTTGATCGTCAGGTGCTGCTGAGCGTGACGGTGCCGGTGGGCGCGACGGTGCGGGATGCGTTGTTCAAATCGGGCCTGAATGACGAATTCCCGGAGCTGGATCTGGGCAGTTGTCCGGTCGGGATCTTTGGCAAAGTGATCGCTGATCCGGCCACTCGCCAGGTTCAGGAAGGGGATCGCATCGAGGTTTACCGGCCGTTGCTCGCCGATCCAAAAGAAGTTCGGCGGTTGCGTGCAGCCAAAGCGGCCGAGGCCAAAGCCCGGAATCAGTGATTCGATTAAACGCCAGACAATAAAAACCCCGGACATGCCGGGGTTTTTATTGCGTCGCAAATTATTGCGGCGAGGTTTCCAGCGGTTCTGGAGTCGGGACCGGGACAGTTTCTACGTTGTCCACGTCCTTCTGGATCTGGTCCAGCAACGAGCCTGGCTTGACCGGTTTTTCTGGCTTCGGCTTCTCGGCGTTTCCTGCCGGCGCGGTCACGGTAGTGCCGCTGTCCTTGCCGAGAATGGCCTCGTCGCGGCTCACGCCTGGCATGAAATCGCCAGAGAGGCTGACAAGTTGGTCATTTGGGTTGAAGATAACGCTAATGCGTTCCTGTTGGCGTTCACCGCCACCGGGTTGCAGGCTATACAGGTAATCCCAGCGATCGGCATGGAACGTGTCGGTCAACAGAGGGTTGCCCATGATAAACCGTACTTGCCGACGGGTCATTCCCGGGCGCAACTGGTCTATCATGTCCTGCGTGACGACATTGCCCTGCTGGATGTCGATTTTGTAAACCCCGGGGAATGAACAACCGGCGAGTGCGAGCAGTCCCACAAAGGTGAAACTGGTTAGCAAGAGCTTGGTGTTTTGCATCGGTGGGCGACTTCCACTATCTTGGCTGGGACAACGTAAACGCCGATCATACCCGCATTAAGAGAAGCTGCGAAGCAGCATCGCGAGAAAGCTGACCATGGTTGAAAATAGCGAACTACGCAAAGCCGGCCTCAAAGTGACCCTTCCACGGGTCAAAATTCTGCAAATGCTCGATTCCGCCGAGCAACGCCACATGAGTGCCGAGGACGTCTACAAGGCACTGATGGAGGCTGGTGAGGACGTCGGTCTGGCCACGGTTTACCGTGTTCTGACCCAGTTCGAGGCAGCTGGCCTTGTGGTGCGGCACAACTTCGACGGAGGCCATGCGGTCTTCGAACTGGACGACGGCAAGCATCACGACCATATGGTCAACGTCGAGACCAGTGAAGTGATCGAATTCTTCGACGAAGAAATCGAGCGGCTGCAGAAAGCAATCGTCGACAAGTATGGCTTCGAGATGGTCGATCACAATCTTGTACTGTACGTGCGCAAGAAAAAGTAAGCATGTCGCGCGAACTTCAGGTTCGCGAAACGAACGAAGGCGACCTCAGGGTCGCCTTCGTGCTTTCTGCCCTTCTTAGATTTTCGCGGTAACAACCATTTTCTTCGCGTGAGCCAGGGACTCCTTGGTGAGGTCGATGCCGCCGAGCATCCGTGCCACTTCTTCGACACGATCATTCTTGCTCAGCTTGGAGACGGCCGTGTGCGTGGCATCTTCACCGCGGACCTTGTGCACAAATAGATGTTGATGCCCCTGCGCCGCCACTTGCGGCAAGTGCGTCACGGTCAGAACCTGCCCGCGTTCCCCGAGGCGTCGCAGCAACTGGCCGACAATCTCGGCGGTCGGGCCGCCAATGCCTACGTCCACTTCGTCGAACACCAGCGTCGGTACGCGGGAGGTCTGTGCGGTGATCACCTGAATCGCCAGGCTGATGCGCGATAGCTCGCCCCCCGATGCCACTTTTGCCAAGGCTTTCAACGGTTGCCCCGGGTTGGCGCTCACCAGCAGTTCCACTTGTTCGAGCCCGTTGGGCAGCAGTTCGTCGCTGCTGTTGGGGCGCAGCTCGATGGTGAAGCGGCCACCGGGCATGCCCAGGCGCTGGATTTCCTGTTCCACGGCGCTGGCCAGGCTGCTCGACGCTTGATGGCGCAAGTCGCTCAATTCCCGAGCCTTCTCCTGATAATGACGGGCGTAGGAGGCCAGCTCATCGCCCAGTCGTTCGATGGATTCATCGTTGGCATTCAGGGTTTCGATTTCGTCGAGTAGCTTCTGTTGCATCTCGGCGACCTCGGTCGGCTGGATGCGGTGTTTGCGCGCCAGGGTGTAGATCGCATCGAGGCGTTCTTCCAGGTATTGAAGGCGTGCCGGGTCAGCGTCGAAATTGTCGAGAAAACGGTTCAATTCGCCCACCGCTTCTTCAACCTGAATCTGCGCGCTGGTCAGCAGGTTGCTGGCTTCACCCAGGGCGCCGATCGAATTGTTCACGCTCGATAGGCGATTGAGGCTGGCGGTCAGTGCGTTCAATACATTGCCGGAATCACTTTCGCTGCATTGTTCGACCACTTGCCGACAAATGCCCAGCAGGGTTTCGGCGTTGGTCAGGTTCTTGTGTTCCTGCTCCAGTTGCTCCAGCTCGCTTTCGCCGAGGCCGAGGTTTTCCAGTTCTTCGAGTTGATAGCTGAGCAACTGATGGCGAGCGCGCTGTTCGTCGCCGGAGTTGGAGAGGCGTTCCAGCTCCTGACGGGTCTGGCGCCAGCGTTGGGCGGCCAGTTGCACCTGACGGGCAAGGTCCGTGGCGCCTGCGTACTCGTCGAGCAGACGGCGATGGGTATCGGTTTTGAGCAGGGATTGGTGTTCGTGCTGGCTGTGGATATCGATCAGCAACTCGCCCAGGGCCTTCAGGTCGCCGAGAGGGCAGGGGGTGCCATTGATATAGCCGCGCGAACGCCCTTCAGCGGTGATCACGCGGCGCAGAATGCACGGGCCGTCGTTCTCGAGGTCGCGTTCGGCCAGCCAGGCGCTGGCTTCAGGGATGTCGATCAGGTCGAAGGTGGCCAGGATGTCGGCCTTGTCGGCCCCCGGGCGGACTACGCCGCTGTCGGCGCGATCACCCAGGGTCAGGCCGAGGGCGTCGAGCATGATCGACTTGCCGGCGCCGGTTTCCCCTGTGATCACGCTCATCCCGCGATCGAGTTCGAGATCGAGATGTTCAACGATGGCGTAGTTGTGTACGGACAGGTGCACCAGCATAAAGGCCGCTCCCAGGCTTTAGGTCTGGTTATTTATACAGTGTTTTGTTTCTGGCTGACAATGCCCTCTCTTAGGTCGATTTGCTTGACTGAAAGAAATTCTTAGCGCGCCAGGGAATGACAAAGCAGTTGTTTTTTGTAGGGTTAATCATCAAACAGCCCTTGAAGCTGAATTTTGCGGCCCCATATACCGGGGCAGAAGCGCGAGTTGAGCTCGCGGACGATATTGGAAGGAGAAATCTATGGCTGACGAACAGACAGTGGATACGCAAAATCTAGACGCCAACCAGACCCCCGAGGCTTCGGGTGAAGACCTGGCGGCTCGTGTACAAGTGCTCGAAGAGCAATTGGCTGGTGCGCAGGATCAGGCTTTGCGTGTAGCCGCCGATCTGCAGAACGTCCGCCGTCGTGCCGATCAGGACGTTGAAAAGGCTCACAAGTTCGCCCTGGAAAAATTCGCAGGCGACCTGCTGCCGATCATTGACAGCCTGGAGCGCGGCCTGGAGCTGTCCAGCCCTGACGACGAAAACATTCGTTCGATGCGCGAAGGGATCGAACTGACCCTGAAAATGTTCCAGGACACCCTGAAACGCTATCACCTGGAAGCTATCGATCCTGAAGGTGAACCTTTCAATGCCTCGCATCATCAGGCAATGGCCATGCAGGAAAGCGCCGACGTCGAGCCAAACAGCGTGCTCAAGGTGTTTCAGAAGGGCTATCAGCTCCACGGTCGTCTGCTGCGCCCGGCCATGGTCGTGGTCAGCAAGGCACCTGCACCGGTTTCGCCTTCGATTGACGAGCAGGCTTGAAATTAGCCGCAAGGCCCCCATTTAGAAGTCAAGCGTTTAAGTGCTACCGCAGTCAGCCACCACTACTGCGGCATCCAAATCCAAAGTTTCGGGAGAGTGAACATGGGCAAAATTATCGGTATCGACCTGGGGACTACCAACTCCTGCGTCTCCGTGCTGGAAAACGGCAAGGCCAAAGTTATTGAAAACGCTGAAGGCGCGCGTACCACGCCGTCGATCATCGCTTATGCCAACGATGGCGAAATCCTGGTTGGCCAGTCGGCCAAGCGTCAGGCAGTGACCAATCCGCATAACACCCTGTACGCGGTGAAGCGTCTGATCGGTCGTCGTTTCGACGAAGAAGTCGTACAGAAAGACATCCAGATGGTCCCTTACAAGATCGTCAAGGCTGATAACAGCGACGCCTGGGTTGAAGTGAACGGCCAGAAAATGGCGCCGCCACAAATCTCGGCTGAAATTCTGAAGAAAATGAAGAAGACTGCCGAAGACTACCTCGGCGAGCCTGTGACCGAAGCGGTAATCACCGTTCCGGCCTACTTCAACGACAGCCAGCGTCAAGCCACCAAAGACGCCGGCCGCATCGCGGGCCTGGACGTAAAACGCATCATCAACGAACCAACCGCAGCCGCACTGGCCTACGGTATGGACAAGGCCAAGGGCGATCACACTGTGATCGTTTACGACCTGGGTGGCGGTACTTTCGACGTTTCCGTTATCGAAATCGCTGAAGTCGATGGCGAGCACCAGTTCGAAGTGTTGGCCACCAACGGTGATACCTTCCTGGGCGGTGAAGACTTTGACATTCGTCTGATCGACTACCTCGTCGACGAATTCAAGAAAGAAAGCGGCATGAACCTCAAGGGTGACCCGCTGGCCATGCAGCGCCTGAAAGAAGCCGCTGAGAAAGCCAAGATCGAACTGTCCTCGAGCCAGTCGACCGACGTGAATCTGCCGTACATCACTGCAGACGCTACCGGTCCTAAGCACTTGAACGTGAAAATCTCCCGCGCCAAGCTCGAAGCGCTGGTGGAAGACCTGGTTCAGCGCACCATCGAACCTTGCCGCATCGCGATGAAAGACGCCGGTATCGATGTCAGCAAGATCGACGACGTGATTCTGGTCGGCGGTCAGACCCGTATGCCAATGGTGCAGAAAGCTGTTTCCGACTTCTTCGGTAAAGAAGCTCGTAAAGACGTTAACCCGGACGAAGCTGTTGCCATGGGCGCCGCTATCCAGGGCGCAGTATTGGCCGGCGACGTGAAAGACGTTCTGCTGCTGGACGTCAGCCCGCTGACCCTGGGTATCGAAACCATGGGTGGCGTGATGACCGCGCTGATCGAGAAAAACACCACGATTCCTACCAAGAAATCGCAAGTGTTCTCGACTGCCGATGACAACCAGGGCGCCGTGACCATTCACGTGCTGCAAGGTGAGCGTAAGCAAGCCGCACAGAACAAGTCCTTGGGCAAGTTCGACCTGGCCGAGATTCCACCGGCTCCACGTGGCGTGCCACAAATCGAAGTGACCTTCGACATCGACGCCAACGGCATTCTGCACGTAGGCGCCAAAGACAAGGCTACCGGCAAGACTCAGTCGATCGTGATCAAGGCCAACTCTGGTCTGTCCGAGGACGAAATTCAGCAGATGGTTCGCGACGCTGAACTGAATGCCGAAGAAGACCGCAAGTTCGAAGAGCTGGCTAGCGCTCGTAACCAGGGCGACGCACTGGTTCACTCGACTCGCAAAATGATCGCTGATGCTGGCGACAAAGTGAGCGCTGAAGAGAAGACTGCAATCGAAGCGGCAGTAGTTGCCCTGGAAGCCGCTGTTAAAGGCGACGACAAGGCTGCGATCGAAGCCAAGGTTGAAGAGCTGTCCAAGGTCTCCGCACCAGTGGCTCAGAAAATGTATGCCGAGCAGGCTCAGCCAGCTGAAGGCGCGGCACCGAAAGGCGAAGCGGCTGAAAAAGCTGACGACGTCGTCGACGCTGAGTTCGAAGAAGTCAAAGACCACAAGTAAGTTGTTGGTCGCCCGGTTGACTGCCTTCAGGCGGTGACTGGTAGGATGTCGCCGCGCGGGAGCTTGCTCCCGCGTTGGCGTGTCTGGAGTTAGCGAATTTTTACAGCATGCGACAACGCTCGGATGTTGGTGGTACGGCCGGAAATGCTCCTGCTTTTCGAGCCGAAGGTACCGCATTGAATAAAAGACCAGGATCGTTGAATTGACGTGAGTTGGGTCCGGGCCTGTATTGGGGCTCAACGAGTTTGACGAGGCTCAGGAGAGGTTTGTCGAACGTCCTTAAGAGTGCAAAGACTTATGGCAAAGCGTGACTATTACGAAGTATTGGGTGTTGAGCGTGGCTCAAGCGAAGCAGACCTGAAAAAGGCCTACCGCCGCCTGGCGATGAAGCACCACCCGGACCGTAATCCCGATGACAAAGCGTCGGAAGATATGTTCAAGGAGGCCAACGAGGCCTACGAAGTGCTGTCCGATTCCAGCAAGCGCGCGGCCTATGACCAATACGGTCATGCCGGTGTCGACCCGAGCATGGGTGGCGGCGGCGCCGGTTTTGGCGGCCAGAACTTCTCCGATATCTTTGGCGATGTCTTCAGTGACTTCTTCGGTGGCGGTCGCGGTGGCTCCCGTGGCGGCGCTCAGCGTGGCAGCGACCTGCGTTACACGCTGGAGTTGAACCTGGAAGAAGCGGTACGTGGCACAACCGTGAATATCCGTGTTCCGACACTGGTCAACTGCAAGCCGTGTGACGGCTCGGGTGCCAAGAAAGGCTCCTCGCCGGTCACCTGCCCGACGTGTGGCGGTATCGGTCAGGTACGCATGCAGCAAGGCTTCTTCTCGGTGCAGCAGACCTGCCCGCGATGCCATGGCCAGGGCAAGATCATTTCCGATCCGTGCGATTCCTGCCACGGCGAAGGTCGTGTCGAAGAGTACAAGACGCTTTCCGTCAAAGTGCCGGCCGGTGTCGATACCGGTGACCGTATTCGTCTGTCCGGCGAAGGCGAAGCAGGCGCGCAGGGTGGTCCGACCGGCGATCTGTACGTGGTGATCAATGTGCGTGAGCACGCGATCTTCCAGCGTGATGGCAAACACCTGTTCTGCGAAGTGCCGATCAGCTTCGTCGATGCAGCGTTGGGCGGCGAGCTGGAGATTCCGACCCTTGATGGTCGGGTCAAGCTGAAGATCCCTGAGGGGACTCAGACTGGCAAGCAGTTCCGTGTTCGCGGCAAAGGCGTTGCGCCGGTTCGTGGTGGCGGCGCTGGCGACCTGATGTGCCGTGTGGCGGTCGAAACCCCGGTCAACCTGGGTCGTCGCCAGCGCGAATTGCTGGAAGAGTTCCGCAGCTCCTTGGCCGACGACAACAGTCATTCGCCGAAAACCACCGGTTGGTTCGAAGGCGTGAAGCGCTTCTTCGGCGATTTGTAAGGAGTGAGCATGCGACGTATAGCTGTGATGGGTGCCGCCGGCCGCATGGGCAAGATTTTGATCGAGGCGGTGCAGCAGCGCGCGCCGCTGACCGGTCTGACCGCCGCCATCGTGCGCCCTGGCAGTACGCTGATTGGCGTGGATGCCGGTGAGCTGGCCTCATTGGGGCGTATTGGTGTGCCGCTGTCCGGTAGTCTGGATTCGGTGGCTGATGAGTTCGACGTGCTGATCGACTTCACGCTCCCGGAAGTCATGCTGAAAAACCTGGCTTTCTGCCGTAAGGCGGGCAAGGCCATGGTGATCGGCACGACAGGATTGGATGCCGCGCAGAAGCAGTTGCTGGCCGAGGCGGGCAAGGATATTCCTATCGTGTTCGCGGCCAATTTCAGCGTCGGTGTAAACCTGTCGCTGAAGCTGCTCGACATGGCGGCGCGCGTGCTGGGTGATGATGCGGATATCGAAATCATCGAGGCTCACCATCGGCACAAGATCGATGCGCCTTCGGGCACGGCGCTGCGTATGGGCGAAGTAATCGCCAATGCGCTGGATCGTGATCTGCAGAAGGTTGCGGTCTATGGGCGTGAAGGTCACACCGGTGCGCGCGAGCGTGAAACGATCGGCTTTGCGACTGTTCGCGGTGGTGATGTGGTTGGTGATCATACGGTGCTGTTCGCCTGCGAGGGCGAGCGACTGGAAATCACGCACAAGGCATCGAGTCGCATGACCTTCGCCAAGGGTGCTGTACGTGCGGCTTTGTGGCTGGACGGTCGTGAGCCAGGCCTTTACGACATGCAAGACGTGCTCGACCTGCGTTAAGATGTAGCCGAAACCGGGTTCAAACATAGCCTTTGAGCCCGGTTTTAAACCGCCAAGCGACGTCCTGTCGCATTCTCCGGCCTTTAGGGCTCATTGGCGGTAGACCAAAAATGCCTTTTTCTGTAAGCTACAGCTTTAGTGTGTCCACTAAAAGCGCGCAGAATAATTCGATGAAGAAGCGGGGTGACGTGTCCATACGTCACTCCGCTTTTTTACAACCTGCGATCGCCCTTTCAGGCTTTATTTACGGGAGGTCTTCTTGACTAAGCCAGCCATACTCGCCCTTGCTGATGGCAGCATTTTTCGCGGCGAAGCCATTGGAGCCGACGGTCAAACCGTTGGTGAGGTGGTGTTCAACACCGCAATGACCGGCTATCAGGAAATCCTTACCGATCCTTCCTACGCCCAACAGATCGTTACCCTGACTTACCCGCACATCGGCAACACCGGCACCACGCCGGAAGACGCCGAGTCCGATCGCGTCTGGTCCGCTGGCCTGGTCATCCGTGACCTGCCACTGGTTGCGAGCAACTGGCGCAACACGATGTCTCTGTCCGACTACCTGAAAGCCAACAACGTCGTGGCTATCGCCGGTATCGACACTCGCCGCCTGACACGCATCCTGCGTGAGAAAGGCGCGCAGAACGGCTGCATCATGGCCGGTGACAACATTTCCGAAGAAGCCGCCATCGCCGCTGCCCAGGGCTTCCCTGGCCTCAAAGGCATGGACCTGGCGAAAGTCGTCAGCACCAAAGAGAAGTACGAGTGGCGCTCGACTGTCTGGGACTTGAAGACCGACAGCCACGCGACCATCGACGCTTCCGATCTGCCATACCACGTGGTTGCCTACGACTACGGCGTCAAGCTGAACATCCTGCGCATGCTGGTCGAGCGCGGTTGCCGCGTGACTGTGGTGCCAGCTCAAACGCCGGCGGCTGACGTTCTGGCTCTGAAGCCGGACGGCGTGTTCCTGTCCAACGGCCCGGGTGACCCTGAGCCATGCGACTACGCGATCCAGGCCATTAAAGACGTGCTGGAAACCGAGATCCCGGTATTCGGTATCTGCCTCGGCCACCAACTGCTGGCTCTGGCCTCCGGTGCCAAGACCCTGAAAATGGGCCACGGCCACCACGGTGCAAACCACCCGGTTCAGGATCTGGACAGCGGTGTGGTGATGATCACCAGCCAGAACCACGGTTTCGCGGTAGACGAAGCGACCCTGCCAGGCAACGTTCGGGCGATCCACAAATCGCTGTTCGACGGCACCCTGCAAGGCATCGAGCGTACCGACAAGAGCGCCTTCAGCTTCCAGGGTCACCCTGAAGCCAGCCCTGGCCCGAACGACGTAGCGCCACTGTTTGATCGCTTCATCAACGAAATGGCCAAGCGACGCTAATCGCTCGCCCTGATGTAGCGAAGCCTGGGGGCGGTCCCGAAACCGGCGGCCCCCTCAAGGCTTCAGAGATTGAACAAGACGGCTTGCCGACTGACCTGCGGATTTGAGTGACAACCCATGCCAAAACGTACAGACATTAAAAGCATCCTGATTCTCGGCGCTGGCCCGATCGTGATCGGCCAGGCCTGCGAATTCGACTACTCCGGCGCCCAGGCCTGTAAAGCCCTGCGCGAGGAGGGTTACCGCGTCATCCTGGTGAACTCCAACCCGGCGACCATCATGACCGACCCGGCCATGGCCGACGCCACCTACATCGAACCGATCAAGTGGCAGACCGTTGCCAAGATCATCGAGAAAGAGCGTCCGGACGCGCTGCTGCCGACCATGGGCGGCCAGACCGCCCTGAACTGCGCCCTGGACCTGGAGCGCGAAGGTGTTCTGGAGAAGTTCGGCGTAGAGATGATCGGTGCCAATGCTGACACCATCGACAAGGCTGAAGACCGTTCGCGTTTCGACAAGGCGATGAAATCCATCGGTCTGGACTGCCCGCGTTCGGGTATCGCCCATAGCATGGAAGAGGCCAACGCGGTTCTCGATCGTCTGGGCTTCCCGTGCATCATTCGTCCGTCCTTCACCATGGGCGGCACCGGTGGCGGTATCGCTTACAACCGTGAAGAATTCGAAGAAATCTGCGCCCGCGGTCTGGATCTGTCGCCGACCAAAGAGCTGCTGATCGACGAATCGCTGATTGGCTGGAAAGAATACGAGATGGAAGTTGTCCGCGATAAAAAGGACAACTGCATCATCGTCTGCTCCATCGAAAACTTCGACCCGATGGGCGTGCACACCGGTGACTCGATCACGGTTGCCCCCGCGCAGACCCTGACCGACAAGGAATACCAGATCCTGCGTAACGCCTCCCTGGCGGTACTGCGCGAGATCGGCGTGGAAACCGGCGGCTCCAACGTCCAGTTCGGCATCTGCCCGAACACTGGTCGCATGGTGGTCATCGAGATGAACCCGCGGGTATCCCGTTCCTCGGCCCTGGCATCGAAAGCCACCGGTTTCCCGATCGCCAAGGTCGCGGCGAAACTGGCCGTCGGTTACACCCTCGACGAACTGTCGAACGACATCACCGGCGGCAAGACCCCGGCGTCCTTCGAACCGTCCATCGACTACGTCGTCACCAAGCTGCCACGCTTTGCCTTCGAGAAATTCCCGAAAGCCGACGCACGCCTGACCACTCAAATGAAGTCGGTCGGTGAAGTCATGGCCATCGGCCGGACCTTCCAGGAATCCCTGCAGAAAGCTCTGCGCGGGCTGGAAGTGGGTGTTTGCGGCCTGGACGAGAAGCTCGACCTGAGCAACCCGGAAAGCATGAGCATCCTCAAGCGCGAACTGACCGTGCCGGGTGCCGAGCGTATCTGGTACGTGGCTGACGCGTTCCGCGCGGGCCTGTCGGTCGAAGACATCTTCGGCATGAACATGATCGACCCGTGGTTCCTGGTGCAGATCGAAGATCTGATCAAGGAAGAAGAGAAGGTCAAGACCCTGGGTCTGTCCGCTATCGACCGCGACCTGATGTTCCGCCTCAAGCGTAAAGGCTTCTCCGATCAACGTCTGGCCAAGCTGCTGGGCGTCACCGAGAAGAACCTGCGTACCCATCGTCACAAGCTGGAAGTGTTCCCGGTCTACAAGCGCGTCGACACCTGCGCCGCCGAGTTCGCCACCGACACCGCGTACCTGTACTCGACTTACGAGGAAGAGTGCGAAGCCGCGCCGTCGGGTCGCGACAAGATCATGATCCTGGGTGGCGGTCCAAACCGCATCGGCCAGGGCATCGAGTTCGACTATTGCTGCGTACACGCAGCACTGGCCCTGCGCGATGACGGGTACGAGACCATCATGGTCAACTGCAACCCGGAAACCGTTTCCACCGACTACGACACCTCCGATCGTCTGTACTTCGAGCCGGTGACCCTGGAAGACGTGCTGGAAATCGTCCGCGTCGAGAAGCCAAAAGGCGTGATTGTTCAGTACGGCGGTCAAACCCCGCTGAAACTGGCCCGTGCCCTGGAAGCCGCCGGCGTGCCGATCATCGGCACCAGTCCTGACGCCATCGACCGCGCCGAAGACCGTGAGCGCTTCCAGCAGATGGTTGAGCGTCTGAACCTGCGTCAGCCGCCTAACGCCACCGTGCGCAGCGAAGATGAAGCGATTCGTGCCGCCGCCAAAATCGGTTACCCGTTGGTGGTTCGTCCGTCCTACGTACTGGGCGGCCGTGCGATGGAAATCGTTTACGAAGAAGAAGAACTCAAGCGCTACCTGCGTGAAGCGGTTCAAGTGTCCAACGACAGCCCGGTGCTGCTGGACCACTTCCTCAACTGCGCAATCGAAATGGATGTGGATGCGGTCTGCGACGGCACCGACGTGGTGATCGGCGCGATCATGCAGCACATTGAGCAGGCCGGCGTTCACTCCGGTGACTCCGCGTGCTCCCTGCCGCCGTATTCGCTGCCTGCACATATCCAGGACGAGATGCGCGAACAGGTCAAGAAAATGGCCCTGGAACTGGGCGTGGTCGGCCTGATGAACGTTCAGTTGGCGCTGCAAGGCGAAGACATCTACGTCATCGAAGTCAACCCGCGCGCATCCCGTACCGTACCGTTCGTCTCCAAGTGCATCGGTGTGTCCCTGGCGATGGTCGCGGCTCGCGTGATGGCCGGTAAAACCCTGAAGGAAATCGGCTTCACCAAAGAAATCATTCCGAACTTCTACAGCGTGAAAGAGGCGGTGTTCCCATTCGCCAAATTCCCTGGCGTGGACCCGATCCTGGGCCCAGAGATGAAGTCCACCGGTGAAGTGATGGGCGTGGGCGACACCTTCGGCGAAGCCTTTGCCAAGGCTCAGATGGGCGCCAGTGAAGTGCTGCCAACCGGTGGTACTGCGTTCATCAGCGTGCGCGACGATGACAAGCCGCTGGTTGCAGGCGTGGCCCGTGATCTGATCAACTTGGGCTTCGAAGTGGTCGCCACTGCCGGTACTGCCAAGCTGATCGAAGCTGCAGGCCTGAAAGTGCGTCGTGTGAACAAGGTGACTGAGGGTCGTCCGCACGTGGTCGACATGATCAAGAATGACGAAGTCACTCTGATCATCAACACCACCGAAGGTCGTCAGTCGATCGCTGATTCCTACTCCATTCGTCGTAATGCCTTGCAGCACAAGATCTACTGCACCACTACTATTGCTGCTGGCGAAGCTATCTGCGAAGCGCTGAAGTTCGGTCCTGAGAAGACCGTGCGCCGCTTGCAGGATCTACACGCAGGATTGAAGGCATGATCAAATACCCAATGACCGTCAAGGGCGCTAAAGCCCTGGAAGAAGAACACGCTCATCTGACCAAGGTCGTTCGTCCGAAACTCAGTCAGGACATCGGTACGGCCCGCGAGTTGGGTGACTTGAAGGAAAACGCCGAATACCACGCTGCTCGCGAGCAGCAGGGGATGGTCGAGGCGCGGATTCGTGACATTGAAGGCCGCATGCAAAACGCTGTGGTCATCGACGTAACGACCATCGAGCACACCGGCAAGGTGATTTTCGGCACCACCGTCGAAATCGCCAATGTCGAGACCGATGAAAGCGTGACTTACCAGATCGTTGGTGAGGATGAAGCAGACATCAAACTCGGCAAGATCTCCGTCGGTTCGCCGATCGCCCGTGCCTTGATCGCCAAGGAAGAGGGTGATGTGGTGGCGGTCAAAACGCCGGGTGGCGTTATCGAGTATGAGATTGTCGAAGTTCGCCACATCTGAAAGAAGGCGCCCGCTACGTGCGGGTGCCATGCTTTGGCAGCTGACCCAGATGCTCTGGGTTGGCGGCTTGTGGTTGTTGCACATCGGTCTGCTGCCGGTGCTGGGGCAAATAGGCCTGGCGCCGCTGCTGATCGACGAAATTGCAGGTGCGCTGAATACGCTGATGGTGGGATTCGCCACAGCAAGTGTGATTTTTCAGGCTTTGGTGCTGGTACAGGCCGAGGGCCTTGCCAGTCTATGGCGGGATATTCGCGGGCAACTGCTGCTGATGGCGCTGTATGGGTGCGCGATGTATTTCGCAGTACGCTTCGGTTGGCCGCAGGCGCTGCATTGGCAGTTGTTCAGCTATCTTGTCCTGGGCTTTTCCGGGCTGGTGCTGGTGATGCAGCCGGTGCCTGGATGGAGTGTCAGGGTGCGCGAAGCACACCCTTGACCCTTGCCATCACTTGAAGCGATGGACGTTCGACAACTGCTTGTTGACGCTGAAGTTCTTGCGATAAATCAGTGCCATCTTGCCGATGACCTGAACCAGATCGGCTTTGCCGGCCTTGCAGAGTTCTGCAATGGCTGCCAGGCGCGATTCGCGATCGAGGATGTTGAGCTTGATTTTGATCAGCTCGTGATCCGCCAAAGCGCGTTCAAGTTCGGCTAATACACCTTCAGTCAGGCCGTTGTCAGCCACAATCAAAACTGGTTTCAGATGGTGGCCAATGGACTTGTACTGTTTCTTCTGCTCTTGAGTGAGCGGCATAATCTGACCCTTTCGTCTGGATTCTGTAAAATGGCGGCCATTTTACCCGAGGGCTCGTGGATCCGCCCAATTAATCACGACCCTTATCATCGAGGTGCCCAATGGCGCGTTCCAAGACAAGCCTTGGTTGGCTGAAAAGACATGTCAACGATCCCTATGTGAAGCAGGCGCAGAAGGATGGCTACCGCTCGCGTGCGAGTTACAAACTTCTGGAGGTCCAGGAGAAATACAAGCTGATCCGTCCCGGCATGAGCGTTGTCGACCTGGGTGCAGCGCCCGGGGGGTGGTCGCAGGTGACTAGCCGTCTGATTGGTGGTCAGGGGCGTCTGATCGCCTCGGACATTCTGGAAATGGACAGCATTCCGGACGTGACTTTCATTCAGGGGGACTTCACCGAGGACGAAGTGCTCACGCGGATCCTTGAAGCTGTGGGTAATTCGCAGGTGGACCTTGTGATTTCCGATATGGCCCCCAATATGAGTGGTACGCCTGAAGTGGACATGCCAAAAGCCATGTTTCTTTGCGAGCTGGCGCTTGATTTGGCGGAACGGATACTCAAGCCGGGTGGTAATTTTGTGATCAAGATTTTTCAGGGCGAAGGATTTGATGTTTACCTGAAGGATGCTCGTCGGAAATTCGACAAGATCCAGATGATCAAGCCAGACTCTTCCCGTGACAGTTCCCGCGAGCAATACATGTTGGCTTGGGGTTACCGCGGGCGTAGTGAGTAAAACGAGGTTTTTTGGCGGGGTGATAGGTTTTTCATATTTCGCCCCGCGTGCATTAGCGAATATCGTGTAGAAAGTGTTTCACAAAGGGTTACAGACGGCGCCTGCCAGAGCCGTAGGTAATGTAGTAAGTTAGGCCGGTGAATATCATGCGAAGCGCGCGCCATTAGCGGAGCTTGCTTCAGAGGGTAGTTAATTGAACGATATGGCAAAGAATCTGATCCTGTGGTTGATCATCGCGGCTGTCCTGGTGACGGTGATGAACAACTTCTCCAGCCCTAACGAGCCGCAGACCCTCAACTATTCCGACTTCATCCAGCAGGTCAAGGATGGCAAGGTCGAGCGCGTAGCGGTTGATGGCTACGTGATTACCGGCAAGCGCAACGATGGCGACAGCTTCAAGACCATTCGTCCGGCAATCCAGGACAACGGTCTGATCGGCGACCTCGTGGATAACCACGTTGTGGTCGAAGGCAAGCAGCCTGAGCAGCAAAGCATCTGGACTCAACTCCTGGTCGCAAGCTTCCCGATCCTGGTGATCATCGCCGTCTTCATGTTTTTCATGCGGCAGATGCAGGGCGGTGCCGGTGGCAAGGGTGGGCCGATGAGTTTCGGCAAGAGCAAGGCGCGCCTGCTCTCCGAAGATCAGGTGAAAACCACCCTGGCTGACGTTGCAGGTTGTGACGAAGCCAAGGAAGAGGTCGGCGAGCTGGTCGAGTTCCTGCGTGATCCGGGCAAGTTCCAGCGCCTGGGCGGTCGCATTCCTCGCGGCGTACTGATGGTTGGTCCTCCGGGTACCGGTAAAACCTTGCTGGCCAAGGCGATTGCCGGTGAAGCCAAAGTACCGTTCTTTACTATTTCCGGTTCCGATTTCGTCGAAATGTTCGTCGGCGTCGGTGCCAGCCGTGTCCGTGACATGTTCGAGCAGGCGAAGAAACATGCGCCATGCATCATCTTCATCGATGAAATCGACGCCGTTGGTCGCCACCGTGGTGCCGGCATGGGTGGTGGTCACGATGAGCGCGAGCAGACCCTCAACCAGTTGCTGGTAGAGATGGACGGCTTCGAAATGAATGACGGCATCATCGTCATCGCCGCGACCAACCGTCCGGACGTACTGGACCCTGCGTTGCTGCGTCCGGGCCGCTTCGACCGCCAGGTCGTGGTTGGCCTGCCGGACATCCGCGGTCGCGAGCAGATTCTCAAAGTCCATATGCGCAAAGTGCCAATGGGTGACGATGTCGCTCCGGCCGTGATTGCTCGTGGTACTCCTGGTTTCTCCGGTGCTGACCTGGCCAACCTGGTGAACGAGGCTTCGTTGTTTGCGGCTCGTGCCGGCAAGCGCATCGTCGAGATGAAAGAGTTCGAACTGGCTAAAGACAAGATCATGATGGGTGCCGAGCGCAAATCCATGGTCATGTCCGAGAAAGAAAAGCAGAACACCGCTTATCACGAAGCCGGCCACGCTATCGTCGGTCGCGTCGTGCCTGAGCATGATCCGGTCTACAAGGTGTCGATCATTCCGCGCGGTCGCGCACTTGGTGTGACCATGTTCCTGCCGGAAGAAGATCGTTACAGTCTGTCCAAGCGTGCACTGATCAGCCAGATCTGCTCGCTGTACGGCGGTCGTATCGCTGAAGAAATGACCCTGGGCTTCGATGGCGTCACCACCGGTGCGTCCAACGACATCATGCGTGCCAGCCAGATAGCACGAAACATGGTGACCAAGTGGGGGTTGTCGGAAAAACTCGGTCCATTGATGTACGCCGAAGAAGAGGGCGAAGTGTTCCTCGGTCGTGGCGGCGGTGGTCAGCATGCCAGTTTCTCTGGCGAGACGGCCAAGCTGATCGACTCCGAAGTGCGCAGCATCATTGATCAGTGCTACGGCACGGCCAAGCAGATCCTCACGGATAACCGTGACAAGCTTGATGCGATGGCGGATGCCTTGATGAAGTACGAGACGATCGATGCCGATCAGATCGATGACATCATGGCGGGTCGTACGCCTCGCGAACCTCGCGACTGGTCTGGCGGCAACGACACTTCCGGCACGCCTCCGGTGGTGCAGGATGGGCGTCCGGAAACACCTATCGGTGGCCCGGCTGCTGACGTTTAAGGTTTGAAATGACTTCTGTTCAGTCCTCGACCCGGTTGCCTTGCGGCAACCGGGTTCTTGATTTGGCCCAGACGCATGTCATGGGCATTCTCAATGTCACTCCCGATTCCTTTTCCGATGGCGGCCGATACAGCCAGCTGGACGCGGCCCTGCGCCACGCCGAGGCGATGGTGGCGGCCGGTGCGACGCTGATCGACGTCGGTGGTGAATCGACCCGGCCCGGTGCCAGGGCCGTTTCGCCGCTTGAAGAGCTCGATCGCGTAGCGCCTATCGTTGAGCGCATCAGTCGCGAACTGGATGTGATTATCTCGGTCGATACCTCCACGCCTGCCGTCATGCGTGAAACCGCAAGGCTGGGGGCAGGGTTGATCAATGACGTGCGCTCGTTGCGTCGAGATGGTGCTCTGGATGCAGCGGCGGCCACCGGTTTGCCGGTGTGCCTGATGCATATGCTCGGCGAGCCGGGCGACATGCAGGACAACCCTCAGTACCAGGATGTTACGAAAGAGGTCGGCGAGTTTCTTGCCGAACGCATGGTTCAGTGTGCCTCGGTAGGTATCCCTGCTGAGCGGATCATTCTTGATCCGGGCTTCGGCTTCGCGAAAACCCTGCAGCACAACCTAAGCTTGTTTAAACACATGGAGGCCCTGCATGCCTTGGGGCGGCCCCTGTTGGTCGGGGTGTCGCGAAAAAGCATGATCGGGCAGGCGTTGAATCGTCCAGTGGGTGAGCGTCTGCATGGAGGTCTGGCACTTGCGGCACTGGCTTCGGTCAAAGGTGCGCGTATATTGCGCGTCCATGATGTGGCGGAAACAGTTGACGTGGTGCGGATGATTGCCGCCGTAGAATCAGCCGAATAAGAATGATGGAGTACTTATGAGCAAGAAATACTTTGGCACCGACGGCATCCGTGGTCGGGTCGGTCAATACCCTATCACTCCTGATTTCATGCTCAAGCTCGGCTGGGCGGCGGGCATGGCATTTCGCAGCATGGGCGCCTGCAAGGTGCTCGTGGGCAAGGACACCCGTATCTCCGGTTACATGTTCGAGTCGGCGCTTGAGGCTGGGCTGACCTCGGCCGGTGCTGATGTGATGCTGTTGGGGCCAATGCCGACTCCGGCCATCGCCTATTTGACGCGGACCTTTCATGCCGAAGCCGGCATCGTGATCAGCGCTTCGCATAACCCTCATGACGACAACGGCATCAAGTTTTTCTCTGGTAAGGGCACCAAGCTCCCGGATGAAGTCGAGCTGATGATCGAAGAGCTGCTAGACACCCCGATGACCGTGGTTGAGTCGAGCAAGATCGGCAAAGTGTCGCGAATCAACGATGCCTCGGGCCGTTATATCGAATTCTGCAAGAGCAGCGTTCCCACCGGCACCAGTTTTGCCGGCCTGAAGATCGTGCTCGATTGTGCTCACGGCGCGACTTATAAAGTGGCGCCTAGCGTGTTCCGTGAGTTGGGGGCTGATGTCGTTGTGCTTTCTGCCCATCCCAACGGCCTGAACATCAATGATAATTGCGGTTCGACCCATATGGCGCCGCTGCAAGCGGCCGTACTGGCCGAGCACGCCGATTTGGGTATTGCCTTCGACGGTGATGGTGATCGGGTGCAGATGGTTGATCACACCGGTGCTGTCGTCGATGGTGACGAGCTGCTGTTCATCATCGCTCGCGATCTGCAAGAGCGTGGCAAGTTGCAGGGCGGTGTGGTCGGTACGCTGATGAGTAACCTGGGGCTGGAGTTGGCCCTGGCGGATCTGGCGATTCCTTTTGTGCGGGCCAACGTTGGTGACCGTTACGTCATCTCCGAGTTGCTGGAGCGCGATTGGCTGGTGGGCGGTGAAAACTCGGGGCACATTGTCTGCTTCAGTCACACCACTACCGGTGATGCGATCATTGCTGCATTGCAGGTCTTGATGGCGTTGAAGCGGCGCGCAGAAGGCCTGGCTCAGTCGCGTCAGGCGTTGCGCAAGTGCCCTCAGGTGTTGATCAATGTGCGGTTTGGCGGTGGTGTGAGCCCGCTTGAGCATCCGACTGTCAAGGAGGCCAGTGATCGTGTCACTCAAGCGATGGCGGGTCGCGGGCGCGTGTTGTTGCGCAAGTCCGGGACAGAGCCGCTGGTGCGTGTCATGGTCGAAGGCGAGGACGAAACGCAGGTTCGCGATTACGCCGAAGAGCTGGCAAAACTGGTAACTGAAGTTTCTGCCTGATTTCGGCTTGCCAGCCATGATTGTGTTGGGTAACATCTGCGCCCACTTTGACCGACGAGGTACAGCATGCGTCGCCCTATGGTAGCTGGTAACTGGAAGATGCACGGTACCCGCGCCAGCGTCGCTGAGCTGATCGACGGCCTTCGTCATCTGGCCTTGCCGAGCGGTGTTGATGTCGCGGTGTTCCCGCCTTGCTTGTATATCAATCAAGTGATTGATGGTTTGCAAGGGAAGTCGATTTCGGTCGGCGCGCAGAACTCTGCGATTGAATCCGGGCAGGGTGCGTTGACAGGTGAAATTTCGCCGAGTCAGTTAGTGGATGCAGGTTGTTCCCTGGTGCTTGTCGGGCACTCCGAGCGCCGCCAGATAATGGGCGAGCTCGACGGGACGCTGAATCGCAAATTTGCGGCAGCACAGGCATGTGGCTTGATTCCGGTGTTGTGTGTAGGGGAAACCCTCGAGCAGCGCGAAGCTGGAAAAACTCTTGAGGTTGTCGGGCGTCAGCTGGGCAGCATCATCGAGGAGCTGGGTGTTGGTGCTTTTGCAAAGGCAGTAATTGCTTACGAGCCGGTCTGGGCCATTGGTACCGGGCTGACTGCTTCGCCGCAACAAGCGCAGGATGTGCACGCAGCCATTCGCGCCCAGTTGGCGGCAGAGAATTCTGAAGTCGCACAAGGTGTGCGGCTTCTATACGGCGGCAGCGTGAAGGCGGCCAATGCGGCCGAACTGTTCGGCATGCCGGATATCGATGGGGGGCTCATTGGTGGAGCTTCCCTGAATGCAGATGAGTTCGGTGCGATTTGTCGCGCCGCGGGAAACTGAAAAAATGCTGGAAACAGTCGTAGTCGTTTTTCATCTGCTGGGTGCGTTGGGCGTAGTTGCTCTGGTATTGCTGCAGCAGGGTAAAGGTGCGGACGCTGGTGCATCTTTCGGAGCAGGTGCTTCAAATACTGTGTTCGGAAGCCAAGGTACCTCTACCTTTCTTAGTAAGTTTACTGCTATACTTGCCGCCGGTTTCTTCATGACCAGCTTGGGGTTAGGTTACTTTGCTAAAGAGAAAGCTCACCAGCTGACTCAAGTAGGTTTGCCAAACCCAGCAGTGTTGGAAGTTCCAAAGCAAAAACCGGCTTCTGATGATGTCCCGGTGCTTCAAGAGCAAAAGTCGGCTACTCCAGCGACTGACGTGCCTCCAGCTCAAGAGCAGAAGTAAGAAGAGTTTCAAACGTAGTATTGCCGAGGTGGTGGAATTGGTAGACACGCAACCTTGAGGTGGTTGTGCCCATAGGGTGTAGGGGTTCGAGTCCCCTTCTCGGTACCAATTATCAGGAGAGCCCGCTGTTGCGGGCTTTCTTGTAGGTGGAAGGTTACATTGACCCTGTCAGGGATCGGTCGTATACTTCCGCCCCAGCTTTGTCGCGGGGTGGAGCAGTCTGGTAGCTCGTCGGGCTCATAACCCGAAGGTCGTCGGTTCAAATCCGGCCCCCGCAACCAGTTTAAGGAGCCCCTTTTCAGGGGCTTTTTGTTAGCTGGACACTTTCAACGCCGCTATTCGGCGGCGTTTCAAGGATGGGCGTTTCGCCCATTTTTTTATTTTGCATAGCATGCACATACATGCACGAGGGGGTTCAGGTGTCGAGCAAGCTAGAAGAGTTGCAGGCCTTGCTGGCCCCGGTGGTCGTGGCCCTAGGCTATGAATGCTGGGGTATTGAGTTTTCGGCTCAAGGTCGCCACTCAATGTTGCGCGTTTATATCGATAAAGAAGGCGGCGTGCTGGTGGACGATTGTGCCATCGTCAGTCGCCAGATCAGCGGTGTGCTGGATGTTGAAGATCCAATCTCCGTTGAATACACCCTTGAAGTTTCCTCGCCTGGCATGGAACGCCCACTGTTCACTCTTGAGCAGTTTGCAAAATTTGCCGGTGAACAAGTGAAGATCAAGCTGCGCTCGCCTTTTGAAGGTCGACGCAACTTTCAGGGCCTTCTGCGCGGTGTAGAAGAGCAGGACGTCGTGGTGCAGGTTGAAGACCATGAGTTCCTGTTGCCGATCGATATGATCGACAAGGCCAACATTATTCCCAGTTTTGACTGAGACGCGGATCCCGCGGATCCAATGGCTTGCGAAAGGCGAGGCGTACGATGAGCAAAGAAGTACTGCTGGTTGTTGAGTCGGTATCCAATGAAAAGGGCGTACCGGCAAACGTAATTTTTGAAGCGCTGGAGCTGGCTCTGGCCACTGCTACCAAAAAACGTTTCGAGGACGAAGTCGATCTGCGTGTGGAAATCAATCGCCACACCGGTGCTTACGAGACATTCCGTCGCTGGACGGTCGTCGAAGAAGCAGATCTGGACGATCCGGCTATCGAAACCTGGCCGAGCAAGGTTGCGCAAACGCATCCTGGCGCCAAGGTCGGTGACGTTGTCGAAGAAAAAATCGAATCCATCGAGTTCGGCCGCATTGCTGCACAGACTGCCAAGCAAGTCATCGTGCAGAAAGTTCGCGAAGCCGAGCGTGCTCAAGTCGTTGATGCCTATCGCGAGCGTCTGGGGGAAATCATCTCCGGCACCGTGAAGAAAGTCACCCGCGACAACGTGATCGTCGACCTGGGCAATAACGCGGAAGCGTTGCTGGCCCGTGAAGACATCATCTCTCGCGAAACCTTCCGGGTTGGCGTGCGTCTGCGTGCGCTGCTCAAGGAAATCCGCACCGAGAACCGCGGCCCGCAGCTGATCCTGTCGCGTACCGCGCCGGAAATGCTGATCGAGCTGTTCCGCATCGAAGTGCCGGAAATCGCTGAAGGCCTGATCGAAGTAATGGCTGCATCCCGTGACCCGGGTTCGCGTGCCAAGATCGCGGTCCGCTCCAAAGACAAACGCATCGATCCGCAAGGCGCTTGCATCGGTATGCGCGGTTCGCGCGTCCAGGCAGTGTCCGGCGAGTTGGGCGGTGAGCGTGTGGACATCGTCCTGTGGGACGATAACCCTGCTCAGTTCGTGATCAATGCAATGTCGCCGGCTGAAGTGGCGGCAATTATCGTTGACGAAGATGCCCATGCAATGGACATCGCCGTTGGCGCAGACAATCTGGCTCAGGCCATCGGTCGCGGTGGTCAGAACGTGCGTCTGGCTAGCCAGTTGACTGGCTGGACCCTGAACGTGATGACCGAATCGGACATCCAGGCTAAGCAAGAAGCAGAAACCGGCGACATCCTGCGCAACTTCATCGACGAGCTGGAAGTCGACGAAGACCTGGCACAGGTGCTGGTAGATGAAGGTTTCACCAGCCTGGAAGAGATTGCCTACGTACCGTTGGAAGAAATGCTCAACATCGACGGCTTTGACGAAGAAACCGTCAACGAGCTTCGCGCTCGCGCCAAGGATCGTTTGTTGACCAAAGCCATCGCTACTGAGGAAAAGCTGGCAGACGCCCATCCGGCCGAAGACCTGCTCTCGCTTGAGGGCATGGACAAGGATTTGGCGATGGAACTGGCGGTGCGCGGCGTAATTACCCGCGAAGACCTGGCCGAGCAGTCTATTGACGACCTGCTCGACATCGACGGCATTGACGATGATCGTGCCGGCAAGTTGATCATGGCCGCCCGAGCCCACTGGTTCGAGTAATTAGGCGCGGCCTGAGGAGAGAAGTGCATGACGCAAGTCACGGTGAAACAACTGGCCGATGAGGTCAAAACACCGGTAGAGCGCCTGTTGCAGCAGATGCGTGAGGCAGGTCTGCCGCACACCGCCGCCGAAGAACATGTGACTGACAGTGAGAAGCAATCTTTGCTGACTCACTTGAAAAGCAGCCACAAGGCGAAAGTGGAAGAACCACGCAAGATCACGCTGCAGCGTAAAACCACCAGCACCCTGCGTGTTGCTGGCAGCAAAAGCATCAGCGTTGAAGTACGCAAGAAGAAAGTCTTCGTGCAGCGCAGCCCGGAAGAAATCGAAGCCGAGCGCAAACGCGAACTGGAAGAACGTCGCGCAGTAGAAAATGCTGCACGTCAGAAGGCTGAAGAAGAAGCCAAGCGTCGCGCCGAAGAAGAAGCGCGTCGCCAGCCTGCTGCTGCGCAAACCGCTCCTGTCGAAGCTGTCGCAGCGCCTGTTGCAGTTGCCGAACCTGTGCGTGAAAGCGCCCCGGTCGTGGCCGCTGCACCTGCAGCCGACACTCGCAAGCGCGACGAGCAGCGTCGTCCGGACAAACCACGTGCCGACGATAGCAATCGTCGTGGCAGTGGCGATGGCGAGCGCAAAAACGCTCCGCATCGTGCTTCGGTCAAGGAAAAAGCGCCTGCTCCACGCGTTGCCCCACGTACTACCGACGAAGAAAGCGATGGCTTCCGTCGTGGTGGTCGCGGCAAGGCCAAGCTGAAGAAGCGCAACGCCCACGGTTTCCAGAGCCCAACCGGCCCTGTTGTGCGCGAAGTGAAGATCGGCGAGACCATCACTGTTGGCGATCTTGCCCAGCAGATGTCGGTCAAGGCTGCTGAAATCATCAAGTTCATGTTCAAACTGGGTACCCCAGCGACCATCAACCAGGTACTGGATCAGGAAACTGCCCAACTGGTTGCCGAAGAGCTGGGCCACAAAGTGACCCTGGTCAGCGACACCGCCCTGGAAGACTCCCTGGCCGAGTCCCTGAAGTTTGAAGGTGAGACGTTCTCCCGTGCACCAGTTGTGACCGTAATGGGTCACGTTGACCACGGTAAGACCTCGCTGCTCGACTACATCCGTCGTGCCAAGGTAGCTGCTGGCGAAGCCGGTGGTATTACCCAGCACATCGGTGCGTACCACGTTGAAACTGAACGCGGCATGGTCACCTTCCTCGACACCCCTGGTCACGCCGCGTTTACCGCCATGCGTGCCCGTGGTGCCAAGGCGACCGACATCGTGATCCTGGTGGTTGCAGCGGACGACGGCGTAATGCCGCAGACCGTTGAAGCTGTTCAGCACGCTCAGGCGGCTGGCGTACCTCTGGTTGTTGCAGTGAACAAAATCGACAAGCCGGGCGCCGATCTCGATCGCATCCGTAGCGAATTGTCGGTTCACGGCGTGACTTCGGAAGAGTGGGGCGGCGACACCCCGTTCGTATCGGTTTCGGCGAAAGTCGGTACCGGCGTGGACGAGTTGCTCGAAGCTGTTCTGCTGCAAGCTGAAGTTCTCGAACTGAAAGCAACCCCATCGGCCCCTGGTCGTGGTGTTGTGGTTGAATCGCGTCTCGACAAAGGTCGTGGTCCGGTTGCAACCGTTCTGGTTCAAGACGGTACCTTGCGCCAGGGCGACATGGTGCTGGTCGGTTCGAACTATGGCCGCGTTCGCGCCATGCTCGACGAGAACGGCAAGCCAATCAAGGAAGCCGGTCCTTCCATCCCTGTCGAGATCCTCGGCCTGGACGGTACTCCGGACGCTGGCGACGAGATGAGCGTAGTTGCTGACGAGAAGAAAGCCCGTGAAGTGGCTCTGTTCCGTCAAGGCAAGTTCCGCGAAGTCAAACTGGCCCGTGCTCACGCCGGCAAGCTTGAAAACATCTTCGAGAACATGGGTCAGGAAGAGAAGAAGACGCTCAACATCGTCCTCAAATCCGACGTCCGTGGTTCGCTGGAAGCGTTGAACGGTGCCTTGAATGGCCTGGGTAACGACGAAGTGCAAGTGCGTGTGGTCGGTGGCGGTGTCGGTGGTATCACCGAATCCGACGCCAACCTGGCACTGGCCTCCAACGCTGTACTGTTCGGCTTCAACGTGCGTGCCGATGCCGGCGCTCGCAAGATCGTCGAGCAGGAAGGTCTGGATATGCGTTACTACAACGTGATCTACGACATCATCGAAGACGTCAAGAAAGCCCTTACCGGTATGCTGGGCAGCGATGTTCGCGAGAACATCCTGGGTACCGCTGAAGTGCGTGACGTGTTCCGTTCGCCGAAGTTTGGCGCGATCGCCGGTTGCATGGTTATCGAAGGTGTTGTTCACCGTAACCGTCCAATCCGTGTACTGCGTGAAGACATCGTTATCTTCGAAGGCGAGCTGGAATCCCTGCGCCGCTTCAAGGATGACGCTTCCGAAGTACGTGCCGGCATGGAATGTGGTATCGGCGTGAAGAGCTACAACGACGTCAAGGTCGGTGACAAGATCGAAGTATTCGAGAAGGTCCAGGTTGCTCGCAGCCTCTAACTCGCGCACTTCAAGAGCCGTGATGGCCAGCCGCATGCAATTGCGCGGCGCATCAGTCGGACTCTAAACGCAACGCCCGGTCTGGCTTTTGTCAGGCCGGGCGTTTGCCGCTTTCAGACCCTTCGGGTTTCACCGTGGGGCAGTAACAGGTAACAAGACATGGCAAAAGAATATAGCCGTACCCAACGTATCGGCGATCAGATGCAGCGTGAGCTGGCACAGCTGATCCGTCGTGAAGTCAAAGACCCGCGCGTCGGGCTGGTCACCATTACCGCTGTTGAAGTCAGCCGTGACGTCGGCCACGCCAAGATCTTCATCACCGTGATGGGGCAGGACAGCCGCGACGATATCGCGCAAAGCATCAAGGTGCTCAACTCCGCCGCCGGTTTCCTGCGCATGCAGTTGGCTCGCGAGATGAAATTGCGCAGCGTTCCACAGTTGCACTTCCATTACGACGAAAGTGTCGTGCGTGGTGCGCACCTGTCGGCCCTGATCGAACGCGCGGTGGCTGAAGACAGTCAGCACCCGGTAGCGGCTGAACCCGAAGACGCCAAGGAGTAATCGGTGGCTCAGGTCAAACGTATCCGTCGTAACGTCAGCGGTATCATCCTGCTCGACAAGCCGTTGGGGTTCACTTCCAACGCGGCGTTGCAGAAGGTCCGCTGGTTGCTCAATGCCGAGAAGGCCGGGCACACCGGCAGTCTCGATCCGCTGGCCACCGGCGTGTTGCCGTTGTGCTTCGGCGAGGCCACCAAGTTCTCGCAATACCTGCTCGATTCCGACAAAGGTTATGAAACCCTGGCGCAACTGGGCAAGACCACCACCACGGCGGATGCCGAAGGTGAGGTTTTGCTGGAACGTCCGGTGACCGTTGGTCGTGCCGATATCGAAGCTGTGTTGCCGAAATTTCGTGGGCAAATCAGTCAGATACCGCCGATGTACTCGGCACTCAAGCGCGATGGGCAGCCGCTGTACAAGCTGGCCCGTGCAGGTGAAGTAGTGGAGCGCGAACCGCGTTCTGTTACTATTGCGCGCTTGGAATTACTGGCCTTTGAGGGTGATACTGCGCGGCTTGCGGTGGATTGCAGCAAAGGCACCTATATCCGTACCCTGGTGGAGGATATCGGTGAGCAACTCGGTTGTGGCGCTTACGTGGCTGAATTGCGACGTACCCAGGCCGGGCCTTTCACGCTTGCACAGACCGTCACTCTGGAAGAGCTGGAAGCGGTACATGCCGAAGGCGGCAACGAAGCGGTCGACCGCTTCCTGATGCCATCGGACAGCGGCCTGCTGGATTGGCCACTGTTGCAGTTCTCGGAAGCGAGCGCGTTCTACTGGCTCAACGGCCAGCCGGTACGTGCCCCGGATGCACCGAAATTTGGCATGGTGCGGGTACAGGATCACAATGGTCGCTTCATCGGTATCGGTGAAGTGAGCGAAGACGGGCGCATCGCGCCACGTCGACTGATTCGGTCAGAATGACCGAACGAGGGTGGCTGTTAACAGGCACGGTCACTACTCATTTTTAGATACAGGGATTTGTCCCTGGCCTGTTGAAACTGTTTTTCTGAAACAGTTTCCTGATAAAAGGATTGCCTCATGGCTCTCGACGTTCAAGAAAAAGCTCAAATCGTAGCTGACTACCAGCAAGCTGTTGGTGACACTGGTTCGCCAGAAGTGCAAGTTGCACTGCTGACCGCCAACATCAACAAACTGCAAGGTCACTTCAAGGCCAACGGTAAAGATCACCACTCCCGTCGTGGTCTGATCCGCATGGTTAACCAGCGTCGTAAGCTGCTGGACTACCTGAAAGGCAAGGACGTGAGCCGTTACAGCGCTCTGATCGCTCGCCTGGGTCTGCGTCGCTAATAAGCGATTGCGCTAGAGGTTGGTTGTTTGCTGTGTGCCAGCGGGTTTCCCGCAGGTACATGGCAGGCTCCCAGCCTCAAGTTTTATCTGGACAATAGTTTTACCCTGGACAATGACAGTCGGGCCGATTCCCGGCGTTGCCCACGAATTTCGCAAGAAGACAAGTTCCCCCAAGAGCCACAAAGAAGGTAGGACACCGTGAACCCGGTAATCAAAAAATTCCAGTTCGGTCAGTCGACCGTTACCCTCGAGACTGGCCGTATCGCCCGTCAGGCCTCCGGCGCAGTATTGGTCACCGTTGACGACGACGTCAGCGTATTGGTGACCGTAGTCGGTGCCAAACAAGCCGATCCAGGCAAGGGCTTCTTCCCTCTGTCTGTTCACTACCAGGAAAAGACTTACGCCGCCGGCAAGATCCCTGGCGGTTTCTTCAAGCGTGAAGGCCGTCCTTCCGAGAAAGAAACCCTGACTTCCCGACTGATCGACCGTCCGATCCGTCCACTGTTCCCTGAAGGTTTCATGAACGAAGTGCAGGTTGTCTGCACCGTCGTTTCCACCAGCAAGAAGACCGATCCGGACATCGCTGCGATGATCGGTACCTCGGCTGCGCTGGCTATCTCCGGCATTCCTTTCGATGGCCCGATCGGCGCTGCCCGCGTTGCGTTCCACGAAAGCACCGGCTACCTGCTGAACCCGACTTACGAGCAACTGAAAGCTTCGAGCCTGGACATGGTCGTTGCCGGTACTTCGGAAGCCGTGTTGATGGTTGAATCGGAAGCCAAAGAGCTGACCGAAGACCAGATGCTGGGCGCGGTACTGTTTGCTCACGACGAGTTCCAGGTGGTGATCAACGCCGTTAAAGAACTGGCCGCTGAAGCTGCCAAGCCGACCTGGGCCTGGGCTCCTCAGCCAGAAGCCACTGCTCTGCTGGGTGCTATCCGTGCCGAGTTCGGCGAAGCGATCTCCCAGGCTTATACCATCACCATCAAGGCCGACCGTTACGCTCGCTTGGGCGAACTGAAAGACCAAGTGGTTGCCAAGCTGTCCGGTGAAGAAGGCCAGCCTTCCGCTGCTGACGTCAAAGCTGCTTTCGGCGAAATCGAATACCGCACCGTTCGCGAAAACATCGTTAACGGCAAGCCACGTATCGACGGCCGCGACACCCGCACCGTACGTCCGCTGAACATCGAAGTGGGTGTTCTGCCGAAGACCCACGGTTCGGCACTGTTCACCCGTGGCGAAACCCAGGCTCTGGTCGTCGCGACACTGGGCACCGCCCGTGACGCACAGCTGCTGGACACCCTGGAAGGCGAGAAAAAAGACCCGTTCATGCTGCACTACAACTTCCCTCCGTTCTCGGTAGGCGAGTGTGGTCGCATGGGTGGCGCTGGTCGTCGCGAAATCGGTCACGGCCGTCTGGCCCGTCGTTCGGTTCAGGCCATGCTGCCTGCTGCCGACGTGTTCCCGTACACCATCCGTGTCGTATCGGAAATCACTGAGTCCAACGGTTCGAGCTCCATGGCTTCGGTCTGCGGCGCTTCCCTGGCGCTGATGGACGCCGGTGTACCGATGAAGGCACCGGTTGCCGGTATCGCCATGGGTCTGGTTAAAGAAGGCGAGAAATTCGCCGTCCTGACTGACATCCTGGGTGACGAAGACCACCTGGGCGACATGGACTTCAAAGTAGCCGGTACCGCCAAAGGTGTTACCGCGCTGCAGATGGACATCAAGATCAAGGGCATCACCGAAGAAATCATGGAAATCGCTCTGGGCCAAGCCCTGGAAGCGCGCCTGAACATCCTCGGTCAGATGAACCAGATCATTGGCCAGTCGCGTACCGAACTGTCGGAAAACGCTCCGACCATGATCGCGATGAAAATCGACACCGACAAAATCCGTGATGTCATCGGTAAAGGCGGCGCGACCATTCGTGCGATCTGTGAAGAGACCAAGGCTTCGATCGACATCGAAGACGACGGCTCGATCAAGATCTTCGGCGAAACCAAGGAAGCGGCTGAAGCTGCACGTCAGCGCGTTCTGGGCATCACCGCTGAAGCTGAAATCGGCAAGATCTACGTAGGTAAGGTTGAGCGCATCGTCGACTTCGGCGCATTCGTTAACATCCTGCCAGGCAAGGACGGTCTGGTTCACATCTCGATGCTGAGCGATGCTCGTGTAGAGAAAGTGACCGACATCCTGAAAGAAGGCCAGGAAGTGGAAGTTCTGGTACTGGACGTGGACAACCGCGGCCGTATCAAGCTGTCCATCAAAGACGTAGCAGCGGCCAAGGCTTCGGGCGTTTAATTACCCCCGCGCCAACCGCTTCAACGTTATAAAAAATGCCCCGCCGTGAAAACGGCGGGGCATTTTTTTGTGCAGGAAAGATCTTTCCATTTTGCGGTGTGCGAAGTTGCCGGACCTCGAGACCAGTGCTAGGTTTAGCCCACAGCCCGTGTAGCTCAGCCGGTAGAGCAGCGCACTCGTAACGCGAAGGTCGCAGGTTCGATTCCTGTCTCGGGCACCATTCCCCCCCCCGCTTACTTCACCTTTCTGCTCAGCTCCTCGACGGTGCGCTTGAGCTGATCCATCGCGCGATCCTGATCGCTGATTTCCCGTTTAAGACTGGAGATCTCGCTGTTGTTCGAGCTGGAGCTGGAACCGCTGTTGCGATTGAGCTCTTCCACTTGTTTGGTGAGAGTGTTCAGGTCGCGTTCCTGTTCATTGACCGTGCGCTTGAGATCATCAATCTCCTTGCTGCTGGAGCTGGTGCTGGAACCACTGTTGCGTTTGAGCTCTTCAATCTGACGGGCCTGTTCGCTGATGGTGCGCTTCTGGCTTTCCAGTTCGCTGGCATTGGCCTTCACGGTTTTTTGCAGGTTTTCCAGATCATCGATGCTGACACTGGTTCTGACGAGCGTGTCCTTGCCGTATGAATTGTGCAGGGCGGAGATTTTGTCGGAGTACAGCGAAGGGTCAGAGGCGACTTCGACAGCCGCTTGAGCTGCGCTGGCCAATGCCAGGCTGCCGAGCAGCAGGGTAGCAGCGGCAAGACGGGTAGACGAAAGCTTCGAAAAACTGCGCATCACTGGGGTTCCTTGTGAAGTGCCTATATGGCACATCGCTATGACTTGGGATTTGAATTTATGTTCCCCGAGGTCTCCAGCATCTATTGCACACAGCTTTTTGCGGGATAGATGTAAAGAGCCGTGTAAATCGTCGGCAAAACGTCCTATATTCGTTGCCTGCATGAGCATCGCCCAGCAGTTTTCAGATGATCCCGAATGGTTCTGAAGGCCAGACAAACCGGGTTTCAAACGGTTTTTTTGCGTCAGAGAGATCCTTGATGATCCAGATCCATCTTCCATTCCCCAGATCAGCGAGAACGCCATGACCGTTAAAGAATTGACCCAAGAAGCCAGACACGAAGAAGCCCTGAAAAAGTACGTACTGGATGCACCCCAGTTACTGGAAGAGATCAAGGACTTGCCTGCCGACGATCAGAAGGACCAGATCCAGTGGGCGTTCGAGGATGAGGCAGAAGCCCAGGGTTTGCAGCCTTGGGAACTGACGCTCAAGTACACATCAAGCCCCGAAGAGTTCGAGGCCGCGCGCCTGGCACTGCACAAGGAGGCGGCCGAGGTGTTGGGCGTCGAGTGGGAAGAGTACTGCGAGATGAACAATCTGGTGGTCTGAAAAAAACGCCAGCCTTCATGAGGCTGGCGTTTTTCATTATCAGGGGTGTGATCAGAGACTCAGTCGCATCGACAGGTCTACGGCCTTCACATCCTTGGTCATCGCACCAATCGAAATGTAATCCACCCCGGTTTGCGCAATCGGCAGCAACGTACTTTCGTTGATGCCGCCACTGGCCTCCAGTTTTGCCTTGCCGGCGTTCAGGCGCACGGCTTCGCGCATGTCATCCAGGCTCAGTTCATCGAGCATGATGATGTCGGCTCCCGCTGCCAGGGCTTCTTTGAGCTCCGTCAGGTTCTCCACTTCGATCTCCACTGGTTTGCCCGGAGCGATCTTGTGCGCGGCAGCAATAGCCTCAGGGATGCCACCGCAGGCGGCGATATGGTTTTCCTTGATCAGGAAGGCGTCATACAGGCCAATGCGGTGGTTGTAGCAACCGCCGCAGGTCACGGCGTATTTCTGGGCCAGACGCAGCCCCGGCAGGGTTTTGCGGGTATCGAGCAACTTCACTTGGGTTTGGGCGACGAAATCCGCCAGGTACTGCGCGCGCGTGGCTACACCCGAAAGCAGCTGCAGGAAGTTCAGTGCGCTGCGTTCGCCGGTGAGCAGCGAGCGTGCCGGGCCTTCGAGGTGGAACAGCGCCTGATTGGGTTTCACCCGTTCGCCATCGCTCACCTGCCAGTGCACGGCGACCCGCGGATCCAGCTGCCGAAACACGGCATCGACCCATGCAGTGCCGCTGATGACGGCAGCGTCGCGGGTGATGATGGTGGCTTTGGCCAGACGTTCGGCCGGGATCAGTTGCGCGGTGATGTCGCCGCTGCCGATGTCCTCGAGTAACGCACGGCGCACGTTGGCTTCGATTTCGGCGGTCAAATCGGCGAGACGTAGATTCGGCATAACGGGCTCCACAAACAAAGTGGCCCGATTATAGGGCCATGGCGCGAGGCAACCCAAGGCATCAACAACCATCCCGTCGTTCGCAAACCTGCATTTGGTCGATTCGCGTGAGCAATTGACTCTAAGCAAGGGTCTTTCATAAACGTCTGTTTCTTTGGGAGCGCAGAGTCTGCTGGCACAAGAGAGGTCTTTTGCAGATAATTCTGCCTTGCATTTGACGTCATAGCTTTGACGTACCTTTGGATTCCCGATTATTGAATGACAGCGGGTGTGCGATGTACTCCGCTGAACGCCGGCTGTGTGGCCGGCGTGCTCGATCTTTCTTACCGAACCGAAGAATCACCGTTTCAGGAGGCTTGGATGCACAACGACGGGAATGTAGTGCCTTTGCACAAGGCGACTACCGATCAGGCGACTCATTCGCTGCTCGCCCGCCTGCCCGTGATTCTGCTTCAGGTTCGCGACAAAGCTGCCCAACAGCTCAAGCAGGGTTTGCAGGAGCTGTTCGATAACGCCGACGACACCTTGTTCGAAATGGCCGACCGGGCCCGGAATGATGTCGAGCAAAACATCTTCTTCGAAGCTATGCGCGATTTGCGCCTCAAGCGCAAAAATATCGAGCGCAGTTTTCTCGAGCAGTTCGTCGAGGCTTTCCTCAGGCTCACGCAGTGCGACACCTCACAGGCTGCCTTGCCCCGGGCATTGGCTTTCGATACCTCGGTGTCGCTATCCCATGACGACATGGAGCGTAATGTGGCGGTGGAGGTTATGGTCGGCAAAGTGCTGAACCGCGATGGCTTCGCCCTCGACCAGCTCACCGCCCGACTGAGCACCTTGCTGGGCAAGAAACTGGTCGAACAGCACAACCCCTTGGGGCCGACGCTGCTCTGTGAGTATTTCCTGCAGGCGGGGCGCAACCTGGGGATGGAGATCAAGGTCAAGCTGATCATCCTCAAGCTGTTCGAGCGCTACGTGCTCAGCAACGCCGATCAGCTCTACGCCGAAGCCAATCAACTGCTGATCGCCACCGGTGTGCTGCCGGACCTCAAGCCCGCCCCGGCGCGACGTGCCACCGATCGAGCGGCTGCCAGTGCTCACGCCGACCCTGTCGAGGCAGGGAGTCGCAGCGGCAATCCACAGGTTGACGAGGGCGTTCAGGAAGTCTTCGCCGCCTTGCAGGAGTTGCTGCTCCATGTGCGCGGCAGCGTTGCGCCGACCCTGGAGGTCAGTGCCCGGACCCAGCCCATTTCTACCCGCGATCTGCTGCGACTGCTCTCGCACTTGCAGCAATATGTGCCGGCGCTGGCGGTTCAGGACGACTTCGACCTGCGCAACCAGCTCGAACTGCTGCTGACCCGGGTCAGCGTCAAAAGCGGCAGGTTGCGGGTGGTCGGAGTGGCCGATGAAGACGTGATCAACCTGATCGCCATGCTCTTCGAATGCATTCTCGATGACCGCAACCTGCCGGACTCCCTCAAGGCGCTGATTGGCCGCTTGCAGATTCCGATGCTGAAAGTCGCGGTGCTCGACAAGAGTTTTTTCAGCCGCAGCAGCCATCCCGCCCGGCGCTTGCTCAACGAAATCGCCGCGGCGGCCATGGGCTGGGGCGAGTGCGATGACCATCAGCGCGACAGTCTGTACCTGCGCATTGAGCAGGTGGTGCAACGCTTGTTGAACGACTTTGTCGATGACCCGGCGATCTTTTCCGAACTGCTGGCGGATTTCCTCGCCTTCACCAATGACGAGCGTCGTCGCAGTGAGTTGCTGGAGCAGCGCACCCGAGACGCCGAAGAAGGCCGTGCCAGGACCGAACTGGCCCGTCAGTGCGTCGAGCAGGCGTTGAATCAGGTGTTGGTGGGCAAGGTTTTGCCGCACAGCGTGGTGGTGTTTGTTCAGGAGGCCTGGAGCAAAGTGCTGTTGCTGACCGGCCTCAAGCACGGTGATCAGTCCGCCGAATGGCACGCCGATGTGCAGACCATGGAGCAGTTGATCTGGAGCGTGCAACGCCATGACGAACCCGATGCGAGCCTGCGCTTGTTGGCGCTGGTGCCAGGGTTGCTCAAGTCGTTGCGCGATGGGCTGAACAGCTCGGCATTCGACCCGTTCGCTACCGGCGAGTTTTTCAGCGAGCTGGAAGGCCTGCACGTTCAACTGTTTGAACGTCCGAGCCAGAACAGCACGCCTGTCGAGGGGCCGATGATGGTCGAGGTGCAGGAGGAAATCGTGCTTCGCACTGCTGACGAAGGCCCGGTCGAAACGGCCTCGGTGCGTTTGCCGGAGGATGATGCCGCGCTGCTGCAAGTCGATCAACTGCGCCCGGGGTGCTGGGTCGAGTTTCAGGAAGACGAGGAAAACACCCTGCGTTGTAAATTGACGGCAATCATTGAATCCACCGGCAAGTACATCTTTGTCGACCGTACCGGAATGAAAGTGCTGGAGCACAACCGTACCGGCCTGGCCCTGGAGTTTCGGCGTGGCGCGGTGCGCACGCTGGACGACACCTTGCTGTTCGATCGGGCGCTGGAATCGGTGCTGGGCAACCTGCGGCGTCTCAATCGCGGCAAGTGATCGCGCGCCGAGGGCCTATCGCGGCATACTGGGCGCCAACACAGTCGTCGTTGAAGGAGCCTGTATGCAGTTGGACCCCGCGAGTGGTTGGTGTCAGGGTGTGCGTTTATGCCCTTCGCCCAACTTCAATGCGCGCCCCGAGGGCGAGATTTCCCTGCTGGTGATCCACAACATCAGTCTGCCGCCCGCGCAGTTTCTGACCGGCAAGGTGCAGGAGTTTTTCCAGAATCGTCTGGATGTCACGGAACATCCCTACTTTGCAGGGATCGCCGACCTGCGGGTGTCTGCGCACTTTCTGATTGAACGTGACGGCACCGTCACTCAGTTTGTCTCTTGTCTTGAGCGCGCCTGGCACGCCGGCGTTTCGTGTTTCGAGGGGCGGGAAACCTGTAACGATTTTTCCGTGGGCATCGAGCTTGAAGGCACGGATGATCTACCGTTTACCGATGCGCAATATCAGACGTTGACGACTCTGACCCGACAGCTGCAAAGCGCCTTCACGGGTATCACCGCACAACGTATCTGCGGGCATAGCGACATTGCACCCGGGCGCAAGACTGATCCGGGACCGGCGTTTGACTGGGCACGCTATCGTGCGGCCCTGGCAAAAGCCGCTCAGGAAGAAGAGGAGCAACAATGAGTTTTCTGGTGCTGCTGTTAGCGGTATGGATCGAGAAATTCTCGGCCCTGCGCCATCGGGTTCAACGTGATGCGGGTTGGGTGCGCGAGCTGAACAAGCTTGAAGTGAGCCCACGCATGAGCAACCGTCCGTGGCTGATACTGGTGGTGCTGGTGTTGTTGCCGGTGGCGCTGCTGGGGTTGCTGTTGGTGGTGCTGGACCCGGTGGCCTATGGCTTGCTGGCGTTGCCCGTGCACCTGTTGGTGGTGATTTACAGTCTGGGGCGTGGCGATCTGCTGGCCGGCCTGGGGCCGTTTCGCGATGCCTGGCGCCGGGAAGACCTGCAGGCTGCCGCCCATGTGGCCAAACGCGACCTGGATATCTGCGCCGACAGTGGCGAGCAACTGCTGGAACGGGTGCAAGGGCATTTGCTGTGGGAGGCCTATCAGAGCTTTTTCGCGGTGATCTTCTGGTACTTCCTGCTGGGCCCGGTCGCGGCCCTGAGCTATCGACTGCTGGCGCTGGTCGAAGAGCATGGGCAGAACCCGGCCGTGGTCGAGCGCGCGACACAACTGCGCCACGCGTTCGATTGGGTGCCGGTGCGGTTGCTGGCGGCGAGCTTCGCGCTGGTCGGCAACTTTGTCGCGGTCAGCCGGGTGATGCTGCATGAGCTGCTGAACTGGAACATCAGCGCCGCCCAACTGATCGAGAAGGTCGGACTGGTTGCCGGTGAAATTCCGGCGCCGGTGGTCGGCCCGGACGGCATCAACAGCCTGGACCGGATCTGGGAACTGCTGCTGCGCGCGGCGGTGCTTTGGTATGCCGGTTTTGCGTTGTGGACTGTTTTGTCCTGACTCCACTCTACGGCGAACGCTTTTGTGGCGAGGGGGCTTGCCCCCGTTGGGTCGCGAAGCGTCCCCAGCGTCAGTCCAGACAATCGTGTTGTCTGGATTTACGACTGCTTCGCAGCCGAACGGGGGCAAGCCCCCTCACCACAGGGATATCACTTGCCTGAAAGGGCATCTTCTGTCCGAAGAAAAGGCACCCCACCGTTAACCTTAAGTTACAAAACCTCCCTCCGATTTAGGCTATACAGAGGCAGCGCCAATAGTGGCTATCTGCTGTCTCTGCGCGCCTGCCAATAAAAATAAGAAATCAAAGGGAGACTTCACAGTGAAGAGCTTGCTCTATCCCGCCGTCGCGCTGATGAACCGCTTGAGCTTCGGCATGAAGTTCAGCCTGATCAGCGTGCTGTTCCTCGTCCCGATGCTGGTGACCAACTTCTATCTGGTGCGCGACTCCTATCGCGAATTCCAGGGCACTCGAGTCGAACTGCAGAGCCTCGACCTGCTGGGCAGCGGCCTGAACCTGCGTCGGGACCTGGAGACCCTGAACAACCTGGTGCAGATCAACGTCATCCTCGGCCAGTCCGGCAAGGCCAATCATGTCGAATCGACGATCAGTGCCCTGGAGCAAAGCGTCCTGAGCCGTTTGCAAGGGCTGGCGGCGATGACCACTGACCCGGAACAAATCACGTTTTTCGACGGCAAGCGCGACGAGATGATTGCCGCGTTCAAGGCCCAGCAAGCGGAAAACTCCCTGCAAAGCAAAAGTGCGCTGATCGGCAAGTTGCTCGGTAACGCGCAGATTTTCAGCCAGATCATCGCCAGTCAGGCCGGCCTGAGCCGCGACAGCCAGAGCGACATGCGTCAGCTGAGCGAACTCATTACCAACGTCACGCCGGCCGTCACCCAGACACTCGGCGAGGGCCGGGCGATGGGGTCTTACTCGTTGGGGCAGGGTTTTCTCAATTCGGCCTCGAGTACCCGATTCGATGAGTTGCTGGCGCAGATCGAGAAACTTCAGGCCGAATACGGCCTGAAGTTGAAGGATGCACTGGGCTCCAGTAAAGCCGCGCACGAAACCCTGGCGGCTCAGGCAGAAAGCAGCAAGGCCTCCCTGAAAAAGGCCAGTGAGCTGTTCGAAGAACAGGTGGTGATGGCCGACACCCTCGATGCGCCATGGCAGGCCTTTTTCGATCAGGTCACGGGCCTGATGGACCAGACCTATCAACTCAACGAAGCCACCCTGAAGTTTCTCGGTACCCAGTTGCAGCAGCGGCTGGAGCAGCACCGTACCCACATGGTTCTGCAGGCGGTGGCGCTGGCACTGGTGTTCGTGTTGATTTTTTACCTCTATGGCGGGTTCTACGCCTCGACCCGCACCACCCTCAAGCGTCTGGGCGCAGTGATGGACAAGGTGGCGGCCGGTGACATGACCGTGACCTTCAGCGCCAACAGCCGCGACGAACTGGGCGAGTTGGGTGAGGTGTTCACCGGTACCGTGAAGAAAATCCATGACCTGATCGAGCGAGTGGGGCAGACCGTCAGCGAGGTCGAGCGCCAGGCCGGGCAGGTCGAAAGCGTGTCCGCCCAGAGCAACCAGGCGGTGGCGGGGCAGCGTACACAGATCGAACAGGTCGCCACCGCGATGAACCAGATGTCGGCCACTTCCCTGGAGGTGGCGCGCAGTGCCTCTGCGGCGGTCAGCAGTGCTCACAGCGTCAATGACGAGACCATCAGCGGTCGCGGATTGGTGGAGTCCCAGCAGGGCAGCATCGCGGCACTGGCCAGCGAAATCGATCAGTCGGTGCGGGTGATCAATCAACTGGCCAGCGACAGTCAGTCCATCAGTCGTGTGCTGGAGGTGATCAAAAGCATTGCCGAACAGACCAACCTGCTGGCCCTCAATGCTGCCATCGAAGCCGCGCGAGCGGGTGAGCAGGGCCGTGGTTTTGCGGTGGTGGCGGACGAGGTGCGGACCCTGGCCAAGCGCACCCAGCAATCGACCGAAGAAATCGAGCAGATGATCGCCAAGTTGCACAGCGGTGTCGGTGCGGCGGTCAAGGCAATGGGCATCAGCCATCAGATGGCTAGTGGCACGGTCGGGCAGTCGGAAAAGGTTCAGCAGGCGCTGGAAAACATCCTCGGCGCCGTCGGCATGATCGTCGACCAGAATCAGCAGATCGCCGCTGCGGTAGAGCAGCAGACCGCTGTGGCTCACGACATCGACCAGAACATCGTCGAGATCAACCGCGCCGGGGAGCGGACCGCCGAAGGTGCGCACCAGACCGAGAATGCGAGCCGAGCACTGTCGGCGCAGGTGGTGGAGCTCAAGCAGTTGATCAGTGCGTTCCGGGTTTGATGCCACGAAGCAGTTCAAATGTGGGAATCAACGGATTACCAGTTGAACAGCTCACACGCATTGGCCGTACTGGCAGCGGCCAGACGTTCTGGGCTGATCGCCATCATGGCGGCCAGTGCCTCGCAGATCGCTGGCAAATGGGCCGGGCTGTTGCGTTGGCCGGGGAACATGGCGGGAGCCATGTCCGGTGAGTCGGTTTCCAGTACCACCGACTCAAGGGGCAAACCGGCGATCACCCGGTGCATGCGCAAGGCCTGCGGCCAGGTCGCGGCGCCGCCGAGGCCGAGTTTGAAACCGAGCTTGATGTATTCGCGAGCCTCTTCCTGGCTGCCGGCGAAGGCATGAATGATCCCCGCCCGTTTCAAGCGAAACCGTTTGAGTGTGGCGATCACCGCTGCGTGGCTGCGTCGCACATGAATCAATGCTGGAAGATTGAAGTCCGCCGCCAGTTGCAGTTGGGCGTCGAACAGCGTTTGCTGACGTTCACGATCCAGAGTTTCGATGAAGTAATCCAGACCGATCTCGCCCACCGCGCATAGCTGGCGATGGCCCGCTAACCGCGTCAGCCAGTCACCGAGCTCGGTCAAATCTTCAGGGCGATGCTCATCCAGATACACCGGGTGCAAACCAAACGCCGCGTGCAGATCGGGATCGCTTTGCACCAGCTCCCAGACCCGCTGCCAATTGGCCTGATACACCCCCAGCACCACCATCCGCCGCACGCCGAGCGCGCGGCTCTCGGCCAGCAACGCCTGACGATCCGGGTCGAAATCCGGAAAGTCCAGGTGAGTGTGGGTGTCGATCAGTTCCACGGTTCAGTCCTGAAGAATACGCTGCTTGAACGTCCGCGCGATGGCCTGCACGCCGGGCTGATAATCGGCCTGTTCGATGGCGGCCACTGCCAGTTCCAGGGCTTTGTCGGCGATCAGTTGATGCTGCTGGGCCATGGCGTTGACCGGCAGCGGCAGGAAGTCCAGCAACTGCGTATCACCGAAGGTGCCCAGGCGCAGCGGGCGGCTTTTCAGCGGGAAATCGTGCAAGGCATCGAACACGCCCTGAAGCAGCACGTAGGAGGTGGTCACCAGCGCATCCGGCAAATGGCCCAGGCGTTGGATCAATTCTTCCATCAGTTGTTTGCCGCACTCACGGCTGAACGACTCGCCGTGCTCGATCAGCGCCTCGCCTTTGAAACCGTTCAGCGCCTCCTTGAAGCCCGCTGCCCGCTCCTGGCTGATACTCAATTCAGGGCGTGCGCCGAGCAGCGCGATCTGTTTTGGCAGCGGGGTCAGCAGGCTGCGGGTCAGGTGCAGGCTGGCTTCGCGATCATCGCTGATCACCGAGCAGAAATGTTCGGGCTCCATCACCCGGTCGATGGCGATGATCGGAATGCCTTTGGCCTGCAACTGGCGATAGCTGTCGTCACCGGCTGGCAGGCAACTGGCGACGATCAGCGCATCGCAGCGGCGGGCGCGGAACAGTTGCAGCAATTGCCGTTCGCTGTCCGGCGCATCGTCGGAGCTGGCGATCAGCAGCTGATAGCCGCGCGCCCGGGCGCCTTGTTCCAGCAGTTTGGCGATTCGCGCGTAACTGGGGTTTTCCAGGTCCGGCAGAATGAAGCCCAGGGTGCGGGTGTGCCGACTGCGCAGCCCGGCGGCCTGCGGGTTGGGCGTGAAGCCATGTTGTTCGACCACTGCCCGCACGCGCTCGACAGTGGCGCTGCTGATGCGTTGCTGTTCGGCCTTGCCATTGATGACGTAACTGGCGGTGGTCACGGAGACACCGGCCAATTGTGCAATATCACTGAGTTTCAACCCGGTATTCCTTGTTTTTAGAGCGTGCCCCGACATTTTCGCCAATCCTACCCGATTGAGGCAGGCGACCATTGTCGCAGCACATCCGATAATTGGACTTCAAGGATGAGACATTATCGAGTAACGTGCCTAAGATTCTAGATTAAACGTTTCAGCAGGCGTATTTTCTACGTTATAGGTCGCTTTGGCCGGTTCTGCCGCGAAACCGCCAAAACTGCGTCTGAAAAGGTGTTCTCAAAACGCCTAAGCTGAATCAATCAAAACAATACCTGGCGTCACACGGCGCCAAAAAGGAGAAAGCATGCTCGAGCTCACCATAGAGCAGATATCCATGGGCCAGTCGGCTGTGGATAAAGCCACCGCCTTGCAATTGCTCGCTGACCGACTCGTGACCGATGGCCTGGTGGCCGACGGTTACCTCGCAGGCTTGCAGGCCCGGGAAGCCCAGGGCTCGACCTTTCTCGGCCAAGGTATTGCCATCCCCCATGGCACTCCCGAAACCCGCGATCAGGTATTCGCCACTGGCGTGCGGCTGATGCAGTTTCCTGACGGCGTGGACTGGGGCAATGGCCAGATCGTTTATCTGGCCATCGGTATCGCCGCCAAATCCGATGAACACCTGCGCCTGCTGCAACTGCTGACCCGTGCCCTCGGTGAAACCGACCTGGGCCAGGCCCTGCGCCGCGCCAGTTCCGCCGAAGCCTTGCTGAAATTGCTGCAAGGCGCGCCACAAGAGCTGGCACTGGACGCACAGATGATCGGCCTCGGCGTGTCCGCCGATGACTTCGAAGAGCTGGTTTGGCGCGGTGCCCGTTTGCTGCGTCAGGCCGATTGCGTGAGCAACGGTTTTGCCGGCGTCTTGCAGCAGGTCGAAGCGTTGCCGCTGGGCGATGGCTTGTGGTGGCTGCACAGCGAACAAACAGTGAAGCGTCCCGGCCTGGCGTTCATTACCCCGGACAAACCCATCCGCTACCTCGGTCAGCCACTGAGCGGGCTGTTCTGCCTGGCCAGCCTCGGTGAAGCCCATCAGGCGCTGCTCGAACGTCTTTGCGCGTTGCTGATTGAAGGTCGCGGCCATGAATTGGGCCGTGCCACCAGCAGCCGCGCGGTGCTGGAAGTCCTTGGCGGTGAAGTGCCGGCGGACTGGCCGAGCGCACGCATTGCCCTGGCCAACGCCCACGGTTTGCATGCGCGCCCGGCGAAGATCCTCGCGCAACTGGCGAAAAGTTTTGAAGGCGAGATCCGTATACGCATCGTCGATGGTCACGACAGCGCGGTGTCGGTGAAGAGTTTGAGCAAACTGCTCAGCCTTGGCGCCCGTCGCGGTCAGGTGCTGGAGCTCATCGCCGAACCGGTCATCGCCGCCGACGCCTTGCCGGCCTTGCTGGCGGCCATCGAAGAAGGCCTCGGTGAAGAAGTCGAGCCGCTGCCCGTGGTGAGCCAGCAGCGCGAAGTGCTCGTGGAGGTGGAGGTCGCCGAAACACTGCTCGCGCCAGCGTCCGGCAGCCTGATTCAGGCGATTGCCGCGGCACCGGGGATCGCCATCGGTCCGGCGCATATTCAAGTGCTGCAAGTCATCGATTACCCGCTGCGCGGTGAGTCCGCGGCCATCGAGCGCGAGCGTCTCAAGCAAGCGCTGGCCGATGTGCGTCGTGACATCGAAGGCCTGATCGAGCGCAGCAAGGCCAAAGCGATTCGCGAGATTTTCATCACCCATCAGGAAATGCTCGACGACCCGGAATTGACCGACGAAGTCGAAACCCGCCTCAAGCAAGGTGAAAGCGCCGAAGCGGCGTGGATGACGGTGATCGAAGCCGCTGCCAAACAACAGGAAGCGCTGCAGGACGCGTTGCTCGCCGAGCGTGCCGCCGACTTGCGCGACATTGGCCGTCGGGTGCTGGCGCATTTGTGTGGCGTCGAGACGCCTGCGGAGCCTGCGCAACCGTACATTCTGGTGATGGACGAAGTCGGCCCGTCGGATGTGGCGCGTCTTGATCCGACGCGCGTCGCCGGCATTCTCACCGCTCGCGGTGGTGCCACGGCCCACAGTGCGATTGTCGCCCGGGCCCTGGGTATTCCGGCACTGGTGGGCGCCGGCGCCGCCGTGTTGCTGCTGAAACCGGGCACGCCACTGTTGATCGATGGCCAACGCGGCCGCCTGCACGTGGACGCCGATGCCGCGACCTTGCAGCGCGCCACCGAAGAGCGCGACACCCGCGAACTGCGCCTCAAAGCCGCCGCCGAACAACGCCATCAACCGGCGCTGACCACCGACGGCCACCCTGTGGAAGTGTTCGCCAATATCGGTGAAAGCGCAGGTGTCACCAGCGCGGTGGAGCAGGGCGCCGAAGGCATTGGCCTGTTGCGCACCGAACTGATTTTCATGGCTCATTCACAAGCACCGGACGAGGCTACCCAGGAAGTCGAATACCGTCGTGTACTCGATGGCCTGGCCGGGCGACCGCTGGTGGTGCGCACCCTCGACGTCGGTGGCGACAAACCGCTGCCGTACTGGCCGATCGCCAAAGAAGAGAACCCGTTCCTCGGTGTGCGTGGCATTCGCCTGACCCTGCAACGTCCGCAGGTCATGGAAGCGCAATTGCGCGCCTTGCTGCGTGCGGCGGATAACCGTCCCTTGCGGATCATGTTCCCGATGGTCGGCAGCGTCGATGAGTGGCGCCAGGCTCGGGACATGACCGAACGTCTGCGTCTGGAAATCCCGGTCGCCGATCTGCAACTGGGGATCATGATCGAAGTGCCGTCGGCCGCCTTGCTGGCGCCGGTATTGGCCAAGGAAGTGGACTTCTTCAGCGTCGGCACCAACGACCTGACCCAGTACACCCTGGCCATCGACCGTGGTCACCCGACTTTGTCGGCCCAGGCTGACGGCTTGCACCCGGCGGTGCTGCAACTGATCGACATCACCGTGCGTGCGGCTCATGCTCATGGCAAGTGGGTCGGCGTGTGCGGTGAACTGGCGGCCGATCCGCTGGCGGTGCCGGTGCTGGTGGGCCTGGGTGTGGATGAGTTGAGCGTGTCGGGCCGCAGCATTGCCGAGGTCAAGGCGCGCATTCGCGAACTCAGCCTGACCCAGACTCAAACCCTTGCCCAACAGGCCCTGGCCGTGGGCAGCGCGAACGAAGTCCGCGCATTAGTGGAGGCGCTGTAATGGCCAAGATCTTAACCCTGACCCTCAACCCGGCGCTGGACCTTACCGTTCAATTGCCGATGCTTGTGCCCGGTCAGGTCAATCGCAGCGACGAAATGCACACCCACGCCGCCGGCAAAGGGGTGAACGTGGCGCAGGTGCTGGCCGACCTCGGGCATCAGCTGACCGTCAGCGGATTTCTCGGGGAAGACAACCTTCAGGCGTTCGAAACCCTGTTCGCCAAACGCGGCTTCACCGACGCGTTTATCCGCGTCCCCGGTGAGACCCGCAGCAATATCAAGCTGGCGGAAAACGATGGGCGCATCACCGACATCAACGGCCCGGGGCCGCGGGTCAGTGAAGCGGCGCAGCAGGCTTTGCTCGATCGGCTCGACCAGATTGCACCAGGGCATGACGCCGTCGTGGTGGCCGGTAGTTTGCCCCGTGGCGTGAGTGCCCAATGGTTGCGAGAGTTGATCCAGCGCTTGAAAAAACGCGGCTTGAACGTTGCGCTCGACACCAGCGGTGAAGCCTTGCGCGTCGGCCTGTCGGCTGGCCCGTGGCTGATCAAGCCCAACACCGAAGAGCTGGCTGAAGCACTGGATTGCGAAGTGGTTTCCGTGGGCGCCCAAGCCGAGGCCGCGAGCCGTTTGCATGCTCATGGCATCGAGCACGTGGTGATTTCCCACGGTGCCGACGGGGTGAACTGGTTCAGTGTCGGCTCGGCGATGCATGCCACACCGCCCAAGGTCAGCGTGGTCAGCACCGTCGGTGCGGGGGATTCGTTGCTGGCGGGCATGTTGCACGGCTTGCTCAGTGCCGATACGCCTGAACAGACCTTGCGTACCGCCACCGCGATTGCCGCCATGGCCGTGACTCAGATCGGTTTTGGCATCGGCGACGCCGCGCAACTGGCGCAGCTCGAACAGGGCGTGCGCGTGCGCCCCCTGACAGAACAATAAGAGGGTTTGCAATGAAATTAGCCATTGTTACGGCCTGCCCGAACGGCATGGTCACCAGTGTGCTGTGCGCTCGTCTGCTCGATGCAGCGGCCCAGCGTCAGGGCTGGAGCACCAGTGTCGAAGTCGTGGATGCAGCCCATCCGGAACGTCAATTGTCGGCGGCGATCATCGAGGCTGCCGAGTGGGTGTTGCTGGTCACCAGCGCGCCGGTGGATATGTCGCGCTTTGTCGGTAAACGTGTGTTCCAGAGCACCCCGGCCCAGGCCCTGCAAGATGTCGAAGCGGTGCTGCGCCGTGGGGTAGAGGAAGCCGAGGTTTACGTAGCGCCCGCAGCCACCGCTGAACCTGCCGCGGTTGCTAAACAGGCGCCACGCCTGGTGGCCGTCACCGCGTGCCCGACCGGTGTCGCCCACACCTTCATGGCCGCCGAAGCCTTGCAGCAAGCGGCCAAGCGTCTGGGTTACGACCTGCAAGTGGAAACCCAGGGCTCGGTCGGCGCACGCAATCCGCTTAGTGCAGAGGCGATTGCCGATGCTGATGTGGTGCTGCTGGCGGCAGACATCGAAGTTGCCACCGAGCGTTTCGCCGGCAAGAAAATCTACCGCTGCGGCACAGGCATCGCCCTGAAACAGGCCGAAGCGACGCTGAACAAAGCCCTGGCCGAAGGCAAGCAGGAAAGCGCTGCGACCGGCGCCAAAGGCCCGGCCAAGCAAGAGAAGACCGGTATCTACAAACACCTGCTGACCGGTGTCTCGTACATGTTGCCGATGGTGGTGGCGGGCGGTCTGATGATTGCCTTGTCCTTCGTGTTCGGCATCACCGCGTTCAAGGAGCAAGGCACGCTCGCAGCGGCGCTGATGCAGATCGGCGGCGAGAGCGCGTTCAAACTGATGGTGCCGCTGCTGGCGGGTTACATCGCCTACTCGATCGCTGACCGTCCGGGCCTGGCGCCGGGGATGATCGGTGGTTTGCTGGCGAGCACGCTCGGTGCCGGTTTCATCGGCGGTATCATCGCCGGTTTCATCGCTGGCTATGCGGCCCAGGCGATCAACCGTTATGCGCGCTTGCCGCAAAGTCTCGAGGCGCTGAAACCGATCCTGATCATTCCGTTGCTGGCGAGCCTGTTCACCGGTCTGGTGATGATCTACGTGGTTGGCAAACCGGTGGCCGGGATGCTCGCGGGGCTCACCCACTTCCTCGACAGCATGGGCACCACCAACGCGATACTGCTCGGTGTGCTGCTGGGCGGGATGATGTGCGTCGACCTCGGTGGGCCAATCAACAAGGCGGCTTACGCGTTTTCGGTGGGGTTGCTGGCATCGCAGAGTTATGCACCGATGGCCGCGACCATGGCCGCCGGCATGGTGCCGCCGATTGGCCTGGGCATCGCCACGTTGATTGCCCGGCGCAAGTTCGCCCAGACGGAACGCGAGGCCGGTAAAGCGGCGCTGGTGCTGGGGCTGTGCTTTATCTCCGAAGGGGCGATTCCGTTCGCGGCCAAAGACCCGCTGCGGGTGATTCCGGCGAGCATCGCCGGCGGCGCGCTGACCGGCGCGTTGTCGATGTACTTCGGCTGCAAACTCATGGCGCCGCACGGTGGATTGTTCGTGATGCTGATTCCGAATGCGATCAACCATGCGCTGTTGTATCTGCTGGCGATTGTGGCAGGGAGTCTGCTGACGGCGGTGGTGTATTCGGTGCTCAAGCGACCGGAAACAGTGGAACTGGCGCTGGAGCCGGCTAACGCTTAACAGCCAAAGATCGCAGCCTTTGGCAGCTCCGCTCAGAACAGTGTTCGACCGCGATATGGCGGCGTACATCGAGCCTGGAGCTGCTGGAGGCTCGGGCCGCGTTCGGACGATCTTTTCTGTGTCATACCTGATTCATGCGGCCATGCTTTAGTTTTCCTTTTTCAGGGAGAGCACCATGAGCGAATTCGACCTCGGCCGCCGTCGTGTCATACAAGCTGTCGGAGCCGGGCTGTTGCTGCCCGGTCTGGCGCCGGCGGTGATTGCATCGGTCAAGGATCGGCCGCAACTCACCGATGGTGTGCAGTCCGGCGACCTGTTGGGCGACCGGGCGATGATCTGGAGTCGTAGCGATCGCGCGGCGCGGATGGTGGTGGAATGGGACACGCGCAGCCTGTTCAGCAACCCTCGTCGATTCGTCTCGCCATTGGCCGATGCCGGTACCGATTTCACCGCTCGGGTCGAACTCACCGGCCTGCCTGCCGATCAGGCAATTTTCTACCGCGTGACGTTCGAAGACGCCCAGAGCGGTGTCGCCAGCGAACCGTGGTTCGGCCATCTGCGCAGTGTGCCCAGCGCTCGGCGGAATATTCGTTTCGTCTGGAGTGGCGACACGGTTGGCCAAGGCTTCGGCATCAACCCGGACATCGGCGGCATGCGCATCTACGAAGCCATGCGTTTGCGCCTGCCGGACTTTTTTATCCACAGCGGTGACACCATCTACGCCGACGGCCCGGTGCCGGCGCAACTGACCACCGAAAGCGGCCGGGTGTGGCGCAACATCACCAGCGAAGCCAAGAGCAAAGTCGCCGAAACCCTCGACGAGTATCGCGGCAATTACCGCTACAACCTGATGGACGAAAACGTCCGTCGCTTCAACGCCGAAGTGCCGCAGATCTGGCAGTGGGACGACCACGAAGTGGTGAACAACTGGTCGCCGGGCAAGCAACTGGATGATCGCTACAAGAGCAAAGATATCCACAGCCTGGTGGGCCGCGCACGGCAGGCCTGGCTGGAATATGCGCCGATGCGTTTGCAGAGCGCCGACGGTGGCGGGCGGATTTATCGCAAGCTGAGTTATGGGCCGATGCTCGATGTGTTCGTGCTCGACATGCGCAGCTACCGAGGTGCCAATGACGACAACCTTGGTGCCGCCAAACCGTTCCTCGGTCGAGAGCAATTGGATTGGCTCAAACGTGAATTGAAAGGCTCCCAGGCTCAATGGAAAGTCATCGCCGCCGACATGCCCATCGGCCTCGGCGTCCCGGACGGCGAAGTCAGCCCCGGTGTGGCGCGTTGGGAAGCGGTGGCCAACGGTGATCCGGGCCCGGCTCAAGGCCGTGAGCTGGAGATCGCTGAATTACTGGGTTTTCTGCGGGCGCAGCAGGTGCGCAATTTCGTTTGGCTGACGGCGGATGTGCATTACTGTGCGGCGCACCATTACCATCCTGATCGCGCGGCGTTCCAGGACTTCGAACCGTTCTGGGAATTTGTCGCGGGGCCGCTGAATGCGGGCAGCTTCGGGCCGAATGCGCTGGATAAAACCTTCGGCCCTGAGGTGGTGTTCCAGAAGGCTCCAGCGGCGCAGAACACCTCGCCGTTTGCCGGGTTTCAGTTTTTTGGCGAGGTGAATATCGATGGGCAGTCGGGTGAGTTGAGTGTCGTGCTGCGGGATCTGGATGGGGTGGGGGTGTTCGAGCGTAAGTTGCAGCCGGTTTGAGGGCCTGATCGATACGAAATCCTGTCGATGCGACCTGTGGCGAGGGGGCTTGTCGGAACGCCGCACCGTCCCGTTTGAGTGCGTAGCACTCACAAGATCGTTGATACATCAGAGATTTTGGGGCCGCTTCGCAGCCCAACGGGGGCAAGCCCCCTCGCCACAGGTCCCGCAGGGATCAACGGTGTCAGTAAACGTCGCGGCGGTAGCGGCCTTGTTCGATCAGGCGCTCGACTTCATCCGCGCCGAGGACTTCATTGAGCACTTGGTCCACTCCAGAAGCCATCCCCTGCAAACTGCCGCAGATGTAAATCACGGCGCCATCGGCCAACCATTTCTTCAGCTCGCCGGCAGACTCGCGCAGGCGATCCTGCACATAGATTTTCTCGGCCTGATCTCGGGAAAACGCCAGGTCCAGACGTGCCAGATCACCATTGATCAACCACTCTTCCAACTCAGCACGGCACAGAAAATCGTGCTCGCGATTACGCTCGCCAAACAGCAACCAGTGACGCTGCTGTCCGTCGGCAATCCGTGCCTTGAGCAAGCTGCGCAACCCGGCCAACCCGGTGCCGTTGCCCAGCAAGATCATCGGTACCGCCTCGTTCGGCAGATGGAAACCACTGTTGCGCCGCACCCGCAGGCTGATGTGGCCACCCACAGGGACGTGTTCGGTCAACCAGCCGGAACCGATGCCCAGGCTGCCGTTTGGGTGCAGTTCCTGACGCACGATCAATTCCAGCACGCCGTCGGCGGCGATCGAGGCGATGGAGTATTCACGCAGGGCCAGTGGCACCAACGCATTCACCAGCGCTTGCGCGTGCAGGCCGACCAGATGAGCGCGGTTCTCGGGCAGTTGGCGGCTGGCCAGGGCTTGTTCCAGAGACTGCGCCAGGCCATCGAGTTCAACCGCGGCCCGACCGTCAATTCCCAGGCCATCGAGGAAATGCTCGATCGCCCACGCACCATTGCGCGGCAGCACTTCCACCAGATCACCGGCCAGCCAACTGCTGGTGCTGGGAGCGGTGAGGCCGAGCAAGTACACGGGAGCACCGCTGCTGTCCGGGTTCATCAGCTCACGACGGGTCAGGGTCCAGTTGTCGTAGCTGGGCGCTTGCCAGGTGTCGACCGGCGCCTGACCCGTCAGCAGGCCGAGTTGCTGTTGCCAGTGACGCAGGGCGTAAGGGTCGCCACCGTCGACTTCAACCGGGGCGAACAAGGTCTTGCCGCCGTGCTCGCCCAGCCAGGTGTGCAAGCGACGGGCGAAGCCGCAGAAGTGTTGATACTGGCGGTCACCGAGGCCGAGCACGGCATAGTTCAGGCTTTCGAGGCTCGGTGCACGCCCCAGTACTTTGCGTTCGAAACCGCGGGCGCTGTCCGGCGCTTCGCCGTCGCCGAAGGTGCTGACCACAAACAGTGCGTTGCTGGAATCTCGCAGGTCCTGTTCGCTGACATCGGCCAACGGTTGAACCTTCACCGGTAATCCGGCGGCCTGCAATTGCCCGGCAGTTTGCCAGGCGAGCTGCTCGGCAAACCCGCTCTGGCTGGCGAAGCCGATCAGCCATGCTGGTGCGTCGCTACCCGGTTGCTCAAGGCCTTTACGGGCATCCTTGATCTGACGTTTCTTGCGTCGACGGTCCAGGTATAGCAACCAGCCTGTGACGAAAAACAGCGGCATGCTCAGCGCGGCGATGGTCAGGATGATCCGCCCGAGCAACCCGAAATAACTGCCGACGTGCAGTGCATAAATACTGGTCAGCAACTGCGCCTTGAGGCTCTTGTCGCTGTAACGGTCATGACGGCTGACGGCGCCGGTCACCGGATCGAGGGTGATCTGGTTCCGTGCCTGGTCGTGGGGTGAATCCTTCAGCAGGTAGAACACGGTTGCCGGTTGCCCGGCCACGGGCGGCATTCGAACGTTATAGGACGAAAGACCAGGACCGGCGGCGCTGTAGATGCTGCTCCACATCGCGGCGTAATCGGCGGTGGGGGCCGGGCCGCTTGGCGCAGGGCCGCGACCACTGCGAACCCGCTCGTTTTGCGGCGAGTCGGACAGCAGCCTGGTCAGCCCTTTGTTGTACCACTCGTACGACCAGGACAACCCGGTCAGTGCCGCCAAAAGGTAGAACACCAGGCACCAGGTACCGGCCACCGAGTGCAGGTCCCAGTTGAAGCTGCGACCCTTCTTCTTCCAGTCCAGCGTCAGCCAGGCGCGCCAGCTTTTCCACTGGCGCGGCCAGCGCAGGTACAGGCCGGACAGACAGAAGAACACCAGAATCAGCGTGCAGGCGCCGGTGATCTGCCGGCCGGTATCACCCATGGCGAGGAAGCGGTGCAGTTGCAGCATCAGACCGAAGAAGTCCTGGCCGGTGACGTCGCCCATGAACTCGGCGGTGTACGGGTCGAAATAACGCATCTGCCCGCGACGTTCGCCGGGCGGCGCTGTGAAGATCACCCGCGCAGCATTGCCGCTGTCGGTCTCGACCCAGAGCATCGAGACGATCTTGCCCGAAGCGCTTTCGATTTTCTCCACCAGTTCGGCCGGTGGCAGCACGCCGGCGATCTGCTTCTCGACGTGCAGCACAGAGGGGTTCAGCGTTCGCAGGATTTCATCCTGAAACGAGACTGCCGCCCCGGTAATGCCCATCAGGGCCAGGACCAGTCCGGCGCTGATGCCGAAAAACCAGTGCAACTGGAACAGGGATTTCTTCAACACGTCGCTCGCCTTGTTCGTTCAAAAGTCATCATCACGGCGCGCATTATGCCGTGAGTTGTCGAGAAGCATTCTTTTTTACACGCAAAAGCCCCGTTCACTTTGATGAACGGGGCTTTTACCTGAGCGCTTTGGTCTTCACGCTTCTGTTATCAGAAGTGGAAGTTGGCACTCAGCAGAGCAGTGCGGCCCGGCGCCACGTGGGCGTAGTGCGTCTGGAATACCTGGTCGAAGTAACGCTTGTCGGCCAGGTTTTGTACGTTGAGTTGCAGGTCGACGTTCTTGGTCAGGCGGTAGCTGGCCATCGCGTCGTAACGCCAGTAGGACGGAATCTCCACCGAGTTGGCGACGTTGCCGAACTGGGAATCGACGAAGGTCGCGCCGGCACCGACGGTCAACTTGTCCGGCACCAGGTCGTAGGTCGACCAGAACGTGAAGTTGTTTCGTGGGGTGCTTGGCATGTGGTTGCCTTCATCGGCGGCGAGGGTGGTTTTGACCACTTCGCTGTCCATGTAGGTGTAGCCGCCGAAGACTCGCCAGTTACGGGTCAGCTTGCCGGTGTAGGTCAGCTCCAGGCCATTGACCTGCTGTTCGCCGTCCAGCACTTGGGTGGTGCCGCCGTCCGGATCGTTGATACGCGCGTTGGTTTTCTCGGTGCGGAACAGCGCGGCGGTCAGCGACAGGTCGTCACCGAAGAAGTCCCACTTGGTGCCGATCTCGTAGTTGCGGTTCTTTTCCGGGTCCAGACTGCTGTTGTTCGCCGCCAGTTCCAGGCCACCGTTGCCGCTGGTTTCGCCGGCCGGGTTGCTGGACGTCGAGTAGGCGGCATAGATGCTGCCGTTTGGCAGCGGGTTGTAGACCACGCCGATCTGGTAGTTCACCAGGTCGCTGGTGTTCTGACGGGAGAAACTGCCCGCTGGTGCCGTGCTGCTGGCGTTGGCGAAGCCGCTGGATTCGACCTGGTAGTTGTCATAACGCAGGCCCAGGTTCAGGGACCATTGCTCGTTGAACTTCAGGGTGTCGAACACGTAGGCCGCGGCGGTCTTGGTGTCGGTGTCGGTGAAGGCTTTGCTGTCGGTGATCGTGCCGTTCCAGTTATCCCCAGGCGTCGGGTTATACAGGCTGGTGCAGTCGCCGGAGTTGAACAGGGCACGGTTGCACCGGGTGCCGCTGGCGCTGGAGGTCAGGAGGTACGGGCGGTTGTGGGTGTCCTGATAGGAAAACTCCAGACCGGTTACCAGGCTGTGCTCGATGGCGCCGGTGTTGAATTTGGCACTCAGGTCGGTCTGGTTGATCCAGCCGCTGGACGTCGAGTTACGGCTCTTCGCGCCACGGTAGACACTGCCGTTGGCCACGTTGCCCTTGCTGTCGTCAGGGTTGGTGACGATGTAGTCCAGGGTCGAACGGGACATGCGAAAGCTGTTCGACACGGTCAGGCTATCGTTCAGATCGTGTTCGAGCTTGATCGTGCCGCTGTCGTTGCTGGTCTGGCGATAGTCGCGACCGGTGAGGCCGTAGAAGTTGTCGCGGTTGACGTTGGCCGGCTTGTCGACGTTGTACTTGCTGCGGTTGGGGCTCAAGGTCAGCGGGATACCGTAGTCGGGCATGTCGTCGGTTTCGACGTGGTAGTAGCCGACGGTCAAGCGGGTGTCGGTGCCCAGGCCGAAGGCGAAGGACGGTGCCACGCCCCAGCGACTGACGTCCACGGCATCACGCCCGGCGACGTTGGCTTCGTGCTTCATCAGGTTCAGCCGGAACGCCGAGGTGTCGGTCATTTGCTGGTTCAGGTCGAGGGTGGTGCGCTTGGTCTGGTCCGAGCCCCAGGTGAAGCCGCCGTTGTAGGCATTGCCCAGCTTGGCTGTCTTGCTCACCAGGTTCAGGCTGCCACCGGTGGAACCGGCGCCGGTGAAGGCTGACCCCGGGCCTTTACTGACCTCGATCGACTCAACGTTGAAGATCTCGCGGCTCTGGGACGCCACGTCGCGCATGCCGTCGATGAACACATCGCTTTCGGCGTTGAAGCCGCGAATGATCGGACGATCGCCCGCCGGATTACCGCCCTCACCAGCACCAAAGGTGATGCCCGGGGTGGTGCGCAGGGCATCGACCAGGCTAGTGGCGCCGGTGTCGCGTATCACTTGTTGCGGGATCACGGTGACGCTTTTCGGCGTCTCGCGCAGTGGCGCGGTGTACTTCTTGGAGGCCGAGGTATCGGTCTTGTAGGAGGTGTCATCCTGCTCGCCTACAACGCTGGTGGCGTCCAGGGATATCGCATTGCCGGGTGCTTTTTCGTCGGTCTTCTCGGCCGCGAAAACCATGTGGCCCGCAGAACCGGCGGTGATCGCCACGCCAATTGCAGACGCGAGCAAACGCGGTGAACTGACCGTTGATTGTGGTTGTTGGCGTGACATGTGAATTCCCCTCCCCAAGGATTTGAGGTCGCGGAATGTAGAGTAAATACGTATCTGTATCAATTGCGAAGTATTGCTATTCGCGGCAAATTTACATTCTTTACAATTTGCCTTTACGGTTTTTGCGGGTTCATACGTCTCTTGGATTTTACATGTGTAATAAGAATCAATACTATTAACGCCCCTTTGCTTTCAGGTGTCTTTCCATGTTGTTGCACATTCCCGGCGTGTTCGCGAAAGAAGAAGTGCAGCGCATTCGCGAGGCCCTGGCGCAGGCGGATTGGGCCGATGGCAAAATTACCGCCGGTTATCAGTCGGCGAAGGCCAAGCACAATCTGCAACTGCCTGAAGGACATCCGTTGACCAAGGAAGTCGGTGCGGCGATGCTCGAACGGTTGTGGAAAAATCCGCAGTTCATGTCAGCGGCATTACCGCACAAGGTCTTCCCTCCGTTACTGAACTGTTACACGGCCGGTGGCAGTTTCGACTTCCACATCGACAACGCCGTGCGTCAGCCCAAGGGCAGCATCGAGCGGGTGCGCACCGACCTGTCGGCGACGCTGTTCTTCAGTGAGCCGGAGGATTACGACGGTGGCGAACTGGAAATCCAGGACACCTTCGGCACTCAGCGCGTGAAATTGCCGGCCGGCGATATGGTCCTGTATCCCGGCACCAGCCTGCACAAGGTCAACGCCGTCACGCGTGGAACCCGCTACGCATCGTTTTTCTGGACGCAAAGCCTGGTGCGTGAAGACAGCCAGCGCGCTTTGCTGTTCGAGATGGACGGGGCAATTCAGCTGCTGACCCAGGACTTGCCCGACCATCCTTCATTGATCCGCCTGACCGGTACTTACCACAACCTGTTGCGTCGCTGGGTCGAGGTATGAGTTATCAATTGCGCCGCGAGGAAGTCCTCGACGGTGATCGCCTCAAGGCCATGCTGGAGGAAAGCCCGGCGCGCGCAGCCCAGGCGATTCTGATCGCCGCCCGTGAAGGTGTGCTGGATGCCCAGGCCTTGCTGGGACAGATTTTGCTGGACGGGCGGGGTATCGAGCGGGATCAGCCGCTGGCGCGGCGCTGGTTCGAGATTGCGGCTCAGCGCGGGCACTTGATGGCGCGCAATATGCTCGGTCGTTGTCATGAGCATGGTTGGGGCTGTGTTGCCGATGCCTCGATAGCCGCGCGATATTATTGGATCGCAGCCGAAGCCGGGCTGGATTGGGCGATGTACAACTACGCCAACCTGCTGGCGACGGGGCGTGGGGTGATGGAAGATCAGTTGCAAGCGCTGAGGCTGTATCGGCAGGCGGCCGAACTGGGGCACGCGAAGTCTATGAATTTACTCGGCCGTTATTTGGAAGAAGGGCAGTTTTGTGAGGCCAGCCTTGTCGATGCTTTCGATTGGTATCGTCGTTCCGCAGAAGGTGGCGACTTCCGTGGACAATTCAGCTATGGCACTTGTTTGGTCGAAAGGGGGCAAATCGACCAAGCCTTGGTCTGGTTATATAAGGCGATATTGGCGGGTAATCCGAGCTTTCTACGAGGCGCAGCACAAACGTTGCGACAGTTCGGATTAACTGAACTGGCTGCAGCTTATCTGGACAAGTCCGAGAGTTTGAGCGACGGCTGTTGATCCAGAGTCTTTAAATCAAGGCAGTGTTTTCCGAGTTTGGTTCAACCCTCACGGCGCTTCGGCGTGTGAGGCTTTTGTCGTTTTTTCTAATAAGCTGTTATTGGGTTGTGCTGGATTTGTAAACTCTGATTGGTATTGTTTTTAATTGGTTTGCTGATGTGAATATTTTGACAGTCGTTCGGTAGTTGAATTAGTCTTTTTTCAGGCCATTGGAAGGCCTGATGTCAGGTGCATGTCACGTGTAAGTGAGTGCGTAGCTAGTGATCAAAGGAATGAATTCATGAGTTATGAGAAGTTACGAGATGAAGCGTTAAAAAAAGCCGACTATGAAAAAGTTTCCGAGTTGGCTGTAGCGTTACCGAAAGCGTTCGCACTTGCCTCGAAAGGGGGAGTGGATAATATGACTCGCAGTACCGGTTTGATATTAACCAAAGAGCAAATTATCAGCCTTAAAGAATACGTAGCCATCGGGTTGGCGTTTCCGGAAACCCTGGATGCTGTTATCGATTATCTGAATTATGGGCCTAACGATGATGGGGGGCGTGGGCTGAAGGCACAGGATTTTCTGTTGACGTTCCAGAATATACGCAGGCATGCCAGTTCATGGACACCACTGCGGCATCGAATCATGCTAACAGGCGAAGACCTGAAAAAGTTTGGCTCCAATATGCAGAGCTGGCGCAGCGGCATGGAGGCCGAGTGCAATAATGAGGCCGCCGTAAAATTGATTAAGGAGAACAATGTTAAAACGCTGGAGGATTTGAATAAGTTGAAACTTGGTTGGAAGGGTGTCTTTCCTGGTATTGAATTGGACCCGGGTACTGTCTCGGAGCTGGGTGAGTACCTGAAAGACATTCGTGACAGGATTGACGCTTATAAGAAGACAGCCAATGATATTAAGGCTGATTTGGATACCTTTGGCGATCAGCTTGAAAGTGTAGTGATTCCTGAAGTCAAGCGGAAACTGGTGTTGATCGGAAACAATCAGTACACCGGTGAGGTTGAAGCGCTTAATAAAAAAATTACCGAACGAGCACTGCGCATCGACGAGTTGGACTCCCAATATAAGGCGTTGGTGGTCAAATCCCTGGAGGCTGCGGCCGGCTTGAACATTTTTGGTCTGGGTATGGCCATCTATCACGGTGTGGAAGCTGAGAACATAAGGGCTACAAGACGTGCGGAAAATGAAGCACAAGATGCTGACCTTTTCAGTCTCAATAGCAAGGACAGAACGCTGGCTTCGTTGAAAGAGGTCGAGAAGGATTTACAGAATACCAAGCTGGTTGCTATTGATGCCGAAGTAGCAACAAATAATCTGAGGTATGTGTGGAACGTCATCGATTCGTACGTCAATGATTCCGAAGAAACCATGTCTGGAATAAAAGATGCCTTACGACTTGCGAGATTTATGACGAAGTTTGGACAGGTAGCCGATTCCTGGAAAGAAGTGGAGAGTGTGGCGGGCCAGCTGATTGATGTATTCGATCAAGCGGACAAGGAGTATCAGGCGAAATATGGAGTGAAAGTTATGGCTCGAAGGGTTGAGAGTTTTGCAGGTGTGTTTGAGCGTTATCCGCTCATCGATCTTAAGTTGTTGTCGCAGACCAAGAGCCAAATGCGTGACGATCGTGCGATTGCTGATGCCTTGTTTATTGTTTGGCAGTACCTTCCTAATGTGCACAAAAGTTTCGCGAGTTTGGTCGATAACGTGTTTATCAGTGCGCGTACGTTACAATCATCGGCGTTCAATAGTAAGAATGAACTTGAGAAAGCCCGTAAGACGCTGAGCGAGCTAAAATCCGAGTTAGAAGGCGAAGTCAGTGACGGGGTGGATCAAGAGACGATTAATTCCATCATGGAAGAGATTGACGGAACGATGAAAGAGGCGTCTGAGTCAGTCAAGAAAAACGCCAATAAGAGCAAAGACAGTCTCCGTAATATCTCGATTGTTTTTGATAGGCGCGTGATGCTCGATTTTGTTTCTGGTCTAAATAAGGACATTCAAACTGCCGAGCAGCGCCAGACAGATCTGCAGGCGGAACTGGCCAAGCGACGTGCTGACCTGAAAGTCGTCTCTGACGCTATTAGCGCAATCGAAAAAAACGGACTGGATGATCTGAGTAAAAATATCAATCTGACGATCGATAAACTGAAAGCTCTGGGCATGGCGCCTTCGGAAATTCAATTGGTCATGTTTGCCGTCGAGCAGTTACAAAAGTCTATCGGTGATATTGCTAAAGGCATCAGCTTTTCTTTTATGCTGGCGGAGAGCAAGAAGCTAAGCGCGAAAATTGCGGAGATACTCGGCAAGATTGCTATTGAAGTTACGCTTATTGAAGCGTCGAAAAAGAATGTTGAATTCATCGAAACTGTCAATTTAATTGATGATCAGAACAAGCTGTACTGTGCTGAATATGAGAAGGCGGTGGTGGCGTTTGATAAGTTCAATGCGGCGGTCGATAACAACTCTATTCCTGCTGATGAGCGCGTGTTGCAGTTTTTAGACGAGGTTAAAGCCTTCACGCTATTTCTTGCTCCGCTTTGCGAACCTAATCCTTGAATCAACCGGCCACAATGATAGCGCCAAGCTATCGTTGATTGAAGTTCGGCTGTGTGATGTTGGCAAGCCGCGGCTTGCTGGCATCTTTATTTAATGTATTAAGGATTTTTTTTCGGTGCGCGATTATCTGTTGGAAGAGAGGAACTTTACCGCTCTCAAAGAGTACATAGATTTTTTAGACAATCTCCCGCCAGTGCTAAGGGAAATTCAAGGCTTTACCGAATCTTACAGTCGGCAGCATGCGATATTGACACCGCCCAATTCCAGGATGTTGATACAAACAGCCAAGGGGAATACGAATGCCTGGCAGGGCATTAGAATCGCGATACCGACGATGGGTGAGGTGAGTGGGAAGGCGGTACTCGATACTCGGACGTTTATTGAGGAGTTTCACAGCTTGAGCAAAACCTTCGTGGATCGTCGACTCAAGATCAACTCACTCGATATCAAAGGGTTCAGTCTGACCCGTTCCTCGGGGTGGGGGAATGCACCTCCCAAGGACGTGATTGACCTGATGCGTGAACTCTGGAATCGGCTGAATCAATGTGAAAGCGCAATCATGAGGTTTAGGAGTGCGGTCACAGCAATTGGTGAAACATTGCACAGCATTTTTGTTCGGTTTATCGAGTCCTTGACGTTGGCCTTGTGCAGTTGTGACGCTCCGATACCGAAAATCGAGGCGTATTACACGATTCGAAAGTTAGGGCTGCCAGGCATGCAATACGATCCTGAACTTGGACATTCTGAACAGGCGCGGCTAGAGCAAGCGCGCGACCACGTTACTCGATTGAAGAACATGCGTATCAGAGCTAACAGTGCCGTGGATAATCTCACTGACTTTTGCTATCGACTTCAATATTTTCTCGCCGACGCGCGATCCGAGTTACAGGCTAACCACCCTGCGCGGTCCCTTTCTCGTTCAGGGACGGGGCTGACAATGACTGACAGGTCGCTTGTGGAGGTCAAGGAGATGTCTGGACAGCTAATGAAGATGTCGCGCAAGCTCAACCAATAAAAAAAGCCCATGACTCGTCATGGGCTTTTTAGTTGTCACGCTGGCAGGTTAAATCCAGCAAAGGCCTTTAAACGTAAAACGACTTCAGCGGCGGGAAGCCATTGAACTCAACGGCGCTGTAGCTGGTGGTGTACGCGCCGGTCGACAGCCAGTACAAACGATCACCGATCGCCAGGTTCAGCGGCAAACCGTACTTGTAGTTTTCGTACATGATGTCGGCGCTGTCGCAGGTCGGGCCGGCGATGACCACTTCTTCCATCTCGCCTTTCTTCTCGGTCCAGATCGGGAACTTGATGGCTTCGTCCATGGTTTCGATCAGGCCGGAGAACTTGCCCACATCCGTGTACACCCAACGCTCTACAGCGGTACGGGATTTACGCGCCACCAGTACCACTTCGCTGACCAGAATGCCGGCGTTGGCAATCAGCGAACGGCCCGGCTCCAGGATGATTTCCGGCAGGTCGTCGCCGAAGTCTTCCTTCAGGAAACGGATGATTTCTTCAGCGTAGGTTTCCAGGCTGTTGGTACGGGTGATGTAGTTGGCCGGGAAGCCGCCACCCATGTTGATCAGCTTCAGGTGGATGCCGTCTTCTTCTTTCAGACGTTCGAAGATCACTTTGACCTTGGCGATTGCCGCGTCCCAGACGCTGATGTCGCGCTGCTGCGAACCGACGTGGAACGAGATGCCGTATGGCACCAGGCCCAGGTCACGAGCGAGGATCAGCAGGTCCATGGCCATGTCGGTCTGGCAGCCGAACTTGCGCGACAAAGGCCAGTCGGCAGTGGTCGAGCCTTCAGTCAGGATACGCACGTAGACTTTCGAGCCCGGAGCGGCCTTGGCGATGTTGCGCAGGTCGGCTTCGGAGTCGGTGGCGTACAGGCGAACGCCTTTTTCGTAGAAGTAACGAATGTCTTTGGATTTCTTGATGGTGTTGCCGTAGCTGATCTGGTCGGCGCTGACGCCACGGCTCAGCACTTTGTCCAGCTCATAGATCGAGGCGATGTCGAAGCTCGAGCCTTTCTCTTTGAGCAGGTCGATGATTTCCACGGCCGGGTTGGCCTTGACCGCGTAGTAGACCTTGGCAAATTCGAAACCGGCACGCAGGTCGTCATAAGCCTGGGCGATCATCGCGGTGTCGATCACCACGAACGGGGTTTCTTGTTTGTCGGCGAAGGCCTTCATTTTCTGGAAGGTTTCGCGCGCGAAATAGTCTTCGACGTTGATCGACATGCTGGGAACTCCTACTGGCAAACTGAAATTATCAATGGGTGCAAATGAACGCCCTCCGTATCCCCACTTTGGTTCGCCTACTTCCCAAGGCATGTCGCCGAAAGCAAAAAGGCCATGGGAGGCGGTGCTTCCCTTGGCCTTGCTGTCTCGTCGTCAGTACTTGAGCCGGATGGATCGTTTCCAGCATGGACGTTCGGCGCGAACTTTAGGGCGTGAGGGGCTTGAGATCAACAAAAAATGTCGCGTTTTTGCACGCTTCCGTCGTGCGGTCCCTGACAGCTACTGATGTAACCGACCTGCGTGACAGTGTGATGTTCCCCGAATGAGGAGTTTTGGAGGGATTTGCATTGCCTTTGTGGCGAGGGGGCTTGCCCCCGTTCGGCTGCGTAGCAGTCGTAGAACCAAAGTACTCGGTATATCAGAACAATTATGTTCTCTGGTTTCAGGGCCGCTTCGCGGCCCAACGGGGGCAAGCCCCCTCGCCACAGGGTCAGATCAGGCGACAGCAGTCTCGGCCGGTGAAACAATGCTGGTCTTGCCCCCACGGGACTTGCCGGAGCTCAAATATTCCGCAATCGATTCCTGAGTCACTTCCCCCAGAAACACCCGCTCCGCATCCATTACCGGCAGCCACGAGCGGTTGAACTCGTACATACGCGACAGCAGGATGCGCAAATGTTCGTCATACGCCGCGGTGGCGTTGAACTCGCGCCGGTATTGCGCGCAGGTGCCGGTCTGGCGATGCAGGTCGCGCCGACGCACATAGCCCAAGGCCTTGTTCTCGGCGCAGGTCACCACCACGTAGCGGCGGTCCAGTTCGTCCATCAAATCCAGCGCCTCGGCCACCGGGGTTTCCGGGCTCACCGATGGCGCGTTGTCCGCCGCATCTTCAGCCTTCACCAGCAGCAAGCGTTTGAGCGTGCTGTCCTGGCCGACGAAGTTGCTGACAAAATCGTCCGCCGGATGCGCGAGCAGGGTGTCCGGGTGGTCGATCTGCAACAGCTTGCCGGCGCGGAAGATCGCGATCTTGTCACCGAGCTTGATGGCTTCGTCGATGTCATGGCTGACCATGATCACGGTCTTGTTCAGCGCCCGTTGCATTTCGAAGAACTCGTTCTGGATCATCTCGCGGTTGATCGGGTCGACCGCGCCGAACGGTTCGTCCATCAACAACAGCGGCGCATCCGCCGCCAACGCACGAATCACACCGATCCGCTGTTGTTGGCCGCCGGACAATTCACGGGGGTAGCGAGTCAGGTATTGCTTGGGCTCAAGCTTGATCATGCTCATCAACTCGCGGGCGCGGTCGTGGCATTTCTGTTTGTCCCAGCCGAGCAGGCGCGGAACGATGGTGATGTTTTCCTCGATGGTCATGTTCGGAAACAGGCCGATTTGCTGGATCACATAACCGATGTTGCGGCGCAGGGTCACTTCGTCGAGGTCGGTGGTGTCTTCGCCGTTGATCAGGATCTTGCCCGAAGTCGGTTTGATCAACCGGTTGATCATTTTCAGCGTGGTGCTCTTGCCGCAGCCCGATGGCCCGAGGAACACACAGATCTCGCCTTCATTGACGGTCAGGCTTACCGAGTCCACGGCTTTCACATCTTTGCCGTTGCTTTGGAAGGTCTTGCTGAGGTTTTGAAGTTCGATCATTTCAAGAGTCCTTTTGGGGTCAGCGTGCGTTGCAGCCATTGCAGAAGCAGGTCGGCGAAGATGGCCAGGAGGCTGACCAGCACCGCGCCGACGATCAGCATCGACATGTCGCTGCGGCTGATGGAAGCGAGGATGAGTACACCGAGGCCACCGGCGCCGATGGTGGCGGCGATGGTCATCACGCCGATGTTCATCACTACGGCGGTGCGTACACCGGCGAGGATCACCGGCACGGCAATGGGCAGTTCGACCATGCGCAGGCGCTGGCCGAAGGTCATGCCGATACCGCGGGCAGCTTCGCGAATGCCGGGTTCCACGCCGGTCAGCGCCAGGTAGGTGTTACGCATGATCGGCAGCAGCGAATAGAGAAACACGGCGGTGATTGCCGGCATCGGGCCCAGGCCCTGGCCGAACCTGGAATAAAACGGCAGCAGCAGGCCGAACAGCGCAATCGACGGCACGGTCAGCAAAACCGTGGCGCTGGCTTGCAACGGGCCGGCCAATGTCGGGAAGCGGGTCATCAGGATGCCCAGCGGCACGCCGACCAGAATCGCCAGCGTTACCGCGATGCCAACCAGAGTGATGTGCTGCCAGGTCAGGTGCAGCACTAGCGGCCAATCGAGATGGGAAAAGGCGTTGAGAAATTCCATGTCTTTTTCTCCTCTGCCTTATTGAACAGACAGCAGTGGATGCTGGCGCAGGAAATCGGCGGCAACGGATGAAGGGCTTTCGTGATCGACATCGACCCGTGCGTTGAGCTGGCGCATGGTGGCGTCGTCGAACAGTTCGGCCAGTGGCTTGAGCTCTTCGGCGAGTTTCGGGTGGGCATCGAGGTAGGCCTGGCGTACCACTGGCGCGGCGGTGTAGTCGGGGAAGTAATGCTTGTCGTCTTCGAGCAACTTGAGTTTGAAGGCGTTCAAGCGACCGTCGGTGGTGTAGACCAGGCCGGCGAACACCTGGCCGTTGCGCAGGGCGGTGTAGACCAGTCCGGCATCCATCTGGCGAATGTTGTTGCGGGTCAGGTTCATGCCGTAGAGATCAACCATGCCGCCCAAACCGTCGGAACGATTGGCGAATTCGGTGTCCAGCGCGACGAGGTGATTAGTCTTCGCCTCGGCTTGCAACACCTCGTTCAACTGGCTGATGGTGTTGATCTGCGGGTAAGCCTTCGCGGTTTTTTCCGGCAGGGCCAAGGCGTAGGTGTTGCTGAATTTCGACGGAGTCAGCCAGACCAGGCCTTTTTTTCCGTCGAGTTCTTTCACCCGGGCGTAGGACTGCGCGCTGTCGAGTTTTTCAGTGACGTGGTTGTAAGCCACCAGCGAGACGCCGGTGTATTCCCAGAGCATGTCCAGTTGGCCGCTTTCGTGAGCACTGCGGGCCAGATTGCTGCCCAGGCCGCCGGTCACCTGGGTGTCGTAACCCTTGGTGCGCAGGTATTGGGAGGTGATTTCCGCGAGCAGGGTTTGTTCGGTGAACACCCGGGCGCCGATGCGGATCAGTGGTTTTTCAGTGGCTTGGGCGATTCCTGCGAACAGCAGAACGCAGCCTAGTAAAAAGCTACTGCCTTTTGTAAAAAGAGCTTTCATGAGAATTCCTTTGCAGGCTTAAGACGGGCGCAGGCCGCGTTCGAGCCAGAGGCGGCTGGCGAGTGTCACCAGACCGTCGAGCAGCAGGGCCAGCAGGGCGGTGCAGGCCGCGCCGAGCAGCAGTTGCGGCTGATTGTTCAGGGCGATACCGGGGAAAATCAGGCTGCCCAGACTGTTGGCGCCGATCAGGAACGCCAGCGGCGCGGTCCCGACGTTGATCGCCAGCGCCACGCGCACGCCACCGATGATGATTGGCACGGCATTCGGCAATTCGACCCGACACAGCACCTGAGTCGGGGTCATGCCGATGCCGACGGCGGCTTCCTTGAGCGAACCCTGGACGTTTTTCAGCCCTTCATAGGTGTTGCGCACGATCGGCAACAGCGAAGCCAGGAACAGAGCGAAGATCGCCGGGCCGCTGCCGATGCCGAGGATGCCCAGGGCGATGGCCAGTACGGCGAGCGGCGGCACGGTGTTGCCGATGTTGAAGATCTGCATGAAGCGTTCGGCGCGTCCCACCAGGGGCGGGCGGCTTAAAACGATGCCAGCGGGGATGCCCACAACGAGGGCGGCCAGCATGGAAGCGAGGACAAGAATCAGATGAGCTTGCAGGTAAAACAGCAAATCGTCGCGGTACTGTTCGATGGTGTTGATGCCAATCCAGTGGACCAGCAGGGCCAGAAGGGCGACGACAACCGCACCTCCTGTCAGCCCTTTGCCATAGCGGATAGCCACAGGCGGACTCCTTTTTTCAGTCGGCGAACGCAGTCCCGTGTGGCATGCCATTCCTGGCTGCCGGGAAAACAACGTTCGCGAGAAGCAGCTCTACATGCTGATAAAACCGCATGAAATCGAGCCATAAGCGCAGCCTCGTCAGGCTAACTTGCTGATTTTTCAGCCCCTGACGATGGGTCGTAACAGGGGAGTGGACGTCTCCAGCTTTTAAAAGGTTCCATAATCAGCAGCATTTAGCCACCCCGCATCTCGGTTTGCCCCTGTAGCAGCTGCCGAGCCTGCGAGGCTGCGTCCGGCGGCGCAGCCGTCGTCGAGTCGACGCACAGGGGCAGTCTGATGGACCGCAGAGGCTGGTTTTACGACGGCTTTGCCGCCGGACGCAGCCTCGCAGGTTCGGCAGCTGCCACACGGGTGAACGGTGGTCCGTAGATCACTTTTTAAGCTATACTCGCCGCCCTTTTTTGAATCACCGCCAGGCGATTTCCCATGACCAAACAGGCCGCCGAAGTCGCGAAACGCCGCACTTTCGCCATTATTTCCCACCCCGATGCCGGTAAGACCACCATCACCGAGAAGCTCTTGCTGATGGGCAAGGCGATTGCGGTTGCCGGCACGGTGAAATCTCGCAAGTCCGACCGCCATGCCACCTCCGACTGGATGGAAATGGAAAAACAACGGGGTATTTCCATTACCACGTCGGTCATGCAGTTCCCGTATCGCGACCACATGATCAACCTGCTCGACACCCCGGGCCACGAAGACTTCTCCGAAGATACTTACCGCACCCTGACTGCGGTGGACTCGGCATTGATGGTCCTCGACGGCGGTAAGGGTGTAGAACCACGGACCATCGCCCTGATGGACGTCTGCCGTCTGCGTGACACGCCGATCGTCAGCTTCATCAACAAACTTGACCGTGACATCCGCGACCCGATCGAACTGCTCGACGAAATCGAAGCGGTCCTGAAGATCAAGGCTGCGCCGATCACCTGGCCGATCGGTTGCTACCGCGACTTCAAGGGTGTTTATCACCTCGCCGACGACTACATCATCGTCTACACCGCCGGCCACGGTCATGAGCGCACCGAAACCAAAATCATCGAGAAGCTCGATTCCGATGAAGCGCGCGCGCATTTGGGTGACGAGTACGAGCGTTTCATCGAGCAGCTGGAACTGGTGCAGGGCGCCTGCCACGAATTCAATCAACAGGAATTCCTCGACGGCCAACTGACCCCGGTGTTCTTCGGTACCGCGCTGGGCAACTTCGGTGTCGATCACGTGCTCGACGCTGTGGTCGACTGGGCACCGCAACCACTGGCCCGTGTCGCCAACGAGCGCACCGTCGAGCCGGTGGAAGAGAAGTTCAGTGGTTTCGTGTTCAAGATCCAGGCGAACATGGACCCCAAACACCGCGACCGCATCGCCTTCATGCGCATTTGCTCCGGCAAGTACGAAAAAGGCATGAAGATGCGCCATGTGCGCACCGGCAAGGACGTGCGGATCGGCGACGCGCTGACCTTCTTCTCGTCCGAGCGTGAGCAACTGGAAGAAGCGTTCGCCGGCGACATCATCGGCCTGCACAACCACGGCACCATCCAGATCGGCGACACCTTCACCGAAGGCGAAGCCCTGGGTTTCACCGGCATCCCGCACTTCGCCCCGGAACTGTTCCGTCGCGTACGCCTGCGCGATCCACTGAAATCCAAGCAACTGCGTCAGGGCTTGCAGCAACTGGCCGAAGAAGGCGCCACCCAGGTGTTCTTCCCCGAGCGCAGCAACGACATCATTCTCGGCGCCGTCGGTGTGCTGCAGTTCGATGTGGTCGCCAGCCGCTTGAAAGAGGAATACAAGGTCGAGTGCTCCTACGAGCCGATCACCGTGTATTCCGCGCGCTGGATCGAGTCCGGCGACAAGAAGAAGCTTGAGGAATTCACCAACAAGGCCGTGGAAAACCTCGCCCTCGACGGCGGCGGTCACCTGACCTACCTGGCCCCGACCCGGGTCAACCTGGCGCTGATGGAAGAGCGTTGGCCGGACGTGAAATTCCGTGCGACGCGTGAGCATCACTAAGCGCTGAGTTACAAACCCCAAAGCCCCGATGCGCGAGTCTCGGGGCTTTTTATTGGCCGGGCTGTGTGCTGCACCGAAGCGACTCGGTTGTCCGGGCGCAACAGGGATCTTCCTTCCGGGCTCGGCGAGCCCGCATCACTTAGTTGATCTGGTTATAGGCATTATTCGAAACCAATCTCCCTTCTCACGGCATTTCCCGACCTTCGTTAGCGTCCTGTCTGGAGAATCGCGCTAAATTTCTCTCTGCGCCATTCCGGCACCCATGCTTCACCCAAGAAAGGATGGAATCGGCTATGAGCATTATTCAACGCATAGTGTTGCTGCTGAAGGTTTTGGTGATGCTATCCCTCGGCACGTCAGCGGCGTGGGCGGAGTGCACGAACCATGATGAGCAGGCCTGGAGCGGGCAAGGTGTGCACAGCGAGCTGATGCTCGCCGCATCGGAGTCGGGTAGCTCGGAGGATGACGACTCTACCACCGACGACCCAGACACTGATAATCCGGATGATGGCGACAGTCAGACGTAAGGCGTAAAGAGTAAAGAGTCTCCCTTCTTCCGCGCCTAAGGTTCAATCGAAGGAGGGGGACGACCACGTACTCAAATGAAAGGGCTTATGGCCCATCAGCACTGGCAAAATCCTTCGTTGCCAGAAATTCCTGTAAGCTTTTTTTCCTTGGATCGTAGTTCCAGTCCTCTTCTGTTTTTCTCGTTCTTTTTGCCCTCGACAATGAAAGCGCGTGCGACTAGTTTTAGGGGGGTGAGTCGCAAATAATGAGAGCAGTCGTACATTGCGTATTGATGCGAATTAGACTTGCGAAACCTTCAAAATCACCTGGCAATAGCAATGAATAGCCAGTGGGGCGAATTGAAAAATTAAATGTGCAGTGGTGTTTCTTGACGGCATAGAGCGGTGCGTGATATCAAAGCGCACGTTGAGACGATATGCGCAATGGATAGCTCATTTTTTTCAGGGTCTGATAAGCAATGGATTGCATAAGTGTTAAGAGTTTGTCGAAGACTTACCGAATCAAAGAGCGCTCTGAGGGGGCTTTCGGTTGGCTGACAAATCTTGTTTCTCCCCGGTCTTCCGAGAAGACTGCCGTTGACGATGTTTCATTTACCGTCGGTCAAGGTGAAGTAGTAGGATTTCTTGGTCCCAATGGTGCGGGGAAAACAACTACCCTGAAAATGCTTTCGGGCTTGCTCTATCCGACGGCTGGACAAATATCGGTATTGGGCTATACGCCTCAACTGCGTAATAAAGAATTCCTCAAATCAATTTCGCTGATCATGGGGCAGCGTCAGCAATTGATTTGGGATCTGCCGGCAATGGAAACATTTCGGCTGAATCAGAAGATATTTGAAATCCCCGATGAGCAGTTCAAACAGGTCTATGGCTATCTGGATGAATTGTTGCAAGTCTCCAAGCTGGTCAAGGCACCAGTGCGTACGCTCTCCCTTGGCGAGAAGATGAAGTGCGAGCTGGTTGCCTCGTTGCTTCATGACCCGAAAGTTTTATTTCTGGATGAGCCAACTATCGGGCTTGATGTGGGGGTCCAGAAAATAGTCCGCTCCTTCATTAAAGACTACAGTCGCGAGAGAAATGTAAGCGTACTTCTGACGTCGCATTACATGCAGGACATCGAAGCGTTATGTGAGCGGGTCATTGTCGTATCGGACGGCAGGGTTTCGTTTGACAATACCCTGGAGTCTTTGCGCAAACGTATGTCCAATCACCGCATTATCACGGTGGAACTGTCCGAAGCAGCCATGGCTTCGGCGCTCGGCAAATACGGGCTGGTCCGTTCCGGCGACGGCTTTGTGCATGAGCTCATGGTCCCGGCGTCGGACGTGGTTTCCGTCTGCTCGCGGGTGCTGGCGGAGCAGTCTGTGTTAGACATTTCCATCAGTGATCCGCCTATCGAAGAGGCCCTTCTGAAGCTGTTCATGGACTCACAGGCAGAAGCCGCTATGCGGGCTGAGGGTGCGTCCGGGAAGTGCGTCGCATGAGCCGGTTCGTAATGAAAGTCGCGGGCGTTGCCCGTACAGCCATTCGCCGTAAAGTTGCACATCGCGCGGAGCTGTTCGTACTGGTGCTGGCCTCGTTAGTACCGTTATTTATGATGATTATCTGGATGGGTATCGCGAAGGATGCCGCGCTGGATGGTTTTACTCCCGCCAAGTTTGCTGCTTACTTTGCACTTGTTTTCCTGGTCGGTGAAATAGTGTCAAGCACGGCGGCAGAAGAGGTCGAGAGTGATATTCACTCGGGTGATATCGGAAGCTTTCTTTTAAAACCATTCAATATTGGTCTCTACTACTTTTTGAGTGAGCTCGCTTCCGCGCTTGTCAGAGTGATTCCAATATTTTTCCTGGTGGCCGGGGTCTTCGTTTTTTCGGAGGCGGGTTCCTATTTGAATATGGCTTACCTGCTTCCTGCCTTACTGGGAGTTATCCTGGGTTTTGCAATCAACTATTTACTCTATTTCATTGGCGGGCTTGCGGCATTCTGGTCGGATCAGGCAAGTGCGTTCGATTTGGTGTTGACCTATATGCTGACTTTGTTTGGCGGAGTTCTGGCGCCGTTGTCACTTTATCCCGGGTGGATGCAATCGATTCTGGAGTGGTCACCGTTTCCCTATATTATTAACTTTCCTATTCGAATCATTATGGGTGAGCTGAATGCCGAACAATTAATGAGCGGGCTATTGTTTCAGATTGTTCTGGTGGTCGCTCTGTCCCTGTTGGCCCGTTTTATTTGGGCTGCGGGTATCAAGCGCTATTCGGTATTCGGCTAATGAAAACGGTAAGCGCTGTTAGAGCGCTCTTGTTAGCCAGGCTGAAAGCAAACTTGAAAGATCGCGTGCCGGTATTTGTAAGTCTGTTGAATACAGCTCTTCTTGGTTTGTCTGTCTATGTAGTGGTCGAGATATTTTTTGGTAATGTCGACAAAATTGGCGGGTGGAACAAAGAACAGTCAATCGTACTGTACGGCGCGTTCATCTTGATTCGATCTTTTGTACAAATGGTTGTCTTGCCCAACTGTGAGGCCGCCTCACGGTTAATTATCAGTAAGTCCATCGATACCTATTTATCAAAGCCAATTGATATCCAAACCATTCTGGCCTTTGGGCAGTTGCGTCTTTGGCATGTTTTCGGCGTGTTGCTGGGATTGGGGTTGATGCTTGGCGGCAGTTATGCACAAGGACAACTGACTGCGAAGACGCTGGGGGCTTTCTGCATTTTCATAACGCTGGCCTGTGCGTTGGTCTATGCGGTCTGGTTCAGCATCGCGAGCCTGGCATTCTGGACGAAGAAAACCAGCAACGTTTCTCATCTGCTGTTCATGTTCCTGACCACCGGACGTTTTCCATCCGGTGCTTACCCGGAGTGGATTCAGGTGGTGATCATGACGGTGGTGCCTGTCTTTTTCATCATGGAAGTGCCCGCGCAATCCGCGATGGGGATGACCACGGGCGGTTCCTTGCTGGGGGCGTTGCTGGCGACTGTCGGATTCGCGTTGTTGTCTCGATTACTTTGGCATTTGGGGGTGAAGAAATACCTTCGGGAAGGATCCTGAAAGACACAAACACCGAAATTTAAACCATAAGACATGGATGATATGGAAAATTTTCTGGATTTATTCACCGATCAAGTTCGGCGGTTTCCCCACGCCACCGCAGCCTCCGATGGCCATGACCGCCTGAGCTATCGCGAACTTGATCAGATCTCTGACAGCTTTGCCCGCAAGCTCAATGCGGCCTCGGTGGCACGCGGCGATATCGTAGCCATTGGGCTGGAACGTGGGCTGGGGTTCCTGGTATCGATGATCGGCCTTTTCAAGGTCGGGGCTGCCTATCTGCCACTCGATCGCACACTTCCGCGGGACCGACGCGCTTACATGCTCGAGCAATGCGGTTGCAAGTGGTTGATCGCCGAGGAAGACACGCAGACGCTGTTCGACGGCGTTGGTCTGTTGGTGATGCCGGAGCGGTTTGAGGGTATGACGGGCGGTACAACCTTTGAACGGTGCGCCCTGACAGACGATAGCCTCGCTTATGTCATCTTCACCTCGGGTTCGACCGGGATGCCCAAGGGCGCGATGGTCCATCATGGGGGCATGGTCAATCATCTGCTGGCCAAAGTTGATGATCTGGGGATGTACAAGGCGCCCAATGTCGCGCAAACGGCGCCACAGAGTTTCGATATTTCTGTATGGCAATTTCTCGCTCCGCTGATCTGCGCAGGGCGGACAGCTATCCTGACTCGATCAGAGTTTCTGGACCTGGATCGTCTGGGTGCGCGAATCGTGCAGGACGAGATTGATATCTTGCAGGTAGTGCCCAGCCATCTGTTGGCCATTCTCGATGCAATCATCGTGGACGCGGACAATGCACGTTTTGATCGGTTGACCTGCCTGGTCGCCACGGGCGAAGTGCTTCCGGTTTCCCTGGCTCGCCGATGGTTGTCGACAAAACCCCATGTTCCCTTGATCAACGCCTATGGCCCGACCGAGTGCAGTGACGATGTCACACATCAAGTCATAACCGAGATGCCCTCAGCCGATCAGGCCATTCCCATTGGTCGCGCTGTTCGTGGGGTTAACCTGACCGTGCGCGATACCGATCTGGTGGAGCTGCCCGTCGGTGAAGTGGGGGAGCTTTACGTCGAAGGGGTTGCGGTGGGGCTGGGTTACATCGGTCGCCCGGACCTGACTCTCAAGGCATTTGTCACTGTCGACGGGCGGCGAGCATACAAAACCGGCGATCTGGTTAGTTGTGACAGTGAGGGTGTTTATCACTACCACGGTCGGACCGATGATCAAGTCAAGGTACGTGGTCACCGTATCGAGTTGAGTGAGGTCGAGTTCGGCATCCTGCGGCTTGTACAGATCAAACAGGCTGCGGTCGTACTCAACACGTCCAACACGCGCGCCTTTCTCACGGCGTTCATAGTGGAGCAGGAGGGCGCCGAGACTGACCTCGAAAGCCTGCGACTCCAACTGCGTGATCACTTGCCGGAGCATATGATCCCGTCCGAGTTTCGTATTCAGTCGTCTCTGCCTGAGACACCCAACGGCAAGATTGACAAGAAAAAACTCACGGCCATCGCCAATGAAACGTCACTGTCTGCCGGTACGCCAGGCGCTGGCGCGGGGACAGCAAAGGGCGGTCAGGATTTTCTTGAGATGTGGCGTGATCTACTCCGCAATCCGGCTTTGCAACCCACGGATGATTTTTTCAGGCAGGGTGCCGATTCCATTCTCGCTTTGCAGTTTATTGCGCGGGCAAAGACCTTGGGGCATGCCTTCACTCTCGGGGATGTTTTTCGTAACCCGACCACGTTGGGACTGCTCAAGGTCTCCCGCACAAAAAGTGCCGTGGCAAATACGCAGAGCACCACAAGCGCAAAAGACCAGTCGCTGCCAGGACGTGAACCGCTGGCGGACGACTCGTTATCTTTTTTGCCGATGTCACCCGCTCAAAGGGGAATTTTTGTTCAGTCCCTACGCTCGCGGCATCGCAACACTTACATCCTTCAGTATTCGTTCCGCATGACGATGCCGGATGATGGTGTGGCGTTCGAAGCGGGTTGGCGCAAGGCGCATGAGCGCCACGAACTGTTGCGCAGTGCATTCATTCTCGACTCGTCAAGCCAGCCGGTCCGGGTAGTTGCCGAAAATGCTCCGTTGAGGTGGATGAGAACCGATCTTTCGCACCTGAACGACGGGCAGCAACGAACTTTTCTGGAAACGTTTCTTCACGAGGATAAGCAGGCGGGTTTCGTTCTGGAGCAGTCAGCACTCTATCGATTGCACCTGTTCCACCTGGGACGCTCCGATTATCAGTTCGTCTTGAGTGCACACCATCTGATTGTTGATGGCGCGTCGATCTTTCCACTGATGACCGAAGTTTTCGGAGGACGGCCTGCTCCGCACGATGTGTATTCAACCTACATCGCCGGCCAGGAAAAATTTCGCCTGGAGACGCCAGACCAATTGCTCTGGGCCGAGCTCCTCGAGCCTTTTGAGTTTCCAGTCTGTGTATCCGACAGTTCGGGTGAGCCCACCCTGTCTTCGGTGCAGCATGCGTGTCTGCAGAAGCGCCTTCCCGCTGACCTCGAACAAGCTATCGGGGGTATTTGCGTTCGCGCCGGGATCACGATCTCCGCTGTCGCGGCCACGGCCTGGGCCATGGCGCTGAATGCCGTATGCGGTGGGCAACATCAGTTGTTCGGCATGATCGTATCGGGGAGGGCGGAGACAGGCGTCGGGCTGGATGATTTCGGCATGTATGCCAATACGCTGCCGATTCCCGTTGCGCTATATCCGTCTGAGCGACCTGATGTCAGCCTGCAGGAAGTCAGCCGACGCATTGCCGAGTTGTTGCGATTCGAATCGGTATCGATGAATGAGGCGCTTGTCAGCACCCGTTCGCGTTTTGCCAACGAGGCTTTTGATACGGTTCTGAACGTCGAGACACTCGCGGATTGGGCTTCGCTTGAAAGCGCCGGTAACAGCGTAGAGCTCACTCACGTGACGGACCTCACCGAGTTTCCGTTTGCCGTCGAGGTACTCAGCAGTAGCGATGCTATCACCGTGGATTTCATCTGGGATCCTGAGCGCGTCTCCCAAGAGCGAGCAGCCGGGTTGTCCGAGCAGTTCCTGAGCGCGCTGGCCTACATCTGCGATGCCAATGGCCCGCTGCAAGCGTGGCAAAGCTGGAACGGTGTGCCGACGGGCGTGAGCGGAACAGACATTACGAAAAATCCGCCAGTGTTGCCTTCGATGCATTCATCCTTTGACACCGTTGTTCTTGCTGTCGCGCGCGAGATCTTGGGTGATGACACGTTGGCGCTGCACCATAACTTCTTTTCCTCGGGTGGGGATTCGATCAGCGCGCTTCAATTGATCGCGCGCCTGAGACGGGACGCCATGGAGATTGACCTTGATCGCATCTTTGCCAGTCGATCAATCTCTGAAATTGCCCTCGCTGTGCGGTATCTGGACAGCACCGTCTGCGGAAAAAGCTATCCGCCAATCGGCCCGACTTCTCTGGTGCCTGTGCAGCGATGGTTCGCGCAACAGTCACTGGTGAATGCGGACCATTGGTGCCTGGGGACGGCCATCGAGATCCACCGGCCTGTCCCGGCGGATGCCCTGGTCCTGGCGACTAAAAAAATACTCGAGCACTATCCGGTACTGAGTGCACAGTTCAAAGTCGGCGCCGAAGGCTATTCCCAGACCATTCCTGCTCGGCCTGTCGATGGGCAGATGAGCTGCAGGATCGTGCAGTTGAACGGTCCGATCGATCAAGCACTGGATGACATCCGGGACATGCTGAGCGGCTTCCAGGAAAGCCTGGATCTGGCCGGGGGCGATCTGTTTCGCGTGGTGCTCTTCCGTACCCCGGATACCGACGCCGATCTCTTGGTGATGCTGGCCCACCACCTCGTGGTGGATGCTGTGTCCCTGCGTGTTCTGGTCGAGGATTTTCTGCGCTTGTGTGCAGGTACCACCATTGCTGCGGAAGTCACACCGTTTCGCAGTTGGGCACAGCAGCTTACGAGCGATGGGCACGCCTTCAAGAGCGATGTTCTATCGCAGACGGCTTACTGGTCAAAGGTGGTCGACAGGATTCCCGCATCGGTGCCTTTTGGCCCGGACAGGCAACCGTCAAGGCGCGCCAGAATAGTCTCCAGGGGGTTGAGTGTTGCCCAGACCACCGCGTTGGTGCGTGATGTACCGGCGGCCTATAACACTCGCATCAACGACATCCTGATTTCAGCGCTGGTACGGGCTTTTTCTGGCTGGCGGGGGAAAAACGAGATCGCCATCAACCTCGAAGGGCATGGGCGTGAGAACGTCCTGGATGGCGTTGATATATCCCGTACGGTGGGTTGGTTTACTTCAGTATTCCCTGTCTGTCTTCAGGATCCTCAGGGTGGCTTGGCCAATTTGATCCAGCAGACAAAGCGTACGCTGGCGGATATCCCGCAACGGGGTATTGGCTATGGATTGCTGCGTTATCTGTTCAATGTGTCCGCGGTTATTCCGGACGCCGAACCGATGGTGCAGTTCAACTATCTGGGGCAATGGGACAACGTGTCATTTGATGACCCGGATGTGTCGATGCCATCTGCCCAGATCCTGAGTCTTGTCGACCAGGTGTCGGTTGATCCGCGTAATGGACGTCAGCACGCGCTTGAAATTGAAGCGCGCATTGCCCAAGGACGTTTCGAGATCGACTGGTACTTCGACGACGCCATCCTGTCTTCACGGGAGGCGGAGGATATTGCGACACGCTACTGCGCAGCACTGGGCGAGATCATTGCTCACTGTTCCTGCGCAACCCTGGTGCGCGTGCCATCCGACTACCCGGACGCCGATCTGACCGACGATGAGCTGCGGGCTCTGATCAACAAGGCGGGAGCCGTACCCGCGGATATCTACCCTTTGTCCCCGACACAAAAGGGAATCCTGTTTCAGCACTTGATGAGCGATGACGATACTTACATCCTGCAATATGTCCTGGACATCAATGGCGAGATCGACATCAGTGTGCTGGAGGACGCATGGCGTTTGATGGCTGAACGTCACCCTGTCCTGCGCAGCGGATTCTACTGGGACGCGGTGGCCGGGCCGGTGCAGTATGTTTCGCAAGAGCAACGATGCACCTGGTCGGTCGTGGCGGGCGGTGATGATCCGATGTTGTTCGAGCGCGTGATGGAAAACGACCGCTCCCACGGATTCGATCTTGAAACACCTGCGCTGACACGCTTCACGTTGCTGTCCCATGGCCCGCATGTACACAAGCTGATCTGGACGTACCATCACATTCTGCTGGATGGCTGGTGCGTGGCCAGAGTCATCAGAGAACTCTTTGACCTCTATGATCATCTGATCCGCGGAGATCAGCCAGCCCCGGCATTCGGCCGGGTCTATCGCGACTACATCGAGTGGCTGGCTCATCAGGAGGCGCGAGAAAACCGTCCGTTCTGGGGCAACTATCTGTCGGGCATCAGCCCCTGTGTCTTCACCAGCCCGGTTGCTTACGAGCCCGTCTCACACGCAGATCATAGTGTCTATCGTTTTACGCTGGGTCATGACCTGTCGCGCTCCATCGAGAAGTTCTGTGTGGACCATGGCGTGACCGTTGCCGTTGTCTTTCAACGCATGTGGGCTCAGATCCTTGCGCAAAACACAGGCAACGACACACCTGTTTTCGGCTGGGCAATATCGGGAAGGCCTGCCGACCTTGATGGAGCTGAAGACATCATTGGTCTGATGACTTCAATCGTGCCTTGCAAGGTTGACGTGGCTGGCGCATCGACTGTGTCGGGCGTTCGGGAGTTACAGCGTCGCAACGCAGTTCTTCAGGACGAAGGACATGTCTCCATGAGCCATTTCAAGAGTGTCTCGGGATTAGGTCAGGAAGAGGAGCTTTTCAACACCGTTCTGGTGATCGAGAACTTCGAACTTCAGGACAACCTGCCGGCCGGCGATCGCTACCGTCTCAGCAATCTGCAATGGATCGAGCGTTCGGAGTTTCCTCTGGTTCTCGGTCTGGTTCCGGCAGAAGATTTTTTGATCGAACTCAACTTTAACCGCGAAAAGTTCTGCATAGCGCAAATGGCCGATCTTCAAGAAAGGATTGTTCTTGAACTGGCTCAACTGTCCTCTCTTGGAAATGGAAACCTTGAGCATGATGCAAGTTTACAGTGCGAATCAATTTCATAAGCTGGATAACTTTATTGGTGATGTGCCGGTATACCTGAAGATCGAAGGATTGAATCCTGCCGGCTCCATAAAGCTCAAGACAGCCATCTCGTTGATCGATGAAAGTGAAAGGTTGGGGCATCTTTCTCCCGGGCGTAAAGTCATCGAGTCCAGCTCGGGGAACCTAGGTGTTGCGCTGTCGATAATCTGTGCGCAACGAGGCTATCCGTTCACCTGCGTAACTGACCCTAATGTCAATCAGGTCAGCATCAACCTGATGAAAGCGTATGGCGCGGAGGTGATTGTCTGTGACACCCGTGACGGCAATGGTGGTTTCCTCGGGGCGCGTATTGCTTTGATTCAGGAAATGATTCGTAAGGACCCGAGATATTTCTGGACCAACCAGTATGCGAATCCGGCCAACCCCCTGGCGCATTACAACCGCACCGCGCCCGAAATACTTCAGCAGCACCCGAACTGCAAATGGCTGTTTGTCGGTGCTGGTACGACCGGAACCCTCATAGGTTGTGCGCGTTATCTGCGAGACAAGGCTCCAGGCGTGAAACTGATCGCCGTCGATACCGTTGGCTCGATCAACTTTCAGGAAGTGGCAAAGAAACGGCTGATTCCTGGTCTGGGGACGAGCCGGCGCCCCGAGATTCTCGACCGTGACTTGATCGAGCATATTGAGTTTATCGACGAAGTCGAGACGATCCGCATGTGCCGCAGCATTGCGCTGGACTATGGCCTGCTTGTCGGTGGCTCCACGGGGACCGTGCTGGCCGCAGTAAAACGCTTGCGGAATCAAATTCCAGCGGGTGACGAAGTGGTCGTGATCAGCCCCGATATGGGGGAGCGCTATCTCGAGACGATCTATTCGGACAAATGGTGTGATGCCAACTTTGGCAGCCAGTTGTACCAGCACGCTCTGGTTGGCTGATGTGTATTGGCTGTGCCAGACGCTCTTCTCTTTGATTGGAAGGAACCTATCTTGTCAGAACTTCTATTCCCTCCCGACAGTACTACCGAGACGCAGGTCTTTCTCGATCTGTGGCGCCAATCCAGTCATGACTACAGGAATGCACCTGCGATAGACAGTGGCGGAATCCTTTATAGCTATGTGGACATTGACGCGCAAAGCAACCAGGTTGCGGCTTACCTGGTTCAAAACGGCATCGGTGCCGGCGCAATTGTTGCTGTGGGCTGTCCGCGGGGCAAAGACCTTCTCGTTGCCATGCTGGGGGTCATGAAGAGTGGTGCGACCTTTTTCCTGTTTGAGCTGGATGCCGCCCCCGCTCGGCTGTCTGTGCAGTTTGAAATGGCCAGGCCAGTCCGGGTTCTGGTATCGGACGCAGATGCTTTGACGGCTAACGCCGTGTTCGCCGGTGTGGATGTGGTCACGCTTGGCAAGGTTCTGGGATCTGCGCAACCTTTGCACTTCTCAGCGCCCGGAGTATCCCCTGACGATCTTGCCTATATCATCTTTACCTCCGGCTCGACCGGGCAACCCAAAGGGGTTCTGGTGCCCCACCGGGGCATTCCGAATCTGGCGCGTCATGCGCTGACCTACGGAATCTCGAAAGGCAGTCGGGTACTGATGTTTTCCCCAGTCTGCTTTGACGCGATTATCGCCGAAATCGCGATGACTCTGTTTGCGGGCGGTTGCCTGGTGGCTGTGGCGGATCATGAACTTCGGGATTTTGACAGTCTTCAGAACCTGCTGTGCCACCGTCAAATTGACGTAGTCACACTGCCTCCTTCATTGGTGTCGCTGTTGCCGATCGATCTTCCAATCAGCCTGTCGACGTTGGTGGTTGCGGGTGAACGATGCAGCAAGGAAGTGATTGCCAACTGGGCAAGCAAAACCCGGTTGCTCAATGCTTACGGCCCTTCCGAGGCAACGGTCGCGACAACCGTGAAATTGTGTTGCGCCGAGACCTCGCCGGCCAATATTGGTCGGGCACTCTCCAATGTGACAGTGCATATCCTGAACGAGCAGATGGAGGAAGCTGGCGACGGGGAAGTGGGTGAAATCTATATTTCGGGGGGGAGTGTTGCTCGCGGCTATCTGGGGCTTGCGGACTTGAGCGAAGCTCGTTTTGTCGGGGGGCTGGAGGGTGTGCCCGGGCGTGCTTTTCGAACGGGTGATTTCGCCAGGCGCAATGCCGATGGAGACATCCTGTTCGAAGGACGCAAGGACGACCTGGTCAAGATAAACGGTAACCGGGTCGAGCTTGCCGAAATTGAAGCTTGTGCCATGGCTTCATCGCTTGTTCAAAGTTGCCATGCCTGCAGCGCCGACGCTGGTGCATCGGGGGTGAGAATCGCGCTTTTTGTCGTGCCTTCAATCGAGACAGAGGCCGTCGCGATTGAATCTGCCCTGAGAGAAAAGATCGCCCGTGACCTTCCCAATTACTTCATGCCTGCCCGCATCCTTGTGCTTGATGAGCTGCCTCGAAATCCGGCGGGCAAGATCGATAGAACCGCGCTGGTGGCCCAATTGGATGCCCGGCAGGAAAGTACCGCACCTGCGGGCGCAATGACCCGCCAGGAGGAAACACTGGCGCTGATCTGGGCGCAGATTCTGGGCCGACCGGTTGAAGACCGTGAAGCGAATTTTTTTGCACTCGGCGGGAATTCCCTTTTGGCGATGCGGCTTGTCGCGCTCATGAAGCGCCACAACATCCAGATTCCTCTGAAACGTGTGTTTGGTGCGCCTACCTTGTCGCAAATGGCTTGTCTGATAGGGGAATGAAAGATGGCGGGCAAAGGACTGAACCCATATCAACAATATTACTGGAACGCGTCGAGCGCTTACGATCTCCCCGAGACCGCTTGCGTGAGCATTGGCTTTGTCCTTGAGGGGGCGGTAAACATCCCCTTGTTCAGTCGTGCGGTTGATGCAGTGGTCAATCGTCACGAGCAGCTAAGGTCGAATTTCCGGGAAACTGCGGAGGGCGTGCGACGCTTTCCTCAAGCCGCTGCACACAATGTACTACAGGTGGGGAGCGAACCGTTCGAGATGTATCGGCTTGATGCGAGCATTGAGGCGTTGTGCCAGGTCCCGCTTGATCTGAAAGTCGATATACCTTTCAGGGCTTATTTGAATCCCATTGATCATGAGCGATATCTGCTGGCCCTGATTATTCACCACATCGTGGTCGACTCATGGTCGCTGGAAGTGATCCTGGATGACCTGGCGACTGCCTACAATCGAGCGATGTCCGGAGCCGGGGAACCGTTGCTTTCTCCCCTGACCTTCGACTACGAAATCCTTGCACAGCCTTTGGAGCCAGATGAGCGTCAAAGACAAGCGCAGTTCTGGCGGGACTACCTGAAGGGCGCAAAAATCCCGGCCATTCCAGGCTTGGGCGTCGGGGAGAGCGCACAAGCGAAATCGACATTCGATGTGATCACTCCCCCACAAGAGGTTCACAAGGCGATCAATCAGCTTTGCAATGCATTGGATGTAACGCCCTTTGTGGTTTACACCGCTGCTGCGTCTATCGCACTGGCCCGGTTTTGCGCCTCGGATGACCTGTTGATCCAGACCAATGTGACGCCACGCTGGATGGAAGGCACACAAACAGTCGTTTCGTATTTGTCTGCACGGATTCCACTGCGGGTACATATCGACTCAACGCTGGCGCTGCAGACTCATATCTTGAATGTGGCGGACTCCCTCTACGAGACCTTTGAGAACGTCAGTCTGTCCATCGGCGAAATGATGGCCGAGTCCGAGATCAAGCAAAGCTTACCCATCCATATCGGCGCTGAAAGTCCATTTGAAAGCTGGCATCTGGAAAACGTTGCCGTGTCCCAGGTCCAGTTACCGGACTATCAGCCCTGGCCCCTGTTCTTGTGGGTTCCTGTCTCAAGTGAACATTCGTTTGTCAAGTTGCAGTATCAGGCCGACAGGATTTCCGCTGAAGACATGCTGACGCTGAAGCATCTGCTGAACGAAACGTTAGAGCGATTCAGGCTCCTGAGTGAGGGGGAAAGCTCCAGTGAACCCGACGCTTTCAGCCACGCCACTATTAAATAAGTCTCTCCATGGAAGGTTCGTAGAATGTCATCCCATCCCTTGACCATTGTTTCCGGTTCTCAAATTGCCACGTTAATGCCTTCGTTGCGCAGGGATATCCTGAAGCTGGTTGAAACGACCTATCTGCAACACGATGCCGGTCTGACCAACAATCCCGACAGCTATTTTCTGCGATTTGCCGATCGTCAGTCGGATCGGATCATTGCCCTGCCGGCAGCCATTTCCAACGACTCACCCATTTCCGGCATCAAGTGGATCGCCAGTTATCCAAAGAACATTGAGCGCAATCTGCAGCGGGCTTCCGCTGTGCTGTTGTTGAATGATTACGAAACGGGGTATCCGGTAGCGTGCCTGGAAGCCTCGCAAATCAGTGCAGCCCGGACCGCGGCTTCTGCGGTCGTCGCGGCCAGGGCTCTGACGGCTGATCCCAAGGCGCCTGTAAAGATCACATTTGTGGGGGCGGGCGTTATTTCGCGGGCGATCTTCGACTTCTTCAAGGCTGACGGCTGGACGTTCGAGCAGATCACCGTGTGCGATCTTGATGCAGGGTCGGCCAATGAGCTTTGTCGCCATGTTCAGGCGGATGGTTGCCAGAACGTCCGGTTTGTCGAAGATGTGAAATCCGCAATCAACTCGGCCGAAATTGTTGTTTTCGCCACCAATGCGGGTGAACCCTATGTTTCGGGCGGCGATGTCTTTGCGCCGGGGCAGATCATTCTGAATGTCTCGCTGCGTGATATCAGTCCCGACATTATCTGGCAGGCCTTCAACATATTTGACGATGTTGAACACTGCATGAAAGCCAATACATCACCTCATCTGGCCGAGCAGAAGTACGGTGATCGTTCGTTTGTAAATGGAACACTCGCCAGCGTTCTGACCCATCCGGAACAGATCGATCGTTCGCGCCCATTGATTTTTTCACCTTTCGGGCTGGGTGTTCTGGATCTCGTGGTGGGCAAGTTGTTCGTCGAAAGGTGTCTGGAAACGGGGGGCTATACCAACATCCCAGACTTCATTCCCGATACGCGGCGTTGGGTGGCTTCCAACGGCTGAGTAATCACTCGCAGGGTCAGCGAGCCTTCGTCATTCATTCCAGGGAGGAGTGACCGGTGCAAAATAAAAAGTGCATGATCATCGGCTTCAACGATTTCTCGTTTGAAGATTACTGTCAGATGCTTGATCAACTTGGGCCGCAAGCTGCGGCAAAGCGCGATTTACGTTTGGCGTTTGTGAATTACGAAGGCTCACGCTGCCATGCTTTGGGCGTCCTTAACAAGACCCGCAAGATGGAAGGCCTGACAGACTTGAACCTTAACAACGCCGATTTTCTTTGGCCCGTTGTGATGGTGTTAGGCTCCTATCTCGAAAAGCACGGTATTGCCTTTGACTACGTGAATCTTTTTCAGAGCGAAAAAGAAGTCCTGGCGCAAAAGTTGGCTTCCGGTGTCATCAATACCGTGGTCATCACGACGACCCTTTATGTCATGCCGCACCCTGTGCAGGAAATCGTCGACTTTGTGAGAGCACATGCACCCGATGTGCAGATCATCATCGGCGGGCCTTATATCAGTGGTCTTTTCAAGGCCCATGAGCGCGACATGCTGGGTGACTATCTCAGTGTCCTTGGCGGCGATATTTACATCAACAGCAATGAAGGTGAGGACACGCTTCGGCAAGTGCTTGAGGCGATCAACGCTAACCGCTCGGTGACTGGACTAAGTCGCACGGCGGTACTGGACGGCGAGGACTGGGTGTTCGGTACGGATGAGCCGGAATACAACGAACTGAAAGAAAACTTCGTCAACTACACGCTATTCCAGCCTCGCGGTATCGGGCGTTTTCTGTCAACGCGTACGGCCAAGTCCTGCCCTTACTCCTGTGCTTTCTGCGGATTTCCTCAGCGGGCCGGTAAATACCGCTATCTGTCCACCAGCGATGTAGAACGTGAACTTGACGCGATCAAGGCAATCGGCACCGTCGATACGCTGACTTTCCTGGATGACACATTCAATGTGCCCAAGCAGCGGTTCCGGGAAATCATGCAGATGATGATCGACAACAAATACAACTTTAAATGGAATTCGTTTTACCGCTCTGATCAGGGTGATCCGGAGACCATTGAGCTCATGGCCCGGGCAGGGTGCGAAGGGGTGTTTCTCGGAATCGAGTCAGCCTCCGACAAGATGCTCGCGCTGATGCGCAAGACGTCTCGCAGAAAGAACTATGAGCAGGCCATCACTTCATTCAGGTCTGTGGGCATAGCGACTCACGCGTCCTTCATTATCGGGTTTCCAGGGGAAACCTTTGAGACGGTGCAGGAGAGCCTGGATTTCATTGAGGTATTTGCGCCGGACACCTTCCGTGCTCAGGTGTGGTACTGCGATCCCCTGACACCTATCTGGAATGATCGGGAAAAGTACGGGATCACAGGGTCGGGTTTTGACTGGTCTCACGATACGATGAACAGCGAGTTGGCTGCTTCCATCACCGAACGGTTCTTCCTCACGGCTGAAAAGTCGACATGGCTACCGCAATTCGGTTTTGAGCAGTGGAGTCTGTTTTATCTGCGACGACTGGGGATGGAACAGGGCAACATTCTCGGTTATCTGGATGGCTTCAATGCTGCGGTGAAACATCAACTGTTGCATGGGGACGAGGCGGCTCTGCCCCATTCGATCAGAGACCGTTTCAATTTCAGTGCCGCACTGCCGACGCAGAGCCCGCCGGTCGCAATGCCCAATCTATCTGTGGAGTCGGCCGCGCACTTCAAGGTTGCCGAGGTGAGTCTGCGGGCCGCCGCTGCATGGCTGGACTCTGATAATAGTGGCCCTATGTCTGTGCAGACAGGCGAACAGACCCAGACACCTCTGAAACCAGCCGTGAGTATCGTCAGCAGCCCTCATCAGGAAAATGCCTGGATCGTGCCGTTTCTGAAGCATGCGTCAAAGGTTCTGGGCGGTGGTCGTTTTCTTTTGCAGTACGTTGCCAAAGAAGGAGCGAAGCTGATTGCGATTGACGATATGGCGGGATGCAGCGACGAAGCTCTTTATGAGAGGACAGTGACCTCGCTTGCTCAATCGCCATTGCTCGACAGTTACGAAAACTATCTGCTCTCACGCAATTCGCGGCTTTGTGCCGCGGGCATCGAAATGCGTCAGCCTGTCCTCAGGGTTTTCGCCCGTGAGGTGCCTGATATCCATTACTCGGACACCGGTCTTTATATGCATCTGGTGCTGGCAAGCTCCGAACATGGGGGGGCAAGCTCCCGGGTGCTTACCAATTTCATCCGGTGGACCGCGGATCTCTCTGTGGACAGTGCCGGGAGAAAACGGCAGGGCGCTGAACAGGCAGTGTTCATCAGAGTGCAATAGGGCGCGAGCACAAACGCTTCCTTTCCTGGGAGGAGTGCCCATTTCACTCGGGCATTCCCCCGTTCCGTTGAAAAAATGTCAGGTCAGCCAAGCAGCGCTGCTTTCTTTCGCTCTTCGCGGTCGCGGGCAGCCAGCAGCAGTTGTTCGGCAATACGGGCTTCAATGCGTTCTTCGATGAGCCGAATGAACAAGGCACTGTCTGCCAGGGCTGGTTCGAGTTGGTAACCACGACCGTCCGGGTCTCGCATCCAGTAGCGGGCGTCGATCAAAGTGCGTCGCAGCTCGACGACATCACTACGCAGCATCGGCGCGAACTGTGTTCTCCAATGATCCAGCGCTGCGGTCGCTTCACGTTCGTCGTAACGTTTGCCAGGTGTCAGAGCGGTGCTGACGTAAAGCAGCATGACGGCAAGTTCCTGACGGTTGAGTCGCCCCAGGGTCAGGCCGTTTTTCTTGCTCAAACGCGTCAGCGTCTCGACATACTGATCGAAATCGGTTGGAAGTTCCTTGTCCAATGTCTTGCTCCTCTGGTCTGAATGTTCACGCAGCTTATCGTGATGACATGCGGCGAGATTGCACCGGTATGGCCGGTGTTGGTTTGATGCTGTCAGCGCTCCGTTGTCTTACGGTAATAGAAAACGATGTACTGATAAAAGTAACCCCTCCACTCGACTGATGCGCAATCGAGGTAGAGGGATTGGTCAACGCTTCAAGGATATCCAGGCAACACAACTCATGTGCGGGCGAGCAAGCCTGCCCGCACACGTTTTATGCCGCGCCGTCCAGGAACTGCTCGGCGTAGTGGCAAGCCACCTGGCGTGTGTCGAGCAGGCGCAGGAGCGGTTCTTCGATGGCACAGCGCTCGGTCGCGTACGGGCAGCGCTTGTGGAAGGCGCAGCCTGACGGCGGGTTCAGCGGGTTCGGCAGTTCGCCGACGATCTTGATTTTCGGCTTGTCCGGATCCGGGTGAATGGTCGGCGTCGCCGACAACAGCGCCTGGGTGTATGGGTGCAGGGGACGGGTGTAGATGTCCTCTTTCGGGCCCATTTCCACTGGACGGCCGAGGTACATCACCATCACGTGATCGGCAACGTGGCGTACCACCGCCAGGTTGTGGGAGATGAACACGTAGGCGGTGTTGAACTCTTGCTGCAAATCCATGAACAGGTTGAGTACCTGCGCCTGAATCGACACGTCCAGCGCCGAGGTCGGTTCGTCCGCCACCAGCACTTTCGGCTGCAACATCATCGCGCGGGCCAGGGCGATCCGTTGGCGCTGACCGCCGGAGAACATGTGCGGATAGCGCTGGTAGTGCTCGGGACGCAAGCCCACCTGCTTCATCATCGCCTGGACTTTCTCGCGACGTTCGGCGGCGGAAAGGTTGGTGTTGATCAATAGCGGTTCAGCCAGTTGATCACCGATTTTCTGCCGTGGATTCAACGACGCGTACGGGCTCTGGAACACCATCTGCACATCTTTGCGCAGTTGCTTGCGCTGAGCCTTGTCGGCGCCGGCGACTTCCTGCCCGGCGATTTTCAATGAGCCGGAGGATGGCTCTTCGATCAACGTCAGGGCACGGGCCAGGGTGGATTTGCCGCAACCGGACTCACCCACGACAGCGAGGGTCTTGCCGGCTTCCAGTTCGAACGACACACCGTTGAGGGCGCGTACGGTCGCATGACCCTTGAACAGGCCGCGAGACACTTCGTAGTGACGGGTCAGGTTGCGGGCGGTAAGTACGACGGCCATTACGCCACCTCCTGGTTCAACGGGTAGAAGCAGCGGGCGAGGCTGTTGCTTTTCTGGTCAAGGGCTGGACGCTGGGTGCGGCAATTGTCTTGCACGTACGGGCAGCGCGGCGACAGCAGGCAACCTTGCGGACGGTCGTAACGACCGGGAACGATGCCCGGCAGCGTCGACAGGCGCGCAGCACCCAAGCTGTGTTCTGGAATGGCCTTGAGCAGCGCTTCGCTGTACGGGTGCGCCGGAATGTCGAACAGTTGTGGCACCTGACCGACTTCAACCGCTTGGCCGGCGTACATCACGCACACGCGCTGGGCGGTTTCGGCCACGACCGCGAGGTCGTGGGTAATCAGCACCAGGCCCATGTTCTGTTCTTTCTGCAGGGCCAGCAGCAGGTCCATGATCTGCGCCTGAATCGTTACGTCGAGCGCGGTGGTCGGTTCGTCGGCGATCAGCAGTTTCGGTTCGCCGGCAATCGCCATGGCGATTGCAACACGCTGGCTCATACCACCGGAGAGTTGATGCGGGTAGGCATCCATACGGCTGGCGGCGCCTGGGATTTCCACTTTTTCCAGCAGTTCGATGGCGCGAGCGCGGGCTTGCTTGCCGGACATTTTCAGGTGCAGGCGCAGCACTTCTTCGATCTGGAAGCCCACGGTGTAGCTCGGGTTCAGCGCGGTCATCGGGTCCTGGAAGACCATGGCCAGGTCTTTGCCGACGATTTGCCGACGCTGACGGTTGCTGAGCGCGAGCATGTTCTTGCCGTCGAAATTCAGGGCGTCAGCGGTGACGATCCCCGGATGCTCGATCAGGCCCATCAGCGCCATCATAGTCACGGACTTGCCGGAACCCGACTCGCCAACGATGGCCAGCACTTCGCCCTTTTCCACGGATATGTCGAGACCATCGACCACCGGAACGGCGTTGGCGTCGCCGAAGCGAACGTTGAGATTCTTGATTTCTAACAGTGACATTTGAATCTCCTCAGGCGGCGTTCTTGAGTTTCGGGTCCAGCGCATCGCGCAGGCCGTCGCCCATCAAGTTGATTGCCAGCACGCTGAGCAAAATGGTCAAACCAGGCAAGCTCACCACCCACCAGGCGCGTTCGATGTAGTCGCGAGCCGAAGCCAGCATGGTGCCCCATTCAGGGGTTGGCGGTTGTACGCCAAGGCCGAGGAAGCCCAGTGCCGCGGCATCGAGAATCGCCGAGGAGAAACTCAAGGTGGCCTGAACAATCAGCGGCGCCATGCAGTTGGGCAGCACGGTGACGAACATCAGGCGAGGCAGACCGGCACCGGCCAGGCGCGCGGCGGTCACGTAGTCGCGGTTCAATTCGCCCATCACCGCGGCGCGGGTCAGACGAACATAGGACGGCAACGAAACCACGGCGATGGCAATAATGGTGTTGATCAGGCCAGGGCCGAGGATGGCGACAATTGCCACCGCCAGCAGCAGGGACGGCAGGGCCAGCATGATGTCCATCAGACGCATGATGGTCGGGCCGAGCACGCGCGGGAAGAACCCGGCGAACAGTCCCATCAGGATGCCTGGAATCAGCGACATCACCACCGATGACAAGCCGATCAGCAGGGACAGGCGCGAGCCGTGAATCAAACGCGACAGCAGGTCACGACCGAGTTCATCGGTACCCAGCAGGAACTGGATATGCCCGCTTTCCAGCCAGGAGGGCGGGGTCAGCAGGAAGTCGCGGTACTGTTCGCTCGGGTTATGCGGTGCGACCCATGGGGCGAAGATCGCGCAGAAAATCACCAGCAGCATGAACAACAGGCCGGCGACAGCGCCTTTGTTCCTGGAGAACGCATGCCAGAATTCTTTGTAGGGCGACGGATACAGCAGGCTTTGATCGACTGCTACCGGTGTAGTGAGAGTGGTCATGGTCATTGATCTCAGCGCTGATGACGGATGCGTGGGTTGGCAAAGCCGTAGAGGATGTCCACTACGAAGTTGACCAGAATCACCAGGCAGGCGATTAACAGGATGCCGTTTTGCACCACGGGATAGTCCCGTGCGCCAATGGCTTCGATCAGCCATTTGCCGATGCCGGGCCAGGAGAAGATGGTTTCGGTCAGGACCGCGCCGGCCAGCAGCGTGCCGACTTGCAGGCCGACCACGGTCAGTACCGGAATCAGCGCATTGCGCAGACCGTGCACGAATACCACGCGCGATGGCGACAGGCCTTTGGCACGGGCGGTACGGATGTAGTCTTCACGCAGCACTTCGAGCATCGACGAACGGGTCATCCGCGCAATCACCGCCAGCGGGATGGTGCCGAGCACGATGGCTGGCAGGATCAGGTGATGCAGGGCATCGAAGAACGCCCCGACGTCATCGGCCAGCAACGTATCGATGAGCATGAAGCCGGTGCGTGGCTCGATGTCGTAGAGCAGGTCGATCCGCCCGGATACCGGGGTCCAGCCCAGGCTCACCGAGAAGAACATGATCAGGATCAGGCCCCACCAGAAGATCGGCATCGAGTATCCCGCCAGGGAAACACCCATTACCCCATGGTCGAACAGGGACCCTCGCTTGAGTGCCGCGATCACCCCGGCCAGAAGGCCCAGGATGCCGGCGAACAACATGGCGGCCGAGGCCAGTTCCAGGGTCGCGGGGAATAGAGAGCTGAACTCGGTCCAGACGCTTTCACGGGTACGCAGGGATTCGCCGAGATCGCCGTGGGCCAATTTGCCAATGTAATCCAGGTATTGGGCATACAGCGGTTTGTTCAGACCTAGGCGTTCCATTGCCTGAGCATGCATTTCGGGGTCGACCCGACGTTCGCCCATCATCACTTCCACGGGGTCGCCAGGAATCATGCGGATCAACGCGAAAGTCAACAAGGTGATGCCGAAGAACGTGGGGATCAATAACCCCAATCGGCGGGCAATAAAACTAAACATCTTGTGTGGTACCTCATCAGCCGGTTAGGCGTACCCGGCATCGCTGGGGTCAGCGATGCCGGGCGTTTCTTATCTACTTCACCTGGGTGGTGGCGAAGTTGTTAGTGGTGAGGGGGCTAATGTGATAGCCCTCTACGTTGGTGCGCATTGCAGTGAACATGCGGGTGTGCGCCATGCTGATCCATGGCTGGTCCTGATTGAAAACGTCCTGGGCCTGTTCGTAGAGCGCCGTGCGTTCGGCCGGGTTCACTTTGGCCCGTGCTTCGTCGATCAGCGCCTGGAACTTTTCATTGCACCAGCGAGCGTAGTTTTCGCCGTTCTTGGCGGCCTCACAACTGAGCATAGGCGTCAGGAAGTTATCCGGGTCGCCGTTATCGCCTGCCCAACCGGCGGACACCATATCGTGCTCGCCGTTCTTCGCGCGCTTGAGCATTTCGCCCCATTCCATGACACGAATATCGACCTTGATTCCGACCTTGGCCAGATCTGCCTGCATCATTTGTGCGCCGAGCATCGGATTAGGGTTGGTCGGGCCGCCGCCGTTACGGGTGAACAGGGTGAACACGGTGCCCTCCGGCACCCCGGCTTCCTTGAGCAGGGCACGAGCCTTGTCGAGGTCGCGAGGCGGATTGGTCAGTTTATGGTTGTAGCCCAGCAGGGTCTGCGGGTACGGGTTGACCGCTACTGTGGCATTACCTTTACCAAACAGGGCGGCGACGTAGGCTTCCTTGTCGAACGCGATATCGATGGCTTTGCGTACCCGCACATCGCTCATATATTTGTGCTGGGTATTCATGGCGATGTAGGACACGGTCATCGCATCCAGTTCTGCGACCTTCAGATTGGTGTCTTTCTTGATGCTCGGAATGTCATCCGGCTTCGGATACAGAGCGATCTGGCACTCGTTGGCCTTGAGCTTTTGCTGGCGTACGTTGTTGTCGGTGGCAATCGCCAGGACCAGCGCATCAGCCGGTGGCTTGCCAAGGAAGTAGTCCGGGTTGGCCTTGAAGCGAACCTGGGCGTCCTTGGCGTAACGCTGGAAGATGAACGGGCCGGTGCCAACCGGCTTGTTGTTCAGGTCGCCGGTTTTGTCGGCCTTGAGCAATTGATCGGCGTACTCGGCGGAGTAGATCGAGGAGAAGGCCATGGCGATGTCGGCCAGGAACGGCGCTTCACGGCGGGTCAGGGTGAATTTGACCGTATTGTCGTCGACCTTCTCGACGCTTTTGAGCAGTTCCTTGAAGCCCATGCTTTCAAAGTACGGGAAGCCTACGCTCGATTTCTTGTGCCACGGATGGTTCGGGTCCAGCTGCCGCTGGAAGCTCCAGACCACGTCGTCGGCATTCATGTCGCGCGTCGGCTTGAAGTAGTCGGTGGTGTGAAACTTGACGCCTTTACGCAGGTGGAACGTGTAGGTCAGGCCGTCATCGCTGATGTCCCAGGAGTCGGCCAGCGAGGGAATCACTTCGGTGGTGCCAGGCTTGAAGCCCACCAGACGATTGAAGATGGTTTCGGACACTGCATCGCCTGTGACAGCAGTCGTGTACTGGACCATATCGAAGCCTTCCGGGCTGGCTTCGGTACAGACCACCAAGGGTTTGGCCGAGACGCCAACAGCGACACTCAGCAACGCGGCAGCGATGGCCGCTCGTAGGGGAAGCATTTTCATCAAGAACCCTCTGCAATCGGTTGAACAGGAAAAAACCGAACGGCCGACTCGTCATGAGTCAGCCGCCGGCGTGCGTTTTACAAAATGTTGAACGGGATGGTGGTCACGAGACGGAACTCGTTGATGCTGCCATCCGCCTGGTTTTCGCTGGCACGGTGCGCGGTGTAGGTTGCGCGAACAGTGGTGGCCTTGAGCGGGCCGCTCTGTACCGCATACGAAGTACCAATGCCGTATTCGTAATGGTGCTCGCCGTCCATCGATTGAACGCTGGAGTAGGCGCCGCCTTTATTGTGAGTACCGTCGATGCCCCAGCCGCGAGCCTGATAGATGTTGAATTTCAGGCCTGGCACACCGTATTCGGCCATGTTCAGGCCGTAGGCGATCTGGAAGGACTTCTCGTTCGGGCCGTTGAAGTCCGAGAGCAGGGAGTTGGCCAGATAGATGCCGTTGGTTTCGTGCAGGTAGTCGAAGTACTCGTTACCGTTCACTTCCTGGTACGAGAAAGTCACGCTGTGGGCCTGGTGGGTCAGGCCGAACGACAGGGAGTAGGTGTCGTTGTCGATTTCGCCGAGCTTGGCTTTACCTTCGTCCACGGTTTTGTAGTAGTTCAGGCCGGTGGTCAGGCTCAGTACCGAGCTGTCGCCCAAGACGTGGCTGGCGCCGAAGTAGTACTGGTTCCACAAGTCTTCAGCCTGGGTGCCCCACAGGCTGGTGGTCAGGCTGGCGAACGGCTGGTAAGTGATACCTGCGGTGTTCACGTGATCGGCTTCCACGACGGTGTCAGCGTATTCGGACCGGAATTTGCGCTGGCTTTCTTCTGTACGCGGCGAGTTGCGATCGAACGTGGCCACGTCGAACGACAGGTTCTCCAGCTCCTCGCTGTGCAGGCTCACACCTTCGAAGCTTGAGGGCAGGGCACGGTTACCGATGACATCGACCATCGGGCTGCTGAAGTTTTGCCGGCCGGCAGTCAGCGTGGTGTTGGAGAAACGTGCCTTGACGTTAGCCAGTCCCAATTTGCTCCACTGACCCTCGGCGTCGCCGCCGTTTTTGGTCAGGGTACGGTTGTTGCCAAGGCCGCCAACGCCATTCAATGGTGCACCACCATTGGCAGACGCAAGGTCCTTACGGTCACGTTCCAACGCGATGGCGTTGTAAGCCGCAACTTCAGTGCTGAAACCGACAGTACCCTCTGTGAAGCCCGAGTTGTACTTGAGGATTGTGCCCTGGACCCAGTTGATACGACGATCAGTGTTGGTCGGTACACCGTTTTTGTTGTACTTGAAATGAGCACCACGTTTGAGTTGCTCATTGGCATACCAGTTACGCGTGCTGCCGGTGATCGATTGGCCTTCGACAAAGCCAGTGGCTTCACTCTGAGCACTTTTCTCTTTAACGGTAACCGGCGTGAACGCCTGGCTCTGGGATTCTGCGTACGCCGTGGCGGTCACGCTGCTGATGGCCAAGGCCAATAACGCGGTGCTGCTCAGTTTCATGTGTGAAGCTCCTTACTTTCTTTTTTTAATGCCGGTCTTTTTTGGTGATCCGGCTATTTGGTTTAGAACTCATTCAGGCTTCGCAAACGTTTGCTGCAGGCCGATTTGACGAATTACGGCAATACGCTTGCGTGAGGGCGGAATCCGCCCCCCAGCGTTTCTGGCTAATTGGTTATTGGTCGATACTGACGCCCGAGAACACGTTGCGACCGAAGGGGCTGACCTTGAACCCTTCGACTTTGGCGCTCAACGGCTGGTTGACCGTCGAGTGGGCGACCGGCGTGATCGGCACCTGCTGCTTGAGGTACTGCTGCGCCTGTTTGTAGAGCACGGTGCGCTGGTCGCGATCGGTGACGACCTTGGCCTGCTTGATCAGCTTGTCGTAAGCCGGATCGCACCACATGGAGTAGTTGTTGCCGCCAATGGCGTCGCAGCTGTACAGCGTGCCGAGCCAGTTGTCCGGGTCGCCGTTGTCACCGGTCCAGCCGATCAGGCTGATGTCGTGCTCGCCGTTCTTGGTGCGCTTGATGTACTCGCCCCATTCGTAGCTGACGATCTTGACCTTGAGGCCGATCTTCGCCCAGTCCGCCTGGAGCATTTCGGCCATCAGTTTGGCGTTGGGGTTGTACGGACGCTGGACCGGCATCGCCCAGAGGGTGATTTCGGTGCCTTCCTTCACGCCGGCGGCCTTGAGCAGTTCCTTGGCTTTTTCCGGGTTGTAGGAGGCGTCCTTTATGGTGTCGTCATAGGACCACTGGGTCGGTGGCATGGCATTGACCGCCAGTTGACCGGCACCTTGATAGACGGCATTGAGAATGCCTTGCTTGTTCACCGCCATGTCCAGCGCCTGGCGCACTTCGAGCTGGTCGAAAGGCTTGTGCCGGACGTTATAGGCGATGTAGCCGAGGTTGAAGCCGGGTTTCTCGATCAGTTGCAGTTTCGGATCATTCTTCAGTGCGGTCACGTCGGCGGGGCGCGGGTGCAGGGTGATCTGGCATTCGTTGGCCTTGAGCTTCTGCACGCGCACCGAGGCGTCGGTGTTGATGGCAAAAATCAGGTTGTCGAGCTTGACCCGGCTCGGGTCCCAGTACTGCTTGTTGCCGCTGTAACGGATGTTGGAGTCTTTCTGGTAGCTCTTGAACACGAACGGCCCGGTGCCGATCGGCTTCTGGTTGATCTCGCTCGGCTTGCCGGCCGCCAGCAACTGGTCGGCGTATTCGGCCGAAAGGATGGCGGCGAAGCTCATGGCGATGTTCTGGATGAACGCGGCATCGACGTTGTTGAGCGTCATCACCACGGTCAGCGGCCCGGTCTTTTCGACCTTGGCAATATTCTTGTTCAGGCTCATCCCGTTGAAATACGGGAACTCGGTCGGATAAGCCTTACGGAACGGGTGCTGCGGATCGAGCATGCGATTAAACGTGAACAGCACGTCGTCGGCGTTGAAATCGCGGGTCGGCGTGAAGTATTTGGTCGTGTGAAATTTCACCCCCTCGCGCAGATGGAACGTGTACTTGAGGCCGTCCTCGGAAATATCCCAGCGGGTTGCCAGGCCTGGCACGACATTGGTGGCGCCTTTTTCAAACTCTGCCAAACGGTTGTACAGCGGCTCGGCGGCGTCGTTATCGGTCGCAGTGGTGTACTGCGCGGTGTCGAAACCGGCGGGGCTGCCTTCGGAGCAGAACACCAGGCTGTTATTGGCGGCCTGGCTGATGGAAGTGGCGGCCAGCAGGCCGGTGCCCAGCAATGCGGATAAAACCAAGGTATGGCGCATGACGCTCCCTCACTTTTTAGTGTTATTCAATGCGCCGCGATCCCGTCCGGGGACGTTGTGGCTGCATTGAGCTCAAACCAATACGGGCAACAAACCGATAGCCCACACAGTCACTGGTCAGAACCCGACGGTAGGTGCCGTGGGTCTGGCAGTAAATGCGCTGAGTCCTAAAGACTCGTAGGAAAAGGCAACGCGTCCTAACCCCTGGCTGCGTCAGACAGCGGATTTGGATGTAGGCAAATTCCTAACTTCTCGGCAGAAAAAAGCAGCGGCGACACTGAAAACGTCGCCGCTGCCTTTTCTTATTTGCTGACGCTGACGCCGTAGAAGGAGTTCAAGCCAAATGGGCTGATCTTGAAGTCCTGCACGTTGGCGCGCATGGGTTGGAACACCGTCGAGTGAGCGATAGGTGTCATTGGAACAGCATCTTTGAGGACGTGTTGCGCCTGTTTGTACAGTTCGGTGCGCTTGGCCTGATCGGTGGTGCGTTTGGCTTCCTTGACGAGGCCATCGAATTTCTTGTCGCACCATTTGGAGAAGTTGTTGCCACTCAGCGAGTCGCAGCCGAACAGCACGTTGAGCCAGTTGTCCGGGTCACCGTTGTCGCCGCTCCAGCCGATGATCATCGCCTGGTTCTCGCCGCCTTTGGAGCGTTTGATGTACTCGCCCCATTCGTAGCTGGTGATCTTCACGTTCAGGCCGATCTTCTTCCAGTCGGACTGCAGCATTTCAGCCATCAGCTTGGCGTTCGGGTTGTACGGACGTTGTACCGGCATCGCCCACAGAACGATTTCGGTGCCTTCCTTGACGCCGGCTTCCTTGAGCAGCTGCTTGGCTTTCTCAGGATCGTACTTGGCATCCTTGATGGTGGTGTCGTAGGACCATTGGGTCGGCGGCATGGCGTTGACGGCCAGTTGGCCTGCGCCCTGATAAACCGAGTCGATGATCTGCGGCTTGTTGACGGCCATGTCCAGCGCCTGACGAACGCGCAGGTCGGCCAGCGGGTTCGGCTCGTTGCTGCCCTTGACCTTGTCCATCACGTTGTAGGCGATGTAGCCCAGGTTGAAACCAGCCTGCTCAGGCATCTTCAAAGTTTTATCTTCTTTGAGCGCCTTCAGGTCGGCTGGACGCGGGAACAGAGTGATCTGGCACTCGTTCTTCTTCAGCTTCTGGATGCGTACCGACGGGTCGGTGGTGATGGCGAAGATCAGGTTGTCGATCTTCACGTCGTCAGGCTTCCAGTAGTCCTTGTTCCCGGTGTAGCGGATGTTGGAGTCTTTCTGGTAGCTCTTGAACACGAACGGGCCGGTGCCGATCGGTTTCTGGTTGATGTCGGCAGCCTTGCCTTCCTTGAGCAGCTGGGCAGCGTACTCGGCGGACTGGATCGAGGCGAAGCTCATGGCCATGTTCTGGATGAACGCGGCGTCTACGTCTTTGAGGGTGAACTTGACGGTGTGGTCGTCGACTTTATCGATCTTGGTGATGTTGGTGTCCATCCCCATGTCGGTGAAGTACGGGAATTCGGTCGGGTATGCCTTACGGAACGGGTCATCCTTGTTAATCATGCGATTGAAGGTGAACAGCACGTCGTCGGCGTTGAACTCACGCGTCGGCTTGAAATACGGGGTGGTGTGGAACTTGACGCCTTCACGCAGGTGGAAAGTGTAAGTCAGGCCGTCACTGGAAATATCCCACTTGGTCGCCAGGCCAGGAATCACGGCGGTGCCGCCGCGCTCGAACTGGGTCAGGCGGTTGAACATGGTTTCTGCAGAGGCGTCGAAGTCGGTTCCGGTGGTGTACTGACCTGGGTCGAAACCGGCCGGGCTTCCTTCGGAGCAGAACACCAGGTTAGACGCCGCTTGGGCGAAAGGTGCACTGGCTAACAGGCTTGCGCCGACTAAAAACGGAATGACCGCGTGTTTAAGCATGGTGGCCTCATGATTTGTTGTCATTTTTGGAATTAGAGGACGACCTCGTGAGTCGACCTGCGGATACTTATGCAGGGGCCGTACCCAATGCAAGATCCTGAATGGCCACAAGTCCTAAAGAGTGGCACGAACGTACCTTAATGTCGCATATGTATAAATAGTGACGTATTTGACCGTTTGCGCAGGTTTTTTACGGTGCAAAACGTGCACCGATAAGGGGCGACCGGGGCGTTTGACGCACCCGGTTGGAGCCCGGTGTTACTTATTTATACCTACGCCATAGAACGGTGTGAGGCCAAACGGACTGATCTTGAAGTCGGTGACTTCCTTGCGCAGTGGCTGGAACACCGTCGAGTTGGCAATCGGTGTGATAGGTACTTGTTGTTTAAGGATTTGCTGTGCCTGTTGGTACAGTTTGACCCGCTGTTGTTTGTCCGTGGACACCTTGGCTTGCTGCACCAGTTTGTCGTAGGCTGGGTCACACCATTTGGCGTAGTTGCTACCTTTCACCGCAGCGCAGCTGTAGAGCACGCCGAGCCAGTTATCCGGGTCACCGTTGTCGCCGGTCCAGCCGTAGATCATTGCGTCATGCTCACCGTTCTTGGCGCGCTTGATGTATTCGCCCCATTCATAGCTGACGATGTTGGCCTTGATCCCGACTTTCTCCCAATCCTGCTGGATCATCTGTGCCGACATCCGCGCATTGGGGTTGGAGGCGCGCTGCACGGTCATGGCCCACAGATTAATTGTGGTGCCGGGGGCAACCCCTGCTTCTTTCAGTAGCGCGCGGGCTTTGGCCGGGTCGTGCGGGGCGTCCTTGATGCTCGGGTCATACGACCATTGCGCCGGTGGCAAGGCGTTTTGCGCCAGTTGCCCGGCACTCTGGTAAACAGCCTTGATGATCGCCGGCTTGTCGATGGCCATGTCCAGCGCCTGACGCACCTTGAGCTGGTCCAGCGGTGGGTGGGTCACGTTGTAGGCAAGGAAGCCGAGGTTGAAACCGGCTTGCTTGAGCACGGTCAGGTTCGGATCTTTCTCCATCACTTCAATGTCTGCCGGGCGCGGGTAGCCGCTGACCTGGCACTCGCCGGCCTTGAGCTTCTGCAAGCGCACGGCGGCGTCCGGGGTGATCGAGAAAATCAGGTTGTCGAGTTTTACGTCCTCGGGTTTCCAGTAAGCCTTGTTGGCGGCGTAGCGGATCTGCGAGTCCTTCTGATAGCGCTTGAACACGAACGGGCCGGTGCCGACCGGTTTCTGGTTGAGGTCGGCGGCTTTGCCTTCCTTTAACAGTTGGGCGGCGTATTCGGCGGGCTGCACCGAGGCGAAGCTCATGGCGAGGTTTTGCACGAACGCGGCGTCGACGTTGTTCAGGCTGAAGCGCACGGTGTGGTCGTCGATCTTGTCGATGCTTTTGATCGTGGTGTTCAGGCCCATGTCGGTGAAGTACGGCGACTCGGCGGGGTAGGCCTTGCGGAAGGCGTTGTCCGGGTCGAGCAGGCGCTGGAAGGTGAACAGCACGTCGTCGGCGTTGAAATCGCGGGTGGGGGTGAAGTAGTCGGTGGTGTGGAATTTCACGCCGTCGCGCAGGTGGAAGGTGTAGGTGAGGCCGTCCTCGGATACGTCCCATTTTGTTGCCAGGCCGGGTTCGATTTCGGTGCCGCCGCGTTTGAATTGGGTGAGGCGGTTGAAGACGGTTTCGGCGGAGGCATCGAAGTCGGTGCCGCTGGTGTATTGGCTGGGGTCGAAGCCGGCGGGGCTGGCTTCGGAGCAGTAAACCAGGGTGGCGGCGGCTTGGGCGGTTTGTGCGAGTGATGCGGTTGTGGCGAGGGCGAGTGCGAGCAGGAGTGGTTTGACGGTGGTTCTTTCCATGGAGTCCCCGGGATTTGAGCAGCGATATTTTCCTGAGAGTAGCGTTGTTGGCGGGGAGGGTGGAAATATCGTTTTTTGAGGGGGACCCCTCTATCCGGGCATAGTCTGCCGGTCTTTGCGTTGATGGCGGACTGTAGGAGCTGCCGAAGGCTGTGATCTTTTGATCTTAAAAATCAACGTCAAAAGATCGCAGCCTTCGGCAGCTCCTACGCAAAGCGGTGTCAGGCGGGCGTTGTGGGTGAAGTTAATCCGTTTCACGTTGCTTGAATGAGCGCGTGGCTCACGCCGTATACCGGGCCCGACTAAAAAACAGCGCAGCCCCGAGGGCGATAGCATTGGTTGAAACGATGCCCAGATCGAAGCCGGCGATGAAAGGCGGCAGCATAAAAATACTCGAAAACCCCAGAGCGAACAGGGTGATGCCCAGCCATTTTCTGAGGCCATAGGATTTCAGATAGAAGAACAACAGCAGGAATACTGCATAAGCCACGGCGTACAGGCCATATTCGTTCATGATCTCACCCGCCTTGAGTCTTGATGATCATGGACGATCCTGAGTGCTGAGGGCCTATGCCACCGCTGACCTGTGCATCCAGGCTGACGATGACATCGCCGGCGTGATAAGTCGGCAATTTGCTCAGCGTGAACTCGCGGACTGCCCATCCCACCGGGATGGCCGCACCGGGCATGAATTTACCTGCCGCTGCCCCGAAAACACCACTGGTGAGGTTGGCGATACTTGTTCGTTGAGCATTGAGTAAATCCCCCTGTTGCCGGGTCAGGGGTTTGGAGATCCCGACCATCATTTGGCAAGGCAAATCCTTGGCGAGCATTTTGTCATAGAGCTCTACCACCAGATTGCTCACTTCATAGTGGGCGGCTTTCGCTTCACCAAAATGCAGTGTTCTGAGGCTACCTCGTTCACCGGCTGACAGGGTGAAGCGCGATACGTTGAAGACAATTCCATGGTTGCCGGAAAACTGATCCCTTTCAAACTTCAATGCTCGCGTCCTTATCGAGTCTGGAAAGGCAGGGAGTTTCTCTTAGCTCCAGGGCTTTCGCAAATGCAAAATCAAAAGCAGCTGAGGCGGCCTGTTTACTCGCGTGTACACCGCCCTGCCGTTTTCGTGTCCGGGTTATCGCATCAAGGCATCAACACTTCAATCGCCCCATCCGCTGTCATGCTGACCTGGCTGGTGCCGGCTTCAACTTCTGGCGTCACCGGTGCCGAATCCATGCCGGCGGCGGCTTTCATCATCATCGGCCCGCGCATGTACGGTTGTGGATAGCCGTTGCTGTTGAGGTTCAGGTTGACGATTTTGTAGCTCTTGCCGCCCAGGGCGTCGGTGGCCAGTTGGGCGCGGGACTTGAAGGCAGTCACGGCTTCTTTGAGCAGGGCGTCTTCGCTGGCTTTGCGGGTTGGCGTCGCGATGGCGAAGTCCATGCCGCCCATTTTCAGGTCGGTGAGCAATTCGCCGGTGAGTTTGGACAAGGCGGCGAAGTCCGAGCTTTCCAGGCGCAGTTCGGCGCGTTCACGCCAGCCGGTGATTTTCTGACCCTTGGTGTCGTAGATCGGGTAGCTGTTGCGGCTGCCCTGACGCAGGGTGATGTCCTTGACCTGTTTGGCCTGGGCCAGCGCCTTGTTCATGGTGGTGCTGACGTCGGCGGCGAGTTTGGCCGGGTCGGTGTTTTGTTCTTCGGTGTAGAGGGTCACGATCATCAGGTCGCGGGCCACTTCCTGGCTGACTTCGGCGCGCAGGGAGATCTGGTTGTAATGCAGTTCGTCGACGGCCAGGGCCGGGAGGCTGGCGGCGGTGCCAATGCTTAAGGCAAGAAGGGCGGCGCTGCGGCGCAATGTGTGCATGAAAAGCTCCTTGGACGATGCGCAGGGGTTAGGGTCCGAACCTGCGTGAAACCATCAGACTCTAGCTTCAATGGTCCGTTTCGCACAGTTACAACTTCTATACAGATGGAATGCTGGTGATCCTGTGGCGAGGGGGCTTGCCCTGTTCGGCTGCGCAGCAGTCGCCATTCGGCAGATACAGTATGCAGGATCAAAACGCGGTGGCAGGTTTGGGACTGCTTCGCAGTCCAACGGGGGCAAGCCCCCTCGCCACAGGGGCACTCGTCACAAAAGAGCCTGTGGTCGTTTGCCGCACTTTCGCCTCTCATGCCCGTGGCTTGGTTATACTCCGTGCGATCCGCCTGGAGCGCTCATCAGGAGAGCTCATGCTCGCCCCCGTACAATTGACTTCCGCCACTCGCCAGAACCTCTGGCGGCTGACTTTCATCCGGATTCTGGTGCTCGCCGCCCAGGCCGGCTCCGTGGGCCTGGCCTACTGGCTCCAACTGCTGCCGTTGCCGTGGGTGCCACTGGCGATGACCCTGGGCTGTTCGACGCTGTTGTGTGTGTTCACCGCCGTGCGCCTGCGCACTTCGTGGCCGGTTACCGAGCTTGAATACGCCCTGCAACTGGCCTGCGACCTGTTTATCCACAGTGCCTTGTTGTATTTCTCCGGTGGTTCGACCAACCCGTTCGTCTCTTATTACCTGGTGCCGCTGACCATCGCCGCCGTGACGCTGCCGTGGCGCTATTCGGTGATTCTGTCCGGCATCGCTTTGGCGCTGTATACGTTGCTGCTGGCGCGGTTCTATCCGCTGGAAACCTTCCCGATCGCCCGGGAGAACCTGCAGATCTATGGCATGTGGCTGAGCTTCGCCTTGGCTGCCGCCGTCATCACCTTCTTTGCTGCACGCATGGCGGAAGAGCTGCGTCGGCAGGAAGAGCTGCGCGCGATCCGTCGCGAAGAAGGCCTGCGCGATCAGCAATTACTGGCCGTCGCGACTCAGGCTGCCGGTGCCGCCCATGAACTGGGTACGCCGCTGGCGACCATGAGCGTGTTGCTCAAAGAGATGCAGCAGGATCACCCCGATCCGATGTTGCAGGACGATCTGAAGGTTTTGCAGGATCAGGTCAAGTTGTGCAAGGAAACCTTGCAGCAACTGGTGCGCGCCGCCGAGGCCAACCGTCGTATGGCGGTGGAGATGCAGGATGTCACCGACTGGCTCGACGAAGCGCTCAACCGCTGGCACCTGATGCGTCCTGAGGCCAGTTATCGCTTCCAGCGTCTGGGCCAGGGCACGGTGCCGCGCATGGCGCCGCCGCCGGATTTGACTCAAGCGCTGTTGAACCTGCTGAACAACGCCGCCGATGCCTGCCCTGAAGGCTTGCAAGTGACCCTGGACTGGACCGCCGAAGACCTGACCATCAGCATTCGCGACCATGGCGCCGGTGTGCCGCTGGCTATCGCCGAGCAGATCGGCAAACCGTTTTTTACCACCAAGGGCAAAGGTTTCGGCCTGGGCCTGTTTTTGAGCAAGGCCAGCGTGACACGCGCCGGCGGCTCAGTGAAACTCTACAGTCATGAGGAAGGTGGCACGCTCACCGAGCTGCGCCTGCCCCGTGTCGCCCGAGGAGACGAACATGAGTGAAGAGATCCAAGTTGAAGGCGAAGAACTGCCGCATTTGCTGCTGGTAGACGATGATGCAACCTTCACCCGCGTGATGGCCCGCGCCATGGCCCGTCGTGGTTTTCGCGTCAGCACCGCAGGTTCCGCCGAAGAGGGCCTGACCATCGCCCAGGCCGATATACCTGATTACGCCGCGCTGGACCTGAAAATGGACGGCGATTCGGGCCTGGTGTTGCTGCCCAAGCTGCTCGAACTCGACCCGGACATGCGCGTGGTGATCCTCACCGGTTACTCGAGCATTGCCACCGCCGTCGAGGCGATCAAGCGCGGCGCCTGCAATTACCTGTGCAAGCCGGCGGATGCCGATGATGTGCTGGCCGCGCTGCTCTCCGAGCACGCCGACCTCGACAGCCTGGTGCCGGAAAACCCGATGTCCGTGGACCGTCTCCAGTGGGAGCACATCCAGCGCGTCCTGACCGAGCACGAAGGCAACATCTCCGCCACCGCCCGTGCCCTGGGCATGCACCGCCGCACGCTGCAGCGCAAACTGCAGAAGCGCCCGGTCCGTCGCTGAACGAGCGCTGAACGGTTATCGCCAGCCCTCGCGATCACACGAGCCGATCATTTATGATCGGTTCTTGTGTGTTCTTTTCTTTATTGAGCCTTATTCATGAATCAGAGCGCTGAATATTCCGCGGTCAACGATGCTGTGCGCGGGCAGTTTTTTCGCAAAGTGTGGGCGATGACCACGCCTTACTGGCACAGCGAAGAGAAGGGCAAGGCCTGGACGCTGTTGATCGCCGTGATCGCGCTGTCGCTGTTCAGCGTGGGGCTTTCGGTGTGGTTCAACACTTGGTACAAGGATTTTTACAACGCCCTGCAACAAAAGGATGAAGCGGCGTTCTGGCGGCTGATTCTGTATTTTTGCGGGATCGCGGCGGTGGCGATTGTCGGCGCAGTGTACCGGCTCTATCTGACCCAGATGCTGACCATTCGCTGGCGGGCCTGGCTCACCGAAAAGCACTTCGCCCGTTGGCTCGAAAACAAGAATTACTACCAGCTGGAGCAGGGCGGTTACACCGATAACCCGGACCAGCGGATTTCCGAAGACCTCAATAAATTCACCACTAACACGTTGGGCCTGGGCCTGGGCTTGATCCGTAACGTCGTCAGCCTGGTGTCGTTCTCGATCATTTTGTGGGGTGTGTCGGGCAGCATCGAAGTATTGGGCTTCACGATTCCCGGCTACATGTTCTGGTGCGCGCTGGTTTATGCCGCCGTCGGCAGCTGGCTGACGCATGTGATTGGTCGTCGCTTGATCGGCCTCAACAACAACCAGCAACGTTTCGAAGCCGACTTGCGTTTCTCCATGGTGCGGGTCCGCGAAAATGCCGAAAGCATTGCGCTGTACAACGGCGAACCCAACGAGAACCGTCGTCTGAGCAGCCGTTTCGGCCTGGTCTGGCATAACTTTTGGGACATCATGAAAGTGTCCAAACGCCTGACTTTTTTCACCTCCGGTTATGCCCAGATCGCAATCATTTTCCCGTTCATGGTCGCGGCACCGCGCTATTTCGCCGGCAAGATCGAGCTCGGTGAACTGATGCAAATCAATTCGGCATTCGGCAACGTGCAGGAGAGTTTCAGCTGGTTCATCACTGCATACCAGGACCTCGCCGAGTGGCGCGCCACCTGTGATCGTCTGCTGAGTTTCCGTCAGGCCATGACCGACAACGAAGAGCGCGCGCCGGCCATCGATGTGCAGAATCAGGGTTCGGCACTACGGGTGCATAACCTTGGTCTTGACCTCGCTGACGGTCGTCATTTGCTGACCAATGCCGACATGACCGTGGAGGAGGGCGAGCGCGTCATGCTCAGCGGTCGTTCCGGCAGCGGCAAATCGACCTTGCTGCGAGCCATGGGGCACCTTTGGCCTACTGGCCACGGCAGCATCCGCCTGCCGACGGCGCATTGTCTGTTCCTGCCGCAAAAGCCCTATCTGCCGATTGGCAGCCTGCGCGAGGCGTTGAGTTATCCACAGCCGGGCGACACCTACCCGCACGAGCGCTACGTCCACGTGCTGGAAACCTGCCGCTTGCCGCACCTGGTTTCGCGTCTGGATGAAGCCAATCACTGGCAGCGCATGCTTTCGCCGGGTGAACAGCAACGCCTGGCCTTCGCCCGTGCGCTGCTGTATGCGCCGCAATGGCTGTACATGGACGAAGCCACCTCGGCGATGGATGAAGAGGATGAAGCGTCGCTGTATCAGGCGTTGATCGATGAGTTGCCGGGGTTGAGCATTGTCAGCGTCGGCCATCGCAGCAGCCTGAAACGTTTCCATCCACGGCATGTGCGCATCGAGAATGGACACCTCGTGGACCAGGCCGTCACTGCCTGAACACCACTAGCCCCTGTGGGAGCGTGGCTTGCCCGCGATGAACGATAATGCGGTTCTTAATCGGAACCGCGTGATGGCCATCGCGGGCAAGCCATGCGCCCACAGGTCACCGGTGATCGTACAACCCGCATGCGCTATGATGCGGTTTCAGCCGTTTTTTCGAGACAGATGTTCACCATGGAAAACCCGATCGACGCACCTCGCCTCCCTCGCAAGCGCCGCAGCCTCGCACAGGAGTTGGTCACGGTGTTGTCCGAGCAGATCCGCGACGGTCAGCTCAAGCGTGGCGACAAGTTGCCCACCGAGTCGGCGATCATGAATGCCCATGGCGTCAGCCGCACCGTGGTGCGTGAAGCGATCTCCCGTTTGCAGGCCGCAGGACAAGTGGAAACCCGTCACGGCATCGGCACCTTCGTGCTCGACACCCCGAGCCCGAGCGGTTTTCGCATCGACCCGGCGACCGTGGTGACCTTGCGCGATGTATTGGCGATTCTGGAACTGCGCATCAGCCTGGAAGTGGAGTCCGCCGGCCTTGCCGCGCAACGTCGCAGCCCGGAGCAGTTAGCGGCGATGCGTGAGGCGCTGGACGCCTTAAACGAAAGTGCCGCCCACGCCGGCGATGCCGTGGCGTCGGACTTCCAGTTCCACCTGCAAATCGCCCTGGCCACCGGCAACCGCTACTTCACCGACATCATGACCCACTTGGGCACCAGCATCATTCCGCGCACACGCCTCAACTCCGCGCGCCTGGCCCATGACGACCAGCAGCACTACATGAGTCGCCTGAGCCGTGAACACGAAGAGATTTACGATGCGATTGCCCGCCAGGATTCCGATGCAGCGCGGGCGGCGATGCGCTTGCACCTGACCAATAGCCGTGAGCGGCTGCGTCAGGCGCATGAAGAGGCGCAGGCGCAGCGCGGCTAGGCGTATGGATCTTCTACCTCGACCGTTTTGTAATCGACATACTCAACGGAGTTGTTCAGCAATACCTTGAATATCTTCAGGGTGATTTTCCAGTACTGACGGGGCAGTGTTTCAAACTCGACGATGTCGCCTTCGCTTACATGCAGGTCAAAATCTGATGACAGCTCTTGAGCTGCATGTTTGGTTTCGACAGGAAAGTAAAACCTGTGGATTGTGCTCATGAGGTATTCGCCTATGCAGTGATTGACTGCCCGATTAGGCCTCGGAGGCAGAAGGTTCGAAACTGTAAGAAATAACAGTACCGACGAGCGGATTGTCGGCATTCACCAATCTTCCGATGCGTAATCTGCGCTTAACCCTCTATGCGAAACAACAGTGGTTCCGAACACGGCTCCATACTGGACTCATCCGCGAACTTGTAACGTAATTCGACTTGTTTGTTCAGGTACTTTTTCAGCTCTGCCTTGGGGATCTGCAGTTCAATCCCCGTCAGTTTCACCGCATCGTCGCTGGCGTCGTCCCAGACGCCGGTGGGTTCTTCTGGACCTGTCCAGTCAGGGCTTTGCGCATCTACCCCGAGGATCAGATAGACATACCAGCTCGGGGGGATTTCGGCTGAATCCGGGATGCTGACGTTCAGTGTGTCGCTCACGCTCGATAACTTCACGGTTGCTTTTTCAGGTTCGTGAGTCAGGCGCTGAGGAAGAATGGGCGGGGCAAAAGTCATGAGGGTTCGCTCTCCGTGCGAGATTGGCCATGATTCATTCACGGCGATCCTTTCACTGTAGGAGCCTCTTGCGAGGTGTGTTGAAAACGATCATGACCAACCGTTTCCGGTTGTGATGGCTGACATTCCCACACCATGGCGCGGGAATGCCGGCTGTGGAGGGCTTAGCCTTTTGTCAGGATTGAGCGATCCACTCTCACCGCCAACTCAATGGCCCCCGGCCTCGCGTCGAACGTTACGTTCCCGCGCTCATCCGCAACCGCCCGGGAGATCGTTACGCCCTTCGATAGTAACTCCAGCGGTGCACCCTTGAGCGATTGGCCCGAGACCAGTTCCAGTTTCAATTTGATTGTCATCAGTGATGTCCTTATCTGTTATTGGCTGGCGAATTAACAGCGCCGGTCGGGTGATAGTCCTTGAGCAGCAGATACGTGCTCCAGCCCCACCAATCATCCACGGTGGCGGTGTCGTTCAGGTTGTTGACGTCCTTGCGCCGCAACACCTTGTTGCCCTCGACCCTGAACAGTGGCGAGAAATTGCCTGCCGGGCTCAGCACCGCTTGCAGGTCAGGCAGATTTTTCAAAGCAGCAAAGCTGCCGGGCGACGGCGCAACGCCACTTAGATACGCCGCGAACACCTCATCCGCAGACACTTGAACCGCTTGATTCACCTGCGTGCGGTTAGCACTGTCGATCGCATCGAAATAGCGCTTGTCGCCATAGGAGCGCCAGCGATCACCGTTGCCATTGCGCACATTGAGGCCGAACTTGCTGTCTTCGTCGTGCATAAAACGGGTGATCAACGAGCCCAGATCACTCGGCGTGACCGCCGCCGCCAACTGTTTGCGCGGTACTCGCAAATGCCCGGCGGAGAATAGGTCGGTGAGGGAATGATCGGCAAAAGCGTTCATCGCATAGGCCAGTTCCAGCTGCTTTTCATCGCCACTGTTGTGGGCCAGCACGGCTTGTTGCAACGCGGCCGTATGCCCGGCGACGTAAGCCAACAACGCCCATTCGCCAAAGTGGTCGGCATTGTTGGCGGCCAGTTTCAGGTAACGCCCCAAAGGGAACAGCGCCGAGACGAAACTGCCGCCGCCGGTGATCTTGTTCCACTCTTCCGACAACGTATCTCCGAGGGCCTCATAAGCCTCGTGAGGCTGTTTACCGTCCTTGATCGCCTGATTGACCGCGGCGATTTCCTTTTGCATCACACCGAGAATCAGCTTCGCCTCAGCGTTTGAGGTCGGCAGCACCGCCAGAGAGTTGAAGGCGTTGGTAAAGCGCTGGATTCGCTCTTGGGCTGTTGCGCCTTCGTTGATCGGTTGCTCGGGAATTCCATAAAAATCACCCCCCAGCGCGATCACCTGACCATAGGTCAATGCCAGGCCATTGGGCAGATGCAATTCCACCTGCCAGGCCGGCAGCGCGGGTGCATCCTTGACGAAACGCAGCAGGGTGCTGTCGCCGATTGCAGTATGTTCTGCCCCCTCGAACCTCAACCGGGGCAGGTCTTTGCGTGGATCTTTCGGTGCTACGGGCAGCAGGTCACGGCGCTGATGTTTGGGGTGGTGATGACTTCCAGCGGTGAGTTTAAGCGCGTCGCCGTCACCGGAAATGGCGATACCGTGCGCGGTAAAAAGATCATCCAGATCGGCAATGACCTGTCGGGTATTTTCCTTCGGTTGTGCGTGTAGACCTGACATTTCTAGCTCCTTGATATGTCATGGGCAAAGTTCAATTTAACTGTATGTATATACAGTTGCCTGAATCATAGATGAGAAATTTCCTACGTCAAGGAATTACCTTTTCTGACTCAAATGCTGAGAGCGGCGATGAAATGCAGTTGACGGTTGTATTTTAAGTTGTACGATGACCTACAACTTCGGCGAAGGCTGAACGGTTTTCTCACACAACGTTGCTACCCAGGGTGTTCGAATAATGAATCCACAAGAACTGAAGTCCATCCTCTCTTCCGGCTTGCTGTCGTTCCCGGTCACCGACTTCAATGCTCAGGGCGATTTCCATCGCGCGGGCTACATCAAGCGTCTCGAGTGGCTGGCCCCATACGGCGCCTCGGCGTTGTTCGCCGCAGGCGGTACCGGTGAGTTCTTCTCTCTGGCGGCCAGCGAGTATTCGGAAATCATCAAGACTGCGGTCGACACCTGCGCCAGCAGCGTGCCAATCCTCGCCGGTGTCGGTGGTTCGACCCGCCAGGCTATCGAGTACGCTCAGGAAGCCGAGCGCCTGGGCGCCAAAGGCCTGTTGCTGCTGCCGCACTATCTGACCGAAGCCAGCCAGGACGGCGTTGCCGCCCACGTTGAAGCCGTGTGCAAATCGGTAAAAATCGGTGTGGTGGTCTACAACCGCAACGTCTGCCGCCTGACCGCGCCACTGCTGGAACGACTGGCCGAGCGCTGCCCGAACCTGATCGGCTACAAGGATGGCCTGGGCGATATCGAGCTGATGGTGTCGATCCGTCGCCGCCTCGGCGATCGTTTCAGCTACTTGGGCGGCTTGCCGACTGCTGAAGTCTACGCCGCGGCCTACAAGGCTTTGGGCGTACCGGTTTATTCCTCGGCGGTGTTCAACTTCATCCCGAAAACCGCGATGGATTTCTACCACGCCATTGCTCGCGAAGATCACGCCACCGTCGGCAAGATCATTGATGACTTCTTCCTGCCGTACCTGGATATCCGCAACCGCAAGGCCGGTTACGCGGTGAGCATCGTCAAGGCCGGGGCAAAAATTGCCGGCTATGACGCAGGCCCGGTGCGTGCACCGCTGACCGATCTGACGGGCGAAGAGTACGAAATGCTCGCAGCGCTGATCGACAAGCAGGGCGCGCAGTAACGCTCGATAAAACCAGGGCCGCTGAGCAATCAGCGGCTTTTTGTGTGAGGACTTCTTTTAAAAGGTGCAAGCCGTGGCTGATTTGAAGCGTTACGACAATTACATCGGTGGCCAGTGGGTCGCCGGCGCCGACTATTCCAGCAACATCAACCCGTCGGAATTGACCGACACCATCGGTGACTACGCCAAGGCCGATCTGGCTCAGGTCAACGCCGCCATCGATGCCGCCCGCGCCGCGTTCCCGGCGTGGTCCACTTCCGGTATTCAGGCTCGCCATGACGCGCTGGATAAAGTCGGCAGCGAAATCCTCGCCCGTCGCGAAGAACTCGGCACGTTGCTGGCCCGGGAAGAGGGCAAGACCCTGCCCGAAGCCATCGGCGAGGTGACCCGCGCCGGCAACATTTTCAAGTTCTTCGCCGGTGAATGCCTGCGCCTGTCGGGTGACTACGTGCCGTCGGTGCGTCCGGGCGTCAATGTCGAAGTCACTCGCGAAGCGCTGGGCGTGGTCGGCCTGATCACGCCATGGAACTTCCCGATCGCGATCCCGGCGTGGAAAATCGCTCCGGCTTTGGCTTACGGCAACTGCGTGGTGCTGAAACCGGCGGATCTGGTGCCGGGCTGTGCCTGGGCACTGGCGGAAATCATCTCCCGCGCAGGTTTCCCGGCTGGCGTGTTCAACCTGGTGATGGGCAGCGGTCGAGTGGTCGGCGAGGCGCTGGTCAACAGCCCGAAAGTCGATGGCATCAGCTTCACCGGTTCGGTCGGCGTGGGCCGGCAGATCGCGGTCAATTGCGTATCGCGCCAGGCCAAGGTGCAGCTGGAGATGGGCGGCAAGAACCCGCAGATCATTCTCGACGACGCCGACCTCAAGCAAGCGGTCGAGCTGTCGGTGCAGAGCGCGTTCTACTCCACCGGCCAGCGTTGCACCGCGTCGAGCCGTCTCATCGTCACCGCCGGGATTCACGACAAATTCGTCGAAGCCATGGCCGAGCGCATGAAGTCGATCAAGGTCGGTCATGCGTTGAAGTCCGGCACCGACATCGGTCCAGTGGTCTCGCAAGCGCAGCTGGAACAGGACTTGAAGTACATCGACATCGGCCAGTCCGAAGGTGCGCGTCTGGTCAGCGGCGGTGGTCTGGTGACGTGCGACACCGAGGGCTACTTCCTCGCCCCGACGCTGTTTGCCGACAGCGAAGCCGCCATGCGCATCAGCCGTGAAGAGATCTTCGGCCCGGTGGCCAATATCGTGCGTGTAGCCGATTACGAAGCAGCGCTGGAGATGGCCAACGACACCGAATTCGGTCTGTCGGCGGGCATCGCCACTACGTCGCTGAAGTATGCCAACCACTTCAAGCGCCATTCCCAGGCCGGGATGGTGATGGTCAACCTGCCGACCGCCGGCGTGGATTACCACGTTCCGTTCGGTGGGCGTAAAGGTTCATCCTATGGTTCACGTGAGCAAGGTCGCTATGCGCAAGAGTTCTACACGGTCGTAAAAACTGCCTACGTCGGTTCCTGATACACCGCAATACCTGTAGGCGTCGGCTCCCATAAAAGCCGGCGCCTGCAAATAAATCGTTATTACCCGCATAAAAATAATCAGTGGGAGTACATCTACAATGCAATCGACCAAGCCGACTCACGTCCGCTATTTGATCCTGCTCATGCTGTTTCTGGTGACCACGATCAACTACGCCGACCGGGCCACCATCGCGATCGCTGGCTCCAGCCTGCAAAAAGACCTCGGCATCGACGCGGTCACCCTCGGTTACATCTTCTCCGCATTCGGTTGGGCCTACGTGGCCGGGCAAATTCCCGGTGGCTGGCTGCTGGACCGGTTCGGTTCGAAAAAAGTCTATGCCCTGAGCATCTTTACCTGGTCGCTGTTCACCGTGCTGCAAGGCTATGTCGGTGAGTTCGGGCTTTCCACCGCCGTTGTCGCGCTGTTCATGCTGCGCTTTCTGGTGGGCCTGGCCGAAGCGCCATCCTTCCCCGGTAACGCACGCATCGTAGCGGCGTGGTTCCCGACCGCAGAGCGCGGCACCGCCTCGGCGATCTTCAACTCGGCGCAATACTTCGCCACCGTACTGTTTGCACCGCTGATGGGCTGGATCGTCTACAGCTTCGGCTGGCAGCACGTGTTCATCGTCATGGGTGTGATCGGCATCATCTTCTCGGGGATCTGGCTGAAAGTTATCCACAGTCCGCGCCAGCACCCGATGATCAACGACGCCGAGTTCAAGCACATCGCCGACAACGGCGGCATGGTCGACATGGACCAGGACAAGGGCAAAGGCAAAAAGGTCGACGGTCCGAAGTGGGACTACATCCGCCAGTTGCTGACCAACCGCATGATGCTCGGTGTGTACCTGGGCCAGTACTGCATCAATGGCATCACCTACTTCTTCCTGACCTGGTTTCCGGTGTACCTGGTGCAGGAACGCGGAATGACCATCCTCAAGGCCGGTTTCATTGCCTCGCTGCCGGCGATCTGCGGGTTTATCGGTGGCGTGCTCGGCGGGGTGATTTCTGACTATCTACTGCGCAAGGGCCACTCGCTGACCTTCGCTCGCAAGGCGCCGATCATCGCCGGTCTGCTGGTTTCCAGCAGTATCGTGGCTTGCAACTATGTCGATATTGAATGGATGGTGGTCGGCTTCATGGCCTTGGCCTTCTTCGGCAAAGGTGTGGGCGCATTGGGCTGGGCGGTGGTGTCCGATACCTCGCCGAAACAGATCGCCGGTTTGAGTGGTGGCCTGTTCAACATGTTCGGCAACATCGCATCGATCACCACGCCGATTGTCATTGGCTACATCATCAGCTCCACCGGCTCGTTCAAGTGGGCGCTGGTGTTCGTCGGTTGCAACGCGTTGGTCGCGGTATTCAGCTACCTGGTGATCGTTGGCCCGATCAAACGCGTTGTGCTCAAAGAGCCGCCGGCCAGCGGTCCTGAAACGAACAGCAAGTTATCTGAAGCGCATTCCTGAGGAGCGGCGTCATGCAGTTGATTGAACATTCCGACTCGCCGCGCTACATCCGCCTGCACGAGCGGGACAACGTAGTGATCGTGGTCAATGACCAAGGCGTGCCGGCCGGTACCGAATTTCCGGACGGCCTGGTCACCGTGGACTTCGTGCCGCAGAGCCACAAGGTCACCCTTGAGGACATTCCCGAGGGCGGCCAGGTGATTCGGTACGGCCAGACGATCGGCTACGCGTTGCAGCCGATTCCTCGCGGCAGCTGGGTCAAGGAAGATCAACTGCGCATGCCCACCGCGCCACCGCTGGACAGCTTGCCGCTGTCCACCGAAGTGCCGGTCGCGCAGGCACCGCTGGAAGGCTTCACCTTCGAGGGCTATCGCAACGCCGACGGCACCGTCGGCACGCGCAACATTCTCGGCATCACCACCACCGTGCAGTGCGTCACCGGCGTGCTGGATCACGCGGTAAAACGCATCAAGGACGAGTTGCTGCCCAAGTACCCGAACGTCGATGACGTGGTGGCGCTGACCCACAGTTACGGCTGTGGCGTGGCGATCACCGCCACCGACGCGTACATCCCGATCCGCACCGTGCGCAATCTGGCGCGCAACCCGAACCTGGGGGGCGAGGCGCTGGTGATCAGCCTGGGCTGCGAGAAATTGCAGGCCGGGCAGGTGATGCATGAGAACGACAGCTCGGTGGATTTGAGCGAGCCGTGGTTGTATCGCTTGCAGGATTCCAGTCACGGTTTCACCGAGATGATCGAGCAGATCATGGCGCTGGCCGAGACCCGTTTGAAGAAGCTCGATCAACGCCGCCGGGAAACCGTACCGGCGTCCGAGCTGATCCTCGGCATGCAGTGCGGCGGCAGTGATGCGTTCTCCGGGATCACCGCCAACCCGGCCCTGGGCTATGCCTCGGACCTGTTGCTGCGGGCCGGTGCGACAGTGATGTTTTCCGAAGTCACCGAAGTGCGCGATGCGATTTATCTACTGACGTCCCGGGCGGAAACCGAAGAAGTCGCTCAGGAACTGGTGCGGGAAATGGACTGGTACGACCGTTACCTGGCCAAGGGCGAAGCGGATCGCAGCGCCAACACCACGCCGGGGAACAAGAAGGGCGGGTTGTCGAACATTGTCGAGAAGTCCTTGGGCTCGATCGTCAAGTCCGGCAGCAGTGCGATCAACGGGGTGCTTGGCCCTGGGGAACGGTTCAAGCGCAAAGGGCTGATTTTCTGTGCGACCCCGGCCAGTGATTTTGTCTGCGGGACGTTGCAGTTGGCGGCGGGGATGAACCTGCATGTGTTCACCACCGGGCGTGGTACGCCTTATGGGTTGGCGATGGCGCCAGTGGTGAAGGTCTCGACCCGCACAGAGCTGGCGCAGCGCTGGCCGGACCTGATCGACATCGATGCCGGGCGGATTGCCACCGGGCGGGCATCGATCGAAGACCTCGGCTGGGAGTTGTTCCACTACTACCTGGACGTGGCCAGCGGCAAGAAACAGACGTGGGCGGAGCAGCACAAGCTGCATAACGACATCACCTTGTTCAACCCGGCGCCGATCACGTAAGGCAGGGGTATCGTTCATCGCGGGCTTGTCCGCGAAGGGGCCTTGGAACTGACCGAAGGTTTCAAGAATGTACCCATCAATAAAAAGGCCGCGATCCATATTGGATCGCGGCCTTTTTATTGGCTTCGATTCAGGCGTCAGACCGCATCCAGCTCCGGTTCGTCCGCCTGGATGTTAACGGTTGCTTTCACTTCATCGTGACGACGGATGAACTTCCAGTCCGCCTCGTCGATGTAGATACCGTTCGGGCCGCTGCCGCCTTCCAGGTCGATGGCGACGCTGGCGCAGACTTGCGGCTTCACACTCGCCAGGATCGGCACGAAGCCCAGTTGCAGGCTGGTTTCCAACAGCGCTGCCTGGTTCTTCTCGTCGATGTCCGCTGCTTCGTCGAGGTAGTACGGCAGGCGCACGCGACCAGCCTGGTCGCGGTCCATCAAGTGCAGCAACAAGTACATGTTGGTCAGCGCCTTGATGGTCATGGTGGTGCCGTTGGACGCCGCGCCGTCGATGTCGGTGTGGATCACCGGTTGGCCATTGACCTTGGTGATCTCGAACGCCAGCTCGAACAGATCCTTGAGACCGAGCTGGTTGTGGTTGGCCGCCACCAGCCGTGCCAGGTATTCCTTGGCTTCTTCGTTCTTGTTGTCCTGCTCGGCGCTTTGGCTCAAGTCGAAGACGGAGAGGGTTTCGCCTTCTTCGTACTGACCGGCGCTGTGGATGATCTGGTCAATGTGCTTGAGCGCTTCCTTGTTCGGCGCGAGCACGATACGGAAGCTCTGCAGGTTGGAGACCTGACGTTTGTTGATCTCGCGGTTGAACAGCGCCAGTTGATGTTCGAGGCTGTCGTAGTCGCTGCGGATGTTGCGCAGGGTCCGGGCGATGTCGGTAACCGCCGCGCGACGCGCCTTGCCGAGGGTCAGGGCTTCATCGGTGCGGTGTGCGTACGCGTTGATCAGCAGTTGCAGGCGACGTTCCATATCGTCTTCGCTGTCGAACTTGGCCACACCCTTCAGGCGAACCTGCGCGTAGAGCGCGTCGATCTGCCCGTCAGCCCGCAGCAGGCCTTGCCAGCTGTCCTGATAGTCATTGAGCAATGGCAGCAGGTTGTCCATGGAGTCGTCGACCGGGTCCATGAACGGCGTGCCGAACGGCAGGTCGGCCGGCAACAGCTGACGGCGGCGCAGTGCATCGTCGAGGGTGCGTTGCTTGGCTTCCATGTCGCCGATCTGCCGGCCAACCAATTGCAGCTTGGCCGACAGCTGCTGGACGCGTTCGGTGAAGGCATCGCTGGAGCGTTTCAACTCGTCCTGGGCGGCTTCCATCTGCGCCAGTTGCTCAAGCTTGTCGCCTTCCTCGGCGCTCAGGGTTTGCGCGCGGCGGAAGTCTTCCAGGGCTTTCTGCGCATCCAGCACCTGTTGGTACAGCGCCTCGGTCTGGGTCTTGCTCGCGGCACGGTCGGCGGCTACGGCTTGTTGGGTCTTCAGTTGCTTGAGTTCTTTGTCCAGACGCTCTTTCTGATCGCGCAGTGCCGCACGGTCGGCCAGGGCTTGCAGGGCCGGCGGCTCGATGTGCGACAGGTCGATGGACAGGCCCGGCACTTCGAAGCGCTCGCCTTTGAAGCCATCGAGGATCAGCTCCATGGATTTGACCCATTCACCGTCCTCATCCAGCGCGATGCCGTGTTCGCCCAATGGCAGGCTGAACAGCGCGCTGTTGAACAGCCGCATCAGGCGCTCGACGTCCTGCTGCGAGAACTCTTCGCGCAGACGGGCGTAGCTGTTGTTGTCGGCGTGATCGAGTTGTTGCTTCACCGATTTCAGGCGTTTTTCCAGATCCCGCAGACGCTCTTCCAGGTCTTCGGCCGAGAACTGCCGCGACTGGGCCAGCGCACCGGCCAGTTCATCGTGCGCGTCCTTGGCGGCGAGCAATTGCTGTTCGAGGACTTTGACGTCATCGACCAGGGCGAAGCGATGCTTGAGCACCGACAATTCGCCGAGCCAGCGCTGGATGCCGGTGATTTCCCGTTCCAGGCGCATCAGCTCTTGAGTGCCACCGCGTTGATCGTTTTGCAGGGCGTCCTGCTCGTTGCGGTAGTGCTCGGCCTGAATCGTCAGTTCTTCTTTGCGCGCACTGGCGTAGTCCGACCAGGTGCCGAGCAGGGAGTCGAGCAGCGGCGACAGGCGATGCAGTTTGCCGCGCAAGATATCCCGCTGTTTCACGCCGTTGGCCAAGGCCTCGACCAAGGGGCCGGCCGCGACTAGCGAGTTGTAGTCCTGCTCCATGCGGCGTACATCGCGGAACGCTTCTTCGCACGCGGCGATGTAATCGACGCTGCCGGAACGCAGGCTGTGTTCGAAGGCATCGAGGAATAGCTGCTTGAGCTTGGCCGCGGTGATTTCACGCATGTGCAGCAAGTTGATGAACAGGGCGCGGAAGGTCTTCAGGCTCTGCTCACTGGTGGAGCGCAGCGGGATCAGCGTCAGGTCGAGCGGAATCGAGGTGTGGCCGCCCACCAGCAAACGACGCAGTTCATCCGGCTTGAGTTCGTAGGCTTTCAGGCCTTCGCGCTCAAGATTGGTGAACAGCTCTTTCTGCCGCAGGCAGGTGTCGTCTTTCTGATAATGAGCCAGGTCGAGTTTGCCGGCGTAGGCGAAGAACTGGTGGCCGAAACCACCACCCGGGCCGCGACCGACCACGCCGATCACGTGGGGGCCGTGGGGCAGGGAGACTTCGACGAGGATGTAACTGGTGTCCGAGGCGAAGTAGAAACGCCGGGATTGTTCCAGGCTGTACTTGCCGAAACTCATGTCCGACATACGCGCCAGGATCGGGAACTGCAAGGCGTTGATCGAGGCGGACTTACCAAGGTTGTTCGCACCGTAGACCGACAGCGGCTCTTCCAGCGGGAACAGGCCGAGGCTGTAACCGGCGGTGTTCAAAAGGGCAAAGCGGCGAATGCCGTAGCGTTCCTTGCTCATGCGTCGGTCTCCTGTTCTTCGGCAATGGCGCGGGCCAGGGCGTCTTCTTCGCTTTCTTCTGCAAAGTCACTCAAGTCGAGCGGGTCGTCGGTCTGCAGCAGCTTCTCATCGCTGTCTTCGTCGATCAGCACCGGCGCTGGCAACGGCAGTACGCTGTGCAGGCTGGCGGCCAGGTCGCGGTCCTGCTGGACCGACAGGCAGACATCGAGGAAGCGGTGCATTGGCGGCAGGAAACGGTAGACACCGTTTTCTTCGCCGGCGAAACCGAGCTGAGTCATGCGGCGCATGATCTTTTCTTCGAGTTCTTCGACGGTCTGCACTTCGGCCTGAATAAACAGGTCGCGGTACTTCTCCAGCAGCGATGGCAATTCATCGCGACCGAGGCTGCCACCGTCGAGCACCGCGATCGGGTCACGGCCCTGATCGGCCAGGTGTTCGACGAGGATGAAGGTGAACAGCGCCAGACGTTGCGCCGTCTTGTTTACCGCCGCCGCGGCCAGGTCCGGCACGAAGTAGTAGAAACCACGGGTATCGCAGACCAGTTCAAAGCCCAATGCCTTGAACAGCGTGCGGTACTGGTCCTGGAAGTTCGACAGTTGGGCGTACAGCTCCGGGTCGCGGCGGCTGACGTGGTAGCCCTTGAACAGCTCGCGAAAGATCGGCGCCAGCTGGGACAGTTCGGATAGATCAAGATGCATTTGGGATGCTCGCAGAATCCTCGGCGGCGGTGTCGCGGGCCGAGAGCAGGGCGAAGGAGCGCAGGCTGACCTGGTGCTCGTGAGTGTGGTAATCGCGGCGTTCCAGACGCTCGCGCTTGAAGCGTTTTTCCCGCGACAGGCGCGAGAACCAATAGAGCAATTCGTCGGTGGCGCCGTCCGGCTCCTGCTCCAGCAGCCAGCTCATCAGGTCCGGCATCGGCAGGGCATCTTCGCAACGTTCGAGCATTTCCCGAACCGTGCGTGGCGCGCGCGGGGCTTCGCCTTTCTGGGTCTTGTGGGCCTTGGGGAAACGCGCCGGTTTCGGCTCGAAACGGGCCAGGGCGTAGACATAGGCTTCGACCTGGCTGGCACTGCCGAGGAAGGTGCTTTGCGGGCGGGTGAACAGCGGCATCGCGGCTTGCGGCACCGCATCGATGCCTTTACGACGAATGGCCGACAACGCCAGGGCTGCGCCACGGGTCACGGCGTTATGCCGGCGTGCTTCTTCGCGCAGCGGCAGCAGCAGCTCGCGGGCGTGACGCAGGGTCAACTGGGCGCTGGTCTGCATTTCGAGGATGCGCGCGTGGGTGCGCAGCAGCATGTCGTCGTCGACCAGATGGCCGAGGCGCTGCTGTTCGGTGAGCATGCGCAACAACACGTTCTCAACCTTGCGCACGCCTTGTTCGAAGGCGCCGTCGGCATTCACCAGCTGAATCATCGGTTCGACGTATTCGTCCCAGGTCGCCAGCACTTCAGCATAACGCTGACGCAGCGGAATCTGTCGGTCGCTGGTCTTGGCCCGTTCGGCGACGGCCACCAAGGCCTGTTCGTCGTTGGCGAGTTTCTTCAGCACGTCCCGCACGCGCATGTCGAGCAGGCGCAACTGGCGCGCCAGATCGTTGCCGTCGCGAATGTCGAAGGCGTCCTGGATGTAACCGGCCAGGCGTTCGAGGTGGCGCAGATAGGCTTCGATTTCCAGGCACAGGCCCAGACGGTGCTCACGGCGCAGGTAAGCGAGGAAGTCATGGATCTGCGCGTTGAGCTCGAAACGGTTCGGGCTTTTCGCCACGGGAACCAGAATGTCGAGGCGAATCCACACGTCCAGCAGGCTGGTGATGTCCTGCGGTGTGCTGTCCAGTTGCTGGGCGGCCAACTGTGAACGCAGTTCGTTGAGGCTCAGGGTGCCTTGGTCGAAGTGCTCGCACAGTGGCTCCAGAAGTGCCCAGTGTTCAGCGAGGGCGCGCAAGACGCGCTTGGGTTCGATCATCGGAATGGCCGGCTGGTTGGCAATTAAAAGCCGCGATTGTACTTCATCGCAGCCGTGTCGATTCACTCTCGGGATGGGCTGTCGCTTCTTCTATCGGTGAAGTCTATCGATCAAGCGTGGGCGATCTTGAGCGAAGGGCGGTAGAATCACCGCACTTTAGTTATCCACAAGTGGCCGACCTTTGCTTATCGAGTCCCGTCGCCGCGCTTATTTGACCGCCATGCAGGTGGTCAACTGGCTGCCGCGCACCGAATTGCCCTTTGCTGCGCCATCGCGGCCCGAGTTGCTGGAGACGCCTGAACCGTTGGTCGTCGCCCCGGTGACGCCTGCTCCGGTAGCGCAAACGCCCGTGGAACCCGCGGCCAAACCGGCCGAGCGGGTGAAAATCGAGGTGCCACGGCCGACGCCATCGGCTGGAAAACCAGCAAGCAAAGCGACGCAAGAGAGCGAAGAGGCACCGCTCGTCGCCAAGGCTGCGCCAGTGCCGCCGCCGCGTTTCGCCCTGCAATTGCTGCGAGCCGGTCGCTGCCTGTTGCTGGTGGAGTTACCCACAGGCGAAACTTTCCAGACCCGCGATCCCGCTTATCTGTTGCTCAAAGACATGCTGCGCGCCGCCGGTCTGCCGGACAGCCCGCAGATCGTCGGCGAGCCGGTGCGCTGGCCGTTGCTGGCTCGCGGCACCATGGACCAAGGGCCGGAAGCGGCTCGGGATTTCGTACAAGGTTTTCTGTCGGCCCGCCTGGAAGACGCACCGTGCGTCTGCCTGTGGCTGATCGGCCTGCCGGCGGTGCGTTTTGCCGGTGAGGCCAACGCCGAATCCTTCAACCGTGAACTTCAGGTCGAAGGCCTGGGGTCGGTCTGGGCCTTGCCGGGCCTGGAGTTATTAATGGAAGAGCCACAGCGTAAGGCTGATGTCTGGCAAGCCATGCGTCGGCTGATGGCGCGTTGGAAAGAATCGAATGAGTGACGCTGTATCGTTCCGCCCGATGACCGAGGCGGACCTGGACGCTGTACTGAAAATCGAATACGCGGCCTACAGCCATCCCTGGACCCGCGGGATTTTTCTCGATGGCCTGGGCAAGTACCAGATCTGGCTGATGTTCGAAGGGCAGCAGCAGGTCGGTCATGGCGTAGTGCAGATCATCCTTGATGAGGCGCATCTGCTGAACATCACCGTCAAACCGGAAAATCAGGGCCGCGGCCTGGGCTTGACGCTGCTGGAGCATTTGATGTCGATTGCCTACAAGGCTGAGGCGCGGGAATGTTTCCTGGAAGTGCGCGACAGCAACCGGGCGGCGTTTCGGTTGTATGAGCGGTATGGGTTTAACGAGATCGGGCGTCGGCGGGATTACTACCCGGCGGTTGGCGGGCGAGAAGATGCCGTGGTGATGGCCTGCACCTTGGTCGATTGATCGTTTCTAAAGGCTTCGCGGGCAAGGCTCGCCCGCGAAGGCGTCTTCACGGACGTCAACGATCAAGGCTTGCCGTCCAATGGATCCTGCCGGGCCAGTTCGGCTTCATCCAGCCCATCGCCCCCACCGATGTCGTCCTCGTCGACAATGCGCAACTCCCAATCCGCCTGGCCGTCTTCACCCGCTTCGTGGGCATCCCGTGCGCCGTCTTCACGGATCAGGGTTTCCGGGCTCAAATCATCGTCGGTGACGTCATTGTCATTGGTCGCGCCGGTCATACCGGCTTTACGGGCGCGCTGGTCGGGAATCTTCTGCGCAAGTTCGCGTTCGGGGGTCAGGTCGCCGATTCTGGTGCCGGGTTCTTCCTCGTCGAAATCCAGCTCATGCACCGAGCCCATGCGGTCTTCATCGTCGTCGATGGGCTCGGGTTGCTCCTTATCGAACGGACGTCGTGAATCAGTCATGGCTATTCCTCATACTGTAGGCCCTACTACAATTGACCCACTGGGCTGCCGGGAATTCCCGCGGGCATGGAGCGCCGACTAATCGTTTATACCTCAGGGCGTCAGGGGGATCTGCATCGCGCGCGTGACCCCGACGGGCGGTTGTCTGTCAAAGCAGCGCATCATTCTCGAGGCTTCATTGCATGAACGACTTACAAGATCTGATTGATAACAACGAGCGCTGGGCCGATGCGATCACCCGCGAAGATCCTGATTTCTTCGCCAAGCTGGCCCGCCAGCAAACCCCGGAATACCTGTGGATCGGCTGTTCCGATGCCCGCGTGCCAGCCAACGAAATCGTCGGCATGCTGCCGGGTGATCTGTTCGTGCACCGCAACGTGGCCAACGTGGTGCTGCACACCGACCTCAACTGCCTGTCGGTGATTCAGTATGCGGTGGATGTACTCAAGGTCAAACACATCCTGGTGACCGGCCACTATGGCTGCGGCGGTGTACGCGCCTCGATGCAGGATCGTCAGTTGGGCCTGATCGACGGTTGGCTGCGCTCGATTCGCGATCTCTACTATGAAAAACGCGACGAACTGGCCAAGTTGCCCACCGAAGAAGAGCGGGTCGACCGCCTCTGTGAGCTCAATGTGATCCAGCAGGTGGCCAACGTCGGTCACACCAGCATTGTGCAAAACGCCTGGCACCGCGGGCAGAGCCTGTCGATCCACGGCTGCATCTATGGCATCAAGGACGGTCGCTGGAAGAGTCTAAACGCCACCATCAGCGGTTTCGAGCAGTTGCCGCCGCAGTACCGTTTGCGCCCGGTCGAGGCGTTGTAAAACCGCTCGAGACTCTGTTCAGCAGAGGCTGCGCCGATACCAGTGCTGAAAAAACAGCTGGCCGTCGGCGTTCGGCGACTCGTCGTAACCGGTGATCCAGCCGCGGCAGTCGACAGCACCGCAGCGGCAGGCGAACTGACGCCGCAGCCGGTTTTCAGTGGTGGCGTAATCCATCGTCAGATAATCGCCCTTGGCGATGTCCTTCAGCGCCCATACCCATAGTTCACTCATGTCGACGAAGACATTCGGGTCGCATGAGTGGCGCAGCAGCCCGCAAAAATACGGATCGTACATATGAATACCGGGCGCCAGCTGCAAGGTCTGCGTACTGCGGGCATGCAGCAGTTGCCCCGAGATCCGGCAGATCCGGCTGATGCGTGGGAAATCGCGCAGGGCAGCAATGTTCGTCCCGCAGCCTTTTGCGGTAATGACCGTGAATTGGGTTTTCGCGGGATAACCTTGGCCAGGCGATAAATCGTGAGAGGGATAAATACAGTCGGCCGGCAGAGCTCTGGCCGAATTCCGGTTATCGGTTTTCATAACGATCCTTGTCCGTTCCAGGCTGCGACTACCGGAAGCTGACGATCCTGTCAGCTCTGCAGCACGGCTTATGGCTCAAGACTCTACCAAAGCGGATCAAGGGTCTACTGTCAGATATGACAGGCGAAAAAAGCTCTTTCCCGCGTCAGTCATGGCTCACGCGGGAAAGACTTCCATCGTTTTACAAGTGTGGGGCAGATGCGGAGGTCACAAGGGCCGGAGTCTGCAGCTGTTTCAGCTCGGATTTGACCGGCGCTGTCGAGCATTTGGCCACCGCTTGCTCAGGCGTCAGGTTGCGAATCGAGGTGTAGAACAGTTCGCAGGTTTTTTCTTTCTGGGTCACTTGCCAGGTCTGAGTGCAGCTTTTCAGCTGAGCGGTAGGGTCAGTGCCCGGTTTGCTGCCCATTCCGGCCTGCCAGCACGCGGCACTCAAATCCTGCCCCATGACTTTCAGCCCCGCGGCGTCGGCCTTGGCCTGCGCATCGTCGCCGCTATAGGCTTCGGGGTCGGCGGCGTACCAGATGTAGCTCGGGTGGTTGGAACCCAATACGGGTACCGCCACACCCTTGCTCGGGATGATGGTTGCCAGGCCCAGCACGTCCACGGTCTGCCCGTATTGTTGCTTGATCCAGTTACGTACCGGTGAACCAAAGGCGACCATTGGCAATGCTGCACCTTTGGCATTCTGGCTGACTTCCTTGACCATGGTGGTCTGGTAGTCCGTGAAGTAGTTGTAGACGCCTTCCAGATCCTTGCCGGCGGTGGACGGTGCGGCAATCGGCGCGATGTCGATGATGGTCTGATAGGCCGGCGTCTGGTCGGCGGGAATGTTGTTGGCGGTCAGCAGCGCGGCCCAGCGGTCGGTGGTCTTGGACTCCAGATAGTCCTGGGCCTGGGTCAGGGAATAATCCGGCGGGAAGTGCAGCAGTTCGACGCTTTTGCGGTTTTCCAGCGCCATGCCCAGCGGCAGGAACAGGTACCAGTTATAGGTCCATTTGCCATCGGCACTCAGCTTGTTGGCGCCGTTGTAGGCCAAATCCCCAGCATTGAGCAGCGCGGTCAGTGGCTTGTCATAGCCTTTGGGCACACCGCTGATATGGGCGTGGAGCTGCTTGTTTTCGGTTTTGACCAGCACTTTTGCAGTTTTGTAACCATCGCGCTGTACGCTTTGGGTCAGGTAATGCTCGACGGTCTGCTCCAGTGTCCAGTTGCGGAAGCAGATGACATTACAGTTGTTGGGGTAGGCGAACAGCCGAGTGACGCGTTCGGTACTGCCCAGATTCAGATCGACATCGGCGTGAGCGGCGGCGCTCAGGGTGAGCGCGGCGAGGGTGAATCCTGCGAGTTTGAACATGCTCAGATCCTTTTCAGCGTGAGCCCTCGGAGGAGGGGTGGGTACATACTGGAACTAGTTGTGTCGAACGGTCTAGTACACAAGTGAAAAGATCGCCAGTCAGAGCCCCTTTTTCATCAGGCAAAGTGCAGTGTATTGCTCAAATCGCCCATGGGTTTCTGGCCACGGGCAATCATTGCATCGTCCCGCTGCCTGAGGCCATCGAGCTTTTCAAGCTGAAACACCCGGGTGATCAACCGCAGAATCGAGCCAGTGTCATAGACCGTGTGATCCACCATGCCCTTGCGCGCAAACGGCGAAACCACCAGCGTCGGTACCCGCGAGCCCGGCCCCCAGCGGTCTCCCTTGGGCGGTGCGACGTGATCCCACCAACCGCCGTTCTCATCGACCGTGACCACGACCACCATGTTTTTCCATTGCGGACTTTCCCGCAGCACTTTCAGGGCGCGGACGATGTGCCGGTCGCCGGACGCTACATCGGCGTAACCGGCGTGCATGTTCAGGTTGCCCTGGGGTTTATAGAAACTCACCGCCGGCAGCGTGCCCGCCTCGGCATCGGCAAAGAACTTGTTGGTATGCGACTCATCACCCAACCCCGCATCCCGTAGACGTTTACCGCGCTCCAGCGGGTTTTCCGGCCCCTGCTGCTTGAAGTAGTTGAACGGTTGGTGGTGGTACTGGAAGTTCGGGATTTTCGGAATGCCGCCAGAGTCCTTGTACTGATCCAGCGTCGCCTGCCAACCTCCGGCATACCAGGCCCAGTCGATGTTTTTCTTCGAGAGCTTGTCGCCTATGTGCTCGTGGGTCTGGGGGACCATGACGTTCGGCAGGTCTGGTTTTGCGTACGCAGGACGCTCGGGGTCGCGAATCCAGGTCGGCCAGTACGGCGGAGCGAGCGTGTTGACCCCATAGCCGTCCGGCGTCAGCGCGCTGGGGCCGAATTGGGGTGGGCCGGTCATGGCACTGGCCGGGGATTGTTCCAGAGGCTTGAGGCGTGGGTCGGCCGGATCATCGCTTTGCAGCGTGGCGATCTGTGTCTTGGCTACCGAGTTGACGGCGTCCGGATAGAACGGCGCGGTGGCGCTGATCAGGTATTGATGGTTGAGAAACGAGCCGCCGAAAGCCCCCTGGAAAAAGTTATCGCAGAGCACAAATTCTTGGGCAACGTCCCACAACCGCAGGGAGTATCGACTCTGGGCGTAATACCCCATGGGCAGGCCACCGGAGTCGGCCCAGGCGACAAAGCCGTCATTTTTGCCACCATTGATCTGCATCTGGTTCTGATAGAACGCATGCCACAGGTCGCGCGTCACCAGGCCGAACGGCAAGTCTTCTGCATTCGGACCTTTGAGGGCAAAGGGCGCGTTAGGCAGGTGTTCCTGGAACTGGGTTGCGCTGGGGTAAGTCACGCCATCGAGGGTTTGCGGGCCGATCTGCAGCACGCCGCCCCAGACTGGCGGCAGGGTCTGCAACAGGCTGCCATCGCGATCGCGCTGCTGATATTCGACAGGTTTGAGGCCCGAGAGCGGTTTCTCGACGCCAGGGAAGTCGCCGAACAGGTTATTGAAACTACGGTTCTCGGCGTAGATCACCACTACGGTTTTCACTTGGTCGCGTAGGGCTTTGTCCAATTCGACAGGTGAAAGCAGGCGTTCGAGCGGTTTACCCGACTCATCGCCATGACTGCCACAAGCGCTGAGGGTCGCGCCGACACTGAGTACCGCCACGCCACCCAGGAAGCGGCGGCGACTGGTGTCGGTGGGCGTATCAGTTTGCGAGGGGGAGGCGTCGTTGCGATTTTCTTCATCGTTCATGGCGAGTTCCATCTTGCTAAGTTGTTTCAATATGTTTCGGCGGGACGCTAGCAGCGAGGTGTGACAGAGGGGTTACGTTTGTGAAAACAATGAGTCGCCAGTGTGGAAGCAGCCCGCTTCCACACTGGATCGGTGGTGGATTGAAGGTCGGCGTCAAGGCATCACCGGCGCCATATACGTAAGCGTCGTCCCTAGCGCCCACAGCAGAAACAGCACCAGTGGCGTGTGCACCAGCAACTGCACGAACGAAAACCCGATCAGATCCCGGGCCTTCAACCCGAGCACGCCCAGTAGCGGCAGCATATAGAACGGGTTGATCAGGTTCGGCAGGGCTTCGGCAGCGTTGTAGATCTGCACGGCCCAGCCCAGGTGATAGTTCAGGTCGTTGGCCACTTGCATGACATACGGCGCTTCAATGATCCATTTGCCACCACCGGACGGGATGAAGAAACCGAGGATGGCCGAGTACACGCCCATCAGCAGGGCGTAGGTGTCGTGGGACGCAATTTGTACGAAAAAGGTCGAGATGTGGTGGGCCAATGATTGTCCGTCGGTGCCCTTGACCACCGTCATCAGGGCAGCGATCGAGCCGTACAGCGGGAACTGGATCAGCACGCCGGTGGTGGTCGGCACCGCACGGGCCACCGCATCGAGGAAGCTGCGCGGGCGCCAGTGCAGCAGCGCGCCGAGCATCAGGAACAGGAAGTTGTAGGTGTTCAGTCCGGAAATCGCGCTGATCGCCGGTTTGGTCGCAAACTCATGGAACAGCCATCCGGCCGCCAGCAATGCCAGCAGAATCGTCAGCAGCGGGCTGTATTCCAGCCATTCACCTGGACGGGTACGCGGTGCTGGCGCCGGCAGACTGAAACTCGGATCGATACCGCAGGCTTTGGCGTCACGGGCTGTCGCGGGGCCGGGCGCGGTGGCGTAAGCAACGATTAGCGAGACCACGGTCAGTGCCAGCAACAGCACACCCGACTGCCAGAGAAAGATCGTTTGAGTGAAGGGAATGACGCCCGTGATCGACAGAATCGATGGCGGCAAACTGGCGGGGTTGGCCTGCAATTGTGCCGCGGACGACGACAGACCCAAGGCCCAAACCGCGCCCAGACCAAGATAGGCGGCGGCACCGGCGGCTCGGTAATCCATTTTCAGATCGGTACGGCGGGCGAGGGCACGTACCAGCAGCCCGCCGAATACCAGTGACAGCCCCCAGTTCAGCAACGACGCGACCATGGAAATCAGCGCCACCCAGGCCACGGCGGAACGGCCGTTTTTCGGGATCCGTGCCAGGCGATCGATCAGTTTCACCGCCGGTGGCGAACTGGCGACCACGTAACCGCCGATCACCACGAATGCCATCTGCATGGTGAACGGAATCAGGCTCCAGAAACCGTCACCGAAGGCCATGGCGGCGTCGGTGGGTTTGGCGCCCATGGCCATGGTCGCCACAGCGACGATGATCACTGCCAGCGCGGCGAATACCCAGGAGTCGGGAAACCAGCGTTCGGCAAAATTTGAACAATGCAGGGCAAAGCGCGCATAGCGGCTATCTTCGATATCAGCGGCCACGGGAGTACCTCGTTTTTATGTTTATTGTGGGGTTCAGGGCGCAATGGCCCATCCGGTCGGTGCCAACAGTAAATCAATCGGTCCGTTGCGGGGACGCTGTTTGGGGCGTTTGGGACTATGGTCTAACGGGTTGTCCACAACCGCATTTGCGTAGACCATGGGCGCCTTGGTTTTTTGCCTGCCAGAGTTCTTTTACATGACTGCCAACATCAATGCGCGCCCGGCGCCCTTCACTCGCTCGGACTATAAGACCCTGGGGCTTGCAGCCTTGGGCGGTGCGCTGGAAATCTACGACTTCATTATTTTCGTATTCTTCGCGTTGACCCTCAGCCAGCTGTTCTTCCCGCCGGAAATGCCCGAGTGGCTGCGTCTGCTGCAAAGCTTCGGGATCTTCGTCACTGGCTACCTCGCGCGTCCGTTGGGCGGGATCCTGATGGCGCATTTCGCTGACCGGTTGGGACGCAAGAAGGTGTTCAGCCTGAGCATTCTGATGATGGCGTTGCCGTGCTTGCTGATCGGGATCATGCCGACCTACGCCCAGATCGGCTATTTCGCACCACTGCTGCTGTTGGTCCTGAGGGTCCTGCAAGGCGCGGCGGTGGGCGGTGAAGTGCCGAGCGCCTGGGTGTTCGTCGCTGAGCACGCGCCGGTCGGGCATCGCGGTTATGCCCTCGGTTTCCTGCAGGCGGGGCTGACCTTCGGTTACCTGATCGGCGCCTTGACGGCGACTTTTCTGGCTCAGGCGTTTACCCCGGAGCAAATCCTCGATTACGCCTGGCGTTACCCGTTTCTGCTGGGCGGTGTGTTTGGCGTGATCGGTGTCTGGCTGCGCCGCTGGCTCAGCGAAACCCCGGTGTTCATGGCGATGCAGGCCCAGCGCGAGGCCGCTGTCGAACTGCCGCTGCGCACGGTCCTGCGTGAACACCGCCTGGCGATGCTGCCGGCGATGATCCTCACCTGCGTGCTGACCTCGGCCGTGGTGGTGTTTGTGGTCATCACCCCGACCATGATGCAGAAAACCTTCGGCATGACCGCCGGCCATACCTTCGCGCTGAGTGCCTTGGGCATCGTCTTTCTGAATATTGGCTGTGTGCTCGCCGGGCTGCTCGTCGATCGTATCGGCGCCTGGCGCACGGTGATGCTGTATAGCCTGCTGCTGCCTCTAGGCATCGGCGTGCTCTATACCTGTCTGATCATTGAGGGCCAGTGGATCGGCCTGGCCTATGCAGTGGCCGGCCTTGGTTGTGGGGTGGTCGGCGCAGTGCCGTCAGTGATGGTCAGCCTGTTTCCGGCGCGGATTCGCGTCTCGGGGATTTCCTTCACCTACAACATTGCCTACGCCGCTTGGGCGAGTGTCACACCGCTGCTGTTGATCGGTCTGATGCCGTGGAGTCCGTGGATTTGTGTGATTTTCTGCGCGGTGATGGGGGCCGTGGGCATCAGCAGCGCGGTGTATTTCGGTGCGCGAATGCCGCGAGTCGGACGCTGTTCGGTGGCTGGCGCGGCATGAGGCTGTTTGTGCCGCGACTATTTTTGTAGGACAACCCTGCAACACTCTTCAGAAAATACCCGCAAAGCCGATGGCTAGGCTGTAAGCCGCTTTTTATCTCTGTCCATCGGTGCTTCCCATGTTCAATAAACGCTTGAAGCAGGAGCTCTCGGCTCTTCGCGAAGAACTCTCCAGCCTTCTGCAAATCAAGGAGAGTCTGGAAAGCGAGATGCTGGTCCTGACCCTCGACTCCGATGGGCGAATTCAATCGGTCAACCAAAACTTCGTCAGTGAGATGCTCTACAAAAGCAATGATCTGATCGGCCGGCACATCGAAGACCTTGTTCCGGTCCATGTGAAATCGGATGAATTCCATAACCGTTTCAAGGCCGCGCTGACCCGTGGCGAGCACTTTGCCGGCGCGGTCCGTTTGCTACGCGGCAACGGTGCCGAAGCCTGGTTGCGTTCGATCATGCAGCCGGTGCGGTCCTCGGATGGCCGTATCAAGAACTTCTCGATTTACTCCAGCGACCTGACCCGTACCATCGAGGCGTCCCGTGAGCATGAAAATCTGATTGGCGCGCTGGTGCGTTCGACGGCAGTGATCGAGTTCGACCTCAATGGCAACGTGCTGATGGCCAACGAGCGTTTCCTCAGCGGCATGGGTTACAGCCTGGCGCAGATCCAGGGTAAACATCATCGTATCTTCTGTGAGCCAGAGGAATACAACAGCGCCGAGTATCAGAACTTCTGGCGCCGTCTGAACGCTGGCGAGTTCGTCGCTGATCGTTTCAAGCGTGTCGATAGCCACGGTCGCGTGGTCTGGCTGGAGGCTTCCTACAACCCGGTGGTCGATGCCAACAACAAACTCTACAAAGTGGTGAAGTTCGCCACGGTGATTACCGATCAGGTCAATCAGGAGCAGGCTGTCGCCGAGGCGGCCAACATTGCCTACAGCACTTCTCAGCAAACCGATCAGAGTGCACAACGCGGAACTGCCGTGGTGACTCAAGCTGTAGACGTGATGCGTGACCTGGCCAAACACATGCAAACCGCAGGGGAAGGCATCGAAGCACTGAACGAGCAATCGCTGGTGATCGGCACCATCGTCAAAACCATCAGCGGTATCGCCGAGCAGACCAACCTGCTGGCGCTCAACGCGGCCATCGAAGCGGCTCGTGCCGGTGAACAGGGGCGCGGGTTTGCCGTGGTGGCGGACGAGGTTCGGCAATTGGCCTCGCGCACCAGCCAGGCGACCGATGAAATTGTCGGCGTCGTGCGTCAGAACCAGGACATGGCGCGCAACGCCGTGGCGCTGATGACCGACGGCAAGCTCCAGGCTGAACAAGGTCTGGCGCTGGCGGCGGAGGCGGGCACGGTGATCGTCGAGATCCAGGACGGTGCGCAGAAAGTGGTGAACGCAGTCGGGCAGTTTGCCAACCAACTATCGACTTGATGCTATCTATCCGGCGCGGGTAGTCCTCAAAAAGGCCTACCCCGCCCGGTAAGCCTTTCCTCATTCCTGCGTACGGCTCAATCCCCCAACGCTTCCCCCTCACGCCGTGGATCGGCCCCGCCGGCCAACGTGGCTTTCCCCTGCGCATCCTTGACCCGAACAATCGCCTGAGTCCCGCTGGTCATGTCGATCTCGCCCACGCTGTGCCCTTTGTCCTTCAGCGCCTGAATCAGTGCCGGGCTGAACTGACCCTGTTCCAGTTCGGTCGGGCCGTTGCGGCTGCCGAAGTTGGGCAGGTTGATGGCGGCCTGTGGGTCGAGGTTCCAGTCGAGCAGGCCAATGGTGGATTTGGCCACGTACTCGATGATCTGCGAGCCGCCGGGTGAGCCGACGGTGGCCAGGAACTCACCGCTCTGGCGATCGAAGATCAGCGTTGGCGCCATGGACGAGCGCGGGCGTTTGCCGGGTTCGACGCGGTTGGCGACTTTTTGCCCTTGCTCTTCGGGGATGAACGAGAAGTCGGTCATCTGGTTGTTGAGCAGAAAGCCCTGGACCATCAAGTGTGAGCCGAATGCCGCTTCCACGGTGGTGGTCATGGACACGGCATCGCCCTCGTCATCGACTGCCACCACCTGCGAGGTGGAGATGCGCAGCGGCGAGCGGTCCGGCGCGTAGGCGACCTGAATGCCTGGCGGGGTGCCGGGTTTGGCCTGGCCCATGCTGCGCTCGCCAATCAAGGTTGCGCGGGTCGCCAGATAAGTCGGGTCGACCAACCCTTTGACCGGCACGGGTACGAAGTCGGTGTCGGCAACATACTGCGCACGATCGGCATAAGCCAGGCGCTCGGCTTCGGCGATCAGGTGTACGGCTTCAGGGGCTGGCTCTATGCCCGCCGGTTTACTGGTCTTGACCGGTTTGAGTGGTGCCAGGGCAAAGCGTGGGTCGCGGGTTTCCAGGGCCTGCAAGGTGCCGAGGATTTGCGCCACGGCGATTCCGCCCGATGACGGCGGTGGCATGCCGCACACTTGCCACCGTTTGTAGTCGGTGCACAGCGGCGCGCGTTCCTTGGCCTTGTAGCCCTGGAGATCGTTCAGCGACAGGCTGCCGGGGTTGGTATGGCCCTGAACCTTGGCGACGATTTCTTTTGCGATCGGCCCTGTGTACAGCGCGTCGGGACCTTCCTTGGCGATGCGCTTGAACACCGCGGCGAGTGCCGGGTTTTTCAGCTGTGTACCGACGGCTTTCGGGTGACCATCGGCAGTCAGAAAGTAGGCGGCCATGTCTGGTGAGCGCTGGATAAACGCGTCGGCCGCGATCAACTGATGCAGTCGTGGCGAGATGGCGAAACCCTGCTCGGCGAGTTTGATGGCGGGTTCGAACAGCCTCGCCCACGGCAGGCGACCGTGCTTTTGATGGGCCAGCTCCAGCGCCCGTAACACGCCCGGTGTACCCACCGAGCGCCCGCCGATCTGCGCCTGGGTGAAAGGCATCGGTTTGCCGTCGGCTTGCAGGAACAGTTTCTCGGTGGCGCCAGCCGGTGCGGTTTCGCGACCGTCGTAGGTGCGCACGGCCTTGCCATCCCACAGCACAATCAACGCGCCACCGCCGATACCCGACGATTGCGGCTCGACTAGCGTCAACACTGCTTGCATGGCAATGGCCGCATCAATCGCCGAACCACCCTCGCGTAGCATCTCCCGCCCGGCTTCGGCCGCCAGTGGGTTGGCGGCTGCGGCCATGTGTCTGGAGGCGTGCCGCGTCTGCAGGTCGGTGCGATAACCGGAGGTGATTTCCGGCGCGACCGGCAAGGTCGAGACCGAAGGCGAAGAGGGCGGGGCGTTACACGCGGCGAGGGTTAAAGCGGTGGCGATCAGCGAAAAGGCTGACAGGCGATAGCGGTTCAAGTGGAAGGCTGAGAACACGCGAGGCACTCCGTCCATGGGATAAAAGGTCCAGGGACTTTATCCGGTCGAAGGAGTGCTACGCAAATCAGGGGTCGCCCGCCACTTTTCTCGAGGCATAAAAAAACGGCCTACCTTTCGGTAAGCCGTTTTTAGTACTTGGTGGTACTTAGCCATTTTAGATCGACGGTTAGTCTAATGATTTACAAAATGTTTCATGGAGTCGAAGTATCCCAAGCCGTGCACATAGGTATCAAGCTCATCCGGATGTATCTGGGGGATAATGTCGGCGGGAATTCTTGATGAATTGGAAAGATTGTAGACGTGGAATTGATCACTGATTATTTTCCTCGCTACTATTTCGAACGACGGCAAAATCCTGGTGTGAAAATGCTGGTCCAGCCCACAAGGAGAAACTGTGGTGCTTTTCTCTTCATAAAATCGGCTGATAGCCTGATTAAGATCAACCCCCACCATTACCACTTTATTGAAGCCCGCATGATAGGCGATTTGCAGAGCTAAATAGGCAACAGTGCGCGCATCGAAGAAGCCCCGTTTCAGGTTTTTACTGAAGCCGATGCGCCGATTGCGACGCTTGAGAAAATTACGATTTCTTATCAGCTCTTTATCTGCACCAACCAGCGCACCCCAGGAAAACTTTGGCGCCTTGTTCAGCAAAAACACCTTCCCTTTGGGCGTAATCGATAGATGCTGAACATGGTCCTCCCATAAGGCGACTCGCTCACTAAGAAGCATGGCTTGGGAGAACAATTCAGGTTGTTGCTTGGGAAAATCTTTATCGGTACAGGCATAGAAAAAAGGCTTCACGCCAGTTCCGATAAACTTTGAGATTGCCCCATTCATTGTAATCATAGGGATGTCAGCGAACTCCTCAGGATGAAAGTCTTTGGCAGACCCTCCCGAGGCGACGATAAAGACAGCGCCTTTATGAATATTGCGACACTCGTCCAAGTCACGAATATTAATTTTGGCACTCATTCCTAATTGCGTCCTGTTGTAATGATCATTTGATTTAGTTCGGCAGCAAATGATATTTCTGAAGCGTTCTGTGCGAGACAGATCGTCTCACCCTCCTTGGAATCTGTTCGCCATCGATTGTACTAAGATCAATCTCTTCACGCTCACGGCCTTTAGCCTCCTGTGAGACTGCTCGAATCCAGTGTGCGCTGCATTTTATTCTGTATACCAGATTCAATTTTTTCTAGCATACAGGGTGGCGAAGACTGTCAGGGCATTCGGAGAAATGAAACGAATGCCCCAGACACAAGAAAGCCCGCACTAGGCGGGCTTCTTGAGGTTGTTTAGAGACTCATGGAGACATCTGTAAACAGGTACTTGGTGGCTACACAGGGACTTGAACCCCGGACCCCAGCATTATGAATGCTATGCTCTAACCAACTGAGCTATGTAGCCAAGTGGCGCGCATTATTCACCTGGAACGACGATGCGTCAAGCGTAAATTTAAAATATTTCTCCACACTTTCAACCGCTTATCCCGCTGACCCGAAAAATCGGGTCAGGGGAGGGCATCAATCGAGCTGAAATCTCCCGGTATTCGCACTCAAGGCCTTGCTGCCCTGGCTCAAGGTGTCCGCGGCGAGGTTCACCGCCCGCGCGCCTTCGAGCAAGCGTACCGCCGCCTGATCGACTTGCTGGATGTTGCCGCTGACTTCATCGGCGGTATTCGCTTGCTCTTCAACGGCAGTGGCGATTTGTGCCAGGGTGTCGGTGACGCTTTGCACCGCGCTGGCGATTTCCCCCAGGCGTTCGCCGAGACCGGTGACGGCTTGCGCATCCGATTGCGCCTGGCCGCAGGCGGCTTCCATCAGGCTTACCGCTTCGTTCACGGTGCTACGCAGGCTGTCGACGGTGCCGGCGATCTGCGCGGTGGAGGACTGGGTGCGTTGCGACAGGCTGCGCACTTCATCGGCCACCACCGCAAAGCCGCGACCTTGCTCGCCAGCCCGTGCGGCCTCAATGGCGGCGTTGAGGGCCAGCAGGTTAGTCTGCTCGGCCACGCCGCGAATGGTATCAACCACCAATTGAATCTGCTGCCCTTGCTCGCTGACCCGACCCAGTGCCGCCGCCGTTTCGTTCAACCGCTGATTGAGCTGCTGAATACTCGCTGTCGTGCGTTGGCTGTCGCGGCTGCTGTCGGCGGCGATGCGCTGGGTGTGCTGAGCGCTGCCAGACGCCTGTTCGCAACTCTGGGCGACCCCTTGTGAGGTGGCGGCCAATTGCGTGGCCGCTGCGGCGATCTGGCTGATTTGCAACTGCTGGGCTTCGACTTCGCCAAGGGCGCCGCTGGAGTGATCGTTGAGGGTGCGTACCGCGTTGCTTAACTGCAGGGTTTCGTGATCGACCCCCAGCAAACTGTTTCGCAGTTGTACCACCGCGACGTTAAGCGAGGTGCTGATCGCCGCCAGTTCGTCGCGGCCCTGTACCGGTACTTGCAGGCTCAGGTTGCCGTCGCGCAGTGCTTCGGCCAGCAGTGTGATGCCGCTGGCGCTACGACGGATCGAGGCCTGCAAACAGATGAACAGGTACAGCGCAGCCAGCAGCAGGCAGCCAAAAATTGTCGCCACCAGGATGAACTGGCGGATGGCCGAGCCATGGTAATAATCCAGCCGTTGATCCAGAGAAACCAACGATTGCTGGCGCAGCGAGGCAAGGTTACCGAGGAGGGCGTCGAGACTGCGTTCGAAATCTTCGGGCTTTAGGTTGATGCTGCCGCCGAAAACGCCGTCGTCCAGCACTTTCAAACCGGCATCCAGCTGCTTGAGGCTGTCATGGTATTGCCCGGCCCAGGTTTGCAGGGCGCTGGGCAGGCGCGCTTCCAGCAAGCTGCCAGTTTTCACCAGCTGTTCCCGAGCGTCGCCGATGCGGCTGCGCAAGTCGCGCAGTTGCAGGCGGCTTTGCAGCGTGAACTGCCCGGACACCACCGAAGCTTGACCAACCGCGGCGAGGCGACCGACCCGTTCGATCAGGTCCGGTGCGTGTTGAGTGGAGATCTGCGTCAGCAGATAAGTTTCCAGCCATGGCGCGAGGGTCAGGCGATTGTCCATGGCGATTTGTTCGCGCAAGGCTTGCAGGGCGCTCAAAGCATTGGTGAAGCGATCGTAGCCGTCCGGCCACCATCCAACGCTGCTCAGGCTTTTCGAATCCAGGCCGGTGAGGGCGCTTTGCAGGGCTTGATAGCGGGTGAGGGTCTCGCCCTCGGCGCCTTCGGTTTTCAGGGCATTGCCCAAGTCTGTGATTGCTTGGGTCACGGCCGGCTGAACCGTGTCGAACGCTGCCATCGCCGCGATAGTTGCAGGTGTCGGCTGGCGATTGGTTTCGGTGGCGCGCCAGCGCGCGGCGCGGTCACGCTGGGCGGCGAGCAAGTTGTCGAGCGCATCCAGGGCAATCAATTGCCGGACCCCGGCGCGTTCGCCGGCGATCAGGCTCAACTTGTCACGATAGTCCTGGCCGATCATCCACAAGCTGCCTGCCAGCGGCAGGATAAACAGCAGAAATAGCAGCTGAAATTTGCGCGCGAAGCCGAAACGCCCCAGCAGCCCGATCCCCGGTGATAAAAAAGCCTGCATGCCCCATGACTCCTCTGGACACCACGCACCATTGGCGTGCGTCGAGGCCATGGCGACCGCGACTGATGTCCTTCTAAAAGGCCTCGAAAGTTCACCTTGGTCCGCTCTGTAGGCCGACTCTGTAGCGAAACTTCCCATTCTCGGTCCCCTTTGTAAGGGGCCGCGTTGAAGCGGATAAGCAAGGCAAGATTCAGACCATGGCTTTGCGCTATCACCTTTTTTGAGGTCGTTAGCAAGCTAAGGGGATAGCGCGACTGCACCGAAAAATGGCACATTGACCGACCTGCCTGTGCGCACCCATCCGCAGTACGGAAACTCTCATGGCCATCAGCAACGTTCAGTCCGCCACGACATCGGCGTCCGCTCCTTCACAAAGCAGTCCGCTGGTCATGCGCATCATCGGCGCGGTGGCGCTGGCGCATTTGATCAACGACCTGATTCAGGCGGTGTTACCGTCGATCTATCCGATGCTCAAGGCCAACTATGGCCTGACTTTCACTCAGGTCGGCCTGATTACCCTGACCTTTCAACTGACGGCCTCGCTGTTGCAGCCGTGGGTTGGTTACCACACCGACCGCCATCCCAAGCCCTGGCTGTTGCCGGCTGGCACCGTTTGCACATTGATCGGTATTTTGATGATGTCGGTGGTCGGCAGCTTCTCGATGATCCTGCTGGCGGCAGGATTGATCGGCATCGGCTCGTCGACTTTTCACCCGGAAGCTTCTCGCGTCGCGCGACTGGCCTCGGGCGGGCGCTTCGGCCTGGCGCAATCGACGTTTCAGGTCGGCGGTAATGCGGGCTCGGCCTTCGGGCCGTTGTTGGCGGCGGCAATCATCATTCCCTATGGTCAGGGCAATGTGGCCTGGTTCGGCTTGTTCGCGCTGTTTGCGTTGTTCGTGCTGTACCGGATCAGCCGCTGGTACGCCAATCACTTGAACCTGTTCAAACTCAAACAAGGTCAGGCGGCGACGCACGGTTTATCAAAAGGCCGGGTGATCAGTGCGTTGGCGGTGCTGGGGTTGCTGGTGTTCTCCAAGTATTTCTACATGGCCAGTCTCACCAGTTACTTCACGTTCTACCTGATCGAGAAGTTTGACCTGTCGGTGGCCAGCTCGCAGCTGCATCTGTTCCTGTTTCTCGGCGCGGTAGCGGCAGGGACCTTCTTCGGCGGGCCGATCGGCGACAGGATCGGGCGCAAGGCAGTGATCTGGTTCTCGATCCTCGGTGTGGCGCCGTTCACGCTGCTGCTGCCCCATGTGGATCTGTTTTGGACCAGTGTGTTGAGTGTGGTGATCGGTTTCATTCTGGCCTCGGCGTTCTCCGCTATCGTGGTGTATGCGCAAGAACTGGTGCCGGGAAATGTCGGGATGATTGCCGGGGTGTTCTTCGGCCTGATGTTCGGTTTCGGCGGGATTGGCGCGGCGTTGCTCGGGCATTTGGCGGATATTCGCGGCATCGAGTATGTGTACTTCCTGTGTTCGTTCTTGCCGCTGTTTGGGGTGTTGGCGATCTTTCTGCCAAGAACCAAAAAAGTCTGAACCAACACCCCTCGACTGTGGGAACCGGCGAGCTCGCTAAGCTCCCACAGTGTTTCGCAAGTGGGGCCGCTGATTTTGTTCGGCCCAAAAAGCCCGCCTCAAAAAATCCACATCGGCAGATTCGCCACCAGGCGGACCTCGTCGTAGCTTCCGTCGATCTGCCCGCCCGTGGCCCGATGGTTGTAGACGATGGTGCGAAACACCGCGTTTTTCAGTGCGCCGGATTGCACCACGTACGCCACCATTAAACCGTTTTCATCGTGTTTGGCATTGTCCAGACCCCGCACGTTGTAACCGGTATTGCGCCCGTTACGGTCGCCGCTGTAATGGGTGCCGTCGATGTCCCAGCCCTTTGCGTGCCACAGACTGGTAGTCAGGCCCGGTACCCCGAAGGACGCCAGATCCAGGTCGTAGCGCAGTTGCCAGGACTTCTCGTTCGGACCGTTGTAGTCCGAGTACAACGAGTTGGCCATGTAATTGCCCGTGGACTCCCAGACGTAATCGAAATACTCGTCGCCAAACACCTGCTGCCAGGCCAGAGTCAGGCTGTGGGCCCGGTGCGATGCGGTGAACGCCAGGCTGAAGGCGTCATTGTCGATGTAGCCCAGGCGCTGCTCGCCCTGATCCTCGGTGTGGTAGTAATTCAGTGCAGTCTTGAGCGCAATCTCGCGCCGATCCCCGATCAACTGGGTCAATCCCAGATAGGTCTGCTGCCACATGTCCTCGAAGCGTGAGGTGTAGAGGCTGACGTCCAGACCGTAAGGGGTTTTGGCCATTCCTCCGAGGTAGGAAATACGCGACCCCGAATACGCCCGGTTACCGAAGGTGGTGGTGAGTTTTTCGCTGCCGGTACCGGTTCGTGGAATCGCCCGTTCGAAGCTGCCGGCCTGCAATGACAGCCAATCGAGTTCGTTGCTGAACAGGCCTACGCCCTGAAAGCTCGAGGGCAGGGCGCGATTGTCCTTGTAACGCAGAATCGGGTTGTCGGTGAGCAAGCGACCGGCCTTGACTTCTGTGCTGGAAAAACGCAGCCGCAGATTACCGACACCCAAACGGCTCCAGGTCGGTAGCGCATCGCCATCGCTGTCCACCAGCACCCGATCGCCACCATTGGCGACACGCCCATGTCCGCGCTCCAGGTTGATGGCGCTGAACAATGAAGCGTCCAGCCCGAAGCCGACCGCCCCTTGGGTATATCCGGAGCTGTAGTTGAGCATCGCGGTTTGCACCCAGGTTTCACGGATGCGGGTCCGCTCCAGGCCATCTTCTTTCTTGATCCCCAGGTAGGTAGAACGTCGGGTGTGTTGGTTGGCATAGTAATGGCGCAAGTTCAGCCCCAAATGGCTGCCGTCGACAAAACCCGGGGCCTGGGCTTGAGTGGTCGGCGTTTCATCCGCCGTTACAATCAAAGGGCTGCCGACGGCAATGCCGGCCATCAGAAGTACACGAAAATCCATTTCGATAAGTCTCTAGAGGAACAAATCAGGCGCACGTCGCTAATGCTGTCAGTGAAGAAATTTGAGCGACAAAAA
>NZ_BOMA01000013.1:0-241489 GCF_016861935.1 Pseudomonas sp. 008 | reverse complement strand
CAGTATCTAGCCAATCGCTATCAGGCAGATCGCCCACACGTGCCCGGTAGCTCGACCAAGGGTAGTCCGCCGCATCAGCCACCATGCATGCGCGTACCGGATTCAATTCAATATAGCGGCAGCATGCCAACAGATAAGTATCGGATTGCACCACACTGGACTTGTACCGACTCTCCCATAGCGTACCGGTACGCCCCTCCAACCGATTGCGGTAGCGAGTAGCACGCGCCGCCAGCGCCTTCATTAACTGCCCGAGGCCTGCCACCGATTCGCTTGGCGCCAACAACAAATGGACATGAGGTCATGAGGCAGTAGGCATACACCCTTACCCCAAACACCTCCTTAAGTTCTCGAAGGTCGGCAAGATAACGCTGATAGTCCTCGGTAGCAGCAAACACCACCTGACGGTTATGACCGCGTTGGACAACGTGATGCGGGTAGTTCGGCAAAACAATGCGTCCCATCCTGGGCATGAGCAACCTCCTTCCATGGAGCTTTCAGCCTAGCAAATCAGCGGAAAATAAATCTGTCCCCATTTCCTCTACGTTCGCGTCATAGCTCGACAGTTTTGCAATCTCACCCGAGTGCTGGCTCGTCTGTTCCTGCCCGTACTGACGCCATTGTTCGTGGGTCTGATAAGGGAACTCAATGGTCTTACGCCCGCGCAGAGCCGGATGGGTCTGAATCAAAGTCATCAGCTGATCAGCCACCATCTCTTTCACTTCAGATGGTAGAGCCGCGATTCAGCCCGTACCCTCCGTTATCTATCCTCTAAGAGTCTTTCGACGCTTAGTTATCTGCACGCCAATCGACTAGACCTTTAACATACTTAAGCTTATCCAACATAAAGCTAGAAAAATCCACCGACAGCACTTCAAAGCCACCAGCCTCAGAGCTGATCTCCACTACCGCCCAACCATTCTTAGAATCAAAAGCATATAACACATCACTTGAGTTTCCAGCAAAAACATACATACCCTCATACCCATTTACTTCCCCATGAGATATAGAGGAATATTTTACTGGGCCATCCTCCACATAAAACGCAGCGTCTAGCTCACCAAATCCAAAATCCGCAAGAAACTCCAGATAATCACTAGGCACACCTTTTCGATCCGTATCGACAACGTCGCTCAGTATCGCATCAACATTAGATATACAGTCTCCGTAATCCCCTTCATAAAGCTCAGCGGATGTGATTGCCTCTATCAGATTTCGTATTTCTACTGAATTTCTCATAATTATCTACCAAATAAATTCTCTGCTGGACCTTGGGACCTGTGAATCCCTCCCTGATGCTCTACGCCTCGCATTGCAGGTGTAATATTCCACCACTCAGCTTTACCACCAAATTTGTTCTCTATTACATGATGAGCATCGTAATTTCGGGTTTTCACACTGCCATTCTTGTCAGTGTAGGTTTCTTTGGGCCAGCTCTCACCAGTGTTCTTCTCCCATTCCTTTCTGTGATTTGGAAACTTTCTTTCAAAATCAATCCGGTTCAACTCAACATCCTCTTTGGAGAGACGCGAGTAAGAATTTTCCCGAAGATCTGCTTTCAAAAGATCCAGCTGTTGGGGAGTGAACTGCCTACCTGTCAAATTTTGAATATCAGTGAGGTACGAATTAGTATCTTTAGCTAACTGAGTACTCAGAAGGCCCGTAGCGGAGTCACCGTTTTGAAAAACGCCCCCTCCAATATTTGCCCCTTCTTTTGCACCTAGCGGTAAATCTTAATCAATAGACTCTATTTGAAACACCAAAGTAGAAAAGTCTACTGCTTCAGTACCACCGCTACATTCCAAATTTGTTATGCGACCCTCCTCACTGATTACCATCCCTGCATTTCCAACCCAGGCCTGAGCAATATCGTTCACACGCCATACATTCCAGATTTTCAATTCGCAACCTGTTTTGGATAGCACCGAAAAATAAACGGACTCCGGGCTAGTATCCGCCCATAAAATAACTTCAGAGTGGCGCTGGTCATTTACTTCTAGCTCACCTTTTACCACTTTTAAACGTAGTCCAGACACAGGCTGCATAGTTGACTTCAATCTTCGAGCCAAGAAATTGCTTCGACCTGCTTTAATTTTTTTTTGAAAGATCGGGTACACAAGACGTTCTGCTACTTGAATAGGAGCCCCTCGTGTACGTTGAAAAATTGAAGAAAGTGTTTCCGTCATTTCTCAGTATCCTGGCTTTCTGTATGGATCGACAGCGGCGTGGTCTTGCGGCCAACGAGGAACAAAGTCTTTACCACCATCCCGAGCAGGAATGGGCTCGTTACTCAGCTCCATAGACTCAATTCCCCCTTTATCCGCGTTATATCGCTGAGGCGCGAGTCCTTTACTCATCCGATCAAGATTCTCTGGACCATAAGTTTTTGCAGCGTCGGGAGCAGCAGACTCGTTTTTCCAGAACCTAGACCGAACAGCAGACCATGAAGGGTCGTTGCCTTTAGCCGTTTGATTATAAACATCATCACCAACCTTCCATCCATTCTTCACTGGAGGGTTGTCGATCTGACCAGGTGCTTTTGCACCAAAAGGATTAAGCCATTAAGCTCCGAGAAACCCGGCCCTCTTCAAAGAACTGCCTAAAAACATTAACCACAATCTCAAAATCCGTACAAACTCCTGAGGCATCAACAGCATCCCCTAGGATATCAACCATCTTCCCTGAATTTCCGCCTCCAAGATAAGACCGAACAATGTAATCTTCACCATTGTCTTCCCCTAAAGTCATCGCATACATCCCATCACCTGCAACAACTTGCAAGCTCAACAGCTCAAATCCATTAAGATTCACAACCTCTAATGTAACAGAGCCAGACGTCTCGCATACTTCTCTTAGATGAAGCTCAATATCGCTCCAAGAGGGTTCTTTAGCTCTACCCCCCTTACACTCACTTCCAAACCCAACAATCCATGATAGAGAAAATCTCATTTATAATCCCTCTCTCTCAGAGCCCGCATTCCAGGCTGCCAATATAGAGTTTTACCAGTCGCGACCTCTTTGACTGCAAGAGAAGTAAGCCCAGATTTCTCCGCCATTGCAGCAATATCTCCTCGACAATACCCACAAACTGCTTTACCAGAGACAGCAAGCTCCATGCTTGCCCCCATAGTCTTCCCAGCAGCATATGCCTGCTGTATCACACCTATTTCTGCATGAGCGTCGGCCATGTTTCCATTTGGCAGGACTTTCCCAGATGCGTCAGCTTTAGCAGTTACCCGATCAGATATCAAGGTTGGTTGACTAGCATTAGCTTGTGAAGCTGGACAAGCAGTCTGATTAAAATCAGTAAATGTTGTTCCGCCAATCTTTCCCTCTGCAGTTACAACTGGAGAAACACCTTTTGCACCGACTCAGCTCTTCCGTTTGAGGTTATCTCTCCAAGGCACAAGCAGACCTTCCAGTAGAACTCGATCAATGACACCATCATCAATGCTGCCAACATAAGTAGTATCTAATTGAAACTCAAAGGAAAGCCCTTCTCTTTCAGATAAATCTCGAACAGCACTGATCAGCTCCTCTACCTCATCTAAATTTTTCGAATCCATATCAGTAGAAAGTATATTTGGCTGTAAAGCCGAATAAATCTCCAACATTCCACCTACTACTTCCTCCCCCCCTTCGTCTATCTCGTCAACGAAGCTTGGCGGGGATATGCTCCATACTCTTGATGCAGCAAGCTCATTCACAAGCTGCTGCACATCAGATTTAATGGACTGATCCAAATCCTGAGCCACGTAAAAAATTAACTTTTGCTTCGCATGCTCTAGCGGTATGGAATGCATTACTCAACTCCTTTTTTCGGTGGGTATGCCGGAAGAGCTGACCCAGGGCCACCCGGATTATATCTAAACCCTCCTGGCATATGCGCATCCAAATGCCGTGTATCAGGTAGTGGTACCGTAAGTGGCGAACCTTGGATATGGTGCATAGAAATTCTTTCACCCTTTAACCCTGCATCCTCCGGAAAAACCTTAACCCATGCATCGTCGACTTTCGGAGTACGTCCTTTAGCAATAGCGGCCCGATTTTCAGTACTTAAGATTTGGCCATACCCAAGGTCATCCCAATTATCACGCAATGCTCGCCAGTCAGCCGCATTTGTACGAACAACACCTGTCCGAGTCATACCAGAAGAAACAATGGGCCCGGGTGGCACGACTTCGCTTGTCGCTTTTGCACCCCCTTTAACCCCCGAAACCAGTACCGACGCCCCACCATCCAGATACTTCCCCGCCCCCTTGAGCAACGCGATTTCCATCGCTGCCTTAGCGGCCTCGGTTCCATAGTCGCGGAGTGGGTTTACATCTCCAGGATAGGTTGCGCTGTTGAAGGACGCGAGTACCCTGCTTCCTTGTGTGTAGTCGTAAGGAGCAAACAGCTGCCCGGTGGCCTGCCATCCATCAACAAACGACGCCGCGCCGCCCAAACCGGAGAGCGCAGGTATAGCGCAACCGACTCCGGTGACACAAGCTGGCGTGGAGAGTATCGCGCCGCCAAATCCTGCGGCGGCACCTATCGCGCCGAGTACCGCTCGGCTCGCCTGGGATGACTGTCTGAGTTCCTTATCGTTAAGGAGCAAATCATCGTTGACTTGGTCCCACTTCGAATATTCGTCATAGGCCCCGGTAGCGATCAGCGCACTTTGTGCACCTGTGAACCCCTTTCCGTCCGCTTCAAGCGCTTTAACAGCTTGGTAGTTTCGATCATCCACAGGTACCGAGGCGGAGCAATGAACCAAAGCACACGCAGCCGCTTTCAGTTCATAAGCTTTTTCAGGCGTTTCCTTTTGTAGTTTCTCAAGTGCAACTGTCTCTTTCTGGTGAAGCTGACGATTGTATTCGTCAGCCATCAACGCGACCCAAGAGGCTTTCTCGACATCGCCGCCAGCAAGACCGGCGGCCGTCAAACCGACAACCTGAGAAACCGCTTGTCGTAGCTCAGGCTGTGTATCGAAAATGGAATTAAGTTCTCCAGCCATGGCTTGGCTGGCACCCGCTGCAATGGCGCCGGTCTTGAAGTCACCACCGGTAGCACTGGAAATCGCTCCCCCCGCCAACGCGTGCATGGCAGTACGAGCGACGCCGCCTTCGGCCCACATGGCCATGCCAGTGGTATCGCCCGCATTCTTCGCGGCCTGCCAATGGTCTTGCGCATAACCACCGACAAAATTGAATGTTGTGGCTGCTGCGACGGTACCCGCCTGATAGACCAGCCCATCTGTGAGGTTCCGGCCGAAGCTTCCTCCATTGATGGCGGTTTTGATGACTCCCCCCGCAACACCCTGAGCCCCGGCATGCAGCGCAAAACCACCCACTCCTTGAAGAGTATTTAAATCAAACCCCCTTGTGAGGTTATTAAACGGCACCGTATTACCGCCGAGCGCGGGATCGATAACGCCCTTGGTAAAACCAGCCGTGATCCCGGCGATCACATAGCCTTTCAGGCTTTCTGACGAAAAGACGTCCTTGAAGGTCGCCCCCAGGTCACCCTTGTTGTTGATCGTGCTGACTGCCGTTTGCGCGACTGCCGCCGAAAAGCTCGCCGTTGCGGCAGCCGATGCAGCAGCGCCTACAGTCGCAGCCGTGGCAGCTGACGCACCTGCCGCCGCTGCCGCCCCAGAAGCTGCGGTGCCAGCACTAGCGCCAACTGTAGCGGCGGTTCCAGTACCAGCCGTCAGCACGGTAACGATAATAATGATCGCCAACATCGCGCCCTGCCCCAGGCTCGAGTGGCTGTATTTAAACGACTCGTGAGTTTCCTTGATCAACCGCCAATCCACATCCCCTCGCTGCTCGGCCTCCTTGAGCCAGGCCAACTTCGGATCAGCCTTGACCATGACATCGATGGTCTGGCTGACGGTTTTCTGGTTGATGTGTTTGATATCGATCTTCAAGCCATCGGCAGCTTTGATGGCCAAGTTCCCCTGAGCCTGCAATTGGCTCTGAATCAAGGTTTCGTCGGTGTGGCCTTTACCCTTCATCGAGTTCCAAGCCAGACTGGAATCGCTCTTTGTATGGCTGTCCTGACTCAGATCCTTAACGCCCTCGAAGGTAATCGAGCCGCCGCTCTGTAACGTCAGCTCATCACCACTATTCAGCTTGGCCGCCTGATAACGCTGGTCACTCCCGCTGAGCAGTACTAAATCACCACCCGTGGTGATCTGGCTGCCCACATGCGTAACCTTGGTCACTTCATCCCGCTGAGTCTTCTTACTCCCCCAACCACCTTTCTTCTTCATGTCGTACAGCGAATAGTCGCTGTTTTGCGCAGCCAGCAGCTCAAGCTTGCCACCCGCCACGAAATAGGCCTCATTTGCAGCGTTGACCTTGCTGGAGATCAGCGCCAGATCCTGCCCCGCGCTCAGGGCAACGTTTCGCCCCGCCTTGAGCGTCGAAGCCACCTGACTGACATGATCCTCTTGGCTGGTGACCTTCTTGCTCTTGCCGTAGGAATGCTGCTCATCCGCAGCCGAGGCGAGGGTCAAGTTTTCTTTAGCGGCCATGGCGACGTCGCGCTTGGCATCGATCTGGCTGGCGACGACGGAGAGGTTGCGGCCAGCGTTGGCGGTCAGGTCGCGGCCGCTGTCGAGGCTGGAGCCGTATTGCTTGATATCTTGGTCACGATGCCGGCCGCGAGTGCCACTGGTGATGCGTTCGGCGGCGACGAGATTGACATCGCGCGAGGCATCGAGGGTGGTGTCAGAGCCGCTTTTCAGCGCACCGCCGACATTGTTGATGTCACGCCCAGCGCTGATGGCCAGGTTGTTGCCAGCTTCGATGCGGGCCGCGCTGTCGATGAAGTCGGTGCGTTCGGTGCGGTAGCCGCTGCTGCTTTCGTGGGTGGTAACGGTACGTTCGTTGGTCACGTCGCCGCTAAGGGCAACAACACTGACATCCCGCCCGGCGATGATCCCGCCGGCCCTGTTAGTGAGGTTATTGCTCGCCAGCGCCTCAAGCCGATTACCCGCTTCCAGCAAACCGCTGTTGACCAGGCTGTCGCCAGCCGTGGCCCTCAGGTTGCTGGTGGCGCGCAGGGTGCCGGCGTTGTTCAGGTTTTTGCCGGCGATCAGGCTGACGTCGGTGCCCTGGATCAACGCGCCATTGGCCGCCAGGCGGTTGTTGGCCTGGGCCAGGTAGAGCACCGGCACCAACACCTGTTGGTTGTTCACGGTCCGGGTTTCCATCCAGACGATGTCATGGGTCAGGGCCGCGACCTGCTCGGCGGTCAGGCTGACGCCCAGGGACAGGTGGAGGGCGTCCTTGCTGGCGATGGCATTGTTCATCAGGTACTTGAACATGCTGTCGTCGGAGGTCTGGCCGTCGAGAAAGCGTTGGCCGGTGCGGGCGATCACGGCCTGTTGGATCAGGCGTTGTTCGTAGAAGCCGTCCCCCAGGCGCTTGGCGGCGAGGTCCGGATCGTAGCCCAGGTTTTTCAGCAGGTAGTCCGAGCTCATGAACTGGCGCATGTCGGTCAGCGCCGGGTTGGTCTCGATCAGGTACTTGTGCGGATTGGACCTCATCGAACGGTCAGCCAGCCCGCGCACCTGCAGCAGGCCAGCGCCCTGGGTCGGCGTAGTCGAGCCGTTGCCGCTCATGCGGAACAGGCCGTTTTGTCCGGTGGGCAAGTCAAAGCCCGGCAAGGCGAGCGGATCGACCTGTTGCTGGGTCAGGTCCGGGGATAGCTGCCGATTGACGTTGATGCGGGTGGAGAAAACGTTGTCAGCCTGAGTATCGGTGCGCGGGCCGGCGCCGACATAGGTGTAGCCTGGGCGTACCACGCTGCTGTCGACATTGTTCTGGGTGCTAACAGCCACCGGTCCGCCGGCCTGGATAATCGCAGCGTAGGTCTGGCTATCGATGGAGGCCGTTTGAGTACGAAACTCTGGCACCTCACGCTCGGTCATGCCGATGAAACGGCTCATCGCCCCTTCAAGGCCACCCAGATCGTTGGGGGTGTAACCCGGGCTCTGCAGCCAATATTTGTTGGTGAAGTCATTCGCGGCGGCGCGCCAGCCACTCGGGTGGCGCGTGCGTTCGGACATGAAGGTGCGCGAGGTTTCGATCTCACCGGTCTCGATGCCGATGTTGTTCAGGCTGACCAGATTGGCGGTCAATGCACCGCCGACGCCGATGCTGCTGCTCCGGTTGGTCAGGGTGTCGCCCTGGATATCCAGGTTTCCGCCGGTGGTGATGCTGGAGGCGGCGCTGGCCGCGGTGACTTCGAACTTATCGCGCTGAATGATCTGCCAGACGTGGTTTACCTTGGGGCCGTCGCAATCACCGGCATTGACCCCTCCGATGCAGGCCACTTCCCTGATCGAGGCGGTGTAGATGCCAGCATCGTTGGTGGTCAAGACCTCGCGGACGTTGTCGATCGTGCTGGCCGCCAGGCGCATGTTGCCGTCGCTTTGCAGCGTGCCGGAACTGTTGAGGATGCGGCTGGCACGCGTGCCGAGGCCGTCGCGATCGATGCTCAGATCACCCAGGCTGTAGATATCGGCATAGCGGTTGGTCAGGCTGTCGACGCGCAGGCTTGTATTGCCGCCGCTGAAGATCAATCCGTGTTCGTTGAGCAGGGCGCCGGTCGATACGCCAAGCGCCTCGGCACTGCCCAGCGTGCCGTAGTTGTTGATCGTGGCGGCAGTGACGCTCATGTCCGCCGCCGAGGTCAGCCGACCGTAGCTGTTGAGGACGCCATCGACCACGACGGTTGTGCTGCCGCCGCCAGCGATACTGCCGCTCGCCTCCAGATTGATCAGCGCGGCCTTGATCCCCAGGACACCCAGGCTGCTCAAGCGGCCGCTACCTGCATATTCGCCGGTCAGTTGCAGGTCGATGGCTCCATCGCTGCCGATCAGGCCGTCGACACGCCAGTTGTTCCCCCGGCCAACCAGGCCGTTGGTGCTGAGCAATTGGCCGGTGGCCGTCTGGGTCAACTGACCGACATTCAAGACCAGATGCCCGGCCTGGATCGCGGTGTTGTTGGTCCAGCGGTCAGCCGTCACGTTCAAGTTGCCGTAGGTCACCAGGCGACCACCCGCCTGCCCCAGGTTGGCCTGGCTGATGCCAAACAGCCCAAGGCCGGTGTGGAACAACTTGCCACCTACGTTCTGGACGCTGCCGCTGTCGAGTTTCACGTCCTGGCTGGCGGTCTCCAGGGTGCCGTCGTTGTTGTCGAACAGCCCGCCGATGTCGAACGCCGTGGTGCTGTTGCGGCCCAGGGTGCGCAGTTGGCCTCCCTGGTTGCTCAGGCTGGCGGCCAGGATGTCCAGGCTGTCCTGGCTTTCGATGATGCCCGCGTTGTTGTTCAGTGCGCCGCTGAGATCCAGGTCGATGCGCCTGGCGCTGACCTGCCCGCCGCCGCTGTTGTCCATCTGCCGGCCAATGACTTGGACCGTGCCCGTGGCATATATACCGCCGTTGCGATTATTGATATCCGCAGCCGCGTTGGTGATCACGACATCGCCGGCTTGTGCGGCCAGGCGCCCGCCGTCGTTGAACAACCCGCTCAAGGCTTTGATGTTCAGGCCTTGAGCCTGGATCGTGCCGCCCACGCGATTCACGTCGTAGCCGTTTTTCAAGACGCCGGTGGTGCGTGCCTCCAGCGCGGCCTTGACGCTGGAGAGCACGCCACCGCGGTTGTCAAGGTTGGTCGCGAAGACACTCAACTTGGCGTCTTGGGCAATGATGCTGCCGCCCTGGTTATCGATATCGCCCGATACATCCACCGTCACCAAGCCTTTGCCTTGCAATGTGCCTTTGGCGTTATTCAGGCTGGCGGCATCGAACTCAACGTCGGCTGTACGGCTGGCGATCAGGCCGTTGTCGGCGTTGTTGACCTTGCCAGTCGCACTGACCACCAACTTGCCATTGGCGGCAACGGTGCCTTTGTTGCGGTTATCCAGGCTGCCGGTGCGCACGGTCATGACGCCTTGGCTGGACAATTCACCGCCCTGGTTGTTGATCGCGCCCGTGTTGGTGATATCGAGGTTTTTGCCGGCCATGACCAGGCCGGTCAGGTTGTCCAGGCTGCCGAGGATCAGGGTCGCGCTGTTCAGGCTGGATAATTCGCCTGCATTGTTTTCCAGATGGCCCAGGTTGGCAGTCAGAATGCCCTGGCTATTGATCAGGCCGCCCTGGGCGTTCAGTACCTGGTTGGCGTTCAGATGCAGTTCGGTGTTGCCAAGAATTCGGCCTTTGTTGCGGTTATCCACAACGTCGGCTGTGACCGTGGTCATGCGCTGCCCGCTGAGCGTACCGCCCTGGTTGTTCAGCGCGGCGGTCGTCGTGACATTCAGGTCGCGACTGGCGACTACGGTTTTGCCGCCGTTGTTCAGCTGTTTTGCAGTAAGAGTGATATCGCCCGAGGTGTTGCGGCTGTTGTCAGCATTGACCCCGGCTTCGATGATTGCGTTGTTGCTCAGCGTGCCGCCGCTGTCCAGGCGAATGCTGTCGCGCGCCACCAGGTTTTTCTGGTTGGTCAGGTCACCCTGGGTCTTCACCTCCAACCGGCTACCGGCGTACACCTGTCCACGGGTTTCCAGGCTTTTCGCCTGGATATCGATAGCACCGGCAGCGGCCATCTCGGCCAAACTCAAATGCCCATTGGCATCAAGCTGGATATCCCCCCCACTGGCAACCATCTTGCCGTCCAGCTTCACGCCAACCCCGGCCTCAGTGCCCACCAGTTTGATCGCCCCGGCGTACATACCACCCAAGGCCGAGGAGTCGATGGCCAACCCCGGTTTGGCGCTGCCGTCATCGGCGCGCGCGGTCGCGTTGAGGCTGTCGGCGTTGACGTCGTTGCGACCGGCGATGATGGTCAGATTCTTGGCCTGGATCTCGGCGTTGATCCTGGCGCTGCGGGTGATGATTTCGAAGCGGTCGACGTTGCTGGCATTCAGCCCGTCGCCTTCGATGGCGATGCTACCCTGATCGACCTGAAAGCGATCCAGCCGACCGTTATCCAGCACCGGTTTGCCGGTGGTCAACGTGACTCGCGGGGTGTTGATGAAGCCGCAACCGTTGCAGCTGATGCCGTAAGGGTTGGCGACGATGACGTGGGCCGATTGCCCCGCCACTTCCGTGTAGCCACGCAACTGGCTGGGATTGCCGCCGTTGACTTCGTTGAGGATGGTCCTGGCGGCCGTGCCGTTAAGGTTCGGGTTACCGAGGATGATCCCCCCCAGTTGAGTGGGCTGGGCGGCGTTGGTGGCGTTGTTGAGGATCACGCCGTTGCTGCCGACGTTGTAATCCTTGAACTGGTTGTGGGACAGGCCACTGCCGTTGGGGCCGGCGATGTTGACGATGGGCACGCCGTTACCTGCCTGACCGAGATTGGTTCCCGGCGCGCTGACCACGATCCCGTCCGCCTGGGCCCACATCGGTTGCCAGAACATGACGTTGGCCAACAGGAATGCCAGGCCGCGCTTGGGCATGCCCCAGAAGTGCTCACGGTTTTTGACGGCAGCAGCGGGCTGGCCAGCGAGGAAGGCGTAGAGGCGAACGTCCATGATCGAATCTCGTTTAAAGCAGAATTTAGAGGAAGAAATCCACGCGGAAATAAATCGGCGCTTCGCGCTCGGTCAGGGCATCCGGGCGTTCCAGGGAGTGGGCGAAGGTCACGCTGGCGCTGAGGTGCTCACCGCGGGCGAACAACTCCAGCGAGTTGCTCGACAGGCGCCCATGCTGGTTGCCGTTGTAGCGATCACCGCGAATCACGCCTTGGTCGTAACCGAGGCTGGTGCCATATTCGGCGAACACCGGGCGTAGCCATTCCAGGGTCACGGGACGGCTCCAGCGCAGATCATTGCGCCAGTAGCCACCGCTGTCGCCGGACAAGGACTGGTCCTTGTAACCACGGATCGACGATTGTCCACCCAAGCTCATGCGCTGAGGGCTGAATAGCACGTCTTCACTGCGCTGACCGGTCATCAGGCTGCTGAAACTGAAGGACTCGCCACCCAGCACAAAGGGCTGCAAATAGCTGAGAGTGGCGGTGTATTTGCGATAGCGCGCATCCGGAAGGCCCGGTCCCGGGTCGTGATTACCCTGGGCATCGAGGGCACCAATACCGTTCTGCAGGCCCAGGTCGAGGTTGACGAACGCATTGCCAACCCGTCGCCCATGGTTGATGCCGAACTGCGCCTCGCTAATGCGATTGCTGCTGGCAGTGAGCTTGCTGTCTTCAATGAAATTATTGGTTCGCAGGTAAGCCAGGCCGGTGTTGAGGGAGGTCTTGCTCAGGGCATCGCGATGGATCACTCGTTCCAGGCGCAACTGATGGTTCTGGCTGTCGCCACTCTGCTTGAAATTGAAACCGTTGGCCTGGCCCAAGGCGCGGTATTCGCTCTGGCTGTAGGTGTAGCTCAGGTTCCACCAGCCAAAGGGCAGGTTGTAATAGAGCATGGCATTGCGCGAGGTTTTCTGATGATCGCTGACGGCATCGTGGCCGCCGCGCAAGGCCAATTGATCGGCCAGGCCCAAGGGACTGTCCCAGTCGAAGGAGGTGCCCCATTGCTGCTCGCCAGTGCTCTTCTGGCCATCGTTATGCCGCGATAAACCAACACGCCAGGGCTTCTGCGGGGTGTTTTTGACCAGCACTTCGCTGCCACCGATATTCTGCCCCGGCGTCAGCTCCGTCTGCGCATGGTTGGACGGCAAACGGTTCAGTTGATCGACCATCTGTTCGATGTCCCGCAGATTGAGCAACTCACCCGGCTTGCCGGGAAAGCTCATCGCCAGTTCCCGCTCGGAGAGACCGCTGCCTTCGGCGCCTTTCAGGCCTTCCAAGCGGCCCTCGACGACCAGCACTTGCAGATGCCCACCGGACAAATCCTGTTGCGGCAAATAGGCACGGCTGGTGACCAGGCCTTTGTCGATGTAGTGATCGGTGATGACTTTCAGCAACTCGTTGAGCTGCGTGACGCCCAGGCACTGGCCGATATAAGGCTTGAGCAGGCGATTTTTCTCGCTGTCCGAGAGACTGTCGGCGCCTTTGAGCTCAATGTCCTTGATGGGGAAACAACGGGCGTCGGCCGGGGCCGTCGGTTGCGTGGGGTTGGCTGCCTTGCCGGGTAATTCCTTGAGCTCTTCGAGACGTCGACGCTGCTCGTCAAGCAAGCGATCCTGACGTTCGCGGATCAGATCGGTTTCACCGGGGGTGGGGGCGGCGTGAGCAAGAGTTAGCGGAGAAAGGCACAGCAAAGCCAGGCACAACCTCGCCCAATGGGCGGGTGAGAACATGTTCGATCCCTCGATACGGAAATGACAGCAAGCTCGCGAGCGGACAAAAAGCCGAATATTGGCCTTTACCTTTATCTTGGGCAGCACCTGAAGACCCAGGCGTACTCCGAAAAACACTCACGCTGCTGATGCGCAAAACCACGCGCACACCAGACCCGGCATATCGCTTTTGGTTCAAGAGAGCGGGAATTTTCTACACACAAAAGAGACGCGTCTCACAAGACACGTCAGAAACTACAACAGAGAAATGCGAATGATCGCGGTTACATACATACAGACTGTGCTGCGCCGAGGCGAGATAGACTATGAATCTCGCCAGTGGATAACGCTTGAGACGCTTCCGAGTGGCAGCTTTTGGCCGATTCTGTTGAAAAAGTCGGGCCGCTTTCTGCCTATCGCGTCCGGCTGAAAACGACCCCGAGTGGACATTGAAGCCCTCGCGAACGACATGAACCGTTTGTCAGGAGTACAAGCCATACCCTGCCGCGATGATCAGCGGTGAAACCAGCAGCGTTGCCCAGAAACCCGATTTTGGAACAGCAATGACGCAAATGATCGAGATCATAAGCACATAGATGCCAACAATTTTAAGTAGCGCGAGATCGCCAACTGCTACGGCGTGAATCGCTGTATGCCCTGCGAGCATAAAAAGCGGCCCCAGCAGGGTAAACCAGAGGGCGGTACGCCGATCTTCGTGCACTCTGAACTGGTCAACGAAGCCAGAGTCTACAGCGGCGGCGAATGCTGCTTTGAACTTAATAATACCGAATGGAATATGGAAGGCGCCCAAGGCGAACAGCGTCCATGCGACGATGTTTGACATATTTTATATGCTCCGTAACGGTAAGGTTGGACCAGTGCCTAACGTTTGGGGCCTTCTTTAGCCGGTCCCGAGCGAGCTTAGCGAGCGACTTGAGCCGCATGTTAGGCTGCGTCACCGATGGCGCGCCAGCCGTATAAATACTTGATGACTCAAAGCTGCGGAGCAGGCCTCCTGGAGCATGCGGTTTTGCGGCGACAGCCATCCCGTGTTCACCGTCCACTATTGGGAAGCGGCTCTTGATGATAGACAGCAATAAGCCAAAAGCCCCACTTCGATGTAGCTACAAAACCAGAAACGGTTTACTCACAACAGAAATGCGGGCCAACCCCAACTTCAACAGTTCCTTACGTAGCAGCGAGCGCTCAAGCACAGCTATTCCGGCCTGCCATTCGATCGACAGCAAATAGAAAAAATGGGACGGATTTATTTTCATGATCGCGTAAAAAATAGATCTGTCCCCTTCTCTCAGGGTGGAATCGAGCAATATCTGGCGATCTACCCTGATGACCGTCACCCCGTCGTTTCTTGAACACCCCCGGCTTGCACAGTAGCCCTATCTGGATCAAAGGTACGTCAATGAGTGCAAATTTTTCAGGCATCACGTGGGGCTTTCCCGACATCGACCGGCGTCTGCTGAAAGTGCAATTCAGCTTTTTGCTTATGGTTCTGGGTGGACGGTGTAATCAATTGGCGGTGGCCTGGTGGGCCTTGCAGGAAACAGGCTCTGCGCTGTACTTCGCCAACATGATTGCCTGTTCCATTGCGGCGGAAGTGTTAGCCAAACCCCTGTTGGGATGGCTGGGGGACAAGTACAACAAAATCCTGATCATCAAGCTGGCCTCATGGATCAGCCTGCTGACAGCGCTGTTGATGGTGGTGCTGTCCGCCACGGGGTCGTTCAATCCCTGGACGGTGGGCGCGCTGATGATGATCAGTAGTGCGATTGTCGGTGTGCGCGACCCTCTCCAAGCGTCGATCATTCCTTTGTTCGCAGACGACGATAAAGTCTCCCTGGCCTTTCGGACCAAAAGCGTGATGTCGTCCTTTTCTATTCTTCTGGGGCCGGTACTGGCCAGCGGGTTGATTTACGGGTTCGGTATCACGTTCGCCTTTGCTGCCGATTTTTTTGCGATTCTCATCGCCGGAGCGTTGATCGCGACCATCCCGAGCCATATCGGTGCCACCGGTCAAGGCGAAAAAGCCCCGGGTGCCAGCGGCTTCAGCATGATTTATTCCGGTTTCAAAGTGGTTTACGGAGTGAAAGTCGAGTTTTACCTGGCCATCATTGCAATGCTGATCAACTTTGCCCTGTTTCCGTTCTTCACCATTTTGATTCCACTGTACGTAAAGGACGTCATCCAGTACCCGGTCACATACATCGGTCTTTTGGATTCATGCTTCGGGCTGGGCATTCTGGCGGGCAGTTACAAGATCATCGGCTGGTTATCCGACCGGGTTCCCCGTGACATGTGTGTGTCCGCAGGTTTTGCATTACTGGGGTGCAATCTGGTGGTGGTCGGCACCGTTTCATCGTCGTTCATCGTACCCGCGGCCTTTTTCTGCGGCGGTGTAGGCCTGATGTTGATCAACATCCCCACCTCCGCAGTGAGGCTGCTGGCGACGCCCAAGCTCCATCGCAACCGGATTTTTGCCACGGTTTCATTTTTGTCTGCGGCGGCCAGCCCCTTGGGCAGTTTTGCGATGAACACCCTGATCGCCTATCTGGGGGTTGCACTGACAATCACGCTGCTGGGCGCCATGGTGCTGCTGTTGTCTCTGTTGGTTTTTCTGGTACCCGATTTCAAATCGTTCATGCGTTCCCCGGATACGCAGCTCAATGATGCCTACCTGGACAAATACCCTGAAGCGTTTGCGCACTGACGTGCCTCGCCGTACCCCCGCCTATTACAAATGGAGTTGCCTTTCACCATGCCGGACTTCAAGGATCGACCTGAATCTGCTCGACATGAACAGATCTTCTGCGGCCAATATTATGATGACATGGGCTGTACCGGTTTCCTGGGGGATCCATCCAAGGATCGAATCTCGGTTCTGATGCTGGGGCTTTCGGACGGTGTGGCGCTGGCGCCGATCGCAGCCAGCACCAGAGTGGCCAGTCTGTTGGCCGTTGATCTGGACGAGACCGCATTCTCGCGCAGCCTCGACAACCGGAACCGACTTGCAGCGAATACCGACTTTGACAGTGTGGTCGCCGATGCCGCGCACTTCCTGGACGTCACGCCCGACCGGTACGACGTCATTATCGTCGACCTCTACACCCAGACCGGTTATGCCCCGATTGTGTTTGATCACGGGTTCCACCAACTGTTGAAGAGCCGCCTCAATCCCCTCGGTCATGTAGTGTTCAACGGTTTTGGCGTCCCCATGAATCTGGACCCGTTCAACGGGCCTACTCCCCAAGCTTGGCTTGCACACTGCCTGAACGACAGCTGGGGCGACATTCATTATCTGCCTCACCGACGCAATGCGACGTTCATTATCGGCCCACCTCCATCAATAACACCGCGCACCGCTCCGACCCTGGAGTCTTTATGTGCAAGTGACCGGCTCTTTATGGAAATCATGAGACTTCGCCTGCGCTACCTGATACCTACGGTTATCCGTCAGGCGACGCTTGTGCCTCCTGCGCTGGATTTCGTCGGAATTGATCTGGAGGTGCAAAAACGCTGGATGGACTCGTTACCGGCCTTGTCTGCGCTGCTTCCAGCCTCGCTGAAGCTGAGCAAACCCAACGATCTTCGCGTGTTACTGGATGACCCGGACGCTTGCCAGGCGCTGCAAGAGAGATTAGTGAAGAACAAGTCATCGCTGCGCACCACGCTGGCATTGCTGGTCGCAGGCGAAGTCAACTTCTCGGACCGCGATATGTCGTGGCTGCCCGACTGGGTCGTGTCGACATTGGAGAACAGTGTAGAAATCTACCCACGAGATTGGCTGGAAGGTTTACTCCCTTATGCCTACGGCGTCATTACGCACAGAACCCGGGGGGATGCGACCAAAGTGGAAGGCTTTCGACGGGCGCTAGCCCGATTGTCACCGAGCACAGGGCGGGCCGACGTTTCACCGAGCCGAGCGCCAAGCGTGTAGCCACCTGCGCCGCCGATCAGCCCGCTGCGTCTTCAAGATGTCCACCAGTTCAACATCGAATCACTACTCAGCATCGCCACTCGCCAACCCTTTCAACTTGATCTCAGCCAACGGATGCCCGGCCTTCAAGGCAATACGCCAAAACCGCGCCGCTTCCACCGGATCCGGCGCCTTGCTCGGCGTCCCCGCGAGGCAGATCACGCCCACCTGATACGCCGCCTTGCCATCCCCTGCCAACGCGGCCAGGCGCAGTAATCGTACGCCTTCCTCGCGAGCCCCAAGGCCGACGCCGCGAAAGGTCAGGATGTGGCCGTAGAAGCTCTGGGCGCCGACGTCGCCCAGGTTCGCCATGCGCGCGAACTGGCCCTCGAGCCAACGCCAGCCTCGCGGCTGGCGCACAAACCACGACCAGTGGAACAACCGGCGGGCCAGCCAGTAACCGGCCCGCGCCTTGAGTCGTAGGAACACTCAGGCTTCCGCCGACTCGGGGTACTCGTATTCGAACACCCGCACCACTTCCGAGGCGTGCCAGGATGCGGCAGCCACGCCGTCGGACGGTCCGGAGAAGCGCCCGAGGCGCTCGACACATTCGAAGAAGCCGGTGCGCGGCAAGCGACTGGCGCCCTGGCTGATCACCAGCGAGCTGCGCAGTGGCTGCTCGGCCCTGGCGTCCAGCGCGGCCAGGTGCTCAAGGGCGGCGGTCAGGGTTTGCATGGCGGGCGTGGGTAGCTGCAAACGCTCCAGCAATGCCCGATAAGTCAAAAGATGGCGCTGACGGCGCGCCTGATCCAGTTCCCCCAGCAATCCATCCCAATGTTGACGACTGATGCGTACGCTCACGATTCATCCCTCCATCCCGGCACCGTCAATTCCCAGGCGAGGCTGCGGCGAATAGCAGCGTCGGGTTGACGCTCACCGCTTTCGATCAAGGCGAGATATGACGGGCTGATGCCTACCGTGCGGGCAAGCGCCTCAATGGCGATGCCCTTCCCTTCGCGCAAACTGCGTAGTTGATCCAGACCCGGAAGAGTCTGGTCTGATGTGGCCGCGGGACGCACTGTGGCTTCGCGCGGTGGTTGTTCGTTGATGCCTGCTGCTTTCAGTAGAGCCTGATACTGAGCCCATGGCAGAACCGCATACTCTGGTTCGCCTTCGCGTGTAATTATCTGAATATCCATGACTACCCCGTAGGACAACGACACGTAGCGAGTCGGCACTTTTCCTTAGAAGTGTAATCCTAACAGCGGCCAAGGTCGCGGGGGGTATGAATATGGATGATCCTGAATCGGTTCAGTTTTTTTTCGGGCCCTGAAGTTGCAGTTGTTCCGGGGTATCGGGCAGGCGTTCAACCACCGCGAGTTTTTCCGGCGCCTGACGTTTGCGCCAGACGCGGAAGGCATTGAGTTCGTCATCGAGGACTTTCATCAACCAGGCCAGCACGGCGATGTCGTCGAGCATGCCGAACACCGGGATGAAATCCGGGATTGCATCCACCGGGCTCAGGAAATACATCAGGCCGGCCACCACCGAAACCATCGCTTTCGGGCTGATGGCTCGGTACTCGCCACGCCAGTAGGCCAGGCAGAGTGCCTGTAACAAGCGCAGATCGTCCTTAAGTTTGCCCAGACGATTACCTTGGCTCGCGCCTTTGCTGGCAACCGCGAACAGCAGGGTCGGCAAACGACCACGGGCGAGCAGGCGCCCGGCCATTGGCAGGAAGCGGGCGAAATTCCAGGGCATTTTCATCTTTTCCTCCCACTGAAATGTTATCCACACAAATTGTGGATAACCTTGTGAACAGAGCTGCATTTCACCGCTGGAAGCCCCGTTTCACAAGGGTCTTGCTCAGATCGGGCGTTTTTTACTCACATAAAAAAACCCAAGATTTCATTGACTTGGCGCACCGGTACGTCTAGCTCGGGCACTCTCACTGGCTATGACTGCAGCGTACCGCATCCGTTCGCTTTGTTTACCTTCACCAAACCCCAGATGCAACAACGCCCCGCATAAGCGAGGCGTTGTTTTTTCGAGCAGACGCGGATTACTTGGCGTCGTCTTGTTTGGCTGGATCCTTGATGCCCAGCAGCTCCAGGTCGAATACCAGCACCGAGTTGGCTGGAATCGCCGGGCTAGGGCTTTGGGCGCCATAAGCCAGGTCGCTAGGGATGTACAGTTTGTACTTCTCGCCAACGTGCATCAGTTGCAGGCCTTCGACCCAACCCGGAATCACACCGCTGACCGGCAGATCGATCGGGCTGCCGCGCTCGACGGAGCTGTCGAAAACGGTGCCGTTGGTCAGTTTACCGGTGTAGTGAACAGTCACTACGTCGGTCGGCTTAGGCTGTGCGCCATCGGCCTTCTTGACCACTTCGTATTGCAGGCCGGAAGCCGTGGTGACGACACCGGCTTTCTTGCCATTCTCTTCGAGGAATTTCTTGCCGGCGGCTGCCGACTCTTCGCTCATCTTGGCCAAACGCTCTTCGGCACGCTTCTGCAGCGCTGCGAAGGCTTCAACCAGTTCCTCATCCTTCAGTTTCTGTTCTTTCTTGCCGACGGCATCTTCGATGCCTTGGGCTACGGCTTTGGAGTCCAGATCATCCATGCCTTCCTGAGCCAGACTTTTGCCCATGTTCAGGCCAATGCCGTAGGAAGCTTTTTGCGCCGGGGTTTTCAGCTCTACGCTGGTCTGCGAATCACAACCCGCAAGTACCAGGCCAACCAGGGCCACCGCCGCCGCCAACCGATGCTGTTTCATGCTATTTCCTTGTTCATGCGCCTAAAGGGCAATCGAGTAAAGCCGCGAGCTTATCAGGCGGCCACGACCAATGGCTACCGGCATGAGAGCAGGAAACTTCCGATAAGTTCAGGTGTTTAAACGCATTTCGAGGTTAGAAGGATGAAGCTTCTGTCATCTGGCCCCCACAGACCCGGAGACCGATTCCCACAGCCCCTGGCGTAATGGCCTCTTGCCGCCCCTCGTCAGCTGAGGCATAAGAGAGCTACAAACTGACAAGGATGTTTATCGTGCGCCTCATTATCCGCTTGCTGATTCTGATCGCAGTACTGCTGGGGCTGGGCCTCGCCGTGGTGCTGTACTACGTCGCCAACCCGAAATTACCAGCCTGGTCACCGGCGCAACAAGTGCATTACCTGGAGCAATGGAGCGCCGCAGACCGCCAGGCCTACTACTTCACACCTCAAGGCACCCAGGTCAAAGGCTTGCGCTATGACTGGTTCAACGCCCTCGAACTGCCCTTCTCGCAAAAACGATTCGCCGCGCCTGAATACCTCGCACGCTTTGGTTTTCTGATCGATCCGAGCCAGAAAGCCACACCGAACAACCCCGGCAACCTGCCCGTCGGTTTTGCCCGTCATCAAAACGCGGGTAGCCAGGAAGAGTTTCTGGACATCACCTGCGCCGCCTGCCACACCGGCGAATTACGCTTCAATGGCCAGGCCGTGCGCATCGACGGCGGCTCGGCCCAGCATGTGTTGCCGTCCAGCGTCCCGACCCTGCGCGGCGGCAGCTTCGGCCAGGCACTGGTGGCCAGCCTCGCCTCGACTTACTACAACCCGTGGAAATTCGAACGTTTCGCGCGCAATGTCCTGGGCCAGGACTATGACACCCGGCATCAACAGCTACGCCAGGACTTCAAAAGCTCACTCGATACCTTCTTGAAAGTGGCCTGGAACGATACCCATCGCGGGCTCTACCCCACCGAAGAAGGCCCCGGCCGCACCGACGCCTTCGGGCGCATTGCCAACGCCAGTTTCGGCGACGCCATTTCGCCGGCCAACTACCGCGTGGCCAACGCGCCGGTGGACTACCCGCAACTGTGGGACATGTGGACCTTCGACTGGGTGCAGTGGAACGGTTCGGCGCAGCAACCGATGGCCCGCAACATTGGCGAGGCTTTGGGTGTCGGCGCCACGCTGAATTTCTTCGACGCCAGCGGGCAGCCCCTCAAGGGCGACGATCGCTACCCGTCCAGCGTCCGGGTGCGCGATCTGCACCGGATCGAACAAACCCTGCAACGACTCAAGCCGCCCACCTGGCCGGAAGCCCTGCTGGGCACCATCGACAAGCCGTTGGCCGCAAAAGGCCGCGCTCTATTCGCTGAAAACTGCGCCGGGTGCCACGTCCCCCGCGTCACCCAAAGCGACGGCAGACAAGTGCAACATCTGAAATTACTGCCCGTGGAGATGATTGGCACAGACCCCGGCGCCGCCAACAATATTGCCGACCATCGCTTCGATCTGACAGCCTTGAAGTGGGATCCGGCAGAGCTTGCGCAACTGGACGTGCAACTGCATCCAAAACCCACGGAACCCTTGGATTTGAGCCAGTTGTCAGTGGCCAAGGGGCTGGCCTACGTCACTGCTTTTGTGGGGAACCAGGCCTATCGCGCTGCCAATGTGACACCGGCGGAGCGGCCGAACCTGGACGGTTTCGGCCTGCCTATCGGTGTCCAGGAATTACGCAGCTATAAAGCCCGACCACTGGCGGGCGTCTGGGCCACACCGCCGTTTCTGCACAACGGTTCGGTGCCGAGCATCTACCAACTGCTCTCGCCCCAGGATGAACGCGCAACGACGTTTTACAAGGGCACCTTAGAATACGATCCCAAACACCTGGGCTATCGCACCGAAGCCTTTACCAACGGTTTTGTGTTCGACACGCGTATTACCGGCAATCACAACAGCGGCCACGAATTCCGCAACGGCGAGCGCGGTAATGGCGTGATCGGTCGCCTGCTGCAGCCGCAGGAGCGCTGGGCGCTGCTGGAATACCTGAAAGTGTTGGGCGGCCCGCTGGAGTCGCAATTGCCAGACCACCTCATCAGTCAAAAGGATTGACCCATGCTGATCACGCTCTGGCTACGTCTGGGTGCCTTCCTTGGTAAAACCCTGCTTTGGATGTTGGGTTTGGGGGTCCTCGGCTGGGCGCTGACCATGGCATGGCTCGCCTGGCAACATCGCGGCCCGGTATCGGCTGAAGAACTGATTCCGGACGGCGAAGCGGCGATGACCCGGGACATCATCCAGACAGCGGTGCGGATCGTCGATCAACACCGCGAAAGTACTCGCTATCTGCGCGACGCTCACGCCAAGGCCCATGGTTGCGTGAAGGCCGAGGTTCAGGTGCTGCCGGATCTGGCGACGACGTTGCGCCAAGGCGTGTTCAGCGAACCCGGCAAAACCTGGCAAGCGACGATGCGGCTGTCCAACGGCAATGCCTATCCGCAGTTCGACAGCATCCGCGATGCCCGGGGCATGGCGATCAAGTTGTTCGATGTGCCGGGTAAACAGTTGCTGAATGATCGACAAGGGCGCAGCGAACAGGATTTCGTGATGTTCAACCATCCGAACTTCTTTGTCAGTGATGTCGCCGAGTATCGTCAGAATGTGGCCGCTCAGGCTGACGGCAAAAAGATAATGGCATTCTTCCCGGGCTGGGACCCGCGCACCTGGCAGGTTCGTCATCTGTTTATTGCGCTGGCGACACTCTCCCCTGCCCCGGCAAGTCCGACCCAGACCACCTACTTTTCGGTTTCGCCGTACAAGTTTGGTGAGGCCAACGTCAAATTCCGGGTAATACCGGATCCGGAGAGCTGCCCGACCTACACGCTGCCCACGCAAAATCAAAACCTGCCGAACTTCCTGCGCAGTGCGCTGAACCAGCAGCTGTCGACTGATCGGGTGCCGGCCTGCTTCGTGTTACAGGTCCAGCGCCAGGATCCGAGCCAATATATGCCGATCGAAGACACTAGCATCGAGTGGCGTGAACACGACGCGCCTTTCGAAACCGTGGCGAAGATCAAGCTGCCTGCCCAGGATTTCGACACCCCGGCGCTGAACCTGCAATGCGACAACCTGTCGTTCAATCCATGGTTCGGCCTTGAAGCCCATCGGCCGATTGGTGGGATCAACCGGTTGCGCAAAGCGGTGTACGAGGCCGTCAGCGACTATCGACACAGCCGCAATGCCGAACAATAAGTAAGGCAGAAACGAAAAAAGCGACCCGAACAGGTCGCTTTTTTCAGTGAATCCGGCAAAAAGCCAAATCCCAGACAGCAAAAAGCCCGCATTGAGCGGGCTTTCTGTGGTGATCTGGCGTTCAGTGTTCCAGATACCGAATATGGCGCAGCGGACGGGACTCGAACCCGCGACCCCCGGCGTGACAGGCCGGTATTCTAACCGACTGAACTACCGCTGCGCGAAACGCTTGAAACGAATGGTGGGTGATGACGGGATCGAACCGCCGACATTCTGCTTGTAAGGCAGACGCTCTCCCAGCTGAGCTAATCACCCTTCGCTTCGTTACGGGACGCATTATGCCACAAGTTTTCGTAAAGTGTTGATTTAATTGAAGTTTTTTTCAAAAAAATCCGAAAACCAGTGAAACGACACAACCCGATGGAACAAGGTACAAACTTGAGACAGAAAAAACCCGCCTCAGCGGGTTTTTCCGTGGTGACCTGGCGTTCAGTGGTCCAGGTTACCGAATATGGCGCAGCGGACGGGACTCGAACCCGCGACCCCCGGCGTGACAGGCCGGTATTCTAACCGACTGAACTACCGCTGCGCTAAACACTTGAAACGAATGGTGGGTGATGACGGGATCGAACCGCCGACATTCTGCTTGTAAGGCAGACGCTCTCCCAGCTGAGCTAATCACCCTTCGCTTCGGTGTGGCGCGCATTCTACGGAGCGACCCAACCTCTGGCAAGCACTTTTTTAATTAATTTTCTCAGGCCTTCCAAAGGCTTAGAGAAGGGTTGGCCTATGACCCGGCGAAGACAATAATGCCCCCCTTTGTATAAAGGAGAGACTCACCTCATGTGGTTCAAAAACCTGCTTATCTATCGCCTGACCCAAGATCTGCCTTTTGATGCCGAGGCGTTGGAAACTGCACTGGCCACCAAACTGGCGCGTCCATGTGCAAGCCAGGAGTTGACCACCTACGGTTTCGTCGCGCCATTCGGCAAGGGCGAAGACGCACCGCTGGTACACGTCAGCGGAGACTTCCTGCTGATCGCCGCCCGTAAAGAAGAACGCATTCTGCCGGGCAGCGTCGTGCGTGACGCAGTGAAGGAAAAGGTCGAAGAGATCGAAGCCGAACAAATGCGCAAGGTCTATAAAAAGGAACGCGATCAGATCAAGGATGAAATCATCCAGGCCTTCCTGCCCCGCGCCTTTATCCGTCGCTCGTCGACCTTCGCCGCCATTGCGCCAAAACAGGGCCTGATCCTGGTGAACTCGGCCAGCCCGAAACGCGCCGAAGACCTGCTGTCCACCCTGCGTGAAGTGATCGGCTCGCTGCCGGTACGTCCGCTGACGGTGAAGATGTCGCCGACCGCAACCATGACCGAGTGGGTTACCACTCAGAAAGCCGCAGACGATTTCTTTGTGCTGGACGAGTGCGAACTGCGCGACACCCACGAAGACGGCGGCATAGTGCGTTGCAAGCGTCAGGACCTGACCAGCGAAGAAATCCAGCTGCACCTGAGCACCGGCAAAGTGGTCACTCAGCTGTCGCTGGCCTGGCAGGACAAATTGTCGTTCGTGCTCGACGACAAAATGGTGGTCAAGCGCCTGAAGTTCGAAGACCTGCTGCAAGATCAGGCGGAGCAGGACGGTGGCGACGAAGCACTCGGCCAACTGGACGCCAGCTTCACCCTGATGATGCTGACCTTCGGCGACTTCCTGCCGGCACTGGTTGAAGCGTTGGGTGGTGAAGAGATGCCGCAAGGGATCTAAACCGACGCGCGGTCTAAATGTGGGAGCGGGCTTGCTCGCGAAGGCGTCATGACAAACAACATCATTGTTGAATGTCCGACCGCCTTCGCGAGCAAGCCCGCTCCCACATTGGATCTGCGCAATTTTCGAATATGAATAACAAGGATCAGGCCATGCGCGCACTCGCTGCATTGAGTCGTTTTGTCGGCAACACCTTCGCTTACTGGGTACTGATTTTCGCCATCGTGGCGTTTCTGCAGCCGGCCTGGTTCATCGGTTTGAAAGGCGCCATTGTGCCGCTGCTGGGGCTGGTGATGTTCGGCATGGGCCTGACCCTCAAGCTCGAAGACTTCGCCGAAGTCGCTCGCCATCCGTGGCGCGTGGCCCTGGGCGTGGTCGCCCATTTCGTGATCATGCCCGGCATGGCGTGGTTGCTCTGCCAGGTATTCCATCTGCCGCCAGAGATCGCCGTCGGGGTGATTCTGGTCGGCTGTTGCCCGAGCGGCACCTCCTCGAACGTGATGACCTGGCTGGCTCGCGGCGACCTCGCGTTGTCGGTGGCCATCGCCGCCGTCACCACCCTCCTCGCGCCATTGCTGACACCGGCGCTGATCTGGCTGCTGGCCTCGGCCTGGTTGCCGGTGTCGTTCATGGAGCTGTTCTGGTCGATCCTGCAAGTCGTGCTGTTGCCGATCGTACTTGGCGTGGTTGCCCAACGCGTGCTCGGTGATCGGGTTCGTCACGCGGTAGAAGTGTTGCCGCTGGTGTCGGTGGTGAGCATCGTAATCATCGTCACGGCCGTGGTGGCTGCCAGCCAGGCGAAGATTGCCGAATCCGGTCTGCTGATCATGGCCGTGGTGATGCTGCACAACAGCTTCGGCTACTTGCTGGGTTACTTCACCGGGCGCCTGTTCAACCTGCCGCTGGCCCAGCGCAAATCCCTGGCACTGGAAGTCGGCATGCAGAACTCCGGCCTGGGTGCGGCACTGGCCAGTGCGCACTTCTCGCCGCTGGCGGCGGTGCCGAGCGCGCTGTTCAGCGTCTGGCACAACATTTCCGGGGCGCTGCTCTCGACGTATTTCCGTCGCATGAGCGAGAAACAAGATCGGCAAATCGCTGCTCAACAGGCTGCGGACTAAGCCCAAAACTTGATCCTCGGATTAATGATGGGCACTCTATTGCGCAACGCGAGGACGACCTCGCGGCTCGATCGAGTGATTAATCCGGGGACGACCCCATCCATCGATGGAGGTCTTCCATGTCCTGGATCATTCTGTTTTTCGCCGGCCTGTTCGAAGTCGGCTGGGCCGTGGGCCTGAAATACACCGACGGCTTCAGCCGCCCTCTCCCTACCGCATTGACCGTTGCCGCCATGGCCATCAGCCTTGGCCTGTTGGGCCTTGCCATGAAGGAATTGCCGCTGGGCACGGCCTATGCGATCTGGACCGGCGTGGGTGCGGTGGGCACGGTGATCGCCGGGATCATTCTGTTTGGTGAGTCCATGGCACTGTTTCGGCTGGCCAGTGTGGCGCTGATCATTACCGGGTTGGTCGGGCTCAAGGTCAGCGCTTAGACCGCTACCGTCATCGCGGGCAAGCCTCGCTCCTACAGGGATTGATGGTGTGTCCACAATACGTGGCACAACATAAAACCTGTGGGAGCAAGCGATGCGGCGACCCGACTTGCCCGCGATGAGGCCCGCAAAGTCACCAACTATCTGACGGCCCCACGCAAATCCCCCACCATCGCCTGCAACTTAGCTGGCTCAGCCACTTCAACGGCCACCGCCGGCCCTGCCACCAAGGTCACCCGCGACCACAACCGACGGAACAAGCCCTTGTTCGGATCGCGGCTGAAGAAACTCCCCCATAAACCCTGCAACGCCAGCGGAATCACCGGCACCGGCGTTTCTTCGAGAATCCGCGTCAGCCCGCCCTTGAACTCGTTGATCTCGCCATCAGCGGTCAACTTGCCTTCGGGGAAAATACACACCAGCTCGCCATCCTTCAGATACTGGGCAATGCGGGTGAAGGCTTTTTCGTAGATTTGAATGTCTTCCTGACGCCCGGCGATCGGAATCGTGCCGGCCGTGCGGAAGATGAAGTTCAGCACCGGCAGGTTGTAGATTTTGTAATACATCACAAAGCGAATCGGCCGACGCACCGCGCCACCAATCAGCAACGCATCGACGAACGACACATGGTTACAAACCAGCAGTGCCGGGCCCTCATCAGGAATCAGCTCCAGGTTGCGATGCTCCACGCGGTACATGGAATGGCCGAGCAGCCAAATCATGAAGCGCATGCTGAATTCCGGGACGATTTTGAAGATGTAGGCGTTGACGCCGATATTCAGCAGCGACACCACCAGGAACAGCTGCGGGATCGACAGCTTGGCGATGCTCAGCAAGACGATCGACACAATCGCCGACACCACCATGAACAGGGCGTTGAGGATGTTATTGGCGGCGATCACTCGGGCCCGTTCGTTCTCGACGGTGCGGGACTGGATCAGCGCATACAGCGGCACGATGTAGAAACCGCCAAAGACCCCAAGCCCGAGGATGTCGATCAACACCAGCCAGGTGTGACCGAACCCAAGGATTTCGAGCCAGCCATGGCCGGTAACGCTGTCCGGAATTCCACCGGAATGCCACCACAGCAACAGGCCAAACACGGTCAGGCCGAATGAGCCGAACGGCACCAGACCGATCTCGACTTTGCGCCCGGAGAGTTTCTCGCAAAGCATCGAACCCAGTGCAATACCGACCGAGAACACGGTAAGAATCAGCGTCACCACGGTCTCGTCGCCGTGCATCCATTCCTTGGCATACGCCGGGATTTGCGTCAGATAAATCGCCCCGACAAACCAGAACCATGAGTTGCCGACGATCGAACGCGAGACCGCAGGGGTTTGCCCCAGGCCCAGCTTCAACGTGGCCCAGGACTGGCTGAAGATATTCCAGTTCAGGCGCATTTGCGGCGATGCCGCCGCAGCTCGGGGAATGCTGCGGCTGGCCAGATAACCGAGCACCGCAATGCCGATGATTGCCGTGGACACCACCGGCGCGTAGTTGCTGGCGGACATCATGATGCCGGCGCCAATCGTCCCGGCGAGAATTGCCAGGAAGGTGCCCATTTCCACCAACCCGTTGCCACCCACCAGCTCTTCTTCGCGCAAGGCCTGCGGCAGGATCGAGTACTTCACCGGCCCGAACAGCGCCGAGTGGGTGCCCATGGCAAACAGCGCCAACAGCATCAGCGACAGGTGATCGAACATGAAACCGACCGCGCCCACCGTCATGATGACGATTTCCCCGAGCTTGATCAGACGGATCAGCGCGTCCTTGGCGAACTTCTCCCCGAACTGCCCGGCCAGGGCCGAGAACAGGAAGAACGGCAGGATAAACAGCAGCGCACACAGGTTGACCCAGATCGAACGGTCACCCTCGATGGTCAGCTTGTACAGAATGGCTAGGATCAGCGACTGCTTGAAGATGTTGTCGTTAAAGGCCCCAAGGGACTGCGTGACAAAAAAAGGCAGGAAGCGCCGAGTGCGAAGCAAGGTGAACTGCGAGGGGTGACTCATCTTCCATGTGTCCCTGATTTTTTTGGTAGAGGGTGGCGTGGATACTGTTATTGGAATGTCGAACGTCGATCCAGGCCACACACATTACCTAATCTTTGCCGGTTATTTCTTTAATCCTGCGATGCACGGTGAGACAAACAGTTCGCCCTTCCACGCGCCCTGCACCGTGCGTTTGGCGACAATCAGCCACATCACCGCCAGCATGGCCACCAACACGCAACCAAAGACACTGAAAAACGTCAGGTTCAAGGTGCTGGCCAGTTTCAGCGTAGTCAGGGAATAGACACCCAGCGGGAACGTGAAACCCCACCAGCCGAGATTGAACGGGATACCGGCGCGCAAGTAACGCACGGTGATCAGCAGCGCTATCAGCATCCACCAAAGCCCGAAGCCCCACAGCGTGATCCCGGCCACCAGCCCAAGCCCCTCAGCTATTTCACCGATCCCCGGCAGACCGTTCGCGGCAAAGATCGCCGGCGCGTCGGCGCCCAGCAGCAACATGCCCAGCGCACCCGTGCCAATCGGCCCAAGCGCTAGCCAGCTCGAAGCGGCCATGTTTTCGTGGGGTAATTTATGCAACGCCATGCGCAGCAACAGGATAGTCAGAATGCTGAACGCCACTGGCAGGGAAAAAGCCCAAAGCACGTAGCTGGTCACCAGCACCACTAACTGCGAATGAGCATCGGCGAGGTGCGGCGCCAGCAAGCCACCACTGGCAGCCGCCACTTCCGCCGCCACCACCGGCAACAGCCAGACAGCGGTCATCTGGTCGATGCTGTGCTCCTGACGGGTGAACATCATGTAGGGAATCAGTACGCCGCAGGCCAGCGACATCGCCACGTCCAGCCACCACAGCACTTCGGCGACATGAATCACACCGTCGCCCCAGCGCGGCAAGCCGAACAACAGAACGCCATTGATGATGGTCGCAAGGCCCATGGGAATGGTGCCAAAAAACATCGAAACCGTGGAGTGGCCGAAAATCCGCCGCGCTTCGTCGAAGAACATGACCCAACGCGCGGCATACATGGCCGTGAACAACACAAACAGGCCAATATTTAATAGCCACAAGCCTTCGGCCAACGCATGCAGACCGGGGGTCGACACCGGCAGTTGCGCAAGCGCAAGCGCCAATACACCAGTGCCCATGGTCGCCGCGAACCAGTTCGGGGTGAATTGGCGGATGGCTTCTCTTGGGTGCTGCAGATGACTGAGCGGCTTGATACCGGGTTTAACGCTACGGGTGCAGGTCATGGCGAACTCCTGTCCTCTAATGAGGGAGGCGCTCATGATAGATCCGAATAGAATATCGATATAACGGGTAATATCTCTAACTGTTATCTGTTTTACAGATATAGCATCAGACGCTGCCTTCAGTCTCGATCACCAATATCCTCGCCACGCCCTGCGGATGAGCCACATGTTCGGTGCCCACCGAGGCATAGAAAATATCGCCGACCTCCAGCAGGGTTTCCTTTTCGAGGCCTGCTTCGCGATAACGCATCTGCACCTGACCGTCGAGCACCACGAACACTTCCTGGCCATCGTTGACGTGCCATTTATACGGCTGATCGGTCCAGTGCAAACGGGTGGTGATACCGTTCATGTTGGCGATGTCCAGCGCCGCCCAGGCGCGGTCACCGGTGAAGGATTTGCTGCGGATGATCTTCATGGGTCGGTCCGTCGAAATGAATGGCGGTGCCAAGGCTAACGGTCATCTGACATCGACGCCACAGACTTTGACAGACCGCTCACGAAGCAACCCGATCAGCGCACCGAGCGACAGGATGATCAGTACCGCGCCGTAACCGTCGGTGGTCGCCACCAGCCCAAAGCTGCGGGTCAGATTACCGGCCAGCAACGACGGCAAGCAGAACGCCAGATAACTGAGCACATAAAACGCCGACATCAACCCGGCCCGCTCATGAGGCAAGGCCAGCGGCACGATGCTGCGCAAGGCGCCAAGGAAACCCGTACCGAATCCGCTGCCCGCCACCAGCGTGCCGAAGAAAAACAATGGCAGGCTGGCGCTGTGGACCGCCAGCAGAATCAGCGCAACGCCTGCGGGCAGCAAGCTCGCGCCCAGCAACAAGACCTTGTCGGCCGGCCGATTGCGCAAGGTGTAGATCATCGAGGCACCGGTCACCGTCAACACGGCCACCGTCGCACCGCCAATCAGATTCGACGTCGACCCGGTGGCTGTCCGCACCAGGGACGGCGCCAGGGAGGCGAAAAAGCCGCCGAGCGCCCACACCGCGAGGTCTATCGGCAGCACCCGCCACAACATTCGCCGCGCCTGAATCGGCACATGCAGGGTCGGGCGCAGCGAGGCCCAGGCACCCGGTTGTCGACTGACGCTTTCCGGCAGGCGCCAGACGTACAGCGCTTGCATCAAAAACAGCGCGAACAACACCCAATAGGTCAATTGCAGCGGCAGGGGCGCAAACTCGGCCAATAATCCGCAGCCCATGGCCCCCAGCGCCATGCCCAGCAACGGCGCGACACTGTTGACCATCGGCCCTTGCTGGCGATCGGTGTCCAGCAACGCCGCACTCAAGACGGCGGTGGCCATTCCCGTCGCAAAACCCTGAAGTACTCGCGCACCGATCAACCAGGCGACGCTGTCGGCGTTGATGAACAGCAACATCGCCAGCATATTCAGCAACACGGCGGTAAAAATCACCGGTTTGCGCCCCAGATAATCCGACAGCGAACCGACCGTGAGCAGCGCCGCCAGCAAGCTGAGGGCGTAGACACCGAAAATCAGGGTCAGGGTCGCGGCTGAGAACTGCAGGTGCTCCTGATAGAGGTGATACAACGGGGTCGGCGCAGTGGAAGCGGCGAGAAAACTGAGTAAGGTGATCGCCAGAAACCACAGGCTGGAACGATTTGTCGCTGGAAGAGACATGAGCACACTCCGCAAAAGCTAATTTTTTGCTTTTGCGGAGTGTGCTACTGGCTTTCTCTTAAAGCAAATTCTTTGTGTTAAGGTCCATCGCATGGCTATTAAAGAAGGTTTACGCCCTGGTGGCAGAAGTGCCAGGGTTCAAGAGTCGATTCATTCGGCCGTCCGCGCGCTCCTCGAAGAGCAGGACCGCGCCTGCGTGACTGTGCCGCAGATTGCCGCACGGGCCGGAGTGACGCCGTCGACCATTTACCGGCGCTGGGGTGATCTTTCGGCACTGTTGGCCGATGTCGCTCTCGCCCGCATGCGCCCCGACAGTGAGCCGGCCAATACCGGCAGCCTGCGCGGTGACGTGCGGGCCTGGGCGGAGCAATATCTGGACGAAATGAGTTCCGAACCCGGGCGCAACATGATGCGCGACGTGCAATCCAGCGCCACGCCGGGCTATTGCGTGACGATCATTGGCGGGCAGTTGCAGACGATTCTGGATCGCTATCCCGATCAATCACGGCCAAGTGTCGACCGGTTGATCAATATGGTGGTGGCACCGACGGTGTTTCGCATCCTGTTTGCGGCGCAGGCGCTGGAGGTTGAAGAGTTGCATCGGTTGATCGATATTGCGTTGAGTCAGTAACGCCGCCTTCGCGGGCAAGCCTCGCTCCCGCAATGACGACCAGGATCTGACGGATACACAACCTGCGACACCCCGCCACGCCACGACCTTGGTCGACACTGACTAACTCAGGCGGTCATGCGAGACTGTCTGGATCGGGCGCAGTCCCGGATGTCTTTTGTCTGGAGTTCCCATGTCGCTGTCCACCGGGCTGATCGCCACTGTCGCCCTGGCCTATATGGCCATCCTGTTCGCCATCGCCTTTTACGGCGACCGTCGCAGCACGCCGTTGCCGCCACGGGTGCGTGCCTGGGTGTACAGCCTGTCGCTGGCGGTTTATTGCACCAGCTGGACGTTCTTTGGCGCCGTGGGCCAAGCGGCCGAACAACTCTGGTCCTTCCTGCCGATCTACCTCGGGCCGATCCTGCTGCTGGTGTGCGCGCCGTGGGTCCTGCAAAAAATGGTGATGATCAGCAAGCAGGAGAACATCACCTCCATCGCTGACTTCATCGCCGCCCGCTATGGTAAATCCCAGTCCCTGGCGGTAGTCGTCGCGCTGATTTGCCTGGTCGGCGTCCTGCCCTACATCGCCTTGCAGCTCAAGGGCATCGTGCTGGGCGTGAACCTGTTGATCGGCGCCGGCGCCGACGCCATGGGCACGCGCGCGCAGGACACGGCGCTGATCGTCTCCCTGGTACTGGCGCTGTTCACCATCGTTTTCGGTACCCGCAACCTCGACGCCACGGAACACCACCGCGGCATGGTGCTGGCGATTGCCTTTGAATCGCTGGTCAAGCTGTTCGCTTTTCTCGCGGTCGGCGCGTTCGTGACCTACGGCCTGTACGACGGTTTCGACGACCTGTTCGACCAGGCCATGCTCGCACCGCGCCTGGAAGAGTACTGGAAGGAAACCATCAACTGGCCGTCCATGGTGGTGCAGACCGGTGTGGCGATGATGGCGATCATCTGCCTGCCCCGGCAGTTCCACGTGACCGTGGTGGAAAACATCGACCCCCAGGATTTACGCCTGGCCAAGTGGGTGTTCCCGACGTATCTGGCGCTGGCCGCGCTGTTTGTGGTGCCGATTGCACTGGCCGGTCAGATGTTGCTACCCAGTTCGGTGCTGCCGGACTCATTTGTTATCAGCCTGCCTCTGGCCCAATCTCACCCTGCCCTGGCAATGCTGGCGTTTATCGGCGGCGCTTCGGCGGCGACCGGCATGGTGATTGTCGCCAGCGTGGCGCTGTCGACCATGCTCTCCAACGACATGCTGCTGCCATGGTTGCTGCGGCGCAACAACGCCGAACGGCCATTCGAAGTGTTCCGTCAGTGGATGCTTTCGGTGCGCCGGGTGAGCATTGTGGTCATTCTGCTGCTGGCCTACGTCAGCTATCGCCTGCTGGGCTCGACCGCGAGCCTGGCGACCATCGGCCAGATTGCCTTCGCCGCCGTGACCCAACTGGCCCCGGCCATGCTCGGCGCGCTGTACTGGAAACAGGCTAACCGCCGTGGCGTGTTCGCCGGTCTGGCCACCGGGACATTCCTCTGGTTCTACACCCTGGTGTTGCCGGTTGCCGCCAACAGCCTCGGCTTGCCCTTGAGCAGTTTTCCGGGCCTGGCCTGGCTGCAAAGCAATCCGCTGAACCTGCCGATCACGCCGCTGACTCAGGGCGTGGTGTTGTCCCTGGCGGGTAACTTCACCTTGTTCGCCTGGGTCTCGGTGCTGTCACGCACACGGGTTTCGGAGCACTGGCAGGCCGGTCGTTTCATCGGCCAGGAAATCAGCCCCCGCCCCAGCGCCCGCTCGATGCTGGCGGTACAGATCGACGATTTGCTGCAACTGGCTGCCCGGTTTGTCGGCGAAGAACGGGCCCGTCAGAGCTTCATCCGTTTCGCCTACCGCCAGGGCAAAGGTTTCAACCCGAACCAGAACGCCGACGGTGAATGGATCGCCCATACCGAACGCTTGCTGGCCGGTGTACTCGGCGCCTCTTCGACTCGGGCGGTGGTAAAAGCCGCCATCGAAGGTCGGGAAATGCAACTGGAGGACGTCGTACGGATCGCCGACGAAACCTCGGAAGTGCTGCAATTCAACCGCGCCCTGCTGCAAGGCGCCATCGAGAACATCACCCAGGGCATCAGCGTGATCGACCAGTCGCTGAAACTGGTGGCCTGGAACCGGCGCTACCTGGAGCTGTTCAACTACCCCGACGGTTTGATCAGCGTCGGCCGGCCGATTGCCGACATCATTCGCTACAACGCCGAACGCGGCCTGTGTGGCCCCGGCGAAGCGGAAGTGCATGTCGCCCGCCGCTTGCACTGGATGCGTCAGGGCCGCGCCCATACCTCCGAGCGACTGTTCCCCAACGGCCGAGTGATCGAGCTGATCGGCAACCCGATGCCCGGCGGCGGTTTCGTCATGAGCTTCACCGACATCACCGCGTTCCGCGAAGCCGAGCAGGCGCTGACCGAAGCCAATGAAGGCCTTGAGCGGCGCGTCGCCGAACGGACCCACGAACTGTCGCAACTCAACCTTGCCCTGACCGAAGCCAAGGGCACCGCCGAATCGGCCAACCAGTCGAAAACGCGTTTCCTGGCCGCCGTCAGCCATGACTTGATGCAACCGCTGAACGCCGCGCGGCTGTTCTCTGCCGCCCTCTCCCATCAGGAAGAGGGTTTGTCCAGCGAAGCGCAGAAGCTGGTTCATCACCTGGACAGCTCACTGCGTTCGGCCGAAGACCTGATCAGTGATCTGCTGGATATTTCCCGTCTGGAAAGCGGCAAGATCAACCCTGATCGCAAGCCCTTCGCGCTCAATGAGTTGTTTGACACGCTGGGGGCCGAGTTCAAGGCACTGGCTCAGGAACAGGGGCTGAAATTCCGCGTCCGGGGCAGCACGCTACGGGTCGACAGCGACATCAAACTGCTGCGACGGATCTTGCAGAACTTCCTGACCAATGCCTTCCGCTACGCCAGAGGCCCCGTGCTGCTCGGCGTTCGGCGGCGCAACGGCGAGCTGTGCCTGGAGGTCTGGGACCGTGGACCGGGCATTCCGAAAGACAAACAACAGGTAATTTTCGAGGAGTTCAAACGCCTCGACAGCCACCAGACCCGGGCCGAGAAAGGCCTGGGCCTGGGACTGGCGATTGCCGATGGACTGTGCCGCGTGCTCGGTCACACTTTGCGCGTACGCTCCTGGCCGGGGCGCGGCAGTGTATTCAGTGTCAGCGTGCCATTGGCTCGGGCACAAGCCGCGGTGCCGGCCAAGGTTGCCGAACTCAATGGCCATTTGCTCGGCGGCGCGCAGGTGCTGTGCATCGATAACGAGGACAGCATCCTGATCGGCATGAACAGCCTGCTCACGCGCTGGGGTTGCCAGGTCTGGACCGCGCGCAACCGTGATGAATGCGCGACGCTGCTCAGCGACGGGATGCGCCCGCAGTTGGCGCTGGTGGATTACCACCTGGACGATGGCGAGACCGGAACCGACTTGATGGCGTGGTTGCGCACGCAATTGGGCGAGCCGGTGCCGGGGGTGGTGATCAGCGCCGATGGACGGCCGGAGACCGTGGCCCAGGTGCATGCAGCGGGCCTGGATTACCTGGCCAAACCGGTTAAGCCGGCGGCGTTGCGGGCGTTGTTGAGTCGGCATTTGCCGCTGTAGTACGGCAAGTTTGGTACACACCACTGTGGCGAGGGGGCAAGCCCCCTCGCCACAGATACCATCGAAAAAGATGGCTTATTCGGGCAACTCGGCCAAGCCATCGACATCCGTCATGGCCCGCTCCAGCAGGTCCGCCGGCAAGCTCTTGCTGGCCCGCGCGCCAAGCAATTTGAGCTGCTCGCTGCGACTGACCAGGTTGCCACGACCTTCTGTCAGCTTATTGCGGGCAGAGCTGTAGGCCTTGTCCAGTTGCTGCAAGCGATTGCCGACCTCGTCCAGATCCTGAATGAACAACACGAACTTGTCGTACAGCCACCCGGCGCGCTCGGCGATTTCCCGAGCGTTCTGGCTCTGGCGCTCTTGCTTCCACAGGCTGTCGATGACCCGCAAAGTGGCCAGCAACGTGGTCGGGCTGACGATCACGATGTTGCGGTCGAAGGCCTCTTGAAACAACGTCGGCTCTGCCTGTAACGCTGCGGAAAACGCCGCTTCGATCGGGACGAAAAGCAGGACGAAATCCAGGCTGTGCAGCCCGTCGAGCCGCTTGTAGTCCTTGCCGGCCAGGCCTTTGACATGATTGCGCAGGGACAGCACGTGCTGCTTGATGGCGATCTGGCCGATGCCATCGTCTTCGGCGGCTACATATTGCTGATAAGCCGTGAGACTGACCTTGGAATCGACCACGACCTGCTTGTCGCCAGGCAGGTAAATAATCACGTCCGGCTGGAATCGCTCACCGTCCGGCCCCTTCAGATTGACCTGGGTCTGGTACTCGCGCCCCTTCTCCAGCCCCGCGTGTTCAAGCACCCGTTCAAGAATCAGTTCACCCCAATTGCCTTGGGTTTTCTGCCCTTTCAAGGCGCGGGTGAGGTTGGTGGCTTCGTCGCTCAGGCGCAGGTTCAGTTGTTGCAGACGCTCCAGTTCCTTGGCCAGGGAAAAGCGCTCGCGGGCTTCGGCCTGATAACTTTCCTCGACGCGCTTTTCGAACGACTGGATGCGCTCCTTCAATGGATCGAGCAATTGCCCCAGACGCTGCTGACTGGTTTCGGCAAAACGCTGTTCGCGCTCGTCGAAGATCTTGCCCGCCAGCTCGGCGAATTGCGCTCGCAGCTCGTCTCGCGAGCCTTGCAGGTCGTTGAGGCGCTGCTGATGGCTTTCCTGCTGCTCACGCAACTCGGCGTTGAGGGAAGCAGCATGAGCGTCCAGGCGACGCAACTCAGCTTCTTTGCCGGCACGTTCGATGTTCCAGGCGTGGGCTGCGTCGCGGGCATCGTCGCGTTCGATCTGCAGCAATTCGACTTCACGGCGCAGGGAGGCCAGATCGGCTTGTTTGGCGGCGTTGGCCTGGCTCAGGTCAGCGACTTCATCACGGCAGGTGTCGAGCTGGGCGTTCAAGCCATCCTGCGTCAGCTGGGCCATGGCCAGGCGCTCTTCCAGCAATGCCAGTTCGGCCTGCCCCGTACTCGCCCGACGCTGAAGTTGCCAGGCCAGTACCAGCAACGGCAGTGCAGCGCCCGCCAGCCCCAGCAATGCGCTGGTCAAGTCCATCGCCATAGCCACTCCTGCCGATTAGATAAAGCGTGAAGGTTAACCAAGGCGTCAGGTCTTGGACAGCTCAGTCTTCGATCAGGCCGAGTTCCTGCTGGGCACGTCGGTCCCCTGCGCGCGCAGCCTGGCGCAACAGGTCCTGGCCAATACGGCGATCCCGGGCATTCCCGCATTCGCGGCACATCAATTGGCCGAGGCGGCTTTGCGCGGCCACTACGCCTTCACGGGCAGGTTGCTTGAGTAAACGTCCGGCGAAGTGTTTGACGTTGGGGTTTTCGCCCAGGCGCGGGCTGTCCAGTAGCCACTCGGCCACACGCATCGAAAAGCGCTTGGGTGGGTTAATGCTGGAGGGTGCTGAGGCAGGAGAGACTGGTACTGAGCGAAACTTCATAAAGCACTGTGGGGCAGATCGGAAGGCGCGCCACTCTACTCTTTTTTTCGCACAGGTAAAGTCGAGAAAAGCCTGCACGCCCGTCCTAGAGCAAGCGCTCGGGACAATCCACAGAAGCTGTGGATAACTCAGTGGACAACCGCCCTTGAAGTCGCGCAAAGCCGTGTGGAATGGGGCTCGCAGTCAAACTGACGATTTTTTCACCAGTAAAAAAAAGCGATGTTTTTCATTGACTTAAATTTTCGTTACAGGCACCCACCCTCGGTGAAGCGAGGATGACAGTGGGATGACAGTGCGTGCAACTAATGTGCACAAGTACCTGCGAGGCGGTTATATCGGTGCGCTTTTTCGGCGCGTTTTTACGGTGACGCCTGGGGATAAACCCGGCAACCCGCGCCGCAGATTGATCCTGGCTCGATCGCCCTCTCGGATCAACGGCCGTTTTTTGGGCAATTGCGGGGCACGTGTCGGCCGATGACATTTTCCGACAGCACTTGCGGATGTGGTCGGCCGGCACTTCAGTGTTTTTTTGCGAGCAGGCTTCCCTTCGGCCATTCAATCCGTTAGTATCCGCGGCGTTAGTACCAAGCTGAAAGTCAATTCTGGTCGAACAAATCCCCCCGGTCAGCCTTCCCTGAGAGAAGCCTTCACCGACAAAGCGGGATCGACCACCTCGATGGTTTCCAGGTAAATCTTGCGTCAACACAGCCTTTGAATCGAAAGCAAAGGGTGTTGCGAAGTTCACTTACTCTGACCGAACCAACCTGCAAATTGATCAGGATCTTCACCCCGGGCCCAGAACCTTTGCCCCTGATGTGTTGCCTGCCCTCCTAAGTACCTACCTGCCAGCCCAAGCGCGCCAACTTATCAGCGCTTCAAACTGGCTGCTTTGTTCCAGTCGGGTTCTTCGTTCGACCAATGGTGGTCGTCGTCACTGGAACGTTTTAATTTTGCACGGTTCTTATCCGTGTCGCTTGTAGGAACACCCGATTATGTCTACTCAAATCCACACTCAGGATGCCATTCGCACCCTAACCAACGCTTTTGCACCAATGAACTGCCTGATCATGGCCGCTCGCAAAGGCTGCTTCAGCTTTACCCTGGTCAACGAACACGGCATCGCTCGTCACAGCGAACGCCTGTACCCCGATCAATACTCCAGCGCCGAGCCGCTGCAGGCTGTGATCGAGCGTACTCGCCAGGCACTGGTTGCCTGAGACGCCAGAAAGGCTGAAAACCTCAAAAGCCCTGCTTAAAAGCGGGGCTTTTTATTGCCCGATATTTCTCTTTTAGTCCCTATTGCCTAAGCACCAACCGATATAACGGTTATAACTCGAAGCCGGAAATATTTTAAAAACAGTCCTTTACAGCAAAATAATGACACTACACTTCAACTCAAGCGGCTTGATCCGCTTCCGGCGAGCCTGATTCGATCCACAGCTGCCAAGGCCCCCTTCAGGTATCGCCGACCACTTGATGTTTCGAGGGCGTTATGGGTATCGCTGCCAGCGAACTGTGCCGTTATGTGATCCGTCCGACATTGATCTACCTCGGACGCCATAGCGCGACTGCCGAATCCCTGCTGCTGGGCATCGCCGCCAGCCAGTCAGCCCTTGGTTCAGCCCTGCATGACCGCCGTGGACACGGCTTGTACCGAATCGCCGAACCCCGCCACCAGGCCCTCTGGGATCACTACCTGGCCCTGGACCCGGAGCGGGCGAGCCTGGTTCGCGGCCTGGCCAGCCAGCATGCTTTTCTCAGCGGACCGCACCTGGAATTGACCGTCAACCTGCGTTACGCCACAGCCATCGCCTGGCTGCTGGTAGAAGAACAGAACACTCCCCTCCCCGCCTCCGATGACCTGCTGGGAATGGCCCGAATTTGGCGCCAGACCTTCCAGCCCCAAGGTCGTTTGCGAGACTTCACCTACGCCTGGCAAACCTGTGTTTCATCGTTGAATCAGGTCGCCTGCTGATCCACCCATTTCCGAAGATCGCCCAACATGTCGCGATTTTGGTCGGATTGTCCTACAAAACCGCTCTAAATCAAGCGATACAGGCTATGGCGCCCGGACGAAAATGTTGGTAATTTTCGCTCCGGTGATCACCAGGAGTTCTAATAATGAAAAAAGTAATGCTCAAAACCACCCTTAGCCTCGCCGTTGCCTTGGCATCCACCCAGATCTTCGCCAGTGGCTTTGCCCTCAACGAACAAAGCATCAGCGGGATGGGGACAGGTTTTGCCGGGCGATCTTCTTCTGCCGACGACGCATCCACTGTTTTTGGTAACCCTGCCGGCATGTCTCGCCTCAAGCGCGAACAAGTGACCGGTGGTGTTGCATTTATCGACGCGCACGCTGACATCAGTGATGCCAGCTCCCGCCCGAATGGTGGTACCAACAAAGGTGACATGGTCCCTTTCATGGGCGTGCCCATGGGCTACTACGTAAAGCCACTCGATGACCAGTGGGCAGTCGGTTTCGGCGTCTATGCTCCATTCGGTCTGGTGACCGACTACGAGAACGGCTTCGCCGGCCGTTACTTTGGCAGTAAAAGCGAAGTCAAAATCGTGACTCTCCAGCCAACCATCAGCTACGCCTTCAACGACAAGGTGTCGATCGGTTTCGGTCCGACCATCAACCGCATTGACGGCACCCTGGAATCGAACCTGTCGCTAAACCCGCGCGCAGCGGACGGTAACGTCAAGATCAAAGGTGACGACACCGCGCTGGGGTATAACATCGGCATCTTGGTACAAGCGACCGACAGCACTCGCGTTGGCCTGACCTACCACTCGAAAGTGAAGTACAAGCTCGAAGGTGACACCAAGGTCAACTACAGCCTCCTCGGGGCTCTGGGTCAGAACCCTAACCAGAAGTACGATGCATCCCTGGACATAACGACTCCTGAATCGGTTGATATCTCGCTCACTCATCAACTGGATGACAAGTGGACCCTCTACGCGGGCAGCACCTGGACTCGCTGGAGCCGCCTGAAAGAAATCTCCGTTGAGAACAGTGGCGTTCCTGCTGCCCTGAACGGCCGTTTTGGTACCATCACCGAAGAACAGAACTGGCATGACACCTGGGCTCACGCCATCGGTGCTTCGTACCAGTTGAACAAACAATGGGTTCTGCGTACCGGTCTGTCCGTCGACCAGGCACCAACCAACAACGAAAACCGCTCCCCGCGCATTCCAACTGGTGATCGCAAGATTTTCAGCATTGGTGCAGGCTGGAGCCCGACCGACGATCTGACCATCGATGTAGCGTACTCGTACCTGCGCGAAGAGTCGGTCAAGGTCAACAACAGCAACGGCCGCCAGAGCTACAACGCCAAGTATGAAAACTGGGCGAACGGTTTCGGTGTAGGCGCGACCTACCGTTTCTGATCATTCACGGCGAACCTGAACCCCTCGCCGCCTGAATTGAAAAAGCCCCGCACTCTTGTACAGAGGCGGGGCTTTTTAGTGCGCGTCGATCAGCGCTTCGAGGCCAGGGCTTTCTCCACCGCCTCGATGAACTCGGGATTGTCGGGCTTGGTCAGGCTGGAGAAATTGGCGATCACGTTGCCTTGGCGATCGACCACGTATTTGTAGAAATTCCACTTTGGGGAACTGCTTTGCTCGGCAAGGACCTTGAACAAATGCGTGGCGTCATCGCCGCGGACTTTCTGTGGTTCGGTCATGGTGAAGGTCACGCCGTAGTTCACGTAACAGACCTTGGCAGTCTCTGCGCCATCCTTGGCCTCTTGCCTGAAGTCATTGGATGGAACACCGATCACTTCAAGCCCTTGATCCTTGTAACGCTGATACAGCGCCTCAAGACCTTTGAACTGCGGGGCGAAGCCACAGAAGCTTGCGGTATTGACCACCACCAACGGTTTGCCGGCGAAGCGCTGGCACAAATCGATGGATTCCTTGGCGCGCAGCTTCGGCAATGAGCCTTGCAACAGCTCCGGGCATTCTGCCGCCTGAGCCAGCCCGGAAAAAACCATCAGCAACGCAGGAACTGCAAGCCAGCGCATCGGCATGTCGGTGCATCCTTGAGCAATCGTCAGAACGCGAAACTACTCGCCTTCGCCGCTCGCTAGCAAGCAGCTCGCTAGCAAGCCCCCATGCCCAGCTGCATCAATGCCAGCCCACCCCGATGCCAGCCCCACCAAACCAGGGCCAGCAGCAATACGCCGACGGCGATGGCTGCCATCCGCGGCCAAAGACTGTTCATGCGGCACTCACTTGGGTTTGCAGGCGCGCCACCGGCTGCTCGCGCACTGGCCAGTTCAGGGCTGCGGCCATCAGACTCAAGAGAATCGCCACCTGCCAGATCAAGTCGTAGCTCCCGGTTCGGTCATACACCACCCCGCCCAACCAGCCGCCGAGGAACGAGCCCAGCTGGTGGAACAGGAAAACAATCCCACCCAGCATGGACAGATTTCGGACACCGAACAAGGTTGCCACCGTGCCGTTGGTCAAGGGCACCGTCGACAACCAGAGAAAGCCCATGGCCATGCCGAACAAATAGGCCGTGACCTGAGTGACCGGCGCCCAGAGGAACAGCGCAATCACCACCGCCCGCAACAGATACAAACCGGTGAGCAAACGCGGCTTGGACATCCGCCCTCCAAGCCAGCCTGCGGTATAGGTACCGAAGATATTGAACAGCCCGATCAGCGCCAATACCGTGGTGCCGACGGAGGCTGGCAGGTGTTGATCCACCAGGTACGCTGGCAGGTGCACACCGATGAACACCACTTGAAAACCGCAGACAAAAAAGCCGAACGCCAACAACCAGAACCCTGAATGGGAGCAGGCTTCGTGTAGCGCTTCAGAGAGGGTTTGCTCATGCCCGAGCACCGGCAACGGCTTGTCTTTAAGCATGCTCACCAGCGGCACGATCAGCGCCACCAGCAGCCCCAGCACCAGCAATGCCGCCGACCAGCCCAGCCAGCCGATCAGCCCCAGTGTGCCGGGCAACATGGCGAATTGACCAAAGGAACCGGCAGCACTGGCGATCCCCATGCCCATGCTGCGTTTTTCCGGTGGTACGGCACGGCCGACCACGCCGAGGATCACCGAGAACGAGGTGCCGGACAGGCCGATACCGATCAACAACCCGGCGCTCAAGGACAAAGTCACCGCCGAATCGGACAACCCCATGAACATCAGGCCCAGGGCGTACAGAACACCACCGATCAACACCACCTTTGCGGCGCCAAAGCGGTCGGCCAATGCGCCGGTGAATGGCTGCGCCAGGCCCCAGATCAGGTTCTGCAGGGCAATGGCGAAGGCAAACACTTCGCGGCCCCAGCCGAATTCGGCACTCATCGGCGCCAGAAACAACCCGAAGCCGTGTCGCACCCCCAGAGACAACGCCAGAATCAGCGCACTGCCCAACAGCACCCAACCGCACGTACGCCACATCGATGTCATTGTTGTTCTCCGGTAGCGGGTATATACCCGCTTAAGATCGAAAAAACTGGCCTCAAGCCAGTTCGTCCAGCAGTTTCAGCAAGGTTTCACGCTTCTCGGCACCCAGACGGTCGATCAACCGCTGTTGCGCCGCTTCCCAGGCCGGCAAGGCCGCTGCCAGACGTTCGCGCCCCGTCTCGGTGAGCAGGACGATGCGATTGCGCATGTCTTCGCCCTCGACCAGCGTCACCAGACCTTCACCCTCCAGCACCCGCAAATTACGCCCCAGGGTGCTGCGATCCAGGCCCATGGCCTCGGCCAGTGTCGAGATGCTCGGCTGATCCAGACGCTGCAGGTTGCACAGCAGAGAATACTGGGCAACGTTGATCCCGAAGCCGTCGAGCGCGCCGTCGTAATGCCTGCTGACGCCACGAGCGGCGCGACGCAGGTTAGTGCACAAACATTGAGAAGGAAGCATGGTGCGTGTATATACCCGCGGTTAAATGAAAGCAAATATTTCGACGCATTTTACCTGTAGCAGCTGGCGAAGCCTGCGTTCGGCTGCGCAGCAGTCGTAAAATCAGAACTTGCGGTGCATCAGGCAGACCGCCTCAGCCGAACTCGCGACTGCTTCGCAGCCGAACGCAGCCTCGCGAGCTCGGCAGCTGCTACAAAGAGTGTGCTAAAGCCTCGCCTCTACGAAAATTCAGAGCAGTGCCAATCCCACCAGCAACGCCACTTCCAGCAACTCCAGCAACGCTCCGGCAGTGTCGCCAGTCGTCCCGCCCAATCGCCGCATCATGACTTGCCGCAACCAGACAAACACCACCGCTGCCAGCGCAAGCGCCCACACACCGCTGAGGCCCGCGATCAACACACAGGCCACCGCACCGATCACCAACACCTGTTTCCCGGCCAAACGCGGCAGATGATCGGCCAGCGCCTGCCCCAATCCACCGCGACGCACGTAAGGTGTGGTCAGGAATAACCCCAACAGCGCGCTGCGAGCAATCAGTGGAACGATGATCAACACCACGCTGTGCTGCTGCTCAATCAACGCCAGCAACGCGGCGAATTTGAGCAGCAGCACCAGCACCAGCGTTACCACCGCGATCGGCCCGCTACGCGGGTCTTTCATGATCGTGAGAGTGCGCTCACGGTCGCCATAACCACCGAGCCACGCATCGGCGCTATCGGCCAGGCCATCCAGGTGCAACGCTCCGCTGAGCAACACCCACACAGTCAATAACAGTGCGGCATGAAGCAACAACGGCGCGCCCTGCAACAGCCCATTCAGCGCCCACAGAATGGCGCCGAACAGCACGCCGACCAGCGGATAAAACAGCAGCGACCGGCCCAACTCCTCGGGCGTCGGCATGCCCGGCAGGCGAATCGGCAGGCTGCTCAGAAATTGCAGGGCGATCCAGAACGGCAACATGATCAGATCGCTTCCCTTAACAAGGCGCCGGATTCAACCGTCAACGAGAACAACGCGCCATGGCCAACCTCAACGTTGAGCAGCTGCTCACGCGGCAATCCGCGCGCTTGCGCCAGCAACAATCGCATGACGCCGCCATGGCTGATCAGCAGGACCCGCTCACCCGCATAGGCCGCGTGCAACCGCTCAATGGCCGCCAACACCCGCGTCGAAAAGTCGGCAACCGGCTCACCATCAGGCGGCGTGAACGAATAGGGATCGGCCCAGAACAAGCCCAATGCCTCGGCACTGGTTTCCATCAGTGCCGCGGCGCTCTGCCCTTCCCAGGCGCCGAAGTGCAGCTCTTGCAGATCCTTTTCCAGCTGCACCGGCAACCCCAGTTGCGCCCCAAGCTCTTCAGCAAAGCGTGCGCAACGCTGCAACGGCGAGCTGACCAAGCGATCCCAAGGGCCCTGCTCGACCACCGCAGCGCGCATCTGCTCCCAGCCCTTGCCGGTCAGCGCGTCATCGAGACTGCCGCGCAGGCCGCCACCGAGTTCGGTTTCGCCATGACGCAACAGCTCCAGGTGCAAGGTCATGCCGGGCGATCCGCCACTGCGGCTTCGGCGAATGTTGCCATCTGCCCGTGCAGGTCGCAGGCCAGGCGCAGCAATGGCACGGCCAACGCCGCACCACTGCCCTCGCCCAACCGCAGACCGAGGTCCAGCAACGGTTCGGCGTTCAGGGTTTCCAGCACGTGGCGATGACCTGGCTCGGCACCACGATGACCGAACAGCAACCACTCACGACAGGCCGGATTCAGACGCACCGCCACCAGCGCGGCGACGCTGCAAATAAACCCGTCGACCAACACCGCGACACCTTCCTGAGCACAAGCCAGGTACGCGCCGACCAGCGCAGCGATTTCGAAACCGCCGAGGTTGAACAAGGTTTGCAGCGCATCGTCACGCTGAGCACCATGCAACGCCAAGGCGCGCTCGATAACCAGGGCTTTGTGGCTGACACCCGCCGCGTTCAATCCGGTGCCCGGTCCGGCCAGGTGCACCACCGGGCAATCGAGCAAAGCACAAGCCAAGGCGCTGGCCGCCGTGGTGTTGCCGATGCCCATTTCGCCGCCGATGAACAACTGCGCGCCTGCTGCGATGGCGCGCTGCACACTGTCGCGACCGGCCTGCAAAGCCAGTTCACCCTGGGCCTGAGTCATCGCCGGGCCCTGGACGAAATTCGCCGTGCCCGGGCCGATGTTCAGGTGACGCACACCCGGCAGATTCAACGACGGCGTAACGGTGCCGAGGTCGACCACTTCAAGGGACGCCCCCAACTGCCGCGCCAACACGCTGATCGCCGCACCGCCGCTGACGAAGTTGTGCAGCATCTGCCCGGTGACTTCCTGCGGAAACGCCGACACCCCTTCGGCGACCACGCCATGGTCACCGGCGAAAATCGCGATCCACAGCTGATCGAGGGTCGGCTTGACCTGCCCCTGCAACCCGGCCAGTTGCATCGCCACCGCTTCGAGCTGGCCGAGGGAACCGGCGGGCTTGGTCAATTGCTGCTGACGTGCCTGCGCCAGTTCGACCACTTGCGTATCGATTGGCTTGCACGGGTTCAGCCACCAGGTGTGAGTCATAACGCAGTTCCTTTCAAAGTCAGGGGCAGGCCGGCGACGGTCAGGACGACACGTTGGCAGCGCTCGGCCAAGGCTTGATGCAGCCAACCGGCTTCATCGACATAGCGGCGAGTCAATTCGCCCAGCGGCACGACACCCATTCCGGTCTCGTTGCTGACAAAAATGATTTCACCCGGCAACGACGCCAGGCAGTCCAGCAGGGCTTCGCGCTCGGCCGACAGGCGCTCGGCGTTATCGAGCATCAGCAGATTGGTCAGCCACAGCGTCAGGCAATCCACCAGCAGGCAACGATCGGCATTGGCGCTTTCGCGCAGTACGCGGGCCAGCTCCAGCGGTTCCTCGATCAACGCCCATTCGGCCGGACGACGGGCACGGTGATGGGCCACCCGCTCGTTCATTTCACCGTCCAGGGGTTGGCTGGTGGCGATGTAAGTGACGTGGAGCTGACTGTCAGTCGCCAGCTTTTCAGCCAGACGACTTTTGCCGGAGCGGGCGCCGCCGAGGATCAGTTGCAGCATGGTTCATTCCTTAAAATCTTCGATGAGGCCAGTGCAGCCACCTCAAAAACCGCAGAGTTCACGCAACAGAGAGGTATCCAGATGCTTCTCCACCAGATCCGCCAACCGCTCGATATCGCGCTCGCGCAACCCGTGGTAATCCACCTCCTGCACCTCCTGCAAACCAGCCCAGCGCAATAGTGCACTGCACGCCGCCGGTGATTCGAACAGGCCATGCAGGTACGTACCGAAAATCTGCCCATCGGCACTTTGCGCACCATCGCAGCGACCATCGTCCAGCTGCACGGCAGCGTTTTCCAGCGCCGACCCGGTGGTCACGCCGGCATGAATTTCATAGCCGCTGACCTGCGCATCTTCCAGCGCCAGACGCCCACGCACGTTGCGCAACTGCTTCTCTTCTTCGAGCTGCGTTTCGAACGCCAGCAAACCCAAACCGGCACTGGAACCCGCCGCGCCTTCGAGGCCCAGAGGGTCATGCACCTGCTCGCCGAGCATTTGCAGGCCACCACAGATCCCCAGCACTTTGCCGCCGTAGCGCAAGTGCCGAGAGATGGCCGTGTCCCAACCGTTGTTCCGCAGGTACGCGAGGTCGCTGCGCACGCTTTTCGAGCCGGGGAGAATTATCAGATCGGCCGGTGGAATCGCCTGGCCGGGGCCGATGAATTGCAGGTCCACCTGCGGATGCAGGCGCAGTGGATCGAAATCGGTGTGGTTGCTGATGCGCGGCAGTACCGGCACCACCACGTTGAGCACTTGATCGGCCTTGTCGGCTTGACGCTGATCGAGGCCGTCCTCGGCCTCCAGGTGCAGGTCCATCACATACGGCAACACGCCGATCACCGGTTTGCCGGTGCGCGCCTCCAGCCAGTCCAGCCCCGGTTGCAGCAAGGCGATGTCGCCGCGAAAGCGGTTGATGATGAAGCCTTTGACCCGCGCCTGTTCGCTCGGCGACAGCAGCTCCAGCGTACCGACCAAATGCGCGAAAACTCCGCCGCGATTGATGTCGGCAATCAGCACCACCGGGCAGTCCACCGCCTCGGCAAACCCCATGTTGGCGATGTCGCCGGCACGCAGGTTGATCTCGGCCGGCGAGCCCGCCCCTTCGACCATCACCAGCGGATACGCCGCGCTCAGCCGTTCATGGGAGGCCAGCACCGCCTGCATGGCGATGGCTTTGTAGTCGTGATAGGCCACGGCATTCATGGTGGTGACGGCGCGACCATGGATGATCACTTGGGCGCCGGTATCACTGTTGGGTTTAAGCAGCACCGGGTTCATGTCGGTGTGCGGTTCAAGGTTTGAAGCCTGGGCCTGCACCGCCTGAGCGCGACCGATCTCGCCACCGTCGGCGGTCACCGCACTGTTGAGGGCCATGTTCTGCGGCTTGAACGGCACGACGCTCACGCCCTGACGCGTGACCCAGCGACACAACGCCGTCACCAGCGTGCTTTTACCGGCGTCGGATGTGGTGCCTTGCACCATCAACGTTGTCATGGGTTTTCCTTGGCATAGATTTGCAGGGCTTGTTCGAGGCGCGACCAGTCCGCTTCATCCGCAGGTAAACCAAAACGCAGGCTGCTGTTGTGGGTGAACAACCGCAGCAGAATGCCGCGCCGGGCCATGAATTCATGCAGCGCTTCGGCGCGCTCGGTGATCAGCCACTGGAACAACGCACAGCCGCCCTGAGGCTTGAAACCATACTGCTCAAGCAGCAGCGCCAGACGCTCGCCAGCTTCGTCAGTGCGAATGCGCTGTCGGGTGTGCCCGTCCGTATCCGTCAGGCAAGCCTGGCCCAGTACGCGGGTCGGCCCACTGACCGCCCAGGGCCCGACTTGCTCGGCCAGCAGTTTGAGCAACTTGCGCTCGGCCAGCACAAACCCCAACCGCACACCGGCCAGGCCGAAAAACTTGCCGAAGGAACGCAGCACGATCAAGCCGATCTGGTTGGTGAACGGCGCCAGACTCAAATGCGGTGTGTTGTCCATGAACGCCTCGTCCACCACCAGCCAGCCACCGCGCTGGGCCAGCCGCGCATGCCAATCCAGCAGACGGGCCGGGGTCAGGCTCAGGCCAGTGGGATTGTTCGGATTGACCACCACCAGCACGTCGAGGTTGTCGAGAAAGAAATCGACTTCCGACTCCAGGACTTCACGCACGACATAACCGTTGCGGCGCCAGGCTTCGGCGTGCTCGGCGTAACACGGCGACAGCACACCGACCTTGCCGGCCCGGCGCAAACGCGGCAGCAACTGAATCGCCATTTGTGAACCGGCCACTGGCAACACCTGAGCCGCACCGTAATAGTCGCAGGCGGCTTGCTCCAGACCGTCATCGGTTTCCGGCAGACGTGCCCAGGCCCGCAGCGGGATATCCGGAACCGGGAATGGCCAGGGCGCAAGACCACTGGACAGGTCGAGCCAATCGGCTTCGGCGATACCGTATTCAAGTGCTGCCTTGCGCAACCGGCCACCGTGCTCAAGCATAGAATTCAGCCCCCACGCAGAGAATCAGCAGCCATAACCATACCCCGCGCTGGACCAATTGCCAGCCACGATCGATGGAGTCGGCATCCGCCAGCACGCCTTCGCCCAACTGCGGACGCTGATGCAGTTCGCCGTGATAAATCGCCGCCCCGCCCAACTCGACACCCAACGCACCGGCACCAGCCGCCATCACCGGCCCGGCATTCGGGCTGTCCCAGGTCGGCCCCTGGGTGCGCCAGCATTTCAGCGCCAGTCGGGTTTTGCCCAACAGTGCGTAGGTCAACGCCACCAGGCGTGCAGGAATGTAGTTGAGGACATCGTCGATCTTTGCGGCAGCCCAGCCGAAACGCTCGAAGCGCTCATTGCGATAACCCCACATCGCATCCAGGGTGTTGCTCAGACGATAGAGCACCACACCGGGCGCACCCGCCACAGCAAACCAGAACAGCGCGGCGAACACTGCATCGCTGCCGTTCTCCAACACCGATTCGGTGGCGGCGCGGGCGACTTCGGTTTTGTCCAGTTCGCTGGTCTGGCGGCTGACCAGATAACCGACACGTGTGCGCGCCTCAACCAGATCATCGCTGCGCAGGGCCTTGGCCACCGGCTCGACATGCTCGCCGAGGCTGCGCATGCCAAGCGCGCAATAGAGCGCGAGAATCTCGACGATCCAGCCAACGTAAGGTGCCCAGGACAGCGCGGTGACCAGCAAGGTCAGCGGCACGACCGCCATCACCCAAGCCGTCACCCCGTGACTGCGCCAGCCGCGGCCAGCGGAGTTGAAACGTTGTTCGATGCGATCGGCAAAACGACCGAACGCCACCAGCGGATGCCAGCGCTTGGGTTCACCCAGCAGCGCATCCAGCGCGACCGCGGCGACACTCAACAACGCCACACTCATTGACTCACTCCCCAATAATTTTCATACAGCAACTCGTTGAGCGGACGCGCTTGCGCCCAGCCTTCGAGTACCAGCATCGGCGCTGGATAGAATTCCTTGACCGGCCCCAGGCAAAGAACGGCTAAAGGCTTGGCCCCGACCGGTAAACCCAACAGGTTAGCCAAGGCTTGCGGTTCGAACAGCGACACCCAGCCCATGCCCAGGCCTTCGGCGCGGGACGCCAGCCAAAGGTTCTGGATGGCACAGGACAGCGAGGCCATGTCCATTTCCGGCAACGTACGACGCCCGAAAATGTGCCGTTCGCGATCGTCCATCAGCGCAGCGACCAGCACTTCGGCGCAGTCTTGGATGCCTTCGACCTTGAGCTTCATGAATTCGTCGGAGCGCTCGCCGAGGGCTTCGGCGGTGCGGACGCGTTCTTCCTCCACCAGTTGCTGGATCTTGCCGCGCAGCGCCCGGTCGCTGATGCGGATGAACCGCCAGGGCTGCATCAGGCCGACGCTCGGCGCCTGGTGCGCGGCTTCGAGCAGGCGCCTCAGTAACTCGGGCTCGACTGTGCCGCCACTGAAGTGGCGCATGTCACGGCGTTCGCCGATGGCTCGGTAGACCGCATCGCGCTCGGCTTCGGAAAAGGCGTTTTCTGTCATGGCCTGCTCGCGATGGCGGCTTCACGATCGGGCGCCAACAACGCAGCAATCGCCGCCGGGTTGGACGGAAAATAAAAGTGCACATAAGAGGCCGTCATCCGCCCCTCACGATAAACCGCCTCCGCCCCTCGCCCGCCATTGGGGCTCAGGCCACGCGCAATCGGCTCAAGCTCGGTGCTGGTCAGCGAGTGGTGATAAGTGTGTCCACGCAGCAAACCTTCAGGCAGTTCCACCGCCTGCAAAGCCAACGCCGCCAAACGCTTCTGCATCACCGCATCACCGGTCAGCAAGCCAGCCAATTCAGCGCGAGTGCCCTCGACATCGGTCAACGAGTCCAGCAGGTACAACATGCCGCCACACTCGGCCAGCAACGGTTTGCCCGCCGCGTGGTGATCGCGAATGGCGGTCAGCATTGGCGTGTTTTGTGACAACGCCACATGGTGCAATTCAGGGTAACCGCCCGGCAGATAAAGGCTGTCTGCCGCCGGCAACTCGCGGTCGCGGATCGGCGAGAAGAAAGACAACTCGGCGCCCATGGCCCGCAGCAGATCCAGGCTCGCGCCGTAGGTAAACGCGAAGGCTTCGTCCCGGGCCACGGCAATCCGCACACCGGCCAGCAACGGTTCGGCGGCGATCACTTCAGGTGCGGCGAATTCCACGGCCGGCGGCAACGCCACATCGCAACTGCTGGCCAGCGAGGCGGCGGCTGCATCGAGGCGCAGATCGAGATCATTCAATTCGCTGGCCTGTACCAGACCGAGGTGCCGACTCGGCAATTCGATGCCGGTCTCCCGGGACAACGCGCCGTACCAACGCAAGCCTTCTGTCAGACTGCCTTCGAGCAATTGCGCATGACGCAGGGTGCCAACCCGGTTGGCCAACACACCGGCAAACGGCAAATCCGGCTGATAGCGCGCAAGCCCCAGGGCCAGTGCGCCAAAGGTCTGCGCCATCGCGGTGCCGTCAATCACGCCGAGCACCGGCACACCAAAATGCCGCGCCAGGTCGGCACTGGACGGTGTACCGTCGAACAGCCCCATGACGCCTTCGATGAGGATCAGATCGGCTTCGCCAGCGGCTTCCCACAACAGGCGACGACTTTCCTGCTCGCCGACCATCCACATGTCCAGTTGATAAACCGGCGCACCGCTGGCGCGCTCGAGAATCATCGGGTCGAGAAAGTCCGGGCCGCATTTGAACACGCGCACCTTGCGCCCCTGATTGCGATGCAAACGGGCGAGCGCGGCGGTGACGGTGGTCTTGCCCTGACCGGAGGCCGGCGCGGCAATCAGTACCGCCGGGCATTGACGTGGTTGATTCACAACTCGACGCCTTTTTGCGCTTTGATCCCGGCCTGGAAAGCGTGCTTGATCATGCCCATTTCGGTGACGGTGTCAGCCAGTTCGATCATCTCCGGTTTGGCGCCACGGCCAGTGACCACCACATGCTGCATCGGCGGACGGGCCTGCAAGTCGCTGAGCACCTGATCGAGATCGAGGTAGCCGTGCTTGAGGGCGATGTTCAATTCATCGAGTACCACCAGGCCAATCGACGGATCGCTCAACAGTTCGCGGGACACCGCCCACGCAGCTTCGGCGGCGGCGATGTCACGCTGGCGGTCCTGGGTTTCCCAGGTGAAGCCCTCGCCCATCACATGAAAACGCACTTGCTCCGGAAAACGCCGGAAGAACAATTCCTCGCCGGTGCTGCTGCGCCCCTTGATGAACTGCACCACGCCGCATTGCATGCCGTGGCCCATGGAGCGCGCCAGCATGCCGAACGCCGAACTGCTTTTGCCTTTACCGTTGCCGCTCAGCACCAGCAGCAGGCCGCATTCATTCGGCGAATTGGCGATGCGTTCGTCGATCACGGCTTTTTTGCGCAGCATGCGCGCCAGATGGCGTTCGTCACGATCGGGGGTATCAGTCATGGGGGAGCTCTCCGTTGAGGCTGGATAACGGCGGGCAGGCACAAGAATAGACGGCAAGAAGCCTGGCATCGCCCACCGTGATGCCGCTGAATGGATCAGGCCGGTCTCCGGGCTCATGAGCGGCGATTGGCCCGACGGCGCGCCTTCCCATGCCAAAAATAGACACAGTGGCTCAATGCGCAGTCTTCACTCATTTACCGTTGCGGGGGCAGCGCCGGGATCGTGATCATTCTTCGCTGGAAGAAATCCACTCACCGGCTTCCCTGTTTCACTCTGTCGACCAAGGCCACAGAGCACCTGAAACAAGCCGCGAAGGTTAGAGGGTTGGGGGTGGAGCGTCAATTAAAGACGGGACGCCTTGCGGCGAATAACTGCCGCCGATCAATTATCTGACGCCAATCTTGTGCCACACTGCCAGCAGTGATATCAAAGAGCCACAACCTCATAACACAATAACAAGGGTGAGCCACATGCAAGGCATGATCATCAGCAATCCGAAGCTGGAATTCCTGCGCCCGGTGCTGGAACGCTGGTTTGACTGTATCGACCGCTACAACGCCGTGCGCGGCGATAACGATACGCCTTACTGGTACGACGAAAACGCCAACCTCGGCCTGCTCTCTGCCGCAGCCTGGATGGCGGAAATGGTCACGCTGCAGCAAACACCGTCGCGCAAACAGACCGAAGAAGGCGAACGCAACGCCCGCGCCGATCTGTTTATCGCTACCAGCGAAGAACGCGCTTACCTGCAGGCCACCCAGCGCTGGCCACGGGTCAATAGCTTGAACCTGACCCAGGCACTGGCGGACATCACCAGCGACGCGAAGCGCATCAGCTACGCCAGCGACCTGAAACTCGGCTGCCTGTTTGTCGCCCCACAAAAAGCCCAGCACAGCGCTACCCCAGAAGAACTCCAGGACATGCTCGACGACCTGCAAAAGGAACACACCTGCGCCGTGGCCTGGTATTTCCCTTACGCCTACCGCAAGTTGCGCAATGAAGCCGGCAACTACCATCCGGGGATCGCAGTGCTGTTCAAGGAGGCCCGCGGCTGACCGGTTGAACCATCGGGTGTTTACGCTTCTCTATGATTACGTCAATGCATTCATAGGGAAGATCAGTAATGCGCAAACCCCAGCTCATTTTCATCATCGCGCTCGCCGGAGGGCTCGCCGCCTGTGGTGAAACCTCCAGCCTGCAAGTCTCGGACGGCACCGGACCGTCGCCCAAGCTGCCGGAACCGAACAAAACCCTGATCCCGACGGTGAACATCGCCCCGGCGATCGGCTGGCCTCAGGGTAAAAAACCCGTCGCCGCCGCAGGCACTCAAGTAGTAGCGTTTGCCGAAGGCCTCGAACACCCACGCTGGCTCTACGTGCTGCCCAACGGCGACGTACTGGTGGCCGAAACCAACGCGCCGTCCAAATCCGATGACAGCAATGGCATTCGCGGCTGGATCATGGGCAAAGTCATGGGCCGCGCCGGAGCCGGCGTCCCCAGCCCGAACCGCATCACTCTGCTGCGGGACAAGGACCACGACGGCGTCGCCGAAACCCGCACGGTGTTCCTGGAAAACCTCAACTCGCCTTTCGGCATGACCCTGGTTGGCAAAGACCTGTATGTCGCCGACACCGACCGTTTGCTGCGTTTTCACTATGAAAACGGCGAGACAGCGATCAAGTCACAGCCAATCAAAGTGGTCGATTTGCCGGGCGGCACGCGAAATCACCACTGGACCAAAAATGTCATCGCCAGCAAGGACGGCAGCAAGCTGTACGTCACCGTGGGCTCGAACAGCAACGTCGGCGAAAACGGCATGGATCAGGAGGAAGGTCGCGCGGCGATCTGGGAAGTGGATCGCGCCACCGGCAACCATCGAATCTTCGCCTCGGGGATTCGTAACCCGAACGGCCTGGCCTGGGAGCCGCAAAGCGGTGCTCTGTGGACCGCAGTCAACGAGCGTGACGAAATCGGCAGCGACCTGGTGCCGGACTACATCACGTCAGTGAAGGACGGCGGGTTCTATGGCTGGCCTTACAGCTATTACGGGCAACATGTCGATGTTCGCGTCGAGCCACAAAACCCTGATTTGGTCGCCAAGGCCATTGCACCGGACTACGCAGTGGGGCCCCATACCGCATCGCTGGGCCTGACATTCGCCGAAGGCAGCAAGTTGCCCGCTCCGTTCACCCAAGGCGCCTTCATCGGCCAGCATGGCTCGTGGAACCGCAAACCGCACAGCGGCTACAAAGTGATTTTCGTACCGTTCAGCGCCGGCAAACCAAGCGGGCAGCCGCTGGATGTGCTCACCGGCTTCCTCAACGACGAGGGAAAAGCCATGGGTCGGCCGGTGGGCGTGGTGATCGATCAGCAGGGCGGCTTGCTGGTGGCGGATGATGTGGGGAACAAGATTTGGCGCGTTAGCGCGGCAAAATAATGTGATTACTGCAAGACGATAACCCTGTGGGAGCTCCCACAGGGGATCAGCATTTACGACAGAGCGTGCGAGCGGTCATGACAACCTCCGCTATGGATTATGTGCCAAGTGCTCGGGCTGCAGGACGCGCTTGGCGCTCAGGTAGGCTTTCTGCCAGTAAGCCTTGGACAAGCTGTCCAGCTTGACCGTACCGCCCGTGGCCGGTGCATGGACGAAGCGCCCTTCGCCGACATAGATCCCGGCATGGCTGACCTGAGAGCCACCATTGGTGGCGAAGAAAATCAGGTCGCCGGTTTGCAGGCCTTCCTTGCCGACGTTGGGAGCCTGCATGCCGATCATCTCGCGTGTGGACCGCGGCAAGGAAATGCCTGCGACATCGCGATAGACGTAACCGATCAAACCGCTGCAATCGAACCCGGAATCCGGCGTGTTGCCGCCCCAACGATAAGGCGTCCCCACCAGACCGAGCGCGCGAAACAGTACGTCTTCTGCCGCAGGGGAAAAGGCTTGGGGAGAACCGAAAACAATCGGTGCGCGAACCACCGGCGCAGGAGGCGGTGTGCGGCTGGCGCAGGCGCTGAGCAGCGCTGCGAAGAACATGAGTGCGAGGCGGGCCGACATCGTCATAAACAGAACATCCTGATCTGGCTGCGGCTTTTTTCTGCCACAAAGACAGAAAAGAAAACCGCCTGCGCAGAACGCAGGCGGTTTGCCATCAATAATAGATCAGGATTCTAGCGGCTACGCGGCAAACTTCAAGTAAGACTTTAAGTTCGCCTTGTAAACTGTCCGCTTATTTGCGCGCAGTGACGATAGGCGCTGCAGCCGGCGCCATTGCGAGTGCACGCTTGGCTTCGATGAAGGTCTTGCTCCAGTAGCTGTCGCCCAGGCTATCGACCCGGACACCACCGCTTTTGCGGCTGCTGGAGTGGATGAACTGGTTGTCACCCACATAGATCCCGGCGTGACTGACACGACCGCGACGGCCATTGGTAGCGAAGAACAGCAGGTCACCCGGCTTGAGGGCGCTGCGAGCCACCAGCGGAGCATCAACGTTGATCATTTCGCGAGTGGAGCGTGGCAGGTTCATGCCAGCCTCTTCACGAAACAGATAACCGATGAAACCGCTGCAGTCGAAGCCTGCCTCGGAGGTGCCGCCGAAACGGTAACGGGTACCGATCAAGGACATGCCACGCTCGAGGATGCTGTCAGCCAGAACCGGAAGCTGGTACGACTTGCCGCCGGCGAAGTCTGCCAGTTCTTTATTGGTTGCCAGCTCTTCCTGGAAAAGAACGGAAGAAGACTGTGCGGTAACTGAATTTGAAACCTGATGCTGTGGCTCTTGCTGGGACACTGGAGAGTGAGCAGCGCAACCGAACAACAGGGTGACGAGTGCGAGAGGCACGAGGGGTGCGAAGCGATTTAGCATGGGCACGACCGTGGCTGATAGTTGTAAAGAAGCCGAGACTATGCCCGCTATCGATCTCATTTGCAAATTCAATCGATCTTTATGTGACTTATCGGTTTCTCGTTTCCATCTAAGCGCTTAAGCCCATTTTGAACCTTTGCGCAGCCTGCCCCCTGCAGGAAAGCGGATTTGTTGACGCCTGGAATATGCCGGAACCCGCGAAAAACCTGGCTTTTACCAGCCCAACGTCTCTTTCAGGAACGGGATTGTCAGCTTGCGCTGAGCTTGAAGAGAGGCCTGATCGAGGCGTTCAAGCAGCTCGAAAAGCGCACTCATGCTGCGAGTACCGCGAGTCAAAATAAAATGCCCGACTTCGTCAGTCAGGTGCAGTCCACGACGGGAAGCGCGCAACTGCAAGGCACGCAACTTGTCTTCATCAGAGAGCGGACGCATCTGGAAGATGAGTGCCAGTGTCAGCCGCGACTTGAGGTCCGCCAGCTTCACCGGTAGTTCGCGCGGGGATGTCGAGGCAGCGATCAGCAGACGTCGCCCGCTGTCACGCAGACGATTGAACAGATGGAACAACGCCTCTTCCCAATCCGCCTTGCCGGCGACCGCCTGCAAATCGTCCAGGCAAACCAGTTCGTATTGTTCGAGGTTGTCGAGGATTTCGATGCCACGGTCCATCAACTCGGCCAGCGGCAGATACACCGCCGGTTCACCCATCTGCTCGAAACGCAGGCAAGCCGCCTGCAACAAATGCGTGCGCCCTACCCCGTGCTTGCCCCAGAGGTAAATCAGGCTTTCCGTCCAGCCGGCGTCGGCTTCGCACAGCCGCTCGACATAGCCGAGTGCAGCGGCATTGGCGCCTGGGTAGTAATTGATAAAGGTGGCGTCATCACGCAGACGCACACCTAGGGGCAGCTGAATCGGTTTCATGCTGACTGAACAGTTCCAAAGGAACCGTTAGTGGCCTCTGTGTAAAGTTTGCGAAGTTTATACCCGTGAAGCTGACGGCACAATGCGACAGACCACAAGCAAAATCAAAGGTTTGCGTTAACATGCTGGTTTTATGACAGTTTCTTTGGCGGTGCATGTGACAGCCGCGCGAGGGATACGGGCAAACCCGGCGTGAAACCGGGCCGCCCGCGACGAGCGATCAAGAAGCCTTACTTCTCAGACTCGTCGACACCACCGTAGATATCCGAATCTTTATACAAATCATGCACATGGCGCACCAGGACCATGATCACCGCCGCCACCGGCAATGCCAGTAGCACACCGGTAAAACCGAACAGCTCGCCGCCGGCCAGAATCGCAAAGATCACCGCCACCGGGTGCAGGCCGATCCGGTCACCCACCAGCAACGGCGTCAGAACCATGCCTTCCAGCGCCTGGCCGACCATGAACACCGCAACGATACCGATCATGGGATACAGATCGCCACCGAACTGGAACAGGCCGGCAATCAACGCCGCGCCAATTCCGATGACAAACCCCATGTACGGCACGATCGCCGCCAGGCCGGCAATCAGACCGATCAACAACCCCAGTTCCAGCCCGACGATCATCAAGCCAGCGGCGTAGATCACACCCAGCGCCAGCATCACCAGCAACTGCCCGCGCACAAACGCCCCAAGCACTTCATGGCATTCCCCGGCCAGGGACATGACACGCTCTTCACGATCACGCGGCAGCAAACTGCGGATCTTGGCCATCATCAGGTCCCAGTCGCGCAGAAGATAAAAACTCACCACCGGGATCAGCACCAGATTGGCCAGCCAGCCGATCAGCGCAAGGCCTGAAGCCGTCGCCTGACTCAGCACCACGCCGACAATGTCGGTGGTCTGGCCCATGTGCTCGCTGATCGCCGCCTTGAGCTTATCGAACTTCCAGAAGCCCTCTGACAAACCCAACTTCGATTGCGCCCACGGCAACGCGGTGTGCTGCAACCAGTCGAGCATCTGCGGCGCCAGTTCATACAAGCGAAACAGCTGCTTGGCGAGCATCGGCACCAACACCAACAACAGCGTGGTGAGGATCAACGTGAACAACGCGAACACTGCCACCACGCCCCAGGTCCGCGACAGACCGAACGTCTCCAGCCGATCCACCAGCGGATCGAACAGATAGGCCAGCAACAGCGCCACCAGGAACGGCGTCAGGATCGGATGCAACAGGTAAACAAACGCGCAAAGCAGGGCCACCCCACCGAGCCAGAACCAACGCCGCGTATCGGCCATGTACCACTCCTGCTTCTATATAAAGAAAAAACTCACCAACGGAAATGCAACTGCGGCGTCGGGGCAGGCGCTGGCGCTGCGGCCGGCGCCGAACCCGCAGTCACGGGTTGAACAGGTGCCGGCGCCTGACTGGCCGGAACTTCCTGCAATTGCGCCAGGGACAACTGAGCTCGCAGCTGATCGGCGCTGCCGTTGACGCGATAAAGCACGCGGTCGCCATCGACACTTTGCAGACGCGCGCCAAAAGGCTCCAACAAACGCCCAAGCGTCGCATAACGCTCCAGATTCATGCCCTGCACTTCCAACAATTGCTCGCCCGATGCACCTGGCTTGGCGACGAAACGCGACGCCAGACGCTCGCTGACCGCCAGCATCACCGCATCGGCCACGGCGGTGGTATCGGCGCCCTGCACGCTACCGGCCTCTTTCTGATCGCCCAGCCACAGTCGCCACTTGGCTTGCCATTGCCCCCCTTCTTCACGGGCATGCACCGCCAGCAAGGCATCGGCATTGTAACGGTCGGAGGCACTGCGCAGTGGCGCAGGGTCGGCACCTTCCAGATTCGGTGCCGTGGCGACGATCTGTTCATTCAGGTCAGCCAGCGGCAAACGTAGCGGCAGGCCACGGTGCTGAGCCGCCCGACGCAAAGGCGCAGCACTGGCCTGACCATCGCCGACCAGGCTCGAACCTTCGGTGGAATCGTTCAACCACCAGCCGAGGATCGACGGCCGATTGGCCCCCCACACGGCCAGCCCGGCACGACGCAAGGCCTGCTCGGTGGTGGCCGGGTCGAAATCGACTTTCAGCACTTGCGGCGGCCCGGCGTCGTAGCCGAACTGACTGATGATCTGCTGAGGGTCTTTGCGCACGGCCGCAAGGCCTGGGCTTTGCGCCGCCTTGGGATCGCCGGTCAAGCGCAACACCAGCGTTTCCAGCGCCTGCTGAGTCGCTTGGTCGCGCTCCTCCGGTGTCTGGCCGCTGACCGGTTGGCGCACTTGATAGAGGCCTTTGACGGTTTCGGCATGGCTGGCCAGGCTGACTACGGATAAACAGCCCACGAACAAGAATTTAAGAAAACGCATGGAAGATTCCTGACGACAAGAGCGGCTGGAACAGACCGCATGAAGACGATTGAGCCAGGGTTGTGACCACAGGCCCAAGCAAAACATTCACGCGATCGCGGTAAGTTTTCGCACTGTCATAACGATAGACGGTTAACGTCGTACCTTATACAGCCATGTGGGACGCCGCCAACACGAGCAATATCAGTTTTTTTAACGCGATATGCCCCTGCCCGTCGGCACGAGGATGGCCGCTGCCCCTCAAGCCTGATAAAATCGCGCGCCTTCGCAGACCGGCTACAGCCGGGTGGTGTCGAAATAGCGCGTGAGGCAATTGCCTCATCAATTTCGACAGGCCCGCTGAACTCGGTCGTTACCCCTGAATCCCCCCTAAAGGCCTGGATCATGAGCAAGCAACCCTCCCTGAGCTACAAGGACGCCGGTGTAGACATCGACGCCGGTGAAGCATTGGTCGAACGCATCAAGAGCGTCGCCAAGCGCACTGCGCGCCCGGAAGTCATGGGCGGCCTGGGCGGTTTCGGCGCCCTCTGCGAAATCCCGGCCGGTTACAAACAACCGGTGCTGGTATCGGGCACTGACGGCGTCGGCACCAAGCTGCGCCTGGCGCTGAACCTGAACAAGCACGACAGCATCGGCATCGACCTGGTGGCCATGTGCGTGAACGACCTGGTGGTCTGCGGCGCTGAGCCGCTGTTCTTCCTCGACTACTACGCCACTGGCAAACTGAACGTCGACACCGCTGCTCAGGTTGTAACCGGCATCGGCGCCGGCTGTGAACTGTCCGGCTGCTCCCTGGTCGGCGGCGAAACCGCTGAAATGCCTGGCATGTATGAAGGTGAAGACTACGACCTGGCCGGCTTCTGCGTCGGCGTCGTGGAAAAATCCGAAATCATCGACGGTTCGAAAGTCGCTGCCGGCGATGCCCTGCTCGCCCTGCCGTCTTCCGGCCCGCACTCCAACGGCTACTCGCTGATCCGCAAGATCATCGAAGTGTCGGGTTCCGACATCGAGAATATCCAGCTCGACGGCAAACCGCTGACCGACCTGCTGATGGCTCCGACCCGTATCTACGTGAAGCCGCTGCTCAAGCTGATCAAGGACACCGGCGCCGTCAAAGCCATGGCCCACATCACCGGTGGCGGCCTGCTGGACAACATCCCGCGCGTGCTGCCAAAAGGCGCTCAAGCGGTGGTTGACGTCGCGAGCTGGACCCGCCCGGCGGTGTTCGACTGGCTGCAAGAGAAAGGCAACGTCGACGAAACAGAAATGCACCGCGTGCTGAACTGCGGCGTCGGCATGGTCATCTGCGTTAGCCAGGAGCACGTTGAAACCGCGCTGAACGTCCTGCGTGAAGCTGGCGAGCAGCCATGGGTCATCGGTCAGATCGCCACCGCTGCCGAAGGCGCGGCTCAGGTCGAACTGAAGAACCTCAAGGCTCATTAATGTCCCAGACCTGTGATGTGGTGGTGCTGCTGTCCGGCACCGGCAGTAACTTGCAGGCCTTGATCGACAGCACGCGGACCGGCGACAGCCCGGCCCGCATTGCTGCGGTGATTTCCAACCGCGCCGACGCCTACGGCCTGCAACGCGCCAGGGACGCGGGTATCGACACCCGCACCCTGGATCACAAGGCTTTCGAGGGCCGCGAGGCCTTCGATGCCGCGCTGATCGAACTGATCGACGCCTTCAACCCCAAACTCGTGGTACTGGCCGGCTTCATGCGCATTCTCAGCGCTGACTTCGTGCGCCATTACCAGGGTCGCCTGCTCAATATCCATCCCTCGCTGCTGCCCAAATACAAAGGGTTACACACTCATCAGCGCGCGCTGGAGGCCGGCGATACGGAACACGGCTGCTCCGTGCACTTCGTCACCGAGGAACTCGATGGCGGACCACTGGTCGTACAGGCAGTAATACCGGTAGAGTTGCACGATTCGCCGCAGAGTCTGGCGCAGCGAGTCCACACCCAGGAACACCTGATCTACCCGATGGCCGTACGCTGGTTTGCCGAAGGCCGTTTATCACTCGGCGAACAAGGTGCTTTACTGGACGGACAGTTACTCGCGGCCAGCGGCCACTTGATTCGAACCTAGGAGATTTTATGCGTCGTGCCCTGCTCTTCGCTTGCGCTCTGCTCGCCCTGCCGTTTGCGCAGGCCGCAGACCTTCAACCCTTCTCCGCCAGCTACACCGCCGATTGGAAACAGCTGCCCATGAGCGGTACCGCCGAGCGCAGCCTGACCAAGCAAGCCAATGGCGCCTGGAAGCTCAGCTTCAAGGCCTCGATGATGATCGCCAGCCTGACTGAAGAAAGCACCCTGACCCTGGACAAGGACACGCTGCTGCCGCAGTCCTACCACTTCGAACGCGGTGGCCTGGGCAAAGCCAAGAAGGCTGATCTGGATTTCGACTGGACCAACAAGATGGTCACCGGCACCGATCGCGGTGACGCCGTCAAGCTCCCGCTCAACCGCGGCATGGTCGACAAGTCCACCTATCAACTGGCGCTGCAGCATGACGTGGCCGCCGGCAAGAAAAGCATGAGCTATCAGGTCGTCGATGCCGGCGAAGTCGATACCTATGACTTCCGCGTGCTGGGTTCGGAGAAAGTCGACACCAAGGCTGGCCAGATCGATGCGATCAAGGTCGAGCGCGTGCGCGATCCGACACAAAGCAAGCGCATCACCGTGCTGTGGTTCGCCAAGGATTGGGATTACCTGCTGGTCCGTCTGCAACAGGTCGAAACCGACGGCAAGGAGTACAACATCATGCTCCTCGACGGTACGGTCAACGGCAAGACGGTCAAAGGCAGCTGATCCGGACCGACATGAAAGCCCCGCAAACGCGGGGCTTTTTTTCGTCTGGCGTTAAGCGGGGGGACAGGACAATGACAACTTTGAGCTGTGGCCAAATCGTCCGGCAAGAAATAGGAACGCGAACGTGAAGGAATGCTCTATAAATTCAGGGTCTTTTTTGATCGAATGACTTTTCCTGATCCCTGCGAGGTTTCCCATGACTGTTACCGTCAATACTGTCTCCGCCGAAGGTTTTCGTCACAGCGTCCAGATCGATGACCATGAACTGTTTGCCGATGTCCCCAAGTCCAGTGGTGGTGAAGGCACCGCACCTGAGCCCCATGACTATTTCGACGCGGCCCTCGGCGCCTGCAAGGCCCTGACCCTGAAACTGTATGCGAAGAAGAAGGGCATTCCACTGACCGGCGTCGGGGTCGAGGTCAAGCGCGACAACAGTGAAGAGCAGAAAGGCAAATATGCCCTGCACGTCAAACTCACGCTCAAGGGCGTACTCACCGATGCCCAGCGCGACGAGCTGCACCGCGTGGCCGACCGCTGCCCGGTACACAAGCTGATGACCACCTCTGAAGTCAGTATCGAAACTCATCTGTCCGAAGGCGCCTTTAGCCAATAGCGGCAACGGCTGCGCAAGCGGGTTATGCTCCCTGCGTCACCCGCTCAGCCTGGAATGCACCATGAACACTCCGCTCGTGATCCGCCCCCGCGCCGAAGATGTCGAGGGCCAGCCGATCCTTCGCCCTTTGCCGTCAGCCAAATGCCGCAACGTCGGGCCCTTCGTGTTTTTCGACCACATGCTCGAAACCCGTTATCCACCGGGCAAAGGCATGAACATCCGTCAGCATCCGCACATCGGGCTGTCCACCCTCACCTACCTGTTTGAAGGGCAAATCCAGCACAAGGACAGCCTCGGTTCCGATCAGGTGGTGAATGCCGGCGATGTCAGCTGGATGACCGCCGGCAGTGCGATTGCCCACGTCGAACGCACGCCCGAAGCATTGAAGAACAGTGGCGGTACGATGCACGGCTTACAGATCTGGCTGGCTTCGCCCAAGGACCGTGAGCACGGTCCAGGACACTACAGCCACCATCCAGCAGCCACGCTGCCCGTCAGCGAAAACCTTGGCGTGAAGATACGAATGATCGCCGGGAAGGGCTTTTGCCTTGAATCACCGGTCCCGGTGCTTTCGCCTACGCTGTATGCCGAATTGAACCTGCAAACGGCGACCACGCTGCTGATTCCCACCGAGCATGAAGAACGGGCGCTGTATGTGTTAAGTGGCGAGGCGCAGCTTGATGGCGAGTTGCTGGAGCCCTACACGCTAGTGGTGCTGCCGGCCGGGGAAGAGATGACGCTGTTCGCCGAGAGTGACTGCCATGCCGTGCTGTTTGGCGGAGCGCCACTGGACGGGCCACGACGGATCAACTGGAACTTCGTGGCCAGTGATCCGGCATTGATTGATGAAGCACGTCGGCGCTGGGCGGCCGGGGATTGGCCGACGGTGCCGGGGGAAAGTGAGCGGATTGAGTTGCCGTAGCGCGTAAACATCAAAAGATCGCAGCCTTCGGCAGCTCCTACAGAGGTACGCGCCCCCTGTAGGAGCTGTCGAGTGAAACGAGGCTGCGATCTTTTGTTCCGAGGAGCAATCAGCCCTTGAACACTTCATCCAGCAAGTTATGCATCGACGTGAACGCGCGAGCCGCTGTTTTCGCGTCATACATCATCATGCCCGGCACGTTGGCGTGCGGGTCGGTGAACGAATGCACCGCGCCGCCATAGCTTAGCAATTGCCAATCCACACCGGCAGCATTCATCTCAGCTTCAAACGCTGGCAGCTGCTCTTTCGGCACCAATGGATCGGCAGCGCCATGCAGCACCAGCACCGAACCCTTGATGCTTTTCGCATCGTTCACATTCGGCGTATCCAGCGTGCCGTGGAACGACACCGCAGCCTTCACCGGCGCACCGCTACGCGCCAGCTCCAGCGCGCAGCAACCACCGAAGCAGAAACCAAAAGTCGCCAGTTTCGAGGTATCAACCGCCGCCTCGCCCTGCCCTTGCAGTTGTTCGAAAGCTGCCTGCATGCGTTTGCGCAGTAAGGCGCGATCATTCTTCAGCGGCATCATCGCCGCGCCTGCCTCGTCGCCGTTCTGCGGACGAACCGATTGCCCGTACAGATCCGCGATCAGCACCACATAACCCTTGGATGCCACCGATTTGGCAATCTCCTCGGCGCCAAAGCTGACGCCCATCCAGTTCGGCGCCATCAACAGACCCGGACGCGGGCCTTTATGGTCAGCATCGAAGGCCAGACGGCTTTCATACGATTGGCCGTCAATCTGATAGGCGACGGATCGAACAGTGATTTGGCTCATGACTGACTCCCTGTAAAAAAGCACCAGAATGAAAAAACCCGCCGAAGCGGGTTTTTATACAGCGTGGTTAAACCGACAGTTCAACCAGCAGCTTGTTCAAACGACGCACATAAGCGGCCGGGTCTTTCAAGCTGTCGCCGGCCGCCAGGGCCGCCTGATCGAACAGAATGTGCGACAGGTCGCCGAAGCGCTCGTCGCTCTGCTCGTTGTCGAGCTTCTCGATCAACGGGTGAGCCGGGTTGAATTCGAAGATCGGCTTCGAATCCGGAACCTTCTGACCGCTGGCTTCCAGGATCTGACGCATTTGCAGGCCCAGGTCCTGCTCGCCGATGGCCAGAATCGCCGGGGAATCGGTCAGGCGATGGGAAACCCGCACTTCAGCAACGGACTCACCCAAAGCGGTCTTGAGACGCTCAACCAGGCCTTCTTTGGACTTGGCGACTTCTTCCGCGGCTTTCTTGTCTTCTTCCGAATCCAGGTTGCCGAGGTCCAGGTCACCGCGCGCCACGTCGACAAAGCTCTTGCCGTCGAAGTCGTTGAGGTAGCTCATCAGCCACTCGTCGATACGGTCGGTCAGCAGCAGCACTTCGATGCCTTTCTTGCGGAAGACTTCCAGGTGCGGGCTGTTTTTGACTTGCGCGTAGGTTTCGCCGGTCAGGTAGTAGATCTTGTCCTGACCTTCCTTGGCACGGGCCAGGTAGTCGGCCAGACCTACAACCTGCTCGCCGTCGTCGCCCTGAGTGGACGCGAAACGCAGCAGACCGGCAATTTTTTCTTTGTTGGCGAAGTCTTCTGCCGGGCCTTCTTTCATGACCTGACCGAAGTTCTTCCAGAAACCTTTGTATTGCTCAGGCTCGTTCTTCGCCAGTTTTTCCAGCATGTCCAGAACGCGCTTGGTCAGCGCCGACTTCATGGAGTCGATGATCGGGTCTTTCTGCAGGATTTCCCGCGACACGTTCAGCGACAGGTCGTTGGAATCGACCACGCCTTTGATGAAGCGCAGGTACAGCGGCAGGAACGACTCGGCCTGATCCATGACGAACACGCGCTGCACGTACAGCTTCAGGCCTTTCGGCGCTTCACGCTGGTACAGATCGAACGGAGCACGGGTCGGCACATAAAGCAACGAGGTGTACTCGAGCTTGCCTTCGACCTTGTTGTGGCTCCAGCTCAGCGGGTTTTCGAAATCGTGAGCGACGTGCTTGTAGAACTCCTGGTATTCCTCGTCCTTCACTTCAGTGCGAGGGCGAGTCCACAGGGCACTGGCGCGGTTGACGGTTTCCCACTCAACGGCAGGCTTCTCTTCGCCTTCGGCGGCTGCCACTTCTTTCGGCAACTCGATCGGCAGAGCGATGTGGTCGGAGTACTTCTTGATGATGTTGCGCAGACGCCAGCCATCGGCGAACTCGTCTTCACCGGATTTCAGGTGCAGAACGATACGGGTGCCGCGATCAGCTTTCTCGACGGTGGCGATTTCAAATTCGCCTTCGCCCTTGGACGACCAGTGCACACCTTCGCTGGCAGCGAGGCCGGCACGGCGGCTGAATACGTCAACTTTATCGGCGACGATGAACGCCGAGTAGAAACCGACACCGAACTGACCGATCAGGTGCGAGTCTTTTTTCTGATCGCCAGACAGGTGCTTCATGAAATCTGCGGTGCCGGACTTGGCGATGGTGCCCAGGTGAGTGACCGCATCTTCACGGCTCATGCCGATGCCATTGTCTTCGAGGGTGACGGTTTTAGCGTCCTTGTCGAAGCTCACACGGATTTTCAGTTCAGCGCCGCCTTCCAGCAATTCAGGCTTGGCCAGCGCTTCAAAACGTAATTTATCGACAGCGTCAGAGGCGTTCGAGATCAATTCGCGAAGGAAGATTTCCTTGTTGGAATACAGCGAATGGATCATGAGGTGCAGCAGCTGCTTCACCTCGGTCTGGAAGCCCAGGGTTTCCTTTTGAGTTTCCACACTCATGGTCATCAAACTCCAATCAGATGGCAGTGGCCGCGACCTTGAGGGTCGGCGGCGGGTTGTCCTCAGAGTTGGGGGCTGAGATCAGGATTTCAAGGGCTCTTCGATTTTGAAGTGGGCCCGGGCCGTGGCAATGGGCTCGGCTTCAGTGCTTTGCCAGGCGGTAATCGCCACGTTTGCGACCCGCCGCCCCTGGCGACAAACCTGGCATCGGGCCCAGGTATCGCGAAACTGCCCCGCGCGCAGGTAGTCGAGGGAGAAGTCGATAATCTTCGGCACACCGGGCGAGCCGGTGAAAATCAACAAATGCAGCGCCGCCGAGAGTTCCATGAACCCGGCAATCACCCCACCATGAATCGCTGGCAGTAAAGGGTTACCAATGTTGTCCTTGTTGGCCGGCAGACGAAACAGCAGCTCATCTCCTACCCGCGAACATTCGACGCCGATCAGCTCGGCGTAAGGAATCAGCTGCAGCAGCGCGGCGTAGTCCCCCTGCGCATGGGCCTGTTGAAGCTGTTCGTTGAACGTGTCGGTCATTTCGCAACTCCAACAATGGCACCGGCAATGACACCACCAAAGTTTTTAGTACCTTTGATGCCCTTGCCCATGCGCATGAAGGTGCCCACCACGTGGGCGATGGGCTGTTCGGGGTCGTCCTGATAGGCAAAACCGCGCGCAAAAATCACATCGGTAGTCACTCGGTAGCATTGGGCGAAGCCGTAAACGTCCTTGTGCGGCTCGGCGGCATGCATGTAGTCGATGCGCAGGTCGAGCGTCGGGCAGACTTCGAACTCGGGCAGCACGCAGAGAGTGGCCATGCCGCAGGCGGTGTCCATCAGCGAGGTCAGCGCACCGCCATGAATCACCCCGGTTTGCGGGTTGCCGACGATCTGCGGGCTATACGGCAGAATCACCGTCAGCCCTTCGCTGCTGGCGCTGTGAAGGCGCATGCCGAGTACCTGACAATGGCGCAACGCCGACAGGAATCGCGTCGCACGCTCAAAAACGGGGTTTTCGGCCATTTGATAAAACTCTTCTTAGTGTCCGGACAAAGTAGCAGGCTAGCGGGCAAAAGTTCCGTTGCAAAACAAACATATATATCTGTGTGAATTGAGGAACTTAACCCTGATAACGGTGCTCGAAAGGCCAGTAGATATTTTCCATCAGGAGAAACACCCCATGCGTAAGACTTTAGCTATTGCCTTGATGTTGACCGCTTCCCTCGGTCTCGCCGCCTGCGGTAAAAAACCCGAGGACAAAGCTCAAGATGCCACCAAACAAACCGAGCAAGTTCAGGAAAAAATGAGCGAAGCTCAGGATAAAGTGAACGAGGCGGCAAAAGAAAACGCTGAAGCTGCCAAAGCTCAGACCGAATCGAACGCAGCCGCTCCGGCAGCGCCTACAGAAGCACCTAAAAACTAAAACAGTTTTTAGCGTGATAAAAGAAAACCCGCCATGTGCGGGTTTTCTTTTGCCTGTTACTTGGTGCATTAGAGCAAAACGGTTCTAAAAGTCGGACTAATCAACAGCAACAACGAACACACTAAACCCAGAAACCACACCAGACTGCGCTGCCAGGCAAATACTCATCAAGCCGCCTCTTTGTTCAGCTCAGGCAATGGCGCCTCTGTAGGTGTATAGACCATCACGTCAAGAACGTCGGAGTGAAACTCGCGGCGATACAACACAAACACGACACCGGCGCTCATCAACATGAACAACCAGGGGCTGACAAACCACGCCAGCATGCTCATGCCGAAGTAATAGGAACGCAGACCGAAGTTGAACTGGTTGGCCGCCAGGGAGATGACACGGGCGGCTCGGGAAGCAAAGGCGTTACGCTCTTGTTCGGACACATGCCGCTCACCGATCATCGGTGCCGAACCCACGAGAATGGCCGCAAAGTTGTACTGACGCATGCACCAGCTGAACGTAAAGAACGCATAGACGAACACCAGCGCCAGGCACAACAACTTGATCTCCGACATGCCTTGGGAAGCCTGTTGCACCATCGGGATATCCGCCAGCAAAGACACGGCTCTTTCGGACGCCCCCAACACCGTGAGAATACCGGCCAGGATAATCAACGTGCTGGAAGCGAAGAATGAGGCGTTGCGCTCCAGGTTACCGATCACGCTGGCATCGGCGATGCGGTTGTCGCGTAACAGCATGCGGCGCATCCAGTCTTCGCGGTACAGGTGCAGAACACTGGCCAGGCATGCGGTGTCGCGGCCCTTCCATGTGGCGTAACGGGTGTAGCCACCCCAGCAGACGACAAACCAGAGCGCGGCGAGGATGTGGATCAGATTGGCGTGGATGAACGACATGCAGTTCCTTGTGATGTGTAGACGATGATGAAACCTGCGGATAGTGCTTCGACGTTAACCCAAGGAAAAAGACACTGCATCACGCGCATAAAAATGCCCCGTATCGATTGATACGGGGCATTTCCATTTGTAGCTCAAGCCCGCTTGTGGCGGGCCATGAAGCGACTTAAGCCAGCGCTTCTTCGCGCTTGCCCAACAGACGGTCGCAAACCACGGCAACCGCCAGGGTCATGACCGACGGCACCAGCCAAGCCAGGCCCTGCTCGCTCAGCGGCAGGTGAGCCAGTTGAGTCGGCATCCAGTCGGCCAGACCGGCGCCCTTGAGCGCGTCGATCATGCCGAAAATGAACGACACCAGCATCACCGGACCGACGATGCGACCCTGCTCATGCCAGAAGTCCTTGCAGAAGCTCAGGGCCACCAGGGCGATGCACGGCGGGTAGATGGCGGTCAGTACCGGGATCGAGAACGCAATCAGCTTGGTGAGGCCCAGGTTGGACACCAGCAGGGAGAACGCGGCCAGGATAATCACCAGCGTCTTGTAGGACAGTGGCAGCACACGGCTGAAGTATTCGGCACAGGCGCAGGTCAGACCGACCGCAGTCACCAGGCAGGCCAGGGAGATCAGCACCGCGAGGAAACCGCTGCCGAGCGAACCGAAGGTGTGCTGCACGTAGGCGTGCAATACCGCCGCGCCGTTGGTGGCACCGGCGGCCACTTCATGGCTGCCCGAGCCGAGACGGAACAGGCTGACGTAAACCAGCGCCAGACCTACACCGGCAATCAGCCCGGCGATGATCGCGTAACGGGTGATCAACACCGGCGATTCCACGCCACGGGAGCGGATCGCATTGACGATGACAATGCCGAATACCAGCGCGCCCAGGGTATCCATGGTCAGGTAACCATTGATGAAGCCCTGGGAGAACGGTGCCGCCACATATTCAGGGGTAGCCACGCCAATGTTACCGGCCGGCAACGCGAACGCTGCGATGCCGAGAACGGCCAGGGCGATGATCTTCAGCGGTGCGAGGAACCGTCCTACGGTGTCCAGCAGACGGCCCGGATAGAGCGAGATGAAGAACACCAGCAAGAAGTACACCGAGCTATAGAGAAACAGCGCCAGCGGGCTCTCGCCGGTCAGCGGCGCCAGACCCACTTCGAACGACACGGTCGCGGTGCGTGGTGTCGCGAACAACGGGCCGACAGCGAGGTAGCACGCGGCTGCCAGCAGGCCACCGGCGATTTTACCGATCGGGCTGCTCAAGGCATCCATTGCACCACCGACCTTGGCCAGGGCGACCACGGTGATCACCGGCAGACCGACTGCGGTGATCAGAAAACCCAGCGCAGCCATCCAGACATTAGGCCCGGACTGCAAACCGACGATAGGCGGGAAGATGATGTTGCCAGCCCCGACGAACAGGGCAAATGTCATGAAGCCCAGTGCCAGGATGTCCTGGCCTTTCAACACTTTCATTAAGGAAATACCACACTACTGAATCGGAATTTAGAGAGGGATTTCCCTTATGGGTGAGGGAAATGCTGTCGATCCGTATAGGACTGACCCGTTTAGCGCGCCGCAGCCTTGTGGGCCGCAAACGCAAAAATGGCGGCTAGCCTACCGAATTTGCCCGCCAAACGCACTATTACAGGGCGAACTATCCGATACGCGACATTTCAGTGTCGTGTTTACATATCTAATTTTCACAACCGCCCTGTGGCGAGGGAGCTTGTCGGATCGCCGCACCGTCCCGCTCGGCTGCGCAGCAGACGCAAACAGACAAACACAAACTGCCTGATGTAACGCGAGTGCAGGTTTTGGGGCCGCTTCGCAACCCAGCGGAGCAAGCTCCCTCGCCACAAGAAGCGCTGCGAATATCTCAAACCCCGGAAATGACAAAGGCCACCCGAAGGTGGCCTTTGTTTGGTGGAGCGTCAGTTAAGCGCGAGGCTTACTTGACGGCCCAACCGGTCAGCTCGGCCAGGGCCTTGCCGATGTCTGCCAGCGAACGCACGGTTTTAACACCTGCGTCTTGCAGAGCAGCGAATTTCTCGTCTGCAGTGCCTTTGCCGCCAGAGATGATTGCGCCAGCATGGCCCATGCGCTTGCCCGGAGGAGCAGTCACACCAGCGATGTAGGAAACAACCGGCTTGGTCACGTGTGCCTTGATGTAGGCAGCCGCTTCTTCTTCAGCCGAACCGCCGATCTCGCCGATCATCACGATCGCTTCGGTCTTCGGGTCTTCCTGGAACAGCTTCAGGATGTCGATGAAGTTCGAACCCGGGATCGGGTCACCACCGATGCCGACGCAAGTCGACTGACCGAAACCGGCGTCAGTAGTCTGCTTCACAGCTTCGTAGGTCAGGGTGCCGGAACGGGAAACGATACCGACCTTGCCTGGCAAGTGAATGTGACCTGGCATGATGCCGATCTTGCATTCGCCTGGAGTGATCACGCCTGGGCAGTTAGGACCGATCAGGACTACGCCCAGCTCGTCGCACTTGACCTTGGCATCCAGCATGTCCAGGGTAGGAATGCCTTCAGTGATGCAAACGATCAGCTTGATGCCGCCGAAGGCTGCTTCCAGGATGGAGTCCTTGCAGAAAGGAGCTGGAACGTAGATCACGCTGGCGGTGGCGCCAGTGGCAGCTACAGCGTCTTTCACGGTGTTGAACACTGGCAGGCCCAGGTGCTCGGTGCCGCCTTTGCCTGGAGTTACGCCGCCAACCATCTTGGTGCCGTATTCGATGGCTTGCTGGGTGTGGAAACTACCTTGCGAACCGGTAATACCCTGGCAGATAACTTTGGTGTCTTTATTGATCAGGACGCTCATTATTTGCCCTCCGCAGCTTTGACAACTTGTTGAGCAGCGTCGGTCAGGCTGGTAGCAGCGATGATGTTCAAACCGCTTTCTGCCAGTACTTTAGCGCCCAGCTCAGCGTTGTTGCCTTCAAGGCGAACAACAACCGGGATTTTCACGCCGACTTCTTTCACAGCGCCGATGATGCCTTCGGCAATCATGTCGCAACGAACGATGCCGCCGAAGATGTTGACCAATACTGCAGCGACGTTAGTGTCGGACAGGATGATCTTGAACGCTTCGGTTACGCGCTCTTTGGTAGCACCGCCGCCAACGTCGAGGAAGTTGGCTGGTTTGCCGCCATGCAGGTTGACGATATCCATGGTACCCATGGCCAGGCCAGCACCGTTGACCATGCAACCGATGTTGCCTTCCAGTGCTACGTAGTTCAGTTCGAACTTGGCAGCGTGCGCTTCGCGCGGATCGTCTTGCGACGGATCGTGGAAAGTCTTCAGCTTAGGCTGACGGTACATGGCGTTGGCGTCGATGTTGATCTTGGCATCGAGGCAATGCAGATCGCCGTCAGCCTTGATCACCAGCGGGTTCACTTCCAGCAGAGCCAGGTCGTGATCCTTGAACAGCTTGGCCAGACCTACGAAGATCTTGGCGAACTGAGCAACTTGCTTGCCTTCCAGACCCAGCTGGAATGCCAGCTCGCGACCCTGGAATGGCTGAGCGCCAACCAGTGGATCGATAGTGGCTTTCAGAATTTTTTCTGGAGTGTCGTGAGCGATTTTCTCGATGTCCACGCCACCTTCGGTGGAAGCCATGAACACGATGCGACGGCTCGAACGGTCAACGACAGCGCCCAGGTACAGCTCTTTAGCGATATCAGTGCACGATTCAACCAGGATCTTGGTGACTGGCTGACCATTGGCGTCAGTCTGGTAAGTCACCAGACGCTTGCCCAGCCACTGCTGTGCGAATGCTTTAGCGTCTTCTTTGCTGCGAACCAGCTTTACGCCGCCCGCTTTACCGCGACCACCGGCGTGAACCTGGGCTTTGACAACCCATTCGCTGCCGCCGATTTTGTCGCAAGCTTCTGCTGCTGCTTCCGGGGTGTCTACCGCGTAACCGGTGGATACTGGCAGGCCGTACTCAGCGAACAGCTGCTTACCCTGATACTCGTGAAGATTCATGCTTATTACCGTCTTCGTTAGGTACTGCGCATTCGGTGCTGCACTCATTCAAGTGCCGCACCACCTGTGACTGCTGCTTGCGTAACCTTTCCGGGTACCCGGTGCAGCTACGCAAGACTGCGTCCAGCGGACATTCCGCGGTGAGTCTTGCTCGCAAGGCTCACGACGGGCCGTACCGCCGTGGTTTCTTATTATCCGCTTAGCGTTTCTTGCGGTTGGCGATGTGGATGGCGCCGCCATTCACTGCCAACGCTGCTTCGTGCAAGGCTTCAGACAGGGTCGGATGGGAGAAAACCATCATGCCCAGGTCTTCAGCGCTGGTGCCGAATTCCATGCCGATCGCGCCCTGCTGAACCAGTTCTGCGGCGCTCGGGCCAATCACGTGGACGCCCAATACGCGGTCAGTCTTGGCATCAGCGATGACCTTGACGAAACCACCGGTATCGTTGGCGGCCATGGCACGGCCAGAGGCTGCGAACGGGAAGGTGCCGACGTTAACTTCTACGCCTTCAGCTTTCAAGGCCTGCTCGGTTTTACCGACCCACGCGATTTCCGGGTGAGTATAAATAACCGAAGGGATCAGGTCATAGTTCATCTGGGCTTTGTGGCCCTTGATGCGCTCGACAACCATGATGCCCTCTTCCGAGGCTTTGTGAGCCAGCATCATGCCGCGAACCACGTCACCGATGGCGTAAACGCCCGGTACAGTGGTGGCGCAGTGATCGTCAACGTGCACGAAACCGCGCTCGTCGAGGGTCACGCCGCAATCAGCAGCCAGCAGATCAGTGGTCACCGGACGGCGACCAACGGCTACGATCAGCTTGTCGAAAGTGATGTTCTGTTCGCCGTTGGCATCGGTGTAGTTCACAACGACTTCGTCGCCGTTCACTTTGGAACCGGTCACGCGAGCGCCCAGCTTGATGTCCAGACCCTGTTTGGTCAGGGTTTTCAGCGCTTCCTTGGAAACAGCAGTGTCCGCTGCCATCAGGAAGGTATCCAGTGCTTCGAGAACGGTGACTTCAGCGCCCAGACGGGACCATACCGAACCCAGTTCCAGACCGATAACACCAGCGCCGATTACACCCAGGCGTTTTGGTACGGATTGGAATTCCAGAGCGCCAGTCGAATCGACGATCACATTCTGGTCGACCGGAGCCGGTGGAATGTCGATCGGACGCGAGCCCGGAGCCAGGATGACGTTTTCGGCTTCGATGACTTCAACCGAACCGTCAGGCTTGGTGACTTCGACTTTCTTGCCAGCCAGCAGTTTGCCGTGGCCCTGGATCGAAGTGACGCCGTTAGCCTTGAACAGCGTTGCAACGCCGGAGGTCAGGCCTTTGACGATGTTGGCTTTACGGCCGACCATTGCTGGCACGTCCATGGTCACGCCAGCGTGGTTGATACCGTGGATCGCGAAGCCGTCTTGCGCTTCGTGAAACTTCCAGGAGCTGTCCAGCAGCGCCTTGGATGGAATGCAGCCGACGTTCAGGCAAGTACCGCCGAGGGCCAGTTTGCCTTCCTTGTCGGTGTATTTCTCGATGCAGGCAGTGGTGAGGCCCAGTTGCGCTGCTTTAATGGCAGCCACGTAGCCGCCAGGGCCCGCACCAATCACTACCACGTCGAATTTCTGAGTCATGTGTCATTCCTTCTCGAATCAAACCGGACGGCCCCTTTTGAGGACCGTCGTGGGACGAAGCTGGTCATTACAGAAGGGCCGTCCATCATTGAACGGCCCGTGCAACGAAATCAGATATCCAGCAGCAAACGAGCCGGGTCTTCCAGCAGGTTCTTGATGGTCACCAGGAAGGTCACAGCTTCTTTGCCATCGATCAGACGGTGATCGTAGGACAGCGCCAGGTACATCATCGGACGGATAACTACCTGACCGTTGATCGCCATAGGGCGCTGGATGATGTTGTGCATACCCAGAATCGCAGCCTGCGGCGGGTTGACGATCGGAGTCGACATCATCGAACCGAAAGTACCGCCGTTGGTGATGGTGAACGTGCCGCCGGTCATTTCTTCCATCGACAGTTTGCCGTCACGGGCTTTCTTGCCGAAGGTAGCGATGCCGCCTTCGATTTCAGCCAGGCTCATCAGTTCGGCGTTACGCAGAACCGGTACAACCAGACCGCGGTCGCTGGAAACAGCCACACCAACGTCGGCGTAGCCGTGGTAAACGATGTCGGCACCGTCGATCGACGCGTTGACAGCCGGGAAGCGTTTCAGCGCTTCGGTAGCCGCTTTCACGAAGAACGACATGAAGCCCAGGCGTACGCCGTTGTGGGACTTCTCGAACAGGTCCTTGTACTTCGAACGCAGGGCCATGACTTCGGTCATGTCGACTTCGTTGAAAGTGGTCAGCATGGCCATGTTCGATTGAGCTTCAACCAGACGCTCGGCAACCTTGGCACGCAGACGGGTCATCGGAACGCGTTTTTCTACGCGGTCGCCAGCAGCGAATACCGGAGCCGAAGCAGCCGGTGCGGCAGCCTTGGCAGGTGCAGCAGCCGGAGCGGCTTTCTTGGCGGCAACAGCTGCTACCACGTCTTCCTTGGTCACACGACCGCCTTTGCCAGTACCGGCAACGGAAGCGATGTTGATGCCGTTTTCTTCAGCCAGCTTGCGAGCAGCCGGTGCAGCAACAGGATCGTCTTCGCCCGCTTCGGCAGGAGCAGCGGCAGCAGCGGCAGGTGCAGCAGCGGCTGGAGCGGCAGCAGCACCGCCCTCACCGATGGAGCCCAGAACTTCGTCGGACAGAACGGTGTCGCCTTCGTTCTTGACGATCGCGCCCAGCACGCCATCAGCGGTGGCCAGAACTTCCAGTACGACTTTGTCGGTTTCGATGTCGACGATCAGTTCGTCACGCTTGACGGCGTCGCCCGGTTTTTTGTGCCAGGTGGCAACGGTGCCATCGGCAACCGATTCCGGGAAAGTGGGGGCTTTGATTTCGATAGCCATTATCTGTGGGTCCTTAAATTCGGTTTCAGGTGCGCGAAGGCGTTAAACAGTGAAAGCATCTTGCAGCAGTTGTTCCTGCTGCTCGGCGTGCATCGAAGCGTAACCGCAAGCAGGTGCGGCAGACGCCTCACGACCAGCGTATTCCAGGACCAGGCCTTGTTTATGGTTGGTCAGGCTGCGACGCATGTGATGCTGGCTGCTGTACCAGGCGCCCTGGTTCATCGGCTCTTCCTGGCACCAAACCACGTTTTCGAGGTTGGTGTAAGGGGCGAGCGCCTCCATCAGGTCGTCCTCAGGGAACGGATACAGCTGCTCGATACGCACGATGGCGATGTCTTCACGACCTTCGGCACGGCGTTTTTCCAGCAGGTCATAGTAGACCTTGCCGCTGCACAGGATCATGCGAGTGACCTTTTTCGGATCAAGCGCATCGATTTCCGGGATCACGGTCTGGAACGAACCTTCGGCCAGATCTTCCAGAGTCGAGATGGCCAGCTTGTGACGCAGCAACGACTTCGGAGTCAGGACTACCAATGGTTTGCGCAGCGGGCGAATCACCTGACGACGCAGCAAGTGGTAGATCTGGGCCGGCGTAGTCGGCACGGCTACCTGAATGTTGTGCTCGGCGCACAGCTGCAGGTAACGCTCCAGACGAGCCGAGGAGTGCTCAGGACCCTGACCTTCATAACCGTGCGGCAACAGCATGGTCAGACCGCAGAGACGGCCCCACTTGTGCTCGCCACTGGTGATGAACTGGTCGATAACCACTTGGGCACCGTTGGCGAAGTCGCCGAACTGGGCTTCCCAGATAACCAGAGCGTTTGGCTCGGTGGTCGAATAACCGTATTCGAACGCCAGAACCGCTTCTTCGGACAGGAACGAATCGTACAGGTCGAAACGTGGCTGACCCTTGTACAGGTTTTGCAGCGGGATATAGGTACCCGCGTCTTTCTGGTTGTGCAAGACAGCGTGACGGTGCGAGAACGTACCGCGACCGATGTCCTGACCCGTCATGCGAATCGGGTGACCTTCGAACGCCAGGGTCGCGTACGCCATGGTTTCGGCGTAACCCCAGTTGATCGGCAGGCCGCCGGCTTGCATCTTCTGACGGTCTTCGTAGATTTTCGAGACCTGGCGCTGAACCACGAAGCCTTCCGGAATTTCCAGCAGCTTGGCGGACAGTTCCTGCAAGGTTTTCAGATCGAAGCGAGTGTCGTGACGCGCGGTCCAGGCGTGGCCCAGATACGGACGCCAGTCCACGAACAACTCTTTGTTCGGCTCTTTGACCAGGCTTTTTACTACGTGCAGACCGTTGTCCAGCGCGTTGCGGTATTCGTCGACTTTCGCCTGAACACGCTCAGCGTCCAGCACCCCACTCTGGGTCAGACGATCGGCATACAGCTCACGGGTGGTGCGCTGCTTGGTGATCTGCTGATACATCAGAGGCTGGGTACCGCTTGGCTCGTCAGCCTCGTTGTGGCCGCGACGACGGTAGCAGACCAGATCGATCACCACGTCACGCTTGAACTGCATGCGGTAGTCGATGGCCAACTGGGTCACGAACAACACGGCTTCCGGATCATCACCATTCACATGGAGGATCGGCGCCTGGATCATCTTCGCAACGTCGGTCGCGTACTCGGTGGAGCGCGAGTCCAGCGGGTTGCTGATGGTGAAGCCGACCTGGTTGTTGATCACGATGTGCACGGTGCCGCCGGTCTTGAAACCGCGGGTCTGCGACATCTGGAAGGTTTCCATGACCACACCCTGACCGGCGAATGCCGCGTCACCGTGGATGGAGATCGGCAGAACCTTTTCACCGGTAGGATCGTTACGACGATCCTGACGGGCACGGACCGAACCCTCGACCACTGGAGAAACGATTTCCAGGTGAGACGGGTTGAAAGCCATGGCCAGGTGAACTTCACCGCCGGTGGTCATGACGTTGGACGAGAAGCCCTGGTGATATTTAACGTCACCGGAACCCAGCTCGACCTTCTTCTTGCCTTCGAACTCGTCGAACAACTCGCGCGGGTTCTTGCCAAAGGTGTTCACCAGCACGTTCAGACGACCACGGTGGGCCATGCCAATGACGATTTCCTTGGTGCCGTAGGAGCCGGAACGCTGGATCAGTTCATCGAGCATCGGAATCAGGCTCTCGCCGCCTTCCAGGCCGAAACGCTTGGTACCCGGGTACTTGGTGCCAAGGTATTTTTCAAGACCCTCGCCGGCAGTGACGCGCTCGAGCAGGTGACTCTTGATGTCGGCGGAGTACGTCGGACGGCCGCGCACGCTTTCCAGACGCTGCTGGAACCACTGGCGCTGCTCGGAATCGGTGATGTGCGTAAATTCAGCGCCGATGGTGCGGCAATATGTCTGCTGCAACGCTTCGTGAATTTCGCGTAGGCTCGCCTCCTCTTTGCCGATGAACAGGTCGCCGGCACGGAAGGTCGTATCAAGATCGGCATTGGTCAAGCCGTAATGATTGATTGACAGGTCTGCAGGTGCAGGACGCTGCCACAGCCCCAGCGGGTCAAGCTGGGCTGCCTGGTGGCCACGCATACGGTAGGCCTGGATCAATCGCAGCACTTCAACTTGCTTCTTCTCGTGCTCACTGCTCACGCTGCCGGCGGAAACCGGTTGGGCGCGGCGCTGGTTCTTTGCCAGCAAGACGAAATGATCGCGAATTGTGGAGTGCGAAACATCGGTGGCAGTGTTGCCATCAGCAGGCAACTTCTGGAAGTAGGTGCGCCACTCTTCTGGCACAGCGTTAGGGTCGTGCAGGTAGAGCTCGTAGAGCTCTTCCACATAGGCAGCGTTACTACCGGAAAGGTAGGCGCTGTTCCACATGCGCTGCATCACGCTTTCTTGCATGCTTGGTCACCCTCGGTTAGGGGAACACCACCGGCGTCGACACCGAGCAAACTTGCAGAAGTCCGAATGCAGCGACTAAAACAAGCCACTTAGGATCACGCTGATAGTCCGGGTACCAGCCCGGATGCCCCTGCTTGTCTCATTTCTTCAAAATAAGAGCCGCAGCCTTATGGGCTGCTGCTCAGGTTAAAACTACGGCGCCGGTTGAAGCCTGCGCCGTAGCATCTACGGGTACAGCGGTTCTACGGGTACAGCAGCTGAATCACACGCCGCTTTGCAGCAGCATGTTACGGATGTGACCGATGGCCTTAGTCGGGTTCAGGCCTTTCGGACAAACGTTGACGCAGTTCATGATGCCCCGGCAGCGGAATACGCTGAACGGGTCATCCAGCGAAGCCAGACGCTCGGACGTCTTGGTGTCGCGGCTGTCTGCCAGGAAGCGGTACGCTTGCAGCAGGGCAGCCGGGCCCAGGAACTTGTCCGGGTTCCACCAGAAGGACGGGCACGAAGTCGAGCAGCAAGCGCACAGGATGCACTCGTACAGACCGTCGAGCTTTTCACGCTCTTCCGGGGACTGCAGACGCTCGATGGCCGGAGCCGGCGTGTCGTTCTGCAGGTATGGCTTAACCTTTTCGTATTGCTTGTAGAAGATGCTCATATCGACGACCAGGTCACGGATAACCGGCAAACCTGGCAGAGGACGAACGATCAGCTTGTTACCTTTTACGACGGCAGACAGCGGCGTGATGCACGCCAGACCGTTTTTGCCGTTGATGTTCATGCCGTCGGAACCGCAAACACCTTCACGGCAAGAGCGACGATAGGAGAAACCTTCGTCCTGCTCTTTGATCAGGGCCAGCACGTCCAGCACCATCAGGTCTTTACCACCGGTATCAACCTGGAATTCCTGCATGAACGGCGCAGCGTCCTGATCAGGGTTGTAACGATAAACACTGACTTTCAACATGGCGGCCACCCTTAATAAGTCCGAATCTTAGGTTCAAAAGTCGGAACAGTCTTCGGCGAGAAGTTCACTGCACGCTTGGCAACGCGCTTCTCACCCGGAAAGTACAGGGTGTGGCACAGCCAGTTTTCGTCGTCACGGTCTTCAAAGTCTTCACGGGCGTGAGCACCGCGGGACTCTTTACGTACTTCTGCAGCGATGGCGGTAGCTTCGGCCACTTCCAGCAGGTTCTGCAGCTCCAGCGCTTCGATACGCGCGGTGTTGAACGCCTGGCTCTTGTCGTTGATCTTGACGTTGGCGATACGGCCACGCAGATCAGCCAGTTGAGCAATACCCTTCTGCATGTATTCGCCGGTACGGAATACACCGAAGTAGTTCTGCATGCAGTTTTGCAGCTCGCGACGCAGGGTTGCCACGTCTTCACCATCGGTACGCTCGTTCAGAGCGGACAGACGCGACAGGGCCGCATTGATGTCGGCGTCGGTGGCGTCGTCGTATTCGATACCGTCGGTCAGCGCTTTTTCCAGGTGCAGACCGGCCGCACGACCGAAGACCACCAGGTCGAGCAACGAGTTGCCGCCCAGACGGTTGGCACCGTGAACCGATACGCAAGCCACTTCACCAACCGCGAACAGGCCCGGAATGATGGTGTCTTTGCCTTCGGCGTCCTGAGTGATCGCCTGGCCATGAATGTTGGTGGCAACGCCGCCCATCATATAGTGGCAAGTCGGAACAACCGGAACCGGAGCGACGACCGGGTCAACGTGCGCGAAAGTCTTGGACAGTTCGCAGATGCCTGGCAGACGGCTGTGCAGCACTTCCTCGCCCAGGTGGTCGAGCTTGAGCATTACGTGGTCGCCATTCGGACCGCAACCGTTGCCGGCGATGATTTCCTTAACCATCGAACGGGCAACCACGTCACGACCGGCAAGGTCTTTGGCGTTCGGAGCATAACGCTCCATGAAACGCTCGCCGTGCTTGTTGATCAGGTAACCACCTTCACCACGGCAACCTTCGGTTACCAGTACACCGGCGCCGGCGATGCCGGTCGGGTGGAACTGCCACATTTCGATGTCTTGTACCGGTACGCCGGCACGCAGCGCCATGCCAACGCCGTCACCGGTGTTGATCAGGGCGTTGGTGGTCGAAGCGTAGATACGACCTGCACCGCCGGTGGCCAGTACGGTGGCCTTGGCACGGATGTAGGTGGTTTCACCGGTTTCGATGCAGATCGCAATCACACCGACGAACTCGCCTTGACCGTTCTTTACCAGATCGACAGCGTAGTACTCGTTCAGGAACACGGTACCGGCTTTCAGGTTGCCCTGATAAAGGGTGTGCAACAGCGCGTGACCGGTGCGGTCGGAAGCGGCGCAAGTACGGGCAGCCTGCCCGCCTTTACCGTAATCCTTCGACTGACCGCCGAACGGACGCTGGTAGATACGACCTTGCTCGGTACGCGAGAACGGCATACCCATGTGGTCCAGCTCGTAAACGGCAGCCGGGCCTTCCTGACACATGTATTCGATAGCGTCCTGGTCACCGATGTAGTCGGAACCCTTGACGGTATCGTACATGTGCCAGCGCCAGTCATCGTTCGGATCCGCAGACGCAATGGCGCAAGTGATGCCGCCCTGGGCCGATACGGTGTGCGAACGAGTCGGGAAAACCTTGGTGATCACGGCAGTCTTGTGACCGCCTTGTGCCAGTTGCAGCGCAGCGCGCATGCCAGCACCGCCGCCACCAATAATGATGGCGTCGAAAGAAATCGTTGGAATGTTAGCCATGGATCAGATACCCCAGAGAATCTGCACACCCCAGACGAAGTAAGCGAACATCGCAACGCCGCATACTGCCTGGAAAAGGAAACGTACTGCAGTCGCGGACTTGCCCAGCGCCATCGGCGTCAGGTAGTCGGTCGCGATGGTCCACATGCCGACCCAGGCGTGAGCGCCCAGGGCCACAAGGGCCAGCAGACTGAAGATACGCATCCCGTTGTGGGCGAACAGGCCATGCCATTGGGCGTAGCCAATGCCAGGATTCGCAGCGAGGTATCCGATCAGGAAAATGAAATAAGCCGCGAGAACAACCGCAGACACACGTTGCGCCATCCAGTCATAGAGGCCCGAACGCGAAAGGTTCGTAACGCTGGTTACCATATCCAAACTCCTGCCAGAACGATCAACACCACGGAAACGGCGATGATAATTTTCGAGCCCAGGCGGCCGCCTTCCAGCGTCTCACCGATGCCCATGTCCATGATCAAGTGGCGCACACCGGCTACCAGGTGATACAGAAGAGCGGACAGGAGGCCCCATGCTACGAACTTGGCCAGCGGGCTGGTCAAGCATGCCTTCACCTCGGCAAAACCTTCCTCGGAACCCAGAGACTTGCCCAATGCATAAAGCATGAAGCCAAGGCCCAGGAAGAGGATGATGCCGGAAACACGGTGAAGAAACGACGTAACGCCGGTGATGGGGAGTTTGATGGTCCTTAGGTCTAGGTTTACAGGTCGTTGGCTTTTCACGGCTTTTTTTTCACACTGAAGAGCCCCTAACAATCAGGGCAAAGTTGTTGGGGAGTGCACTGGTCAGGTAACCACCACCCAGGGATGCGACCCCCAATAAAGCAGGCCCAAAAGCCCCTGGCGGTCGGTGGCCGAGTATAGACAGTTAGGCTACTAATGACAACGCGTTCACCTTCCCCTAATAGCGGATTGCACAAGTGACATAAAAGGCGTAAACGGCAGGCAATTTCGAGAAAAAAGTGCGGTTAAAGCCTTCTGGAGCAAGACTTTAGGCAAATTGACATTCGAATTTATCTCACTATAGTGGTGCGGGCCCTGCGTGGGGGGTCTGTCTGATGATTTCAAGCATAAATAGGAGGCCACATGGCTGACAAAAAAGCGCAGTTGATCATCGAGGGCGCAGCCCCCGTCGAGCTGCCCATTTTAACCGGCACCGTTGGTCCCGATGTTATCGACGTTCGGGGCCTGACGGCCACGGGCCGTTTCACCTTTGACCCTGGTTTCATGTCGACCGCCTCCTGCGAGTCGAAGATCACCTACATCGACGGCGACAACGGTATTCTGCTGCACCGCGGCTACCCGATCGAACAGCTGGCTGAAAAGTCGGACTACCTGGAAACCTGCTACCTGCTGCTCAACGGCGAGCTGCCGACCGCAGAACAGAAAGCCCAGTTCGTCGGCACCGTGAAGAACCACACCATGGTCCACGAGCAGTTGAAGACCTTCTTCAACGGCTTCCGTCGCGACGCCCACCCAATGGCCGTCATGTGCGGTGTAGTTGGCGCCCTCTCGGCGTTCTACCACGACTCCCTCGACATCAATAACCCGCAGCATCGCGAAATCTCCGCGATCCGCCTGGTTGCCAAGATGCCGACCCTGGCTGCAATGGTTTACAAGTACTCCATGGGCCAACCCATGATGTACCCGCGCAACGACCTGTCGTACGCGGAAAACTTCCTGCACATGATGTTCAACACCCCGTGCGAGATCAAACCGATCAGCCCGGTACTCGCCAAGGCCATGGACCGGATCTTCATCCTCCATGCCGACCACGAGCAGAACGCATCGACCTCCACCGTACGTCTGGCAGGTTCCTCGGGCGCCAACCCGTTCGCCTGTATCGCCGCCGGTATCGCTGCACTGTGGGGCCCTGCCCACGGCGGTGCGAACGAAGCCGTGTTGACCATGCTCGATGAAATTGGCGATGTCTCGAACATCGACAAGTACATCGCCAAGGCCAAAGACAAGAACGATCCATTCAAACTGATGGGCTTCGGTCACCGGGTTTACAAAAACCGCGACCCACGCGCTACCGTCATGAAGCAGACCTGCGACGAAGTATTGAAGGAACTGGGCATCACCAACGATCCGCAACTCGAACTGGCCATGCGCCTGGAAGAGATCGCCCTGACCGACCCGTACTTCATCGAACGCTCGCTGTACCCGAACGTCGACTTCTACTCGGGGATCATCCTCAAGGCGATCGGCATTCCAACCAGTATGTTCACCGTGATCTTCGCCCTGGCGCGGACCGTCGGCTGGATCTCCCACTGGAAAGAAATGCTCTCCAGCCCGTACAAGATCGGCCGTCCGCGCCAGCTGTACACCGGCTACGAGTCGCGTGACATCACCCCGCTTGAAGACCGCAAATAAGACCTGTCTTGCGATAACGTCTTAAGTTGCACCGAGAACGGCCTCTATGTAGATAGAGGCCGTTTTTGTTTGTGCTCTTTGGTTGTGTGTATATCCGTTTCTTCGGTAACGGCGGCTTATGGTTTCGCTCTTACAGCGAGTCACTTTCGAAAAGCGCGAAAGTAACCAAAGCGCTCTTGCCCCTTTCGTTCGGTGCCTCGCCTTGGCTCGGCATGCCCTCGCTCCGGTCCTCTCGAGGGGGCGTGCACCTCAAAAGCAAAGCGAGGCGGCCTACCGGCCGACCTAGCTTCAAATGAACGCGTTCCCCCGTAGGAGTTGCCGAAGGCTGCGATCTTTTGATCTTGATCTGGCTTTTGATCTCACTCTGCCCGCCCCTTTTTCAAAGTGACTCGCTGTAAGAGCGAAACCGCCAGCCGGCGTTACCGCAGAAACGGATATGTACACACAAAGGGCGATAACCGCCCAATAAAAATGCCCCGATCTCTCGACCGGGGCATTCGTGTCAGCGCAGCTTATATATAAGAAGCCTTAGTGCGAAACCGCCCCACTCGCCCCCAACCCCGTCTGCGAACGGACAAACTGCGGGAAGAACAGCGCCCGCTCATTGTCAGCCGCAGCAGATTTGTCAGTGATCGAGAAGAACCAGATCCCGATAAAGGCAATGATCATCGAGAACAGCGCCGGGTATTCATACGGGAAGATCGCCTTCTCGTGACCCATGATCTGCACCCAGATGGTTGGCCCCAGCACCATCAAGCCAACAGCACTGACCAGCCCCAACCAACCGCCGATCATCGCACCGCGAGTCGTCAGTTTCTTCCAGTACATGGAAAGCAGCAGCACCGGGAAGTTACAGCTCGCCGCGATGGAGAACGCCAGGCCCACCATGAACGCGATGTTCTGCTTCTCGAACAGAATGCCCAGGCCGATCGCCAGCACCGCCAGGGCGATGGTGGTGATTTTCGAGACGCGGATTTCGTCCTTCTCGTTGGCCTTGCCCTTCTTGATCACGCTGGCATACAGGTCATGGGACACTGCCGAGGCACCGGCCAGGGTCAGGCCGGCCACCACCGCCAGAATGGTCGCGAACGCCACCGCCGAGATGAAGCCCAGGAACACACTGCCACCCACCGCGTTGGCCAAATGCACCGCCGCCATGTTGTTGCCGCCCAATAGCGCACCTGCCGCATCTTTAAAGGCCGGGTTGGTGCTGACCAGCAGGATCGCGCCGAAGCCGATGATGAAGGTCAGGATGTAGAAGTAGCCAATGAAGCCGGTTGCATACAGCACACTTTTACGTGCTTCTTTCGCGTCGCTCACGGTGAAGAAGCGCATCAGAATGTGCGGCAGGCCAGCGGTACCGAACATCAGTGCCAGGCCGAGGGAGAACGCCGAGATCGGGTCTTTCACCAGGCCGCCCGGGCTCATGATTGCTTCACCTTTGGCGTGAACCTTGATCGCCTCGGAGAACAGCGTGTTGAAGTCGAAGTTGACGTGCTTCATCACCATCAGCGCCATGAACGAGGCACCGGACAACAACAGCACCGCCTTGATGATCTGCACCCAAGTGGTCGCCAGCATGCCGCCGAACAGCACGTACAGGCACATCAGGATACCGACCAGGATCACCGCAACGTGGTAGTCCAGGCCGAACAGCAGCTGAATCAGCTTGCCGGCACCGACCATTTGCGCGATCAGGTAGAACGCCACCACCACCAGCGAACCGCACGCCGACAGCGAGCGGATCTGGGTTTGCCCCAAGCGATAGGACGCCACGTCGGCAAAGGTGTACTTGCCCAGGTTACGCAGGCGTTCGGCGATCAGGAACAGAATGATCGGCCAACCCACCAGGAAGCCGATCGAATAGATCAGGCCGTCGTAGCCGGAGGTGAACACCAGGGCGGAAATACCCAGGAAGGATGCCGCGGACATGTAGTCACCGGCAATTGCCAGACCGTTCTGGAAACCGGTGATCTTGCCACCCGCCGCATAGTAGTCGGCGGCCGATTTGTTGCGCTTGGACGCCCAATAGGTGATGCACAAGGTTGCCCCGACGAACACCACGAACATCATGATCGCGGATACGTTGAGCGGTTGTTTCTGCACTGCACCTGTCAGGGCCTCAGCCGCCCAGGCGCCCGGTGCAAAGGCTGCGATGCTCAAGAGAGCGATTAGACGCCGGATCATTGCTGAGCCTCCTTGAGAATCGCATTGTTCAAGTCGTCGAATTCGCCGTTGGCGCGTCGTACGTAGATGCCAGTCAGGACAAAGGCCGAGACAATCAGCCCGACACCGATCGGAATGCCCCAGGTAATCGAAGACTCGGGGCTGATTTTTGCGCCCAGAATATGCGGCCCGTAAGCGATCAAAAGGATGAATCCGGAGTACAGCCCAAGCATGATCGCTGAAAGAATCCAGGCGAATCGTTCCCTCTTGCTAACCAGCTCCTTGAAGCGCGGGCTGTTTTGAATCGAGAGGTAAATGCTGTCGTTCATTGTTTTTATCCTCGCAGCACAGATTTTAGTTGGAACGCTATCCACTCTATGCGGCTGCCGGAGAGGTTCCAGACGACCTTAGTATTAGAACGACATGACGGCTTCTCCCCCGCCGAATTCCCACAGAAAGCAAAAGGCCCCTTGGCATTTAAGCCAAGGGGCCTTGAGAGGTGCTGACCAGACGCTTCAGCTCAAATCATTTGGTCCATTCGGCAACGCGATCCGGGTGTTTAGCAACCCAGTCTTTCGCTGCGGCTTCAGGCTTGGCACCGTCCTGAATCGCCAACATGACCTGGCCGATTTCGTCTTTCGACGCCCACTGGAAGTTCTTCAGGAACTTCGCGACTTCAGGCGCTTTGGTTGCCAGTTCTTTACTGCCGATGCTGTTCACGGTTTCAGCTGCGCCGTAAACGCCTTTCGGGTCTTCCAGGAAGCGCAGTTTCCACTTGGCGAACATCCAGTGCGGCACCCAACCGGTGACGGCAATGGATTCGTTTTTCTTCTCGGCACGGGTCAGCTCGGCAATCATGCCGGCGCCGGAACTGGCCTTGAGGGTGTAATTGTCCAGACCGTAATCCTTGATGGCCTGATCGGTCTTGAGCATCACGCCTGAACCGGCGTCGATGCCGACGATACGACCCTTGAAGCTCTCGTCGGTTTTCAGATCCGCAATCGACTGGGCCTTGACGTACTCCGGCACGATCAGACCGATTTTCGCATCCTTGAAGTTCGGGCCGTAGTCGACGACCTGATCCTTGTTCTTCGCCCAGTATTCGCCGTGAGTCACAGGCAGCCACGCCGACAGCATGGCGTCGAGTTTGCCGGTGGCCACACCTTGCCACATGATCCCGGTGGCAACCGCTTGCAGTTTCACGTCATAACCGAGTTTCTGTTTGATCACTTCAGCAGCCACGTTGGTCGTGGCGACGCTGTCCGACCAGCCGTCGACATAACCGATCGTTACTGCCTTGCCTTCAGCGCTGGCTACGGTAGAACTGATTGCCAGCACCAAAGCGGCACCTGCGCCCAAGAGTCGTCGCATCTTCATCGTTACTTCCCCGAAAGTGCTGCACTCGACGGATGCCGAGTCGCTCAACGTATTTTTATGGTGCACAGCGCCCCCATCACGCCGACCGCAAACTCGCTCGATTATCAGTGGAGTACTGACGTGTCGATCATCAACCTGACGCCAACAGTGACCTGCTCTGCCAGCGACCTCAAGACATCGAGAAACGACATCAGAAGGCCATTAATCGCGACAACTAAAAATGCATAGGCCATCCCGCCTGAACTTTGCATGTCAAAACCAAGCAGCCCACCAAGCGTAGGCAAAATGCAGGTAACATGCCCGGCTTTGCTCCCAGACGGCCTGAACATGCCCGCGACATCACGCTTTCCTTTTTTGGCTTATCTTTTCGCTTGCCTGCTGGGGCTGTTTGCCCTCGGCGGCTTCTGGTACGGCCTCGGCAAACCGGTGATCCTGCCGGACGTGGCCAGCGCAACGCACAAGCTGCAATGCGCCTCCTACACCCCGTTCGACAAGGACCAATCGCCATTCGACGTGCCGTTCAAACTGCGCCCCGAGCGCATGGACGCCGACCTCGCGCTGCTGGCGACCCGTTTCGAATGCATCCGCACCTATTCCATGACCGGCCTCCAGGATCTGCCCGACCTGGCGCGCAAGCACGGCCTGAAGCTGATGATCGGCGCCTGGGTCAACAGCAACCCGGTGGACACCGCCAAGGAAGTCGACCTGCTGATCGCCTCGGCTAATGCCAACCCGGATGTGGTGACCTCGGTCATCGTCGGCAACGAAGCCCTGCTGCGCAAGGAAGTCACCGGCGCGCAACTGGCAACGCTGATCAATAAAGTCAAAAGCCGGATCAAGCAACCAGTGACCTACGCCGACGTCTGGGAGTTCTGGCTCAAACACCCGGAAGTCGCCCCGGCAGTGGATTTCCTGACCATCCATTTATTGCCGTACTGGGAAGACGATCCGTCGAACATCGACGCCGCGCTGCAACATGTGGCTGAAGTGCGCCAGGTGTTCGGCAACAAGTTCGCGCCCAAGGACGTGATGATTGGCGAAACCGGTTGGCCGAGCGAAGGTCGTCAGCGCGAAACGGCGCTGCCGAGCCGGGTCAATGAAGCCAAGTTCATCCGCAGCTTTGTGATCATGGCCGAGCAGCAAGGCTGGCATTACAACCTGATCGAGGCATTCGACCAGCCCTGGAAACGCGCCAGCGAAGGGGCGGTGGGCGGTTATTGGGGACTGTTCGATGCCGATCGCCAGGACAAGGGCGTGCTCGCCGGGCCGGTCTCGAACGTGCCGTACTGGTCGCAATGGCTGGCGGTGGGTGGCTTGATCTTCATCGGCACGCTGATCCTCGGCGGTCGGGTTCGCAGCACCCGCGCAGCGTTGGTACTGCCACTGCTCGGTGCCCTGGCGGCCTGCTCGATTGGCGCCTGGGGCGACCTTGCCCGCGTCACCACCCGGTTTGCCAGTGAATGGTTGTGGGTAGCGTTGCTGACGGGGTTGAACCTGTTGGTGCTGGCCCATGCCGCGCTGACCTTGAGCGCCCGCACCGGTTGGCGTGGGCGCGCCTTCAATGCACTCGAACGTCGAGCCGGCTGGTGGCTGGCAGCGACAGGTTTTGCCGCGGCGGTGATGATGCTGGAACTGGTGTTCGACCCGCGTTATCGCAGCTTCCCGAGTGTCGCCTTCATCCTGCCGGCACTGGTGTACCTGTGCCGGCCGGTGAGCGTGCCTCGTCGGGAAATCGCCGTGCTGACCTTCATCATCGGCGCCGGCATTGCGCCGCAGCTGTTTCGTGAAGGTCTGCAGAATCAGCAGGCTTGGGGCTGGGCGCTGGTGAGTGTGTTGATGGTCGCGGCGTTGTGGCGCAGCTTGCGGGTTCGCAAAGGGTAATCAACACAGCAAGATCAAAAGATCGCAGCCTGCGGCGGCTCCCACAGGGAAACGTATATCCCCGTGTAGGAGCCGCCGCAGGCTGCGATCTTTTTTATGCCCGAACCAGACGCAAAGCAGCAATCACCACCGCAAACACCGCCAACGTGGTGGTGTACAACGCCAGCGCCGGAAACCCGAGCACCAGCGCCAATACCGCCAACCACCACCCTGCCCGCCCTGGCAGCACAAAACCGGTCACGGCTGCCGCCACTGCCGCCCAGCCCAACACCTTGAAATGAATCATCAAACCCAGGTTCGAACGCACCTGGCATTCCCAGCGACTGGCCTCGTCAACGCAGATGCCGACCCATTGAGCATCCTCCATGAAGCCATAACGCGCGCCATAACTGGCGGCCAGCCACAATGGCAGAAGAACGAGCAGCAGAATCACAGGCAGACGGCGGGACATGAAGCACTCCAATAAACGAAATCGGCCGCCAGCTTAATCCCCCGCCCGTGGTAAGCAAATAACATCAATTAACTGTTCATGAAATAACTGCAAAGTGTATCGTCCCGCTACCGTTGCTCCGAAATCAGGCCTGTTTGCGGCCGATGCATGGCACTTTGGCCCAAATCCGATGGTCATAGCCTGCGAACTTCATCTGGCACCTTCCTCTAAGGGATCTAGTCATGCTCCGTTCCTTGCGCTTCGCCGCCCTGTTTGGCGGCTTGCTTTTAAGTGCGTCCGTACTGGCGGCCGATATTGACGCCGCCAGTTATGGCTACCCCCTGACCAACCCGTTCGAGGCGACCATCGCCACGACACCGCCCGACTTGCGCCCGGAATTGCCGCTGGATGAAGACATCAATCAGTCGGACCGCAGTGTCACGATGCGCCCGGAGCGTGAGTTCAATCTGCCGGACAACTTCTGGCCGGTGAAAAAACTCACCTATCGCATCGCCACGCAGGATCATGCCGCACCGTTGATCTTCCTGATCTCCGGCACCGGTGCACGCTATGACAGCACCCTCAACGAATACCTGAAAAAGCTCTATTACAAGGCCGGCTATCACGTGGTGCAGCTGTCGTCGCCCACCAGCTTCGACTTCATGAGCGCCGCCTCGCGCTTCGCCACCCCGGGCGTAACCAAGGAAGATGCCGAAGACATGTACCGGGTGATGCAGGCCGTGCGGGCGCAAAACCCGAAGCTGCCGGTCACCGATTATTTCCTGACCGGTTATAGCCTCGGCGCCCTGGATGCGGCTTTTGTTGCACACCTGGACGAGACCCGTCGCAGCTTCAACTTCAAGAAAGTCTTGCTGCTCAACCCGCCGGTCAACCTTTACACCTCGGTCACCAACCTGGACAAGCTGGTACAGACCGAGGTCAAGGGCATCAACAACACCACCACTTTCTATGAGCTGGTGCTGGGGAAACTGACCCGCTACTTCCAGCAAAAGGGCTACATCGACCTCAACGACGCCCTGCTCTACGACTTCCAGCAGTCCAAGCAACACCTGAGCAACGAGCAGATGGCAATGCTGATCGGCACTTCGTTCCGTTTCTCGGCGGCAGACATCGCCTTTACCTCGGACCTGATCAACCGTCGCGGCCTGATCACACCACCGAAATTCCCGATCACCGAAGGCACAACCCTCACGCCGTTCCTTAAACGCGCGCTGCAGTGCGACTTCGACTGCTACATCACCGAGCAGGTTATCCCGATGTGGCGCGCCCGCACCGACGGTGGCAGCCTGCTGCAACTGATCGATCAGGTCAGCCTGTATGCACTGAAGGACTACCTGCACGACAGCCCGAAAATCGCCGTCATGCACAACGCCGACGACGTGATCCTCGGCCCTGGCGACCTGGGCTTTCTGCGCCGCACCTTTGGCGACCGCTTGACTGTTTATCCATTGGGCGGCCATTGCGGCAACCTCAACTATCGCGTCAACAGCGACGCCATGCTGGAGTTTTTCCGTGGCTAAATACCTCCTGCTGATCGCAGCGTTACTCTGTGCAGGCGTCGCCAATGCCGACAACAGCAAAGCCAACGCCCCAGTGGTTATCGATAAAGACGGCTTCAAGGAACCGCTGAGCAAACTCAAATTCAACCCGGGGCTGGACCAGCGAGAGTTCGAACGCTCATCGCTCAACGCACTGAACGTCTATGACCCGCTGGAAGAGTGGAACCGCCGCGTCTACCACTTCAACTACCGGTTCGACGAATGGGTGTTCCTGCCCGTGGTCAACGGCTATCGCTACGTCACCCCAAGTTTCCTGCGCACCGGCGTCAGCAACTTCTTCAACAACCTCGGTGATGTGCCGAACCTGGTGAACAGCCTGCTGCAATTCAAGGGGCAGCGCTCGCTGGACACCACCGCTCGCCTGCTGCTCAACACCACCATCGGTGTCGCCGGCCTGTGGGATCCGGCCACCGCCATGGGCCTGCCGCGCCGCAATGAAGACTTCGGCCAGACCCTGGGCTTCTACGGCGTACCGGGCGGCGCCTACCTGGTGCTACCGATCCTCGGCCCGTCGAACCTGCGTGACACCGCAGGCCTGGCGGTCGACTACACCGGCGAATCGGCGATCAATTTCCTGAACGTGTCCGAAGTCAGTTCCAACCACCCGGAAATCTGGGTACTGCGCGGCATCGACAAGCGCTATCAGAACGGCTTCCGCTACGGGCAGATGAACACACCGTTCGAGTATGAAAAAGTGCGTTACGTGTATACCGAGGCGCGCAAGCTGCAGATCGCCGAGTAACTTCGTCGGCAACAAAAAAGGCCATTCGATTTGCGTCGAATGGCCTTTTTCATGCGCGGCGTATCAAACACCAGCTCCCAGAGTTTCAGGCTTTCACCATTTTCCAGAGCTTGCCTACCGCCATCACCCCCGCCAACACCGCCGCGCCCGCGACAATCCCGGCCACCGCATTGAGCAACGTCGGCACGATAAACCCGGCCCCACCAGACGCTGCGGTGACACTCTCGATCCAGTGATGAACCACCGGCACGCCATGGGTCAGAATCCCGCCGCCAACCAAAAACATCGCCGCGGTGCCGATCACCGACAGGCTTTTCATCATGTACGGCGCTGCACGCAGAATCCCGCCGCCGATGCTTTTGGCCATTTGCCCAGGCTTCTGGGTCAGCCATAGACCGAGGTCATCGAGTTTGACAATGCCGGCCACCAGGCCATAGACGCCGATAGTCATGACGATGGCGATGCCCGAGAGCACGATCACTTGCTGGGTCAGCGAAGCGTCAGCCACAGTGCCCAAGGTGATGGCGATGATTTCCGCCGACAAAATGAAGTCGGTACGAATCGCCCCTTTGATCTTGTCCTTCTCGAACGCCACCAGATCGACTGCCGGATTGGCCACGGCCTCGACCAACTCTGCGTGTTCAGCCTGATCTTCGGCTTTGCTGTGCAGGAATTTGTGGGCGAGTTTTTCGAAGCCTTCGAAGCACAAGTAAGCGCCACCGACCATCAGCAACGGTGTGACCAGCCACGGAATGAACGCACTGATGGCCAATGCCGACGGCACCAGGATCAGCTTGTTGAGAAACGAGCCCTTGGCGACTGCCCATACCACCGGGATTTCCCGTTCGGCACGCACGCCGGAAACCTGCTGGGCGTTGAGCGCCAGATCGTCGCCCAGTACACCGGCGGTCTTCTTCGCGGCCATTTTGGTCATCAACGCTACATCGTCCAGTACGGTGGCGATGTCGTCGATCAGCACCAGCAAACTGCTTCCTGCCATGAATCGGGTTTCCTTCTTGAATGAATGGTGCGCAGCATAACGCGACCCGAGGCCACACGGGGCATTCTTGAGCGTCGCGCGAGGCCGGTGCTACCATGCGCAACCGCCAGAACAGGCAAGGAACCCCTTGGTTTATGAGCACTATCCGCGAGCGCAACAAAGAACTGATCCTGCGTGCCGCCAGTGAAGAATTTGCCGACAAGGGCTTCGCTGCGACCAAAACCAGTGACATCGCGGCCAAGGCCGGGCTGCCCAAGCCTAACGTCTATTACTACTTCAAATCCAAGGAAAACCTCTACCGCGAGGTCCTGGAAAGCATCATCGAGCCCATCCTGCAAGCCTCGACGCCGTTCAACGCCGACGGCGTGCCCAGCGAGGTGCTCAGTGGCTACATCCGCTCGAAAATCCGCATCTCCCGCGACCTGCCCTTCGCCTCCAAGGTGTTCGCCAGCGAAATCATGCACGGCGCCCCGCATTTGAGCCCCGACCTGGTCGAGCAGCTCAACGGCCAGGCCAGGCACAACATCGACTGCATCCAGACCTGGATCGACCGCGGCCAGATCGCCCCGATCGACCCCAACCACCTGATGTTCAGCATTTGGGCCGCGACCCAGACCTACGCCGATTTCGACTGGCAGATTTCTGCAGTGACCGGCAAGGCCAAGCTGGATGAGGCTGATTATGAGGCGGCGGCACAGACGATTATCCGGTTGGTGCTCAAGGGGTGTGAGCCGGACTGATAGCGGCCCAGGATCAATGCCGACTCGGCAGTCCATGAAAACTGCCGGTCGGGATTGCATGTTTGCGCCCTCTAAACCTTCGGCAGCGGATTCAACGCCACGGCTGCCCTGGGTTTTCTGAAGAAGATCCAGTAGACAATCGTGAGGATCAGCAGGAAAGGCACACCGAATACCAAGGTCATTTTGAAGGCATCGGTGAAGTAGGTGGTGATCATCACCGCGCCCATCAGCAGCAGCCCCAACAGCGTGGTGTACGGGAACAGGCGCATGCGGAAGGACAGTTTCCGTTCACCGTTGCGCTCGTGGTAGCGACGGAAACAGTAGTGGGTCAGGAAGATCATGAACCAGGTGAAGATCGCGCCGAACATCGAGATCGCCATCATCAAGGTGAAGGAGCTTTCCGGGTACAGCACATTGAGCAACGTTGCCAGGGCAATGCCGGAGCTCGACAGCAACAAGGCATTCAGCGGGATTCCGGTCTTGCTCAACACCCCCATGGACTTGGGTGCATAACCGCCGCGGGACAGGCTGAACATCATGCGGGTGGTGATGTAGAGCTGACTGTTCATCGCCGACAACGCCGCAATCAGGATCACGAAGTTCATCACGCCGGTTGCGCCGGGAATGCCGATGGTCTGCATGACGGTGACGAATGGGCTCTGCGCTTGACCGGCCTGGACCCACGGCACAATCGCCAGCATCAGGGCCAGGGTCAGCAGGTAGAACACCACCAGCCGCACGATGGTCGCACGAAAAGCCTTCTTCACCGCCCGCTCCGGGTCCTGCGCCTCGCCGGCGGCCACTGCGATCATTTCCACGCTCAGATAGCTGAAGATCGAGACGATCACCGCAATCCACATGCCTTGCAGACCATTGGGAAAGAAGCCGCCGTGGGCGGTGTAATTGTGCACGCCGTAATCCGCGTTGCCGGAACCGAACACCACATACACCGCGAGGATGATGAAGCCGACAATCGCACCGATCTTGATGGTCGAGAACCAGTACTCGAAGGTGCCGAAGGTTTTCACGCTGATGGCGTTGAGCACGATCAGCATGCTCGAGAACGAAACAATCCAGATCCATTCCGGTACGTTGGCGAACCAATACTTCATGTACATCGCCACCGCCGTCACTTCCGTGCCCACTGCCAGCACAATCGCCGCCCAATAGGCATAGCGCACCAGGAACCCGGCCAATGGGCTGACATAGAATTCGGCATAGGCGCCGAACGAGCCGGACGTCGAATGGGCCACCGTCATTTCCGCCAGACAGCCCATCAACAACAGCGTGATGATCGCGCCAATCGCATAGCTGAGCAGCACGCTCGGCCCGGCATAACCAATGGCGTAGGCACTGCCCATGAACAGCCCGGTGCCAATCGCACCGCCAATGGCGATCATGCTCATCTGACCCGAGGTGAGCTGGCGCCTGAGGCCCTGCTCACGCTTGGAGATGTTTTCAAAACCGGCGTTATCGGTCATTTTTCTTTCCTCTGAATATTGTCTTTCTTGAAGAGAGCAAATCGTTTGGGTTGCCGGTGGAGATCAGCCACGGATCAGAAAATATTCAGCGGATACTCGATGATCACCCGGACTTCGTTGTTGTCGGTGGTGTCCGCCCGGGCCACCTGGGCGGTGGAACGCATACTGGCCTGGCGCACACGTATCGACAGGTCCTTGGCCTTGCCCTCCTGCACCACGTAGCGCGCTTCAATGTCACGCTCCCAGCGCTTGCCGTCACTGCCGTAACGTCCATAGGCACCATTGGGGCCGCCGTCGTAGTGGCTGTCGTCGATATGGTCACCGCTCACATAGCGCGACATGAAGCTCAGGCCCGGCACGCCGAAAGGCGCCATGTCCAGGTCATAACGCAGCTGCCAGGAACGCTCATTGGGCGCGTTGAAGTCGAGGATCTGTACCGAGTTGGCAAGGAATACCGAGGTGCCCGGCTGCTGATCGAAGCCGAGATAATCGAACGGTTCATCGCCATCGACCCGTTGGTAGGCCAGGGTCAAGCGGTGCGCGCCAACCTTGTACGCGGCGGCCAGCGACCAGGTAGTGTTGTCGATCTTGCCGGCCAGGCGTTGGCCATAGTCGTCGGTGCGATAGAGGTTGAAATCCAGGTTCAGCGACTGGTTTTCGCTCAGGGCATAGCTGTAGTTGGCGTTGGCGTAGTACTGCCGCCAGATATCAGCGAACTGCGAACCGTACAGGCTGACGCTCAATTGATCGCTCAGGGCATAACTGCCGCCCAGATAATCGACGCTGCGGGTTTCCACCCCGGCATACAGTGCCTTGAGGGCGCCATCGTCGTTGGTCGACGCACTGTCATTGCCCGAGGTGAAGTGCCCGGCATCGAGTTTCAGTCCTTTCAACTCGTTGCTGGTCAGCTGGAAACCATTGGCGTAGGTGGTGAACAGGCGCGCCGAGCCGGTGCCGAACACCGGGTTGAGCGGTGTCAGATTGCCGTATTTGAGTTCGGTCTTCGAGATCCGCACCTTGAGCGCGCCACCCGCTTCGGAATACTCATCCTCGGCGCGTCCATCGGAACCGACCGGCAACAAACCGGTGCCGGTACGCCCCCTGCCGCTGTCGAGCTTGAGACCCAACTGCGCGTAGGCGTCGACTCCGAAACCCACTGTGCCCTGGGTATAGCCGGAACGATAATCAAGCATAAGTCCGTGGGCCCACTCCTCCCGATAGTTCTGGCCGCCCGGGTTGTTGAGGTTGTTGCGGTAGAAATAGAAATTGCGATGGGTCAGGGTCAGGCTGCTGTCTTCAACGAATCCATTGTCGGGTGCGGCATGGGCCACTTGGCCGAGACAGCTGGTAATGGCGAGCGGCAAGGCGGGCCAAAGGGACAGTTTCATTCTGCGTGTTCCTTATTATTGTGTTTTCACAGAAGTGCTTATCGGAGGCGACCGAAGCCCTGCTGCCGGGAAATTCGCGGCAGCAAGACAAAGGCGTCGGGGGGTATCAGGTGACGCTGTGGCGGATCTGGAATTGCTCTTGCGACCAGGTTTTCTGATCAAGTATTTCGCCGAGGATCTGCACCGCATCCCAGACCTCGGTGAAGCTGGTGTACAGCGGGGTGAAGCCGAACCGCATGATCCGCGGCTCGCGGTAATCGCCGATCACGCCACGGGCGATCAAGGCCTGGATCACCGCATAACCCTGGGGATGTTCGAAGCTGACATGGCTGCCACGTTTGGCGTGTTCGCGTGGAGTGACCAGGGTCAGCTCGTGAGCGGCGCAGCGCTGCTCGACCAACTGGATGAACAGGTCCGTCAGCGCCAGGGACTTGCTGCGCAGGCTGGCCATGTCGGTCTGGGCGAAGACATCCAGACCACACTCGATCATCGCCAATGAAGTGATGGGCTGGGTGCCGCACAAATAGCGGGCGATTCCGCTGCTCGGCTGGTAATGCGACTCCATGGCGAACTGCCGCGAATGACCGAACCAGCCGGACAGCGGTTGCGCCACCAGATCGCACAACTCAGGGGAAACCCAGACGAAAGCTTGCGAGCCCGGACCGCCATTGAGGTACTTGTAGGTGCAACCGATGGCGTAGTCGGCGCGCGCCTGATGCAGGTCGACCGGCACCGCCCCGGCGGAATGCGCCAGGTCCCAGATGGCCAGCGCGCCGCATTCATGGGTCAGCGCGGTCAGGGCCTGCATGTCGTGCATGTAGCCGGTCTTGTAGTTGACGTGGGTGAGCATGACCACCGCGGTGTCCTGGTCAATCGCTTGCGCCAGCTCTTGCGGGCTGTCGACCAGACGCAGGCTGTAGCCCTGCTGCAGCATGTCCGCCAGACCTTCGGCGATATACAGGTCAGTCGGAAAGTTGCTGGTCTCGCTGACGATCACCCGCCGCGTCGGCGCTCGCATGGCCTGCACGCGCAGGGCGGCGCTGAGCACCTTGAACAGGTTGATCGAGGTGGTGTCGGTCACCACCACTTCGCCGTCACCGGCGCCAATCAGCCCCGCCAGTCGATTGCCCAGACGTTCAGGTAAATCGCGCCAGCCAGCGCTGTTCCAACTGCGGATCAGGCCATTGCCCCATTCATCGGCGATCACTGCCTGAGCACGCGCCAGCGCTGCGACCGGGCGCGCGCCGAGGGAGTTGCCGTCGAGATAGATCACCCCTTCGGGGAGCGCAAACTGCTGACGCAGAGGGGCCAGAGCGTCCTGCGCATCAAGCGTCAGACAATCGTTTCTTGTAGTCATTGGGTGTCCTGCTTTTTGAAAGAAGTGCCGTCCGGGCAGATCGCAATAGTCGGGTGTGAGTGTCGTGTTTCAGGCGTTATTTGCGCCTTCACGACGAGGAAATAATGAACGAAGCTTTAGAGAATTTTCGTGCAAAGTAAGCGGCCATCTAGTATTTATCTCGTAGAAAATTCGAATCCAACGCCAAATATCGAGGATTTATTCTATCCATGACTCTCGACCCCACAGACCTGCGAATCCTGCATCTCTTGCAACGTGACGGCCGTATCAGCAACCACGAAATGGCAGAGAAAGTCGCACTGTCTCCATCGGCCTGCTTGCGCCGTTTACGCTTGCTGGAAAGTGAAGGAATCATCACTGGCTATCGCGCGATGCTGAACGCAGAGAAGCTGGGAGTCGAACTGGAAGCCATCGTCCATGTGTCATTGCGACAGGACGTCGAGGACTGGCACGAGACCTTCATCAAGAAGGTCCAGTTGTGGCCGGAAGTGGTCACCGCCTACGTGATTACCGGGGCGAGCAACTATGTACTGCGGGTCCAGGCGCGTAACGTCAAGCACTTCTCCGACTTCATCGTCAACCACCTGAACCGCACGGCGGGGGTGACTGATATCCGCTCGGAAATCGTGTTGCAGAAAATCAAGGAGCGGGAGACGTTGCTTGATTTGGTGGTGCGTAAGTGAGCGCCAGTTAATGGATATCGATGATCAGGTGATCAATTGTGGCGAGGGAGCTTGCTCCCGCTGGAGCGCGAAGCGGTCCTGAAATTCGCAACCGAGGTTTGTCAGAGATCCCCCATCCGCAGGCTTTAGGGCTGCTTCGCAGCCCAGCGGGAGCAAGCTCCCTCGCCACAAATAGAGCTTCATCAGGCTGCTGTCGCAGATCTGATTCAATTCTGGACACCGGGATATTCAGACCCCGCGTATGCGCCGGGCTTCGTTACGCTGCAAGGTCGTGCTGGGGGACTCGTCGAACAACTTGCGGTATTCGGCGGAAAAACGTCCCAGATGCGTAAAGCCCCAGCCCATGGCGATCGCGGAAATATTGCGCGCCGAGCCGTGTTCGAGGATTTCCTGGCGCACAGCGTTCAACCGGTATTTTTTCAGGTAGACCATCGGCGACAGGGCGAAGTACTTCTTGAACGCCTCGCACAGCTTGAAACGCGAGACCCCGGCCGCGACCTCGATATCCTCCAGGTGCAAGGCTTCGCGAGCATTGTCGTGAATGTATCGCTTGGCCCTGATCAGGTAGTGCGGCAGTTTCACGCCGAGCACGTTGCGCAATTCTTCGGAGTAGTTGTTCGGCTGGGCGAGGATCAAGCCTTTGATCAATGAGCTTTCGATGTCCCGAGTGAAGACCACCTGTTCGTACAGTTCATTGCTGCGTTCCAGCTCCGCGATGAAATAACGCGCCATGCGCCACCACGAGGCCGACGCGCCGTCCACCGCATCCATCACCGGCTCGAAACGCAGCGGCGTATCCAACGGTCGCTGCAGCATGCCCTCCAGCGACTCGCTCATGGCGACGCGGGTGATCACCACCTGAACTTTGCGGCAGTCGCCGGAGATCGCCAGCATCTGGTTCTCGTTCGGGGAAATGATCACCCCTTGATCGCGGTTGGATTTCGACACGCTGCCATTCTTGCTCAGCTCCTGCTCGCCCACCAAAGGCAAACTCAGGCTGTAACTGCTGAAGTGCTCGGCGTCTTCGATATCGATGGTGACATCGGTGCCGTACGAGAGCGTGCCCAGGGTCGTGGCCATCGACTTGAACACATTGGCGCTGTGATGAAAGCGGATCCGCTCGGGCGTCGAAGTCTGGAGGCGGTGCGGCCCGCAGATACCAGACATCCAGCTCCTTGCACCCTCGAGGTCATAGTGATCGATACGAATGTCGCGAAACTGCGGATCAGCGTTGCTACTCATCACGGCGCACTCACGGCAAAGGCTATTGAACTATCGGCAAGGCCCGATCCTTGGCCATACGCATCCGGTAAAAACCGAAGATGATCAACACCCACACCGGTATGGCGAAGACTGAAGCGCGTATCCCTGGAATCATCAGCATGACGCAGACAATCATGGCCATGAAGGCCAGGCACAAGTAATTGCTGTAAGGGAACCAGAACGCCTTGAAGCCCGGTACGATACCTCGCTGGCCCATGATTTTGCGAAATTTCAGGTGCGTCAGGCTGATCATCGCCCAGTTGATCATCAGCGATGCGACCACCAGTGCAAAGAGCAACTCAAGCGCTTCATGCGGGGCGAGGTAGTTAACCAGCACGGACAGCATGGTGATCAACGCAGATACGCCCAGCGCCAGTAGAGGCACGCCCTGCTTGTTCAGTTTCATCAGCGCCTTGGGTGCGTCGCCCTGTTCGGCCAGGCCATAGAGCATGCGGCTGTTGCAGTAGACGCCACTGTTATAGACAGAGAGTGCTGCGGTGAGCACCACGAAATTGAGGATGTGCGCTGCGGTGTCGCTGCCGATCAAGGAGAAGATCTGCACGAACGGGCTGCCGCTATAGGCATCGCCCGAAGCGCCCAGTGTCTGTAGCAGTTGATCCCACGGATACAGCGACAACAACACCGTGAGTGCGCCGACGTAGAAGATCAGCACGCGATAAACCACCTGGTTGATCGCCTTGGGAATCACCTTACCCGGCTCGCTGGCTTCAGCGGCGGTGATACCGACCAGTTCCAGGCCGCCGAAGGAGAACATGATGAACGCCATGGACATCAGCAACCCAGTGGTGCCGTTGGGAAAGAAGCCGCCGTGACTCCACAGATTGCTGACCGAGGCCTGCGGGCCGCCCGTTCCGCTGAACAACATGTAGCAGCCCAGGACGATCATTCCAATGATCGCGACGACCTTAATGATTGCGAACCAGAACTCCATCTCGCCGAAGACTTTGACGTTCATCATATTGATCAAATTGACCAGGACGAAGAACACCGCCGCGCTGACCCAGGAGGGGACTTCCGGCCACCAGAACTGCACGTACTTGCCGACAGCCGTCAACTCGGCCATGCCCACCAGCACATACAGCACCCAGTAGTTCCAGCCGGACAGAAAGCCGGCATAGCCGCCCCAGTACTTGTGGGCAAAATGACTGAAGGAGCCGGCCACCGGTTCCTCGACAATCATCTCGCCCAGCTGGCGCATGATCAGAAAGGCGATGAAGCCGGCAATCGCATAGCCGAGGATCATCGACGGCCCGGCCGATTTGAGTACTCCGGCAGAGCCGAGAAACAACCCGGTCCCTATCGCTCCGCCCAATGCGATCAGCTGAATATGACGATTTTTCAGCCCTCGCTTGAGCTCGCCTTGCCTCAAGATTTCATCCGCCATCTGGTTACCTTTTAATTGTTATGGTCAGGCATGGTTTGAATGCGTCAATTTACTCAATTGCCGCTCGGTTTAAGCGTTCAAACATCATTCTCGGTAAATTAAAGAGTTGAGCGCACTCGCCACAACTCCGGGAACAACACGGTATCGAGCATCTTGCGCAGATAACCGACACCTTCTGTGCCACCGGTCCCTGGTTGAAAGCCGATGATCCGCTCGACCGTGGTCACATGCCGGAAGCGCCATTGACGGAACGAGTCCTCAAGGTCGATGAGTTTCTCCGCCAGCTGATAGAGATCCCAATAACGCGAAGGGTCAGTGTAGACCTCGCGCCAGGCGGCTTCGACCGACGCGTCATGCGCCGTCGGAGTGCTCGGATCGCGCTCGAAACGCTGTGGGTCGATGGTCAAGCCTGCGCTGGCCATCAAGCGAATCGCCTCGTCATACAGCGACGGTGTGGCGATCGCCTTTTCAAGCGCCTGCAACAGTTCCGGCCGATGCGCATGGGGGCGCAACAGGGTCGCGCTTTTGTTGCCCAGAATGAATTCGATCTCGCGGTACTGGAACGACTGAAAGCCCGATGACTGCCCCAGAAACGGCCGTATCGCGTGGTACTCGGTGGGTGTCATGGTGGCCAGCACCGTCCAGGCATGCACCAGTTGATCAAAAATCCGCGAGACCCGCGCCAGCATCTTGAACGCGGGCGGCAACTCTCCCTGTCGAATGTGTTCACGAGCGGCTTTGAGCTCGTGCAGCATCAGCTTCATCCACAGCTCTGACGTCTGATGCTGGATGATGAACAGCATCTCGTTATGGTCCGGAGATAACGGGTGCTGTGCGCTGAGAATGCGCCCCAGATCCAGGTAGTCGCCGTAGCTCATGGAGTCGGAAAAATTCAGCTCGGCGTTATGCCATTCTTCCGTCTGGTTTGCAGTTGAATAGGGGCATTGGCTCATTGAGTCGGCTCCTCAAGTTGCGGTTTATTCAGTGGACGCAAAATTGCCCTGACCGGACTGGCGTCCAGATGGGCAAAACGCAGCGGCAGCGCGATCAATTCATAGTCCCCTTCCGGGACGTCATCGAGCACGATGCCCTCGAGGATGGCCATGCCATGTCGGGCTACGGCATTGTGCGAATCCATGGTTTTGGATTGCTGAGGGTCCAGCGATGGCGTATCGATACCGATCAAGCGCACACCGAGGTTCGCCAGCAGGTCGACGGTTTCTTTGGCGACGGCGGTGAAATCCGGATCCCAGGCGCTCAATGGCGCTTGTTGCCAGGTGCGCAGCAGCACCCGTTCAGGCAGGTCTTGCAAGCGACCTTCAAGCTGCTCGGGGTGTACCAGCCGGCCGCTATTCAGGCAATGCAGCACACGGCAAGGCCCCATATAGACATCGAGCGACACATCGCCAATGGCCACTCCATCAGCGCTGTAATGCAGCGGCGCGTCGACATGGGCCCCCGTGTGAGGCGACAGGGTGATACGCCCGACATTCACCGGACACTCGGGTCCGAACGTCCAAACGCGCTCTTCCTGGAAAGGTGTGTCACCCGGCCAGGTAGGTGTAGCGGTGCTCAGAGGCGGGCTGATATCCCACCACGACAGTGTTGTTTTCATTGTAAAGCTCTCGGCCTGTTCCGAGAGAATGATACGAGTGATACCTATGAATTTTCTTGCGAAAATATTCGGCAACAGCCAAATGTTTCGCACAAAATTCTAAAAATCCGGAATTTACCGGATGGAAATTTCAACGGAGAAAGCAGGCAGCTAAAAAGCTGTTTTCGTCCGCAAGGCACTTTCGCGAGCAAGCTCGCGAAAGCGGTAAATCAGGCGCCGAAGATCAACCAGCCACCCCCGCATCCGCCTTCAACCCCTGCCCCTCGATCGCGCGGATCGCACATTGCTCATCGACATCTGACAGATCACCGCTGATGCCCACCGCTCCCAACACAGTCCCGTCCTGATCCCGAACCAACACGCCGCCGGGTACCGGGACGACGCTGCCCTGCCCCAGACTATTCAGCGCGGCGAAGAAGGCCGGGCGTTGTTGGGCGTCCTGTGCCAGCAGGCGTGAGCCCTTGCCCAGGGCAATCGCGCCCCAGGCCTTGCCGATGGCGATCTGCGGACGCAGCAGGCTGGCGCCGTCTTCACGTTGCAGCGTTATCAGGTGCCCGCCGGCATCCAGTACTGCAACGGTCAATGGCGCGGCAGAGATCGCCCGCCCCGCGGTGATGGCCTGACCGGCCAGGTTGACTGCGACTTTCAAGGTTAAAGCGCTCATGGTGCCGTCCTCATTTTGTTATAGGGAAAGCCGTTGGATTGCTTTGTGTTGCGCAATCCGATGCAACAAATAGAACACAATGAATTATTTTTTTGTATACAATTATTTTCGAAAAGCGCGACATGCGACGAAAAACCACAGTTATTTGGGCTTCCGACGAATGAAACAGCCGCTTGAGAAAATGGATTGACCTGCGCCGTCCGCCGTGAATACACTCTGCGCAAAGCCACTTGTATACAATTACAAAACGTAAGAGGCACAAAACAATGAGCAAAATGAGAGCAATCGAAGCCGCCGTTCTGGTGATGCGCCGCGAAGGGGTCGATACCGCTTTTGGCATCCCGGGCGCCGCGATCAACCCGCTGTACTCCGCCTTGCAGAAGGTCGGTGGCATCGATCACGTCCTCGCTCGCCACGTTGAAGGCGCCTCGCACATGGCCGAGGGTTACACCCGCACCAAGGCCGGCAACATCGGCGTGTGCATCGGCACATCGGGACCTGCCGGTACTGACATGGTCACCGGGCTCTACAGCGCTTCGGCCGACTCGATCCCGATCCTGTGCATCACCGGGCAAGCACCGCGGGCCCGTATGCACAAGGAAGACTTCCAGGCCGTCGACATCACCAGCATAGTCAAGCCGGTCACCAAGTGGGCGACCACTGTTCTGGAGCCGGGCCAGGTGCCTTACGCCTTCCAGAAAGCCTTCTATGAGATGCGCTCCGGTCGCCCCGGCCCGGTGCTGATCGACCTGCCGTTCGACGTGCAGATGGCCGAAATCGAATTCGACATCGACGCCTACCAGCCGCTGCCATTGGCCAAGCCGAGCGCGACCCGCGTGCAGGTGGAAAAAGCCCTGGCCATGCTCGACCAGGCTGAACGCCCATTGCTGGTGGCCGGTGGCGGCATCATCAATGCCGACGCCAGCGAGTTGCTGGTGGAGTTCGCCGAGCTGACCGGTATTCCGGTCATCCCGACCCTGATGGGCTGGGGCACCATCCCGGACGATCACCCGCTGATGGTCGGCATGGTCGGCCTGCAAACCTCGCACCGTTATGGCAACGCCACGATGCTGAAGTCCGATGTGGTACTGGGCGTCGGTAACCGCTGGGCCAACCGTCACACCGGCTCGGTCGACGTTTACACCGAAGGCCGCAAATTCATCCACGTCGACATCGAACCGACCCAGATCGGCCGCGTGTTCACCCCGGACCTGGGCATCGTGTCCGACGCCGCTGCCGCGTTGACCGTGTTCATCGAAGTCGCTCGCGAGTGGCAAGCCGCTGGCAAGCTGAAAAACCGCAGCGCCTGGCTGCAAGACTGTCAGCAGCGCAAAGCCAGCCTGCAGCGCAAGACTCACTTCGACAACGTGCCGGTCAAGCCGCAGCGCGTTTACGAAGAGATGAACCAGGTGTTCGGCAAGGACACCTGCTACGTCAGCACCATCGGTCTGTCGCAGATTGCCGGCGCGCAGTTCCTGCACGTCTACAAACCGCGTCACTGGATCAACTGCGGCCAGGCCGGCCCGTTGGGCTGGACCATTCCGGCCGCGCTCGGCGTGGTCAAGGCCGATCCGACCCGCAAGGTGGTGGCGCTCTCGGGCGACTACGACTTCCAGTTCATGATCGAAGAACTAGCGGTGGGCGCGCAGTTCAAGCTGCCGTACATCCACGTCGTGGTGAACAACTCGTACCTGGGGCTGATCCGTCAGGCGCAGCGTGGTTTCGACATGGACTACTGCGTGCAGCTGTCCTTCGACAACCTCAACGCTCCAGAGCTCAACGGCTACGGTGTCGACCATGTCGCGGTCGCCGAAGGCCTGGGTTGCAAGGCCCTGCGGGTATTCGAACCCGGCCAGATCCAGCCTGCCCTGCGCAAGGCTCAGGAGATGATCGAAGAGTTCAAGGTGCCGGTAATCGTCGAGATCATTCTGGAGCGCGTGACCAACATTTCCATGGGCACCGAGATCAACGCCGTCAACGAATTCGAAGACCTGGCGCTGGTCGGCAACGATGCGCCAACGGCGATTTCGTTGCTCGATTAACCGCTGATCGTTCCCCTGTAGGAGCCGGCTTGCTGGCGATGGCGATGGCGATGTGTCAATCACATCAATGTCGATTGATACACCGCCATCGCCAGCAAGCCGGCTCCTACAGGAGGCCTCACACATATACAGGAGATCACCATGCCGCGTTTCGCAGCCAACCTGTCCATGCTGTTCACCGAGCAGGATTTTCTTGCCCGTTTCGACGCTGCCGCCAAGGCCGGCTTCAGTGGTGTCGAATACCTGTTCCCCTATGACTTCAGCTCTGCCGAAATCAAGGCCAGGCTCGATGCCAACGGTCTGACCCAGGTGCTGTTCAACCTTCCGGCCGGTGACTGGGCCAAGGGCGAACGCGGTATCGCGTGCCTGCCGGATCGGGTCGAAGAGTTCCGCGCCGGTGTCGATCTGGCCATTGCCTACGCCCAAGTGCTCGGCAACACTCAGGTCAACTGCCTGGCCGGTATTCGTCCACAAGGCGTCGACGAGGCCACCGTGGAAAAAACCTTCGTCGCCAACCTCAAGTACGCGGCCGACAAGCTGCAAGCGGCAGGCATCAAGCTGGTGATGGAAGCGATCAACACCCGCGACATTCCGGGCTTCTACCTGAACAACACGGCGCAAGCCCTGTCGATTCGCGAACAGGTCGGCAGCGCCAACCTGTTCCTGCAATACGACATCTATCACATGCAAATCATGGAAGGCGACCTGGCCCGCACCATGGCCGCGCACCTGGACGAGATCAACCACGTGCAATTGGCAGACAACCCAGGGCGCAACGAACCGGGCACCGGTGAAATCAACTACCGCTTCCTGTTCGAACACCTGGACCGCATCGGTTACCAGGGTTGGGTCGGCTGTGAATACAAGCCGCTGACCACGACTGAAGCGGGTCTGGGCTGGTTGAAAACCCATAACGCAATCTGACGTGTGGCGAGGGGACTTGCCCCGTTCGGCTGCGAAGCAGTCGTAAAACCTGCACACGCGCTCTACCTGATTCACTGCGCAAACAGTTTTGGGGCCGCTTCGCGACCCAACGGGGGCAAGCCCCCTCGCCACAAAGAGCTCATCGGTCCAGAGCCGGGAGCCACACAAAAAACAAGAGGATTTTCTCATGGCTAAAATCGGATTTATCGGCACCGGCATCATGGGCCACCCAATGGCGTTGAACCTGCAGAAAGCCGGTCACAGCCTGTTCCTGTCGGCGCACCACGACGCCGCCCCTGCCGATCTGCTGGCTGCTGGCGCCGTTGCGCTGGCCAACCCGAAAGAAGTCGCCCAGGAAGCCGAATTCATCATCGTCATGGTGCCGGATACCCCGCAGGTCGATGACGTGCTGTTCCGCGCCGACGGTGTTGCGGCGGGTGTCAGCAAGGGCAAAGTCGTGATCGACATGAGCTCGATCTCGCCGACCGCCACCAAAACCTTCGCCGCCAAAATCAACGAGAAAGGCGCGCAATACCTCGACGCACCAGTTTCCGGCGGTGAAGTCGGCGCCAAGGCTGCGACCCTGAGCATCATGGTCGGTGGTGAAGCCGATGCCTTCGAACGCGCCCTGCCGCTGTTCCAGGCCATGGGCAAGAACATTACCCTGGTCGGTGGCAACGGCGATGGGCAAACCGCGAAAGTGGCGAACCAGATCATCGTCGCGCTGAACATCCAGGCCGTGGCCGAAGCGCTGCTGTTCGCCTCGAAAAACGGTGCCGACCCAGCGAAAGTGCGTGAAGCGCTGATGGGTGGTTTCGCCTCGTCGAAGATCCTGGAAGTTCACGGCGAGCGCATGATCAAGGGCACCTTCGACCCGGGCTTCCGCATCAGCCTGCACCAGAAGGACCTGAACCTGGCCCTGGCCGGTGCGCGCGAGCTGAACATCAACCTGCCGAACACCGCCAATACCCAACAGGTGTTCAGCACCTGCGCGGCCATCGGTGGCAGCAACTGGGATCACTCGGCGCTGATCAAGGGCCTGGAACACATGGCGAATTTCTCGATTCGCGACAAGAAGTAAGCCCTGCCCCAAACCGCATCAAACCTGCAGGAGCGAGCCTGTGGCGAGGGGGCTTGCCCCCGTTTGAGTGCGTAGCACTCACAAGATCTTCAGTGCATCACAGATTTTGGGGCTGCTTCGCAACCCAACGGGGGCAAGCCCCCTCGCCACAGAGTCGCTCCCACAGGGTCCGCGACAAACCCAATAACAAGAATTCCGGGAGCCCGCCATGTCGGTCAATCCGCAACAATTGCTGCGCGAGCTGTTTGCCACAGCCATCGACGCGGCCCATCCGCAGCATGTCCTTGAAGCCCATTTGCCAACCGACCGCAGCGGTCGGGTGATCGTCATCGGCGCCGGTAAAGCCGCCGCAGCCATGGCCCAGGTGGTCGAACGCTGCTGGCAGGGTGAAGTGTCTGGCCTGGTGGTGACCCGCTACGGCCACGGCGCCCCGTGCGAAAAAATCGAAGTGGTCGAAGCCGCGCACCCGGTGCCGGACGCTGCCGGTCTGGCCGTCGCGAAACGGGTTCTGGAACTGGTCAGCAACCTGAGCGAAGACGACCGCGTGATCTTCCTGCTCTCGGGCGGTGGCTCTGCCCTGCTCGCCTTGCCCGCCGCCGGCATCACCCTCGCCGACAAGCAATCGATCAACAAAGCGCTGCTCAAATCCGGCGCGACCATCGGCGAGATGAACTGCGTGCGCAAGCACCTCTCGGCGATCAAGGGTGGGCGTCTGGGCAAAGCCTGCTGGCCCGCCACGGTTTACACCTATGCGATTTCCGATGTGCCGGGCGACCTCGCCACGGTCATCGCCTCCGGCCCCACCGTGGCCGACCCGAGCACCTCGGCTGAAGCGTTGGCGATCCTCAAGCGCTATGCCATCGAAGTCCCGGCCTCGGTGCGCACCTGGCTGCAAAGTCCCGAGTCGGAGACGGTCAAACCCGGCGATCCGAGCCTGGCCCGCAGTCATTTCCAATTGATCGCCCGCCCACAGCAGTCACTGGAAGCGGCGGCGGTGAAAGCCCGTCAGGCGGGTTTCAGCCCGTTGATTCTCGGCGACCTGGAAGGTGAATCCCGGGAAGTGGCGAAGGTCCACGCCGGCATTGCGCGGCAGATCGTCCAGCACGGCCAGCCGCTGGCGGCGCCGTGCGTGATTCTGTCCGGCGGCGAAACCACCGTCACCGTGCGCGGCAATGGCCGTGGCGGGCGCAACGCCGAATTCCTGTTGAGCCTGACCGACAGCCTCAAAGGCCTGCCCGGCGTCTACGCCCTGGCCGGTGACACCGACGGCATCGACGGCTCCGAAGACAACGCCGGCGCCATCATGACTCCGGACAGCTATGCCCGTGCCGCCGCCCTCGGCCTCACTGCCTGCGATGAGCTGGACAATAACAATGGCTATGGCTACTTCGCGGCGCTCGATGCACTGATCGTCACCGAGCCGACCCGTACCAACGTCAACGACTTCCGCGCCATTCTGATTCTCGAGAGCCCTAATCATGACGCCTGACAAGAAGGTCAAAATCCTCGCCACCCTCGGCCCGGCCACCGACGGGATCGACGATATCCGTGAACTGGTGCGCGCCGGGGTCAATATCTTTCGCCTGAACTTCAGCCACGGCGATCACGCCGACCACGCGCAGCGCTATCAGTGGATTCGTGAAGTCGAGCGCCAGCTGAATTATCCGCTGGGGATTCTGATGGACCTGCAAGGCCCGAAACTGCGGGTCGGCAAATTCGCCCAGGGCAAAGTGCAGCTATATCGCGGCCAGGCGCTGCGCCTGGATCTGGATGCGACGCCGGGGGACGAGCGCCGGGTCAACCTGCCCCACCCGGAAATCATCGCCGCGCTGGAGCCCGGCATGGACTTGCTGCTGGATGACGGCAAGCTGCGCCTGCGGGTGGTGACCAAGTACGCCGACGCCATCGACACCACGGTGCTCAACGGCGGCGAACTGTCGGACCGCAAAGGCGTCAACGTGCCGCAAGCGGTGCTCGACCTGAGCCCGCTGACCGCCAAGGACCGCCGTGATTTGAGCTTCGGTCTGGAGCTGGGGGTGGACTGGGTCGCGCTGTCGTTCGTGCAACGCCCGGAAGACATCCGCGAAGCCCGCGCGCTGATCGGCGACAAAGCGTTCTTGATGGCCAAGATCGAGAAGCCATCGGCCGTGACTCAGCTGCGGGAAATCGCTGAATTGAGCGATGCGATCATGGTCGCTCGCGGTGATCTGGGCGTGGAAGTGCCGGCCGAAAGCGTGCCGCAGATTCAGAAAAACATCATCGGCACCTGCCGCCAACTCGGCAAACCGGTGGTGGTGGCGACGCAGATGCTGGAGTCGATGCGCTTCTCCCCGGCCCCGACCCGCGCCGAAGTCACCGACGTCGCCAACGCGGTGGCCGAAGGCGCGGATGCGGTGATGCTGTCGGCGGAAACCGCGTCTGGCGAGTACCCGCTGGAAGCCGTGCAGATGATGAGCAAGATCATCCGCCAGGTGGAAAACGGCCCGGATTATCAGACCCAACTGGACGTGAGCCGGCCAAAAGCCGAGGCCACGGTGTCGGACGCCATCAGTTGCGCGATCCGCCGCATCAGCAACGTGCTGCCGGTGGCGGTGCTGGTGAACTACAGCGAGTCCGGCACCTCGAGCCTGCGGGCCGCACGGGAGCGGCCGACGGTGCCGATCCTCAACCTGACGCCAAACCTGCAAACCGCCCGGCGATTGACGGTGGCGTGGGGCGTGCACTCGGTGGTCAACGATCGGCTGCGACAGGTGGATGAAGTGTGCTCGACGGCGCTGGAAATCGCTCAGGCACAGGGGATGGCTCAGCGCGGGGATACGTTGCTGATTACCGCGGGCGTGCCCTTTGGGCAGCCGGGGTCAACCAATTCGTTGCGCATCGAGACATTGCTCTAAAGAACTCCCCCTGTAAGAGCTACCCCTGTGGCGAGGGAGCTCGCTCCCGCTCGGCTGCGAAGCAGTCGTCGCTTTGGCATGACGGTTTCAACAGAAAGACCGCATTGCTGATTTCAGGGCTGCTCCGCAGCCCAGCGGGAGCAAGCTCCCTCGCCACAGGTTTGTGCAAGACCCTGGATTTTCCTCTGCCCTAGACCCCACCATGCCTGCCAACCACTTCAACACCCACTGCCCCGACTGGGCGACCGCCCTGCTTAACGGCTTCAGCCAGATCTTTCTCCAGCGCCATCCGCTGAGCGGGCTGTTGTGTCTGTTAGCGATTCTTTTCACCGCGCCCGCTCTGCTCGGCGGTGCGCTGCTGGGCGGTGTCGCCGGGTTGCTTACCGCGCAACGTCGCGGGTATGCCAAGGCGGATCGTCAGGCCGGGCTGTTCAGTTACAACGGTATTTTGCTCGGCCTGCTGCTGAGCCTGTATTTCCCATGGTCAGCACTGTTGCCACCGCTGATCATCGCCTGCGGTGGCCTGAGTGCGATGCTCACTCAGCAATGGCTCAAAGGTGCTCGCGATCATCAATGTCTACCGGCGTACACCGCACCCTTCGTTGGGTTGAGCTGGTTATTGCTCGGCTTTGCCGCACCACAGCAACCCGTTCCGCTGATCGAACTGAACACCCTCAACCTGCTCGCCGCCGAATTGAAAGGCCTGGGGCAAGTCACGTTTCTCGGCCATCCCCTGGCCGGCGCGCTGATTGCCGCCGGATTACTGATCGCCGATCGCCGCGCCTTTGTGTGGGCGCTGCTAGGCTCCGCTACCGGCCTCGGATTTGCCCTTCTGCATGGCGAGACTTCAAGTGCCTTGCAGGGTTTGAGCGGTTACAACGCGGTGCTCGCCGCCCTCGCCTTCAGCCCGCAACGCCGCCAACCCTGGCTGCCGCTGCTCGGCATTCTGCTCGCGGTATTGCTCACGCCGGGGTTCGCCGCACTGGGCCTGGCAACGCTGACCGCGCCGTTCATTCTTGCCTGCTGGCTGATTCGCGCAGGCATTCGGGTGTTGCGTCAGGCCGCTGTCGACGCCTTGCGCTATTGATCGCTGAATCAATGGGGGCGCCTGAAAGGGCTGAAATTACATTCAGCGCAATGGGTCAGTCTCACAAGCCAATGGCCGATCCGACCGCGAGCCCCAACTTTCATCGTATCCCTGATCGTGGGTGGCGAGGGTTTCGACGACTTCCAGGCATTTGCCCTGAAGCTGCGTGGTGTAGACCTGGAGCATTTGAGGTGGCACGACCTTGTCATTCAAACCAACGAAATGACGTTGCGGGAGCGCACGCAACTTGTCGCGAAACTGCAGAGGTGTCACCGGCTTCGAGAATGGCGCGAGCTGCATCAGCTCTGCCCACTTTACCGGGTCGAGATTCCCGGCAATTGTTTGCACTTGAGTGACGTCGTTACGAGTCCCCGCAAGGACCAAGGCAATCGCGGCGCCGCCCGAATATCCGACCAATTCGAACTGCTCCACTGCAAAGCGGCTTTTCAGAACATCGAGCGCCGCATTCATCGTGGTTATGACGGATGAACTGAAACGACCGGAAGTCCATAAATCAGTGTTGCAACCCGGTGATGTCACGAACTGACAAGGGCGCGCCAGATAGGCGCTGGGCCCCCGATCTCCAACGGCCAATCTCGCCATCAAGGACACGCGAGGGGTCGGGTCGATACTCGGTTGAGACCGTGTCGCCCATGCCCGACCATCGCCTTCAATGTAAACACGCAGATGCTTGTAGCCCCCTGGTGCCGGTAGTAAGGCCATGAGTGTGTAAGGTGCACTATCGAGCGTGCCAGGAGTAAGCGAAGAGCCTTGGCTTACCGCCTGCAAGTCGACTTTACCCGCGCACCCGCCGAGCCCGAGGACCGCGAAGCCGATGGCGGCCAGAACTTTAAACATGGATTGAACCTGTTGATCAGACGCAACGATCCGCCAGCGCGAACCGTTGCGATCCAGTCGATCAAAAAGCGTAGCGCGCTTCAACGGTAAAGGTATCGGCGTTAAAACCGGTCTTCGCTTGATAGCTATAGTTGGTCCCCAGGGTTAGAGCATCAACTTGATACTTCACCCCTATGCGCCCTTCATAACTATCACGCACCGGACTGGCTCCCGCGACAATGAAAGGCGAGCCACCCAAGGTGAAACTGGTGGTCTGATTGATCTGGTCACCGATGAAGTCATGGTAAGCCATCACGCTCGCTTCAGGTGTAAGGGTGCCATTGAGCAATGGCACGTCAGCGGCCATTCGCAACCCGGCGCCCAACTCGCCAATTTCGAAGCGCTGGGCATTAGAGTGCAAGGCGGCCGATGAGCCATGCTCATTGAAGCTGTCCAGCTGAATATTGGTGTAGCGTGCGGCAACACGCGGTTCGACAATCAGTTGGTCAGTGAGTTTGAAGGTATAACCGCTCAAGGCACTCAGTGCCCATGCGTCACTGTTGTAGCTGGCTTTGGCCGCGCTGTCGGCAATGTAACGTTTGCTGTCGTTGTCATTGCGCCCATAACTGAGACTGCCATCGACAAACCAGTTGCGCAGATCCCAGCTACCGTACAGTGTCAATGCCTGGCCCTGTACATCGGTTTTATTGCCAATATCGGAGGTGACGTTGGTGTTCAGATACGAATAGGCCAGACCCACGGTGGAGTTGGCATTCAGCTTGCCATCCGCCCCGACAGCAATACCGCTGCTGTTGGCCGAATAACCGGCGACTGCATCACGGCTGTCCTGATCCTGATTGCTGCTCAATCCCTGAACCCACACGCCGGTATCTGCCAGTGAATCCCCTGATGAGAGCCCCGAGCGCAGACCGGACACGCGGTTGCTGATCGCTCCATTCATCATCGCCTGACCCGATACTGCCGCATTGACCGCGCCGCCGCTGACTTCCGGTGCCAGTTGCTCACCAAGCTTTGCCAGCTCCTCTTGGGAAGAGGCGTTGGCAAAGGCTTTGAAGACCGCATCATTACTGTTCAATTGTCCCAGCGGGCCATTCTTGAAGCGGTTGAGGATCTGGCGGGTACTGCGGGAAGTACCGATGTTCCCCTGCTCTTCATCCACCTGACTGTCACTTTTCAGTGTGACCAGCGCGTTGACGGTCTGGGCATCGGTTGTATAGCTGGCGACATTCAACAACGAGGACGAACTGGTAACGCTCAACCCGTTATTCTGCAGGCTGCTCGCCTTGACCAGCGTGTATTGAGTACCGGCAGCGGTCGGCGTGAAATCACCTGGTTTGGCATTCAACGTCACTTTGGAGGACTGGGCGAAGGTAGCCTTGCCGTCCACCGTCAAATAAGGCGTACCGGGCGTGACGCGATCCGAAAGCAACATATCGATACCACTGTTGGCTCCGACGTTCAGGTCACCGGTAATCACGACCCCCTGATTTTGCAAATTCAGAGAGCCTGACGTCACAGAAACCGTACTGCCAATTTTACTACCGGTGTAATTGGCTTGACCTGCAACATTCACCCCATTGAGATTGAGCAGATCGCCCTTGATCGCACCGCCGGTCCAGTTCAGTTGCGCCAACCCTGCGCCATCGATGGCCGCCGCATGATTGCTGCGAATTTCGCCACCTTGCTGGTTGATCTCAAACGCTGATACCTGGTCCGCATCGACCCGGATCGCAACACCGTCCGCAGTGATATTGCCGGAGTTGACAATGCCCCGAGCGCCAGACACAGCATTCTGCGTGAAAGTGGCACCGCCGAGCTTGATGCCAACGGCGTCTTCACCCGATGCCTCAATAGTCCCGGTGTTGAGCAAATAATCGACTGAACCATCCAAAAAACCGATAGCCTCGGCGTTCTTGCCGACGCTCATGATCGAGCCGCTGTTCTCGATCCTCAACGCGCTGGTTTGGGTCTCGACATGAAAAGCGGAGGCGTTCTGACCCGTGGCACGAATCGTTCCTGAGTTGAGAAGCTTGCCGGCGATGCTCACGGGTTGCCCGGAATGGGAATCCAGAATCAGCCCCACGGCATAGTTGCCCTGCACGTCGACAACACCGCTGTTGATCAGATCGCCGCCAATAGTGGTCCCATGGAGATAGATACCCTCAGGCGAACCATAGATATTGGCTCCCGATGACTGGGTGATGGAGACAGTCCCGGCGTTGATGACATTGCCGGTGATAGTGGTATTAGCGATCTCGATTCCCTCAGCGCTATTCACGTTGGAAAGAGAAAGCTTGCCGGCATTGATGAAGTCACCCTGAATGTTGCTGCCGCTGGTGTTGAGGAAACTGACATCCAGTCCGATCCCGGTCACCGTCGCGCCTTGAGCGTCGAAAGTGAAGTCGCCCCGGTTAATGAGTGAGCCCGCGACAGTGTTCTGGAAGAACGTGACACCTTTGTTGTCCGTATTGCTCTGGCGGGTCCGTTGCCCGGTGAGAGTCAGCGTTTCATTAAGGGTTTGCCCCGTCCAGTCCTTGAAACCCTGGCTCAGATCGTACTCGCTGGCAAACGCCTGAACGGTCGAAGCGCTGACAACCATTGCCAACACGCTTTTCTTGAAATATTTGCTATCCATATCGCTTCCGTGAGGTTCTGAGACCAATCGCCTGAATCCGGGCCGCACATCAAGACAAAGGTTCTTGTTCTGTGGGAAGTCGATATATCGACGAGATAGTCAATTTCTTAAGCCATGAACGAGCAAAACCGGCTGAACATGGCGTACCCAGCGTCCAGCTTGCGCAATCCTCGCCAATCACCCAGGCTTCTCTCATTTTCGGCTTGGGCACGACCTTATGGAAAACAACAACGACTGGCGCCATCGCCTCTACGTCATGATTTTCCAGAGCGACACAGTGGCCGGACGGCGCTTCGACAGCACGCTGTTGCTGATCATCCTCGCCAGCCTGGTGATCGTGGTTCTGGACAGTATCGACAGCGTTCACCAGAACTACGCCGACGTGCTGGCGTACATCGAGTGGGGCTTCACCGTCATTTTCATCATCGAATACGGCCTGCGCCTGTATTGCTCACCCAAGCCGCTGCGCTACGCGTTCAGCTTCTATGGGTTGGTGGATTTGCTGGCGATCGTGCCGGGTATTCTCGCGCTGTATTACAGCGATGCGCAGTACCTGCTGATCATCCGGATCATACGAATGCTGCGGATTTTCCGCGTGCTCAAGCTCAGCCCGTATCTGAAACAAGCCAACTATTTGATGTCGGCGTTGCGCGGCAGCAAGCAGAAGATCGTGGTGTTTCTGCTCAGCGTCAGCACACTGGTGACGGTATTCGGCACCTTGATGTACGTGATCGAAGGCCCGGAGCACGGCTTCACCAGCATTCCCAAAGGGATCTATTGGGCTATCGTGACGCTGACCACCGTGGGTTTTGGCGACATCGTGCCCAAGACGCCGCTGGGCCAGGTGATTTCATCCCTGGTTATGATCACCGGTTATTCGATCATCGCCGTGCCGACGGGGATCTTCACCGCGGAACTGGCCAACGCCATGCGTGGTGAACAACTGCAACACGATTGCCCGATCTGCAAGAAAAACAGCCACGAGCACAGCGCGGCGTTCTGCTCTCGTTGTGGCAATGCGTTGTTCAAGAAAATGGAATAAGCAAAGTGTTTTTTAATCTTTAAGCGACTATGCGAGTCCGGCTATAGTCGCTGGCAAATTGCCAATAATCTCCATCGAACACGTTTGATAAAACAAGGAATGCGCAGTGAAAAAACTCTTTGGCGCCTCACTTCTGGCCGCTGGCCTGGCCTTGAGCAGCATGGCTCAGGCCGCACCGACCCTGCTTAACGTTTCCTACGACGTGATGCGAGATTTCTACAAGGACTACAACGCTGCCTTCCAGAAACACTGGCAAGCCGAGCACAACGAAAACATCACGCTGCAGATGTCCTTCGGCGGCTCCAGCAAACAGGCGCGCTCGGTGATCGATGGCCTGCCGGCTGACGTCATCACCATGAACATGGCCACCGACATCAACGCCCTGGCGGACAACGGCAAACTGGTCCCGGACAACTGGGTCACGCGCCTGCCGAACAACAGCGCGCCATTCACCTCGGCCACCGTGTTCATCGTGCGCAAAGGCAACCCGAAAGCCCTGAAAGACTGGCCGGACCTGCTCAAGGACGGTGTGCAGGTAATCGTCCCCAACCCGAAAACCTCGGGCAACGGCCGCTACACCTACCTCTCGGCCTGGGGCTATGTGCTGAAAAACGGCGGTGACGAAAACAAGGCAAAAGCCTTCGTCGGCAAACTGTTCAAACAAGCGCCGGTGCTGGATACCGGTGGCCGCGCCGCCACGACTACTTTCATGACCAACCAGATCGGCGACGTGCTGGTGACCTTCGAAAACGAAGCGGAAATGATTGCTCGCGAGTTTGGTCGTGATCAGTTCGAAGTGATTTACCCAAGTGTTTCCGCCGAAGCCGAGCCGCCGGTGTCGGTGGTCGACAAAACCGTCGACAAGAAAGGCACTCGCGCGGTTGCCGAGGAGTATCTGAAATACCTGTGGTCGCCGGAAGGTCAGGAAATTGCGGCTGCCAACTACCTGCGTCCGCGTGACCCGGCGGTGTTGGCGAAATACACCGATCGCTTCCCGAAAGTGGATTTCCTGTCGGTGGAGAAGACCTTTGGTGACTGGCGCACCGTGCAGAAGACTCACTTCAATGATGGTGGGGTTTTCGACCAGATTTACAACGGTCAGTAATCACTGAGTTCAATGAAAGAGGCGACCTGTGAAGGTCGCCTTTTTTGTGGGATACCGTTACATCGGCGGTGTCACACCGTCCTTGCCGGCCGAAATGGATTGAGCGGTCAGTGTCCCGTCGGCACTCTGGGTCACAAACGTCACGATCTTCACGCCCACCTTCAGCAAGCGGCGATCCCCCGGCACCAGATTGACGATTGGCACATCCTCCGGCACCAGAATCGTCTGTTGGCCGCCCTTGTAATTGACTGTCAAAACCCGGCCGTTGCTGACCACCAGATCGCCTACGCTGCCATTGGTCATGCTGCTGCCCTTGACCAGATCAAAAGGCCGATGACCGTCGCCGCTGCCGGCCAGTTCCGGCGGGAAGACGTGGACTTCCAGCGCCTTGAGCGTGCCATCCTCCTGCGGCACGGCAGCCGAGCCGATGTAGCTGCCGGGCTTGATGTCTTCGATATTGGCCAGGGTGACGGCGCGGATTTTGGTGTCCTTGGTCAGGTTGATCAGCACGTTTTCGCCGCTGTTGGCATGGACCTTCATGACGTCGGCGCTGATGCCGGTGATCTCGCCGCGCACGCCAATGCGCATTCCCGGCGGCACATCGGCAGCCTGAGCGAAACCTGCCGTGAACAAGCTGATCAAGGTAACAACGCAAGCGCCGCGAATCAGGTGACGGAACATCGCATTCATATCGAAGTACCTTCCGGTTTATGGAGCGCAGGAGAACATAAGCACGCTATCGAAGAGGATGTAAGTGAATGTATCATCGGATCCCACTATTCGGATGCATGGTTCATCGGCAGACAGCGCATACCGGCGTCACTCATTCCGCAAAGGAATGATTACTATCAATCCAAACCCTCTTCCGCCGCTCTAGCCAGCCGATTAGCCTCCGCGCATTCTTTCTTGTTCAGCGAGCCACGTTATGAATCCAGCGACTCAGGCGCCCCACGGTGCCGCGACAATGACCCGGGGCATGGTGCTGCTTTTCGCCTTCTGCTGCGGCGCGATCGTTGCCAACATCTACTACGCCCAGCCGATCATCGGCCTGATCGCGCCGGACATCGGCCTGACCGACACCATGGCCAGCCTGATCGTTTCGCTGACGCAGATTGGTTACGCGCTGGGTCTGTTCTTCCTGGTACCGCTGGGTGATCTGCTGGAGAACCGTCGCTTGATGATCATCACCACCGTGGTGGCGATTGCCAGTTTGCTGGGCGCGGCGTTCACCGATCAACCGAACGTTTTCCTGTTGATTTCGTTGCTGGTGGGTTTCAGCTCGGTGTCGGTACAGATCCTGATTCCGCTGGCCGCCCACCTGACGCCGGAAGCGTCGCGCGGCCGCGTGGTTGGCGGGATCATGGGCGGTCTGCTGTTGGGGATTCTGCTGGCCCGGCCAGTGTCCAGCGTAGTGGCCGACCACTTCGGATGGCGTGCGATGTTCGTCATCGCTGCGGTGTTGATGGCAGCGATCAGCATCGTCCTGGCCCTGACGGTGCCCAAGCGTCAGCCTGATCACAGTGCCTCTTATGGCCAGTTACTGGGCTCGCTCTGGACGCTGCTGCGCCAGCAACCGGTGTTGCGTCAACGGGCCTTTTACCAAGCCTGCATGTTCGCCACGTTCAGCCTGTTCTGGACTGCCGTGCCGCTGGAACTGACGCGCAATCATGGCTTGTCGCAAACCCAGATCGCGATCTTCGCCCTGGTCGGAGCCATCGGCGCGATTGCCGCGCCCATCGCCGGTCGACTGGCCGATGCCGGCCACACCCGCCTCGCCTCGCTGCTGGCGATGCTGTTCGCCAGCCTGAGCTTCCTGCCGGCCTTCATCCATCCGGCCTACAGCGTCATCGGCCTGGCCGTGACCGGCGTAGTGCTGGATTTCTGTGTGCAGATGAACATGGTCCTGGGCCAGCGCGCGGTCTACACCCTCGACGCCAAGAGCCGCGGCCGTCTGAATGCGCTGTACATGACCAGCATCTTCATCGGCGGCGCGTTCGGCTCATCGGTGGCCAGTGCGGTGTACGAACACGGTGGCTGGTTGTGGATCGTGATTGTCGGCAGCGTGTTTCCGTTGCTGGCGTTGTTGCGTTTTTTGAGTGCTTCAGAGAAGCCGGCACTGGTAGCGGCTTAAAAACCTAAAAGCTTCGCGGGCGATCCGACTTGCCCGCGAAGGTGATGTAACTGCCCCCCCTCAATGCCGAACCAGCTTCTCCATCGCCGCATCCGCAAGAAAGGAGGAGCGACTTTTGACGTTGTGCTCTCGCACATAACGATCAATGCGCTGAATCACGTAGCCAGGCAGCGTTACGTTGACCTTCTCGGTCTTGCCCAGATACGGCGAGATGTCCAGCTCCAGCATCCCCCAACCCATGTCGGCAAATTCCGGATTCTCGCGATGCGCGGCCGCAGAGGTCGGCATCGGAATTGACTCCCCGTCCGCCATGATCTCCTGCAGCATGATGTGGGCAATCTCGACTGCCGCGTTGTAAGCATCTTCAAACGTATCCCCGGCCGTTACGGCACCAGGAATATCGGGGATCTGAATACCGATGGCGGTGTTCTCGTCGCCCCACTCGATACAGATTGGGTATTGCATTATGGATCTCCTGCCAAACTGGCTCCCGGGCAATAAAGCCCGGCTCGCCTCCTGATGCTTTTGACCGTCCCGATCGGTAAATCCTTCTTCGGATGAGGGACGGGTATCGTGTAAGGGTTGTAACGGTGAGTGAAGATGTGATGACTGCCGGTGACCCGGTCCAGTGTCCAGCCCGCCTCCATCAGTTCCTTGATCAATAACCTGCTCTGCACCACCAGCCTCCTTGCGCCGGCCCAACAAAAATAACCCTAGGGTTATTTTTACTCAAGCACAAAAATCCGAATCACGACGCTCGGTTGTTTTACAGGGTGTTGATTTGATCGGGTTGTACCCCCACTCCCTTGAGAGATTTTCTGATGTGGCTCGCTCTCAGAACACTTTCAAGTTCCTGACACTGCAGTTGAATCGCTCAACCAGAATCGAAAGATCGCAGGCTTCGCCAGCTCCAACATTAACCGCGTACACGCGCGATCATCGTCGTACGCGATTCTGTAGGAGCTGGCGAAGCCTGCGATCTTTTCAAATGCCAAAAAGCAAAACGGCGATCCTCAGATCGCCGTTTCCATTCACTGCCCGAATTGTCTGCCCAGCCCACCCGGTACACCGTGGATATCCGTCTCTTCCCACGGCCCGTTAGGGCTGATCGAGCGGCTCCAGCCGTTGTCCCAGCGATAGTAGGTGCGCTGGCGGTAGAAGGTGTTGGTCTGGTTGTCGAGGACGTAAACGCCGAGTTTCGCATCCCAATGGCTATTACCCCCCGGTGGCGGGGCGAAGCTGGCGGAGGTGCGTTGCACCGGCTTCGATGGTTTGCTCGGCGTGACCGGTTTGCTCGGCGTGGTCGGTTTGGTGCTCGGCTGCGAGGGCGGGATTGGCGGCAGCCGTTCGGGTTCGTACTCCTGGACCGCACACGCGCTTAGCCCCAAAACCATCATGCTGAGGAGAGTGATACGAGCGAAGGCGGTCATGGCGGCGTTTCCTGTTATTTATCCGGGCTGTCGATGGTCAGTTTTTGTGGCGCGGTGGTGCTGGTGGCCAAAGGTTGGCTACGACCGATCCATTCGCCGGCAGTCGGTTGGCCGGCGCGGGAGATGCGCGCAACCAGTTGGACTTCGGGGAAGTTCGACAGTTTCAACTGGGGCATCATTGCATCGGCATCGCCCAGCTCAACGGTCGCTGGCAGGTCGGCAACGGTCAGACGCTTGGCCGCCAATGGTGCGGGCGGGCCTGCGGTGGCGCGGGCGAAGATGAACACGCTGTCGCCGGGCTGGACCTTGGCTTTCAATTCCGGTGCAAGATCGACACGCACCTTGAGCAGTGCTGCAACCTTCACTGCCGGAGCCTGAACCTGAGCCACCTTACCGCCGCTGGCTTCAAGCTTCTCGGCGGCCTTGGCGATGCCGCCTTGCAGCGCGACACGGGACTGGTCATCCGGCGGCAGTTGCACCAACAGGCGATTCCAGTAGTCGATGGCTTCCTGGTAACGCTCGCCTTCGAAGGCCGCGATGCCCAGCAGACCGAGGCTGGTGACCTCCTTCGGATCGGCTTTCAGTGCTTCGTCAGTCAGGGCCTGGACCTTGTCCGACCACTTCTTGCCATCGGCGAAGTATTGGGCCTGAGCCCACTGCCCGAGCAGTTCCGGCTGGCGACCGGCCAGGTTCACGGTGCGCTCGAAGATCTTCGCTGCATCGCCAGGGCGGTCCTGAGCCATGTAAGTGCGGCCGAGGAAGTACAGGCCTTCGGCCGAATCCGGTTGCGCCGCTACGGCACGCTCCAGGCGACGGGTCATGTCTTCCATCGACTGCGGTGCCTGGGCGAACTCGCGGGTCAGCTCGACTTTGTCGCTGGCACCGAAATGCAGGTACAGCCCAAGGCCCAGCACGGGCACCAGAATTGCCGCCAGCAATGGCAATGGCTTGCCCAGGCGCGACACTCGCGGTGCCTCGACGCCTTCAGTGTCGGCAAGCAGTTCACGGGCGGCTTCGGCGCGGCCGGCATTCATTTGTTCGGCGTTGAGTACGCCTTCTTCTTGCTGAGTCTGCAACTCAGCCACGCGCTCCTGATACAGCGCGACGTTCAGCGCCGTACGATCCTCTTCAAGCTGGGCGCGACGACCGCGCAGAACGGGGATCAGCAAAAAACTCAGGGCTACCAGAAGCAGCAGGCCTGCAGCGAGCCAGAAATCAATCATGCTTGGTTTTATCCAACAGGTGGTCGAGGCGCTCGCGCTCATCAAAAGAAAGCGTGTCCGGGCTGTCAGCGCGTTGCACGCGACGACGGCGGACGATCACGGCGATGATCACAAAACCGCCCAGCAGCAGGCCAGCCGGGCCGAACCAGAGCAATGCGGTCTTGGCATTCAGAGCAGGTTTATAGCGGACGAAATCACCGTAGCGGTCGACCATGAAGTCGATGATCTGCTGATTGTCCTTGCCCTCGCCGAGCATGCGGAAAATCTCTTTACGCAGGTCGGCGGCGATCGGTGCGTTGGAATCGGCAATGTCCTGATTCTGGCACTTGGGGCAACGCAGCTCTTTGGTCAGCTCGCGAAAACGCTCGCGATCGCCCTCTTTGGCGAACTCATAGGTATCGATGGCGGCGTGGGCCACGCCAGCCATGCTCAACCCCAGAACGGCGGCGGCAATCCAGCGCTTCATGGCTTGGCCTCGTCGACCAGCGCCTGATACTTGGCCGCCAGTTTTTCGCGCCAGACCTGCTCGTCGATCACCCCGACGAACTTGTCGCGGATGATGCCCTTGGCGTCGATGAAGAAGGTTTCCGGCGCGCCATACACGCCGAGGTTCAGGCCCAGGGTGCCTTCATCGTCACGGACGTCCAGTTGATACGGGTTGTGGAACTCGGCCAGCCACTTCAAGGCGTCTGCATTGGTGTCCTTGTAGTTGATGCCGTAGATCACCACGCCCTTCTCGGCCAGTTTGTTCAACACCGGGTGCTCGACCCGGCAGGAAATGCACCAGGTGCCCCAGACGTTGACCAGCGCCGGTTTACCCAGAATGTCCGCTTTGGTCAGGGTTTTGTCGCCCTGCACCGAGAGCAGGGAAAACTCCGGGAACGGCTTGCCGATCATCGCCGAGGGCAACTCGGCCGGGTTCAGGTACAGCCCCCGATACAGAAAAACAGCAACCACCAGAAAAATCGCCAGCGGCAACAGCATCAACCAACGTCTCATGCGGTGGCTCCCGTCATGCCGAGCGCTTCACGCACGCGGCTTTTTACCTTGACTCGATAACGGCGATCCAGCGCCGCCAACAACCCGCCCAAACCGGTGAGAAGCCCACCGAACCAGATCCAGCGCACGAACGGTTTGACGTGCACGCGAACCGCCCAGGCGCCCTCGCCCAACGGCTCGCCCAGTGCGACGTACAGGTCACGGGTGAAACCGGCGTCGATCCCGGCCTCGGTCATCATCGAGTTCTGCACCGTGTACAGGCGTTTTTCCGGGTGCAGTACGCTGACTTCCTTACCGTCGCGGATCACCCGTACGGTGCCCTTGTCGGAGGTGAAATTCGGGCCTTCGAAGTGCTTGGCGCCTTCGAACACAAACTGGTAACCGGCCAGGCTCATGGACTCACCCGGTGCCAGGCGCAGATCACGCTCGGCGCTGTTCTGGCTCGACAACACGACACCCAGCGCGCACACGGCAATGCCCAAATGCGCGAGTTGCATGCCCCAATAACTGCGGGTCAGGGTCGGCAGTCCTTTGATCAGGCCTTTGTGGCGAGTCTTGTCGAAAATGTCCCGCACCCCGGCCAGCAACACCCAGGCAGCCAACATGAAAGTTGCCAGCACCGCCCAGTTGAAATCGCCGTAAGCAACGCCCGCCACGACGGCCAGCGCGGTGCTGCCGAGTAATACCGGGGTCAGCATGCTCACCAGCCATTTGACCGGGGTGTCTTTCCAGCGCACCACCACGCCGACCGCCATCACTATCATCAGGATCGCCATCAACGGAATGAACAGCGCGTTGAAGTACGGCGGGCCGACCGACAGCTTGGCACCGGTCATCGCGTCAAGGATCAGCGGATACAGGGTGCCCAGCAGAATCATCGAAGCAGCCACCACCAGCACCAGGTTGTTGCCCAGCAGCAGGGTTTCCCGGGACCAGAGGTTGAAGCCGACATGGCTCTTGACCACCGGCGCGCGCAGGGCGAACAGCGTCAATGAACCACCGACCACAAACAGCAGGAAGACCAGAATGAACACACCACGCTCAGGGTCGGAGGCAAAGGCGTGAACCGAGGTCAGTACGCCGGAACGCACCAGGAAGGTCCCGAGCAGGCTCAACGAGAATGCGGCGATGGCCAACAGCACGGTCCAGCTCTTGAACACGCCACGTTTTTCCGTGACCGCCAACGAGTGAATCAGCGCCGTGCCCACCAGCCAAGGCATGAAGGACGCGTTTTCCACCGGGTCCCAGAACCACCAGCCGCCCCAGCCGAGTTCGTAGTAGGCCCACCAGGAACCCAACGTGATACCGATGCCAAGGAAGGCCCAGGCAACGATGGTCCACGGACGGGACCAGCGCGCCCACGCCGCATCGAGACGACCGCCCAATAGCGCGGCGATGGCGAAGGCGAAGGCCACGGAGAAACCGACATACCCCATGTACAGCATCGGCGGATGAACAATCAGGCCGATGTCTTGCAGCAGAGGATTAAGATCGCGCCCGTCCGCCGGCATCTGCGGCAAGATCCGGGCGAAAGGGTTAGACGTCAGGATCAGGAACAGCAGGAAACCCGTGCTGATCATGCCCATCACCGCCAGCACCCGGGCCAGCATCACTTGCGGCAACTGTCGGGAGAACACCGACACCGCGAAGGTCCAGCCGCCGAGAATCAACGCCCACAGCAGCAACGAACCTTCGTGAGCGCCCCACACGGCGCTGAACTTGTAGTACCACGGCAGCGCGCTGTTGGAGTTGCTGGCCACGTAGGCGACGGAGAAGTCGTCCGCCATGAACGCATAGGTCAGGCAACCGAAGGCGAACAGCAAAAACGCGAACTGCCCCCACGCGGCCGGCTGGGCCAGGCTCATCCACAAACGGTCGCCGCGCCAGGCACCGAGCAACGGCACCACGGCCTGCACCAACGCAAAACACAACGCCAGAATCATGGCCAGATGGCCGAGCTCTGGGATGAACAGCCCTGAACTGTAAAGTGCGGAAGTCATCCGTTAGCCCTCCTTGGCTGGCGTAGGTGCCGACTGACCACTGTCTTTCAACGCCTTGGTCACTTCCGGTGGCATGTACTTCTCGTCGTGCTTGGCCAGCACTTCGTCGGCCACCACCACGCCATCAGCGTTGAGCTTGCCGAGGGCAACGATGCCCTGCCCTTCGCGGAACAGGTCCGGGAGGATGCCGCGATAGCTGATGGTCACGGATTTGTTGAAGTCGGTGACGATGAATTTCACGTCCAGGGAATCGCCGGAACGTTGCAGCGAGCCTTTTTCGACCATGCCGCCCGCACGGATGCGCGTGTCTTGCGGCGCTTCGCCATTGGCGATCTGGGTCGGGGTGTAAAACAGATTGATGTTCTGCTGCAGGGCGCTCAGGGCCAGGCCGACGGCAGCGCCGACACCGACCAGGATCGCGAGAATGATGACAAGACGCTTTTTACGCAGCGGATTCACTGGCCGTTCTCCCGGCGCAAACGACGCGCCTCTTGTTGCAGATACCGCTTGCGGGCCAGGATCGGCGCCGCCACGTTGAGGGCCAGCACCGCCAGGCAAATGCCATAGGCTGACCAGACATACAAGCCGTGATGGCCCATGGCGAGAAAGTCGCCGAATGAAGCGAAACTCATCGAGCGGCCTCCAGACTGTTCTGCACTTCGGATTTCACCCAGCTCGCCCGGGCTTCGCGCTTGAGCACTTCAAGGCGCATGCGCAGCAACAGCACCGCGCCGAAGAAACAGTAGAAACCCAACACCGTCAGCAGCAGTGGCAGCCACATCTCGGCGGGCATCGCCGGTTTTTCGGTGAGGGTGAACGTCGCGCCCTGGTGCAGGGTGTTCCACCACTCCACCGAGTATTTGATGATCGGGATGTTGATCACACCGACAATCGCCAGCACCGCGCAGGCCTTGGCCGCGCTGTCACGATTGCTGATGGCGTTGCCCAGCGCAATAAGACCGAAGTACAGAAACAGCAGAATCAACATGGACGTAAGTCGCGCATCCCAGACCCACCACGAACCCCAGGTCGGTTTGCCCCAGATCGCCCCGGTGACCAGCGCTACGGCGGTCATCCAGGCACCGATCGGGGCGGCGCATTGCAGGGCGACGTCGGCCAGTTTCATTTTCCACACCAGCCCGACAACGCCGCACACGGCCAGCATCACATAGATCGACTGCGCCAGCATGGCGGCAGGAACGTGGATATAGATGATTCGAAAGCTATTGCCTTGCTGGTAGTCCGGTGGCGCGAAGGCCAGGCCCCAGACCACGCCGACGCTAATCAGCAGCAACGCCGCGACGCTCAGCCAGGGCAGCATTTTGCCGCTGATGCCGTAAAACCATTTGGGCGAGCCGAGCTTATGAAACCAGGTCCAGTTCATTGCTGTTTCCATCACGGTTGCTGTTCGTTATCACGAAACAGCCAAAGGGTCTTTACTGGTTAAATTTTAACCAGACCTCATTATTCGCCGACACTGATCTTCAGGCCAGCAGCTATTGCAAAAGGTGCCAGGGTTATCGCCAGGGCGGTCAGGCTACCAAGCCACAAGAGATAACCGGTCGCCGGCATGCCCTGCAATGCCGCCTGCAAGGCGCCACTGCCGAGAATCAACACCGGGATATACAGCGGCAGAATCAGCAGCGCCAGCAACAGGCCACCACGCTTCAATCCTACCGTCAGCGCCGCGCCCACCGCACCGAGCAGGCTCAACACCGGTGTACCGAGCAATAAAGAAAGCAGCAACACCGGCAGACAAGCGGCAGGCAAACCGAGCATCAGCGCCAGCAATGGCGCGAGCAAAACCAGTGCCAGGCCGGAAAAGGCCCAGTGTGCCAGCACCTTGGCCAGCACCAGAAGAGGCAGGGGGTGCGACGAAAGGACCCACTGCTCAAGGGATCCGTCTTCGAAATCACTGCGGAAGAGCCCGTCCAGCGAGAGCAAGACCGATAAAAGCGCCGCCACCCAGACCAGTCCCGGAGACAAGGTTTGCAACAATTGAGTCTCGGGGCCGACCGCCAGCGGGAACAAGGAGACGACGATGGCGAAAAATACCAACGGGTTCGCCAATTCGGCAGGACGGCGGAACAGCAAACGGGCCTCACGGGCGACCAACAGGCCGAAAACACTCATACGGCCCAATTCCCCAAATCAATGTCGCGATAACCGGCCGGCATCCGGCTCAGCGTGTGGTGAGTGGTCAGCACCACCATGCCGCCGCGCTCGCAGTGCGCGGCCAGGTGTTCTTCAAGTTGCGCCACGCCTTGTTTATCGAGCGCGGTGAACGGCTCGTCGAGGATCCACAACGGCGGGCTGTCCAGGTACAACCGCGCCAACGCCACACGACGTTGCTGGCCGGCAGACAGGGTGTGACAGGGAACATCCTCGAAACCGCGCAGCCCCACCGCCGCCAGCGCTTGCCAGATCGCCTCATGGGAGGCCGGTTGATGCAAGGCGCAGAGCCAGCTGAGGTTTTCCTCGGGGGTCAGCAGGTCCTTGATGCCAGCGGCATGGCCGATCCACAGCAGGTTGCGCGCCAGTTCGCTGCGTTGTTCGTTCAGTGGCTGGCCGTTGAGCAACACTTGACCGGCGGTCGGGTGCATCAAGCCGCAAAGCAGACGTAACAGGCTGGTCTTGCCACTGCCGTTGGGGCCGCTGATCTGTAACATTTCGCCACTGGCCAGTCGCAATTCGAGATTTTCGAAAAGCAGCCGAAGGTCTCGCTCACAGGCAAGGGCAACGGTTTGCAGGACAGGACTGGTCAAGGGTTCACGGGCCTTATGCGGTTCAAGTCGGCTCTGGCGCGGCCGTTAAAGAGATGCAGCATAGATGCTATGACGGCTTGTTCTAGAGAGCTGCGTCAATCAATTGCAATGTTTTCGCCACTCAGCGAAAGACGGGCGGCATTATACATGGCGTTCCCTACTCTCAAGAGTGCAATTTCCTCAGGTTGTGTCCGCGTATGACAGGCGAAATGAACATCCTCCCGCTCCCGCCAACCACCCCGGCGACTTCGCGTCCATTGGTGATCAGCGGCGAGTTGCTCAAGCTGCTGACGCCGATGGAGGGCTTGATCACGGCCGGGCAGACTGCCAAGGCTGAAGTGCTGTCGCTCAAGCAGGCGGATCAGACCTTTCAACTGTTGCTCAAGGTCACCCTCGACAGCGGCCGCCAGACCACGGTCCAGGCCACCAGCACTCAGCCGTTGCCCCAAGGCGCCAGCCTGACGATTACCCAGCCGTCGGCGGGTAATCTGGCGGTCACGGTGCAACAGGCCATCGCCTCCAGTGTCGCCACCCTCACCCGTATCGACACCGCGCAACTGCCGGTCGGCACCCTGCTGCAAGGTAAAGTATTGACCTCTCAGATGATGCCGCAGGTGCCGGGCCAGCCGACGGTGTTTCGCTCGATGGTGAGCCTGCTCAACACCGCGCTGAGCGGCAGCACGCTGAGCATCGACAGCCCGACACCGCTGCGCATCGGCACCTTGCTGAGTGCCTTGGTGCAGGACACCCAGACACTCAAATTCGTGCCGCTGAGCAGCCGTCAGGAACAGTTGGCGGTGACGCAACAATTGGTCAGCCAGCAAAGCCGCCAAGGTTCTCTGGATGGCTTGATCAAACTCCTGCAAAACCTGCCGCCCTCGGATCAGACCTCCAGCGACCTGCGCGCGGCCGTGGACAAATTGCTCGCCGGCCTGCCGGACGTCCAACAATTGAGTACGCCCAAAGGCCTGGCCCAGGCGCTGGCCAACAGTGGCCTGTTCCTCGAAGCCAAATTGCTGACCGGACAAAACCCGACGCTGGCGCCAGACATGAAAGGCGACCTGCTCAAGCTGATCGCCCAACTGACGCCGGGCTTGCCGGCCAACACCAATCTCACCGCAATCATTGCCGCCAACACCCTGGCCCAGGCCATGCCGAGTTTCGTGCGCAATGCCCTCGGCATGCTCGGGCAAGTCAGCGCCAAACCGTCACCGACCAGTTTTCCGCTGCCCGAGCGCCTGCTGCAAAGCGCGGAAGGCGAAGATGATCTCGAGCACCTGCTGCGCCTGGCGGCTGCGGCGGTTTCACGTTTACAAAGTCATCAGCTGTCGAGCCTTGAGCAGACTGGCGTCACCAGTGACGGGCGGTTGATGAGCACCTGGCAACTGGAAATCCCCATGCGCAACCTGCAGGACATCGTGCCGTTGCAGGTCAAATTCCAGCGCGAAGAAGCCCCCGAAAAAGAACAACCGCGCGAACGGCGCGACGAACGCGAACCCAAGCAACCGCTATGGCGCGTCGAGCTGGCGTTCGACATGGAACCGTTGGGGCCGTTGCAGATTCAGGCCCAACTGATCCAAGGCAGCCTCTCCAGTCGGTTGTGGGCCGAACGGCCGTACACCGCGAGCCTGATCGAAAACAATCTGGCCGCGCTGCGCCAGCGCCTGCTGGATTCCGGGCTGAACGTCGGCGATCTGGATTGCCACCTCGGCACACCGCCACAAGGCCCTCAAACCCGTCTCGAACAACGCTGGGTCGACGAAACCGCATGAACGAATCCACCGCACCGCGCCAGGCCATCGCCCTCAAGTACGACGGCAGCCACGCCCCTACCCTTACGGCCAAAGGTGACGAAGAACTGGCTGAAGAAATTCTGCGGATTGCCCGTGACTACGAAGTGCCGATTTACGAGAACGCCGAGTTGGTAAAACTGCTGGCGCGGATGGAATTGGGCGAGAGTATTCCCGAGGAGTTGTACCGCACGATTGCCGAGATCATTGCGTTTGCCTGGAATCTGAAAGGCAAGTTTCCGGCGGGGCATGATCCGCATGCGGTGACGGTGGAGAAGGATGTCACCGAGCGCGGGGATGATTATTGAATCTTTGTTGAATGTAAGAAGATCGCAGCCTCGTTTCACTCGACAGCTCCTACAGGGCGTACACCATCCCAATGTAGGAGCTGTCGAGTGAAACGAGGCTGCGATCTTTTGCCCTTTTCAGTTTCTGTGCAACTTGCTCATCAACTCCGCCTCAGCCTGGGTCAACCCGCAAGACTGAGTCAGCTCATCGACGCTGGCCCCCATCCCCACCAGACGCGCGGCCTGGGCGAATGAAAGGCTCGATGGATCACGCTGTTCCAACTGCGCCAGTTTGTCCGGCAACGGTCCGACCACCGCGCGCAGTTCGTGCAGGTCTTCACCCATGCGCACGTTGCCGCTTTGGTAGTCTTCGACGCGTTTGGCCAGATCCTTGATGCGCTGATCGCGCAGCGCATCGCCCTGGGCCTGTTGTGCGGCGATCTGCCTTTGAGCGCGGATGTACGCCAGGAACATCGCCAGCGTGCCTGCCCACAAAAGGAACAGGACAATCACAGCCACCTCAAGAATCAATCAGATACTCTCCAGTTCCGACCATTCTTCTTCGCTCATCATCTTGTCCAGTTCGACCAGGATCAGCAATTCGTTGTTCTTGTTGCACACGCCTTGAATGAACTTGGCGGACTCCTCGTTACCGACGTTCGGTGCGGTCTCGATTTCCGACTGACGCAGATAAACCACTTCAGCCACGCTATCGACCATGATCCCGACCACTTGCTTGTCGGCTTCGATGATGACGATGCGGGTGTTGTCACTGACGTCGACCGTACCCAGGCCGAAACGCTGGCGGGTGTCGATCACGGTGACCACGTTGCCGCGCAGGTTGATGATACCCAGCACGTAGCTCGGGGCACCCGGTACCGGAGCGATTTCGGTGTAGCGCAGGACTTCCTGAACGCGCATCACGTTGATGCCGTAGGTTTCATTGTCCAGCTTGAAGGTGACCCATTGCAGGATCGGATCTTCGGAACCTTTTGCCGCCGTCGCCTTGTCATTCATACCCTGACCCCTCGAAAAACCGCCCTAGCGGTGTGTATTCAGTGCACCGGCACTTGAATGCCGATGCGTGTTTTTTATGTCGGTTTGTGGTTCGGCTTACTGCCGCCCATGTGCTTCGCCCCGCCGCTGGCGATCAATTCGGCCAGTGCGGCGACATCGAGCAAGGCGCACATGTGTTCAATCACCGTGCCGGCGAGCCATGGCCGCTGCCCCCGGTGACTTCTCCATTTGATTTCATTCGGGTCCAGGCGCAACGAGCGGCTGACCTGATGCACCGCCAGCCCCCACTCATAGCCCTGGACCGAAATAACGTATTGCAGGCCCTGGCGGAAATCATCGCGGTAGCGGTCCGGCATGACCCAGCGTGCGGTATCCAGCACTTTCAGGTTGCCGGCCTGGCTTGGCAGGATCCCGAGGAACCATTCCGGCTGACCGAACAACGGCGTCAGCTCGTGGCCGGCCAGGGAATAAATCGAGCCCAGGCACACCAGCGGCACCGCCAGGGTCAACCCGGCGACATCGAACAACAGGCATTCGAACGGCTCGGCCGCCCAGGCCGGACGATCGTCGTTTTCCACCGGAGGCGGCGTGTTGCTCGGCGGCAGATGAACTTCCACCACCGGCGGCACCAACGCTTGCAGTAGCGGTGCAATGGTCGAGACAGGTGCCAGAATCGGTGCCGGTGCGTCGATCACAGCTACCGGCGTTTTCACCACTGGCGCGACGACAGGAGCTGCGGCCACTGCGGGTGTCTGCGCATCCCGGGCCTGTTCTTCGAGCACCGCCGCCTGGAACTCGTCCAGGGCAGCTTCAGCCTCGACAACCTCGGGCAGCACCTCGACTTCTGGCAGCAACTCTTCGGTCGCGTCCTGCAGCAAGCCATCCAGATAAGACTGAAGGGCCAATTGCGGGCGCGAGGTGATCTTCACCGGCCGGGTCATGCGAATACCATCGTAGGAATCAGGCTCATCTCAAGCCACCTGCGGAACAAGTTGCTGGGCGAGCAGATGCTTGAGCAGTGCGCGGTAGGCGAGAACGCCGCGACTCTTGCCATCGAATTGCGAAGGCGTCAGCCCTGCCCGGCTCGCGTCACGCAAGCGGGTGTCGATCGGGATGTAGCCTTGCCAGATTTCTTCCGGGTACTTGTCGCGCAACACGCGCAGAGTGCCAAGCGAAGCCTGGGTACGGCGGTCGAACAGGGTCGGCACGATGTTGAACGGCAACGCCAGTTTGCGCGAGCGGTTGATCATCGCCAGCGTGTTGACCATGCGTTCCAGGCCTTTGACCGCCAAGTGCTCGGTCTGCACCGGAATCACCAACTGCTGGCTGGCCGCCAAGGCATTGACCATCAGCACGCCGAGCAACGGCGGGCTGTCGATCACGGCGTAATCGAAGTCTTGCCACAACTGCGCCAGACTCTTGGCGATCACCAGGCCCAAACCGCTCTGGCCCGGCGACTGGCGCTCAAGGGTGGCCAGCGCGGTGCTCGACGGCAACAGGGAAATGCGTTCGTCACTGGTGGGCATCAACAGCTGACCGGGCAAGCCTTGCGGCACGTTGCCCTTGTGCAGAAACAGGTCGTAGCTGCTGTGCTCCAGGCTGTCGGGGTCGTAACCGAAGTAGCTGGTCATGGAGCCGTGGGGGTCGAGATCGACCACAACCACGCGCTTGCCCGCCTCCGCCAGTAAACCGGCTAAAGCAATGGAGGAAGTGGTTTTACCGACACCACCCTTTTGATTGGCAACTGCCCAGACTCTCATTCGGATTGTTCCTCCCGGTCGAAAAGGCCAACCGAGAAATAGCTCAACGTATTAATGCGGGTGACGGAGAATTGACGGCACTCTCGCGTCCCGGCGACTTGACCGGGGTCGGTGCAGTTTGTGTGCCAGCCCGCTTCAATGCGGCATCCGGTTGTGCATGAGCCGTTCCGGTACCGGTGAGGCTACGGCGTACATCAAGATTGCGTGACACCACCAGCACCACCCGACGGTTGCGCGCACGGCCTTCTGCGGTGGCGTTGTTGGCCACTGGCTGGAATTCGCCATAACCCACCGATGCCAAGCGACCAGGGTTCACGCCCTGCATCGCCAGCATCCGCACGATGCTCGCCGAACGGGCCGAGGACAGCTCCCAGTTGGTCGGGTATTGCGCGGTGCGGATCGGCTGATCGTCGGTGAAGCCTTCGACGTGGATCGGGTTGTCGAATGGCCGCAGGATCGCGGCGACCTTGTCGATAATGTTGAACGCAATGTCGCTGGGCATGGCGTCGCCGCTGCCGAACAACAGGCTGGAGTTGAGTTCGATCTCAACCCACAACTCGTTGCCGCGCACGGTCATCTGATTGGAACTGATCAAGTCGCCGAACGCCGCGCTGATGTCATCGGCGATGCTTTTGAGTGGATCATTGGCGGCCTGGGCGATGCCGGCGTCGATCTGTTCGCTGTCCTTGACCAATGGCTTGGCCGGGGTCACGGTCTTCGGTCGTTCTTCGCCGATGGGAATCGGCTTGAGGGCGCGGTCAGAGTCGGTAAACACTCCGATCAACGCCTCGGAAATGATCTTGTACTTGCCTTCGTTGATCGAAGAGATCGAGTACATCACCACGAAGAACGCGAACAGTAAGGTAATGAAGTCGGCGTAGGAAACGAGCCAGCGTTCGTGATTGACGTGTTCTTCAGGTTGCCGACGACGAGCCATAATCCATTTCCCCCATCAATCCATGAAGCCCTGAAGCTTCAACTCAATAGAGCGAGGGTTTTCACCTTCGGCGATCGACAGGATCCCTTCCAGCAACATTTCGCGATAGCGCGACTGCCGCAACGCGATGGACTTGAGCTTGGCGGCAATTGGCAGCAGCACCAGGTTGGCACTGGCCACGCCGTAGATGGTGGCGACGAAGGCGACGGCGATGCCGCTACCCAGTTGCGATGGATCGGCCAGGTTGCCCATGACGTGGATCAGACCCATCACCGCACCGATGATACCGATGGTCGGCGCGTAGCCGCCCATGCTTTCAAAGACTTTGGCGGCTTCGATGTCGCGGCTTTCCTGGGTGTAGAAGTCCACTTCCAGAATGCTGCGGATCGCTTCCGGCTCGGCGCCGTCCACCAGCAGTTGCAGGCCTTTGCGCGAGTAGCTGTCGGGTTCGGCGTCGGCCACCCCTTCCAGCCCGAGCAAACCTTCCTTGCGAGCGGTCAGGCTCCAGTTCACTACGCGGTCAATGCCGCCGGCCAGGTCCACGCGAGGTGGAAACAGAATCCAGGCAAGAATCTGCATGGCACGCTTGAAGGCACTCATCGGCGATTGCAGCAGCGCGGCACCGATGGTGCCACCGAGGACGATCAACGCTGCCGGGCCGTTGGCCAGCGCGCCAAGGTGACCGCCTTCAAGGTAGTTGCCGCCGATGATGGCGACGAACGCCATGATGATCCCGATAAGGCTGAGCACATCCATCAGATGCAAGCCTCAACCAGGTGCCGACCGATGTCGTCGAGGCTGTACACCGCATCCGCGAGTTCGGCTTTGACGATGGCCATCGGCATGCCGTAGATCACACAACTGGCTTCATCCTGGGCCCAGATCGCACTGCCGCCCTGCTTGAGCAGACGCGCGCCTTCGCGACCGTCGGCGCCCATGCCGGTCAGTACCACCGCCAGAACTTTGTCGCCGTAGGACTTGGCCGCCGAGCCGAAGGTGATGTCCACGCACGGCTTGTAGTTCAGGCGTTCGTCGCCCGGCAGGATTTTCACCGCGCCACGGCCATCGATCATCATCTGCTTGCCACCCGGTGCCAGCAGCGCCAGGCCCGGACGCAGGATGTCGCCATCCTCGGCTTCCTTGACACTGATGCGGCACAGCTTGTCCAGGCGCTCGGCGAAGGCCTTGGTGAAGGCGGCCGGCATGTGCTGGATCAACACGATGGGTGCCGGGAAGTTGGCCGGCAACTGTGTCAGAACCCGTTGCAGCGCAACCGGGCCGCCGGTGGAGGTACCGATGGCGACCAATTTGTAGGCTTTGCGTTTCGGCGCAGGCGATGACGGAGTCGCTGCATGGGAGCGCGCCGCAATCGGTGCCGGTGCCGGACGCGCAGGCGCGCTGCTGCCGTAGCTGCCGACGCTCGAAGGCGCAGGCGTCGGGGCTGGCGCAGCGACCGGTGCCGGAGGTGTATAGGCACTGACACGACGGTTACTGCGCGAGATGCTGAGAATCTTCTCGCACAGCAGTTGCTTGACCTTCTCCGGGTTACGGGAGATGTCTTCGAAATTCTTCGGCAGGAAGTCCACTGCGCCGGCATCCAGCGCATCGAGGGTGACCCGGGCGCCTTCGTGGGTCAGCGAGGAGAACATCAACACCGGGGTCGGGCAGCGCTGCATGATGTGCCGCACCGCCGTGATGCCATCCATCATCGGCATCTCGTAGTCCATGGTGATCACGTCTGGCTTGAGGGCCAGGGCCTGATCGATCGCCTCTTTTCCGTTGGTCGCCGTACCGACGACCTGGATGTTTGAATCCGCTGCAAGAATTTCCGAGACGCGGCGGCGGAAAAACCCCGAATCGTCCACCACCAGGACTTTGACTGCCATAAACACTCCGTTAGACGGGGCGAGGCTCTGGCGCCCCGCTCCCCCAGAATCAAATACGCCGTGCGGCGTAACGCTTGAGCATGCTCGGAACATCGAGAATCAGAGCAATGCGGCCGTCACCGGTGATGGTGGCACCGGACATGCCCGGGGTTCCCTGGAGCATTTTGCCCAATGGCTTGATGACCACTTCTTCCTGGCCCACCAACTGATCGACGACGAAGCCGATCCGTTGAGTGCCCACCGAAAGGATCACCACATGGCCCTCGCGCTGCTCTTCGTGAGCGGCGGAGCTGACCAGCCAGCGCTTGAGGTAGAACAAGGGCAGCGCCTTGTCCCGCACGATCACCACTTCCTGGCCGTCCACCACGTTGGTGCGCGACAGGTCGAGGTGGAAGATCTCGTTGACGTTCACCAGCGGGAACGCGAACGCCTGGTTGCCGAGCATGACCATCAGCGTCGGCATGATCGCCAGGGTCAACGGGACCTTGATGACGATCTTCGAGCCTTTGCCCTTGGTCGAGTAGATATTGATGGTGCCGTTGAGCTGGGCGATCTTGGTTTTCACCACGTCCATGCCCACGCCACGACCGGACACGTCGGAGATCTCGGTCTTGGTCGAGAAGCCCGGCGCGAAGATCAGGTTGAAGCAATCGGACTCGCTGAGACGGTCCGCCGCATCCTTGTCCATCAAACCTTTTTTCACGGCGATACCGCGCAAAACGTCAGCGTCCATGCCCTTGCCGTCATCGGAGATGGACAGCAGGATGTGGTCGCCTTCCTGCTCTGCGGACAGGATCACTTTGCCGCTGCGAGGCTTGCCCATCGCTTCGCGATCAGCCGGCTCTTCGATACCGTGGTCGACCGAGTTGCGCACCAAGTGGACCAACGGGTCGGCCAGGGCCTCGACGAGGTTCTTGTCGAGGTCGGTTTCTTCACCGACCAGTTCCAGGTTGATCTCTTTCTTGAGCTGGCGAGCCAGGTCGCGAACCAGACGCGGGAAGCGCCCGAAGACTTTCTTGATCGGTTGCATCCGGGTCTTCATGACCGCGGTTTGCAGGTCGGCCGTGACCACGTCGAGGTTCGACACGGCCTTGGACATGGCTTCGTCGCCGCTGTTGAGGCCCAGACGGACCAAGCGGTTACGCACCAGTACCAACTCGCCGACCATGTTCATGATTTCGTCGAGACGCGCGGTGTCGACCCGCACGGTGGTCTCGGCTTCGCTGGTCGGTTTTTCCGCGGGCGGCGCGGCCGGGGCACGAGCAGGAGCCGGTGCAGCAGCGGCAGCAGGCTTCGGTGCTTCTGCTTTGGGCTCGGGGGCTTTTGGCTCGGGTGCTTTGGCCACAGGTGCTGGCGCCTTGGCAACCGGAGTCGCTACCGAAGCAACAGCAGAAGCAGTGCCCACTTCAGTGAACTTGCCCTTGCCATGCAATTCGTCGAGCAGCGATTCGAATTCATGATCGGAGATCAGATCGCTACCGGCCGCAGCGGCGGTTGGCGCAGCCGGGGCTGGCGCCGAAGCGATTGCCGATTCCAGCGCATCGACCGCAAAGTTGCCTTTGCCATGCAACTGGTCGAGCAGTGCTTCGAACTCGTCGTCGGTGATATCGGAGCTGTCGCCGGCGGCTTTCGGAGCAGCCGGTGCAGCAGGCGCTGCGGCCACTGCATCGGCGGCGAACTGGCCTTTGCCGTGCAGTTGATCGAGCAACGACTCGAACTCGGCATCGGTGATTTCGTCACTGGCGGCTGCATCGGCGGCAGGCTGCGAAACAGGCTGCGCAGCCGCTACGGGCGCCTCGGCCTGGGCCTTGACGGCGTTCAGCGAGTCCAGCAGTTGTTCGAATTCGTTATCGGTAATGTCGCCCGTTTCGCTTTCGGCGACCGGTGCTTCAACCACTTCAGCGACCGGTGCCGGTGCGGCTTCCATTTGCGGCTCGGCCAGACGGGCCAGCGCCGCGAGTAATTCAGGCGTGGCAGCCGTGATCGGGCTGCGTTCGCGGACTTCGCTGAACATGCTGTTCACCGCGTCCAGCGCTTCGAGAACCACGTCCATCAGTTCCGAGTCGACGCGACGCTCACCCTTGCGCAGGATGTCGAACACGTTCTCGGCGATGTGACAGCACTCCACCAGCTCGTTGAGCTGGAGGAAGCCGGCGCCCCCTTTTACAGTGTGAAAACCGCGAAAAATTGCATTGAGCAAGTCCGCATCATCAGGTCGGCTTTCCAGCTCGACCAGCTGCTCGGACAGTTGCTCTAGAATCTCGCCGGCCTCAACCAGGAAATCCTGAAGGATCTCTTCATCGGCGCCGAAGCTCATTAAGGGGGTGCTCCTACAGGTCTAAAAACCCAGAAAACTAAAATCCAAGACTGGATAACAAATCGTCCACATCGTCCTGACCGGACACAACGTCTTCTCTTTTATCGGCATGAATCTGCGGACCTTCACCCTGAGAGAGATGTTTTTGTGGATCTTTTTCAGCAAGCATCGCCTCACGGTCGTGTTCGATACCCGCAAAGCGGTCTACGTGACTGGCCATGAGCACGAGCTTGAGCAGATTGCTTTCAACTTCGGTGACCAATTGGGTCACACGCTTGATCACCTGACCGGTGAGGTCCTGGTAATCCTGGGCCAGCAGAATGTCGTTGAGGTTGCTCGACACGACGCGGTTGTCTTCACTGCTGCGTGTCAGGAAACCATCGACCCGCCGGGCCAGTTCGCGGAACTCTTCAGCCCCGACTTCGCGACGCATGAACCGCCCCCAATCCGTGCTCAGCGCCTGGGCTTCATCGCTCAGGCTGTTGATCAGCGGCGTGGCGTTTTCCACCAGGTCCATGGTGCGGTTGGCCGCGGCCTCGGTCAGCTTGACCACATAGGACAGGCGCTCAGTGGCATCCGTAATCTGAGACACTTCCTCGGCTTGCGGCATGTGCGGGTCAATCTGGAAATTGACGATCGCGCTATGCAGCTCGCGGGTGAGCTTGCCCACTTCCTGATACAGGCCGCGGTCACGGGTCTGGTTGAGCTCATGGATCAGTTGCACAGCGTCGCCGAACCTGCCTTTTTCAAGGCTTTCGACCAGTTCGACCGCGTGTTTTTTCAGGGTCGACTCGAAATCGCCCTGTGAAGATTCGTTATGCTCCATAGCTCCCCCGTGCGCAGTACATCAGCCGATGCGTTCGAAAATCTTCTCGATTTTTTCTTTCAACGCCTGGGCTGTGAAGGGTTTGACCACATAGCCGTTAACACCGGCCTGGGCCGCCTCGATGATTTGCTCGCGCTTGGCTTCGGCAGTCACCATCAGCACTGGCAGATGCTTGAGCTTTTCATCGGCGCGCACGTGACGCAGCAGATCGATACCGGTCATGCCAGGCATGTTCCAGTCCGTTACCAGAAAGTCGATGCTTCCGCTGTTGAGAACCGGAATGGCAGTGGTGCCATCGTCAGCCTCGACCGTGTTGGTGAACCCAAGGTCACGCAACAGGTTTTTTATGATCCGCCGCATCGTTGAGAAGTCATCAACGATGAGGATTTTCATGTTCTTGTCCAATTCGACCTCCAAGCAGTCTTAAACGCGCCCAGCACCTGGACGCGCCATTTCAATCAATCCGGCAAAGCACTCAATGACTGTCTGGAGCACAACAGATCGAGACCGGTACGGTTCAACACCACACCAGCTCCATTCGCAGTGTCCCCACACTGCCTTCAGCGCGCTCGCCACTCCCCCAAACGCCCCCGCAAACGGGCCGCGCACTGGCTGTGTAACTGGCTGACCCGAGATTCACTGACCCCCAGGACCTCACCGATTTCCTTGAGATTCAACTCTTCGTCGTAGTACAGCGCCAACACCAGTCGCTCACGCTCCGGCAAATTGGCAATCGCGTCCGCCAGCGCCGCCTGGAAGCGTTCATCTTCCAGATCGCGTGACGGCTCGAGATGAGCACTCGCGCCATCCTCATGCAGCCCTTCGTGTTCGCCGTCCTGCAACAGATCGTCGAAACTGAATAACCGGCTGCCCAGGGTGTCGTTCAAAATCCCGTAATAATCGTCGAGACTCAATTGGAGTTCGGCCGCAACTTCGTGATCTTTAGCGTCACGGCCGGTTTTAGCTTCAATCGAGCGAATCGCGTCGCTGACCATGCGGGTATTGCGGTGGACCGAACGTGGCGCCCAGTCCCCCTTGCGCACTTCATCGAGCATCGCGCCGCGGATTCGAATACCCGCGTACGTCTCGAAACTCGCGCCTTTGCTGGCGTCGTATTTGGTTGATACTTCAAGCAGGCCGATCATCCCGGCCTGGATCAGGTCTTCGACCTGGACACTGGCCGGCAGACGCGCCAGCAAGTGGTAGGCAATGCGTTTGACCAGTGGCGCGTAACGCTCGATCAGCTCGTACTGCGCGTCACGTGCCGACTTCTTGTAGAGGTTGTAACCGCTGGCTGTCATAGCACGGGTCCTGCCGTTTGTTGCACGAGGCGCTCGACGAAAAATTCCAGGTGCCCACGCGGGTTGGCCGGCAGTGGCCAGGTATCGACTTTCTGCGCAATGGCCTTGAACGCCAGGGCGCACTTGGAACGCGGAAAGGCTTCATACACCGCGCGTTGCTTCTGCACGGCCTTGCGCACGCTTTCGTCGTAAGGCACCGCGCCGACGTATTGTAAGGCGACGTCGAGGAAGCGATCCGTGACCTTGGTCAACTTGGCGAACAGGTTGCGGCCTTCCTGCGGGCTCTGCGCCATGTTGGCCAGGACGCGGAAGCGGTTCATGCCGTAGTCGCGGTTAAGCAGTTTGATCAGCGCGTAGGCGTCGGTGATCGAGGTCGGCTCGTCGCACACCACCAGCAAGACTTCCTGCGCGGCGCGCACGAAGCTGACTACCGAGTCACCAATGCCCGCAGCGGTGTCGATCACCAATACGTCGAGGTTGTCGCCGATGTCGCTGAATGCCTGGATCAGGCCGGCATGCTGGGCCGGGCTCAGATGAACCATGCTCTGGGTGCCGGAGGCGGCCGGGACGATGCGGATACCGCCAGGCCCTTGCAACAGCACGTCGCGCAGCTCACAGCGGCCTTCGATCACGTCGGCCAGCGTGCGTTTGGGTGTCAGTCCCAACAGAACGTCGACGTTCGCCAGCCCCAGATCGGCATCCAGCAGCATGACGCGCCGGCCGAGCTCAGCTAGAGCCAGGGACAAGTTCACTGACACGTTAGTCTTCCCGACGCCACCTTTGCCGCCGGTCACCGCGATCACCTGTACGGGATGCATGCTGCCCATGTTATTTCTTTACCTTGTCTTACTTAGACGGAGGCCACATTACTGGCTGCGCGTTCACCATCGGAACAATGCATGGCAGACCATCGATGTAGGTACAAAAAATGTTCATTAACACCTCAGCCAACCTGCTTGGTCGGGCTGTGGTAAATATCAGCGAACATGTCAGCCATGGCTTCTTCGCTGGGTTCTTCCTGCATTTGTACGCTAACGGCGCGGCTGACCAACTGATGACGACGCGGCAGATGCAAATCATCCGGAATCCGCGGACCATCGGTCAGGTAAGCCACCGGCAACTCATGACTGATCGCCAGGCTCAACACCTCGCCCAGACTTGCCGTTTCATCCAGTTTAGTCAGGATGCAGCCGGCGAGGCCGCAGCGTTTGTAACTGTGATAAGCGGCGGTTAGAACCTGTTTCTGGCTGGTGGTTGCCAGGACCAGATAATTTTTTGATTTGATGCCACGCCCGGCCAGGCTTTCGAGCTGCATCCGCAGTGCCGGGTCGCTGGCCTGAAGGCCGGCGGTATCGATCAGCACCACGCGTTTGCGCAGCAAGGGCTCCAGCGCCTGCACCAGGGATTGACCCGGGTCGACGTGGGTCACCGACACATTGAGGATCCGGCCCAGCGTCTTGAGCTGTTCCTGGGCACCGATGCGATAGCTGTCCATGCTCACCAGCGCGATGTTCTGCGCGCCGTACTTGAGCACGTAACGGGCCGCGAGCTTGGCCAGTGTGGTGGTCTTGCCCATGCCGGCGGGGCCGACCATGGCAATCACCCCGCCCTCTTCCAGCGGCTCGATTTCCGGGGTAGCGATCATCCGCGCCAGGTGCGCGAGCAACATGCGCCAGGCCTGACGCGGCTCTTCAATATCGGTAATCAGTGCCAGCAGATCGCGCGACAACGGGCCGGACAAGCCGATGCGTTGCAGGCGACGCCAGAGGTTGGCCTGCGCCGGACGGCTGCCTTGCAGCTGATTCCAGGCCAGCGAGCCAAGCTGCACTTCCATCAGTTCACGCAGGCTGTTGAGTTCGAAACGCATCGAATCGAATGCGCGCGGATCGACACCGGTCGCCGCTGCAGGCGCGGGAGCCGGGCGCCGAGGCTCGGCCAGCGTCGGTTCGATCAGCGGTTCGGCGGCGGTCAACGGCAGGCCGGCGAACAACTGGCGATTGGTGGTCTTGTCGCTCTCGCCATCGCCGCGCAGGCTCAGTTCGGCCTGGGCGGTGACGATCCGCGACTGGGTCTTGCGCAGCTCATCCTCGAGTTCCATGTTCGGAACACGCGGGGCCAGCGCCGACAATTTGTAATCCAGGGCAGCCGTCAGCTCGACACCGCCGGCGATCCGGCGATTGCCAATGATGGCGGCATCAGCGCCCAGCTCATCACGAACCAGTTTCATGGCCTGACGCATATCGGCGGCGAAAAAACGCTTAACTTGCATAAACCACTACCTCAGCCGTTGGGCCCTACTGTCGCAACGATGGTCACTTGCTTGTTGTCAGGAATTTCCTGGTAAGCCAACACGTGCAAACCCGGCACTGCCAGCCGACCGAATCGCGAGAGCATCGCGCGAACCGGACCGGCCACCAGCAGAATCACCGGCTGACCTTGCATTTCCTGACGCTGCGCCGCATCGATCAACGAACGTTGCAGTTTTTCCGCCATGCTTGGCTCCAGCAGAACGCCCTCTTCCGAGCCTTGTCCTGCCTTCTGAAGACTATTGAGCAATATTTGTTCCAACCTTGGTTCCAAGGTGATCACAGGCAGCTCCGACTCAGTGCCTACAATGCTTTGCACGATTGCACGGGATACGCCGACGCGCACCGCGGCCACCAAAGCGGCGGTATCTTGACTCTTGGCGGCGTTGTTCGCGATGGCTTCGGCGATGCTGCGGATGTCCCGCACCGGCACCTGTTCGGCCAGTAACGCCTGCAAGACTTTGAGCAGCTGCGACAGCGAAACCACCCCCGGCACCAGCTCTTCGGCCAGCTTCGGTGAGCTTTTGGCCAGCAATTGCATGAGTTGCTGGACTTCTTCGTGGCCGATCAGCTCGCTGGAGTGCTTGTACAGAATCTGGTTCAAGTGGGTCGCCACCACCGTACTGGCATCGACCACGGTGTAACCGAGGGATTGCGCCTGGGCACGCTGGCTGATTTCGATCCACACCGCTTCCAGGCCAAAAGCCGGATCTTTGGCGGTGATGCCATTGAGCGTGCCGTAGACCTGACCCGGGTTGATCGCCAGTTCGCGCTCCGGGTAAATCTCCGCTTCAGCCAGGATCACGCCCATCAGGGTCAGGCGATAGGCGCTAGGCGCCAGGTCGAGGTTGTCACGGATATGCACAGTCGGCATCAGGAAGCCCAGGTCCTGGGAGAGTTTTTTACGCACCCCCTTGATCCGCGCCAGCAACTGCCCACCCTGGTTGCGATCCACCAGCGGGATCAGGCGGTAGCCCACTTCCAGGCCAATCATGTCGATCGGCGTCACGTCATCCCAGCCAAGTTCCTTGGTTTCCTGAGCCCGGGCCGGCGACGGCAGCAACTCCTGCTGACGCTTGACCTCTTGCAGGGCCTGAACCTTGACCGCGTTCTGCTTCTTCCAGAACAGGTAAGCGCCACCAGCCGCCAGGGCTGCCATGGACAGAAAGGAGACGTGCGGCATGCCGGGCACCAGGCCCATCACCGCCATCAAGCCTGCGGCCACCGCCAAGGCTTTCGGCGAGGCGAACATCTGACGATTGATTTGCTTGCCCATGTCCTCCGAGCCGGAAGCACGGGTCACCATGATCGCGGCGGCGGTCGACAACAGCAGTGATGGCAATTGCGCCACCAAACCGTCACCGATGGTCAACAGCGCATAAACCTTGCCGGCATCACCAAAGCTCATGCCGTGCTGGAAAATACCCACCGCCATGCCGCCGATCAGGTTGATGAACAGGATCAGCAGGCCGGCGATGGCGTCACCGCGCACGAATTTGCTGGCACCGTCCATGGAACCGTAGAACTCGGCCTCCTGGGCGACTTCCATCCGGCGCAGTTTCGCCTGGTTTTGATCGATCAGGCCAGCGTTCAAGTCGGCGTCGATCGCCATCTGTTTACCGGGCATCGCGTCGAGGGTGAAACGCGCGCTCACCTCGGAAATCCGCCCGGCGCCCTTGGTCACCACAACGAAGTTGATGATCATCAAAATCGCGAAGACCACGATACCGACCACGTAGTTACCGCCGATCACCACTTCACCGAAGGCCTGGATCACCTTACCGGCGGCGGCATGGCCGTCCTGACCGTGGAGCATCACCACCCGCGTGGAGGCCACGTTCAGCGCCAGTCGCAGCAACGTCGCCACCAGCAGAATGGTCGGGAACACCGCAAAATCCAGCGGCCGCAAGGCGTACACGCAGACCAGCAACACGACGATGGACAGGGCAATGTTGAAGGTGAAAAACACGTCCAGCAGGAACGGCGGCACCGGCAACATCATCATGGCCAGCATGACCAGCAGCAACAGCGGCACGCCCAGATTGCCCCGACTTAAATCGGCAACGTTTGTGCGAGCACTGTTGATTAACTGAGAGCGATCCACCGGTTTTCCCCGTTCCTTTAAAGCAAACTTTTGACGCCTGAAGCAGGCGCAGGGCGGCTACTGCAAGAAGCCTTCCAACTTTTGCCAAGGAGGGAAATAGATAGATTTGTTGAGCCGGGCAGCAGCCGCCGAGCTGCGCGAGGCTGCGCAGCAGTCGCAAATCCTTTGCGAGGACTGCGTCCTCGAACGCAGCCTCGCAAGCTCGGCAGCTGCTACGAACAAGGTGGATCAGAGTTGGGGCATGACATCGCTCAAGTTCACTGCCCTGCCATTCGTCCAGAGACCTGCACAGCCGTAAGTTTTGATAGTAGCCAAAACGGCCTTATGGGTATTGGATGGTGATCATCAGCGTTGGTAATACCAAGCGCCGGAGCAGCGATCATGCCCAAGAAAGCGGTCAAGTCATTCAACGATGCCAAAGGCTTCGATCTGGTTGCGCCCAAGCAACAGGACGACAGGAAGAAACAGGAGAACAGTATCGCGAAAGAGCCCGGCAATGAAAAAGCCAATAAGCGGCATCAGCGCCCGTAGGCGCTGTCGAAGGCGGCGATCTTTTTGATTTCAGAACCGTAGACCCAATCAGGAATCGCGCCGCAGATCCGGCGGAATCGGCAAATCATCCTTCAACGGATCCGGACGTTTACCCTTGCCCGCGCGGTACTGGCGGATCTGATAGACGTACGCCAATACCTGAGCCACCGCCAGATACAGCCCGCCAGGAATCTCCTGATCCAGTTCCGTTGAGTAGTAGATCGAACGCGCCAGCGCGGGCGATTCGAGTAACTGCACTTGGTTGGCCACGGCAATTTCACGGATTTTCAAGGCCAGGAAGTCGCTACCCTTGGCGATCAGCATCGGCGCCCCACCCTTCTCCGGATCGTACTTGAGCGCTACGGCGTAGTGGGTCGGGTTGGTGATGACCACGTCGGCGTTGGGGATCGCGGCCATCATTCGCCGCTGCGACATCTCGCGCTGCAACTGACGAATGCGTTGCTTGACCTCCGGTCGCCCTTCCTGATCCTTGTGTTCGTCACGGATTTCCTGCTTGGTCATCAACAGCTTTTTGTGGCTTTCCCAGAGCTGCACCGGCACGTCGACCAACGCGATGATGATCAGCCCGCACGCCATCCACAACGTGCTCCAGCCCACCACTTGCAGACTGTGGATGATCGCCATGTCCAAGGGTTCATGGGCGATGCGCAGCAGATCGTCGATGTCTGACGACAACACCGCCAGCGCCACGAACAACACGATGAAGAACTTCGCCAGGGCCTTAAGCAACTCCACCAGCGCCTTGGCCGAGAACATTCGTTTCAGGCCTGCGCCGGGGTTCATGCGACTGAACTTGGGCGCCATGGAGCCGGCTGCGAACAGCCAACCCCCCAGGGAAATCGGACCAATCAGCGCGGCCAGCAGCAATGTGATCATCACCGGCTGAATCGCGATCAAGGCGATTTTTCCCGAATGCAGCAAAAAAGTGCCCATGGAGCGCTGGTCCAGAATCACTTCCCGCGACAGCGTGAAGTTCATCCGCATCAACTCCATTAAATCCTGGGCCAATGCGCCACCAAAAATCAGCAAGGCGCCGGCGCCGGCCAGCATCACCGCCAGGGTGTTAAGCTCCTTGGAACGCGCAATCTCGCCCTTCTCACGGGAGTCCTTTTTGCGTTTCTCCGTGGGGTCTTCTGTTTTGTCCTGACCGCTTTCGCTCTCAGCCATGACTCAGCGCGCCTGTGCCAGTTCGCGTAACAACTGCAAGGCTTCGGCGGCCAGTGGTTGATACTGATTGAGGATGTCCGCCAGGCCGACCCAAACGATAAACAAGCCGAGCACCAGGGTCAGCGGGAAGCCAATCGAGAAGATGTTCAACTGCGGCGCCGCCCGGGTCATCACACCAAACGCGATGTTGACCACCAGCAGCGCGGTGATCGCCGGCAACACCAGCAACAGCGCCGCACCAAGCACCCAGCCGAGCTTGCCGGCCAGCTCCCAGAAATGACTGACCATCAACCCGCCACCGACTGGCAGCGTGGTGAAGCTTTCAGTGAGGACTTCGAACACCACCAGATGGCCATTCATCGACAGGAACAACAGCGTCACCAGCATGGTGAAAAACTGTCCGATCACCGCCACCGACACGCCGTTCGTAGGGTCGACCATCGAAGCGAAGCCCATGCCCATCTGGATCGCGACAATTTGCCCCGCCACCACGAACGCCTGGAAGAACAGTTGCAAGGAAAAACCCAACACCGCGCCGATGATGATTTGCTCGGCGATCAGCAGCAGCGCGCTCAGGTCCAGCGCGTTGACCGCGGGCATGGGCGGCAGACCCGGCGCGATAACCACAGTGATCGCCAGCGCGAAGTACAAACGCACACGCTTGGGCACCAGCGTCGTGCCGAAAATCGGCATGACCATCAGCAACGAGCCGATGCGAAACAGCGGCAACATGAACGTCGCCACCCAGGTGCTGATCTGGGTATCGGTCAGTTGCAGCAGCGACATGGCTTAACCGATGACCTGAGGAATGCTGTGGTACAGCTGCAGGATGTATTCCATGAAAGTCTGCACCAGCCACGGGCCGGCAACGATCAGCGTCACCAGCATCACCAACAGACGCGGCAGGAAGCTCAGGGTCTGTTCGTTGATCTGGGTGGCAGCCTGGAACATCGCCACCAACAGCCCCACCAACAAGCTCGGGATCACCAGCACAGCGACCATCATGGTGGTCAGCCACAGCGCTTCGCGAAAGATGTCTACGGCAACTTCGGGCGTCATGGTGAAACACCGCCGAAGCTGCTGGCCAACGTGCCGATGATCAACGCCCAGCCATCCACCAGCACGAACAGCATGATTTTGAACGGCAGGGAAATGATCAGTGGCGAGAGCATCATCATACCCATCGCCATCAGCACACTGGCCACCACCAGGTCGATGATCAGGAACGGAATGAAGATCATGAAGCCAATCTGGAACGCGGTTTTCAGTTCCGAGGTCACGAACGCCGGCACCAGAATCGTCAGCGGCGCCTGATCCGGCGTAGCAATATCAGTGCGCTTGGACAGGCGCATGAACAGCTCCAGATCGCTGCTGCGAGTCTGGGCCAGCATGAAGTCCTTGATCGGCACCTGAGCCTTGGCGACTGCATCCTGAGCGGTGAGTTTCTCCGCCAGATACGGCTGCAAGGCATCCTGATTCACCCGATCGAACACCGGCGCCATGATAAACATGGTGAGGAACAGCGCCATGCCGGTAAGGATCTGGTTCGACGGTGTCTGCTGCAACCCCAGGGCCTGACGCAGGATCGAGAAAACGATGATGATCCGGGTGAAACTGGTCATCAGCATGACGAACGCCGGGATGAAACTCAGCGCCGTCATGATCAGCAGGATTTGCAGGCTGACCGAGTATTCCTGAGCGCCATTGGCATTGGTGCCCAGGGTGATCGCCGGGATCGACAACGGATCGGCGGCGAACGCCAGTGGCGCAGCCAGCATCAGGGCCAGCGTCAAGACGATGCGTAACGCACCCATTACTTCTTATCCTTCTGATCCTTGCCAAGCATCTCCAACAGACGCTGGGCAAACTCCGGAGTCGCTTTCTCGGTTGCGCTCGGCACTTGCACCGGCTCCTTGAGCACATGCAACGCGGTGATGGTGCCGGGGCTCAGGCCGAGCAGAATCTGTTCGTTGCCGACCTGCACCAGCATCAAACGGTCACGGGGGCCGAGGGCTCGGGAACCGATCAACTCGATCACTTGCCCCTTGCCGGCCGGCCCGGCCTGCTGGACCCGGCGCAGCAGCCAGGCGAGGAGGAAGATCAACCCCAGCACCAGCAACAAACCGAACACCAACTGCGTCAATTGCCCGGCCACACCACTGCTGACCGCTGTCGCAGCTGTCGTCACTGGCTCGGCCGCCAGCACGCTGGATGGCAAGGCCAATAGAACCGCAAGAACCTTGTTCACTCAGCGCAGCTTCTTGATGCGTTCGCTTGGGCTGATCACGTCGGTCAGGCGGATGCCGAACTTTTCGTTGACCACGACCACTTCGCCGTGGGCGATGAGCGTGCCGTTGACCAGCACGTCCAGCGGCTCGCCGGCCAGGCGATCGAGCTCGATCACCGAACCCTGGTTGAGTTGCAGCAGGTTGCGGATGTTGATGTCGGTGCTGCCGACTTCCATGGAAATCGACACCGGGATATCGAGGATCACATCCAGGTTCGGACCATCCAGCGTCACTGGATCGTGGTTCTTCGGCACGCTGCCGAACTCTTCCATCGGCAGACGGTTGGAGCCCGACGTACCGGCATCGGCCGCCAGCAGCGCATCAATATCGGCCTGCCCTGCGTCACCGGTTTCTTCCAGGGCCGCAGCCCATTCGTCGGCCAGTGCCTGGTCGTCCTGGGCGTTCATATCGTCGTTCATCATTTGTCCTCGGCGGGCAACAATTCAGTTAAATGCGTAGGGAGGTACGAGCGCCGGTCAGCGGCGCTCGATCGGCTCGATCACTTGCAACGCGAGGTTGCCCTTGTGCGAGCCCATCTTGACCTTGAAGGCCGGCACGCCGTTGGCGCGCATGATCATTTCTTCCGGCATCTCGACCGGGATCACGTCGCCGGGCTGCATGTGCAGGATGTCGCGAAGGCGCAGCTGGCGGCGGGCAACGGTGGCACCGATCGGTACGTCGACGTCCAGCACGTCCTGGCGCAAGGCGTTGATCCAGCGTTCGTCCTGATCGTCGAGGTCCGACTGGAAGCCGGCATCGAGCATCTCGCGCACCGGCTCGATCATCGAGTACGGCATGGTCACGTGCAGGTCGCCGCCACCGCCATCGAGTTCGATGTGGAACGTCGACACCACAATGGCTTCGCTCGGGCCGACGATGTTGGCCATGGCCGGGTTCACTTCCGAGTTGATGTACTCGAAGTTCACTTCCATGATCGCCTGCCAGGCTTCCTTCAAATCGACGAAAGCCTGCTCCAGCACCATGCGCACCACACGCAGTTCGGTGGGGGTGAATTCACGCCCTTCGATCTTCGCGTGACGGCCGTCGCCGCCGAAGAAGTTGTCCACCAGCTTGAACACCAGTTTGGCGTCGAGGATGAACAGTGCGGTGCCGCGCAGCGGTTTGATCTTGACCAGGTTGAGGCTGGTCGGCACGTACAGCGAGTGCACGTATTCGCCGAACTTCATCACCTGCACGCCACCGACGGCAACGTCCGCCGAGCGGCGCAGCATGTTGAACATGCTGATGCGGGTGTAGCGGGCGAAACGCTCGTTGATCATTTCCAGCGTCGGCATGCGTCCACGGACGATGCGATCCTGGCTGGTCAGGTCGTAGCTTTTGACACTGCCGGGTTCGGCAGCGTTATCGGTCTGTACCAGACCATCGTCGACGCCATGCAACAGCGCATCGATCTCATCCTGGGACAGCAGGTCCTGCACGGCCATGTCGTGTTCCTACTGCAGTACGAAATTAGTGAAAAGCAACTGTTCGATCACCACTTTGCCCAGCTCTTTCTGCGCCACTTCCTGGACGCTGGCCGTGGCTTTCTGACGCAACATCTCCTGGCCGACCGGGGTCGCCAGCGTGGCGAAATCCTGACCGGAAAACAGCATGACCAGGTTATTGCGGATCACCGGCATGTGGACTTTGAGCGCCTCCAGATCAGCCTGATTACGCCCCAGCATGGTGATGCTCACCTGCATGTAGCGCTGACGGCCATTCTGGGTGTAGTTGGCCACGAAGGCTGGAGCCATTGGCTCGAAGATCGCCGGCTGCTTGCCGACCACAGCGGTTTCAGCCGCGGCGGCAGGCTTGCTCTGGGCGCTGTGCATGAAGAACCAGGTCGCTCCCACGGACAAGCCGATCGCCAGCAGCAGAGCCACGACGATCACAATGATCAGCTTGATTTTGCCTTTGGTTGCGGGGTCTTTTACTACTGCTTCGCTCTTCGCCATGCCAATAATCCGTCACTATTCGGGTTTTCACAGTCGCACGGCAAGGCAAGAGCAAGTGTTATGCCAGAAGTGTCTGGGGGATTTGAGGCGCAGACTTAAAGAGATCACAAGAAAGGTAGGAGCGAGGCTTGCCCGCGAAGAACGATAACCCGGTTGGGGTTATCGTTCTTCGCGGGCAAGCCTCGCTCCTACTGGGTTTTGCGTTTGATCAGGCGTAGTAATCGACCGCGCTGGAGCCGATCACGCTGGTGGTGTTGGCGGCCACCTCAGCGACAGGCGCAGGAAGCTCTTCATCCATCGAATCGAGGCGACCGCCACTGGCATTGGTGCGCCCGCCCTGCCCCTGTTGAGCCTGTTCCTGCCCCTGGCCCTGCCAGCCACGGGACTGATCGGAAACGTTGACGTCGACCTGGCCCATGCCCTGCTGCGCGAACATGTCCCGCAGGCGATGCATTTGCCCGTCGAGCGCTTCGCGAACGCTTGGGTGAGCGCTCATGAAGGTCACTTGGGTCTGCTGATCCGGAACCATGTTCACCCGAATATCGAGGCGTCCCAGTTCGGCCGGTTGCAACTGGATATCCGCCGCCTTGAGATTGGCGCTAGACAGGTACATGACCCGGTTGACCACCTCTTCAGTCCAACCGCTCTGATGCATGGCGATCGGTTGGTTCACCGGCAATGCATTGGCAGTCTTGGGTGTTGCCGCCTGGGTCAGAGCCGCCAGACGATTGGCGAAGTCATCGACACGGGTGTCGCTGCTGGCGGACTTGAGATCCTTGAGGCCGTCATCGATCAGGCCACTGAAAGCCTTCTCGCCATCCTGGCTGGTGCTGTCCTGATCGGCCTGCACATCGAGCATGCTTGCCATGCCCGCGGCAAAAGTCTGTGCCGAGGTCAGCTCGCCGTCGACGTGAGCCTGGGTCGGCGCCGCTTTTGGCTGAGCCTGGCTGGCGGCCGAAACGTGCCCGCTCTGCTCCATGGCCATGCGCACGGCTGGCAGCGCATCGAGCGGATCGGCTTCGGGATCGAAATCAGGATCGGCCGTCGTAGCCGTCGGCGCCGCGGTTGCGGTAACGGCGTTAGCAACGGGCACTTCAATGGCTGACTGCACGGTGGCGACAACCGGTGGCGTTTCCGGCACGGAGGCTGGCAGCACCGGCTGCAACACTTGCATCAACGCCGGATCGAGGGCCGGATCAACAGGCGCGGAATCGACTACCGGCGTCGCTGCCTCAGCGGTATCGGGCGCGTCATCGCTGGCGGTCTTGTCATCGGCCTGCGCCGGTTTATCGGCGGGCAAGGATTTGCCGCTATCGGCAACCGTCGGCTCCTGGGCGGCAGACGAGTCGTTGCCCACGTCCTTTTTGCCAGTGTTGTCCGGGGCTTTGTCACGTGCGGGTTTAGCAGATCCGTCCATCGTGACCGAGGGCTTATTCTGGGCTTGATTGGCGTAGACCTGAGCGAAGCTGGACGCCTTGTCACCGGACTCAGCCATCGACGCCGGGGTATTGGCGGACGCGGCTTGAGTCTTGGCCGCTGCCGCGGCCTGAAGAAGAATATTTGGGGTAACGGGCATGGAACGGTCTCCGCTGCACTGGGATCGTAGGTACAGTTGAGTAAGTTGACTGCAAGGGTCGAGCCAGCTTTGTTCGCTGGCCGCCAAAAGCGCCGGATGGTTAAACTGTAATGCGATCCGTAGCGGCTAGTGGTTGTCTTATTCAGCCAGGGAACGTTGGCGCTCTGCCTCAAAAAGCGGTCGAACAATCGCGAATTCGCCGTCGATTTCTCCAACCAGCGCTTCAATGCCTTCGAGTTTTTTCTCTTTGGCTCGCTGCTCCAGTTCATGGCACAGCTCAGCCAGCCGAGTCGCGCCCATGTTGCTGCTGCTGCCCTTGAAACTGTGCGCCGTGGCGCCTAACCGATCGGCATCGTCAGCCTTGCGCAGCAAGCTCAATCGCTCTTCGGAATCACTGAGAAAGGTATCGAGCAATTCTGGATACCCGTCCTCCATAACTTCTTGCAACGCGCTCAGCACGTCGCGATCCAGATGTGTGTCGTCCACTTGTTCACTCCTTTGATCAAGAATGCCTGGGATCATGCCTGAGCTTCCCAGAAAAACTCCACGCGAGCACTGCGCCCATTATCGGACCAGCTCGCATGATGACTCAACTGTCGGATCAAACTGACGCCACGTCCCGACAAACGGACATCGTCGACGGGACGCTCCATCACCCGTACCACATCGAAGCCCTTGCCACTGTCTTCGACTCGAACAGTCAGGCAACCACCTTCGCCTTTTGGCGTCACCTGCAAATGTACCCGCACATAGCCGTCCTGCAATTCGTCCAGGCGCGCACTGCGCTGCTGATAATAACGCGCAAAACCCGAAGCATCGCGTTTGAGACTCGAATCCAGACCTAGCACGCCATGCTCCAGGGCATTGGAGTAAAGCTCTGCCAGCACGCTGTAGAGCGCACCACTCTGAGCGCGCAGACCAGGCACCTCAAACAGCAATTGCAACAGGTACGGCAGCGGGTTGAAGCGTTTGAGGGTGGCGGCGCGAAATTCGAAACTCACCGACCAGTCCAGCGGGCAGGACTGACCGCTGTCGGAATATACCGGTGCTGGCGGGCTCAGTTGCGCCGCATCCAACAGGCTGACCTCAACCATGCTCACGTCATCGCGAGCCTCGCCGCGAAAGTCCCGCAGGGCCTGCTCGATTTCTTCGAACAGCGCATCGGGCTGACGATTGGCTGCAAACACCTGCTCCAATCGCTCTACGCCAAATAACTGCTCATTGGCATCGCAGGTATCAATCACTCCGTCAGACAACAGGAACACCCGATCCCCGACGGCCATAGGGAACACCTCGGTGCGGTCATCGAAGGTTTGCGGGCTCAGCACACCCAACGGCAAGTGCCGTGCCGTGAGCGCTGTACGCTCGCCACTGGTGGCGTTGTGCAAATAGCCGTCCGGCATCCCGCCGTTCCAGACCTCCACCGACCCTCGCTGAAAGCTCAGGCGCAACAGGGTCGCGCAGCAGAACATGTCGACCGGCAGAATACGTTTGAGCTTGGCGTTCATCTCGCGCAGGGTTTCGGACAAACCATAACCCTTGGCGGTCATGCCATAGAAAACTTCGGCCAACGGCATGGCACCGACAGCGGCCGGCAAACCATGGCCGGTAAAATCACCGAGCAACACATGCATGTCGCCGGCCGGGGTAAACGCGGCCAGCAACAGATCACCATTGAACAGCGCATAGGGCGATTGCAGATAACGGATGTTCGGCGCATTCAGGCAACCGGAGTGGGCTACCTTGTCGAACACGGCTTTGGCCACGCGCTGTTCGTTGAGCAGGTAATCATGGTGCCTGGCGATCAGATCGCGCTGTTCCAGCACCGTGGCCTGCAAACGCCGCAAGCGGTCCATTGCCTTGATCTTGGCCGCGAGGATCACCTGGTTGTAAGGCTTCGCCAGAAAGTCGTCGCCCCCGGCCTCCAGACAACGCGCCAGGGCTTCGCTTTCGGTCAGCGACGTCAGAAAGATGATCGGCACCAGGGTTTCGCCGGCCAGCGCCTTGATCTGCTGCGCGGCCTCGAAGCCATCCATCACCGGCATCATGGCATCCATCAGCACCAGGTGCGGCCGCTGCGAGCGAAACGCCTCGACCGCCTCGGCGCCATTACTGGCTGTCAGCACTTCATGACCCTGACGACGGACGATAGTCGACAGCAGCATGCGATCGGCCGCACTGTCTTCGGCGATCAGAATCGTCAGCGGCTCGAGCGGCTGCATGACAGTCAACTGATGTCGAACAGCTTGTCGAAGTTGGAGATGGCGAGGATTTTCTTCACATCGCTACTGCTGTTGACGACACGAATATCGGAGTTGTCGCCACCGGCGTGATCGCGCAGCAAAAGCAACATGCCCAGCGCCGAACTGTCGAGATACGTGGCGTCCTTCAGATCTACGACGATGGACTCGGGTTTCTGGTTGAGTCGCTCGTAGGACTCACGAAACTCCTGATGACGACCGAAATCGAATCGCCCCTTAACCGAAATCGTCAACTTTTGCCCATCCGGGGATACTTCTGTAACGACTGACATTTCACGGCTTCCTTGTCATTGGCGAACGTACGTGTAGAAGGTTTAGCACCTGATGGGGGCTGGAGCAAGGCTGAAAAAACTGTACGGTTTGTGAAATCGCCTTCGCGGCCTACTTGATTCAATACGAATCCTGACGCGGCAACCGCTGGGACAACTCATCCAGCAGCTTCTGCTCGCGCTTGTCTTCCAGTTGCCGTGCTTCATCCATGTAGCGCTGAACCAGTTTGCGCAAGCCTTCGACCCGGGCAAATGCCTGTTGCCAGGCTTCTCGGGCCTTGTTCAGGTTGTTTTGATGCCAGTTCAAGCTCTGGCGCTGCTGGTCGATGGCCGTGCCCAATTGCGCGAGAAAACCCTGATAGCCCAGCAACCACTGGCCCGAAACGCCGCCGCTGCCGCGCACGATCCATTGCTCCTGGTAGTCGAGACGGAAGGCTTCGAGGTCGGCGAGTTTGCTTTCCGCCAAACGAACCTGGCCCTGGAAGTGCCCCAGGCGCTGGACGGCGGTTTTCTCGGCCTTTTCAGCCATGTCCACCACAGGCGCCAGGCGTGCCGCGCGACTCGAGGCCATGACCGGTTAACCGCCTGGCGCTGGCGCGAAGACCGAAGCAAGATGGTTTTCGCTGGCGCCCATGCTGATGTTGTCGTTCAAGCCCTGGCGCAGGTACAGGGACATGGCCGGTTGCAGATTGATCGCGGTGTCGGTTTCCCGGTCACCGCCGGGCACGTAGGCGCCGACACTGATCAGGTCGCGGCTCTGCTGATAGCGCGACCAGTATTGCTTGAACATCTGCGCGTGGTTCAGGTGTTTGATACCGACCACCGACGGCATGACCCGACTGATGGACGCTTCGATGTCGATGGCCGGGTAATGCCCTTCCTCGGCCAGACGCCGGGACAGCACGATGTGCCCGTCAAGCACGCCCCGCGCCGAGTCGGCGATCGGGTCCTGCTGGTCATCGCCTTCAGACAATACCGTGTAGAACGCAGTGATCGAACCGCCGCCCTTTTCGGCGTTACCGGCCCGCTCCACCAGTTTCGGCAACTTGGCAAACACCGACGGCGGATAGCCCTTGGTCGCCGGCGGTTCGCCGATGGCCAGGGCGATTTCCCGCTGGGCCTGGGCGAAACGGGTCAGGGAATCCATCAGCAACAGGACGTTCTTGCCCTTGTCGCGAAAATACTCGGCGATCCGCGTGCAGTACATGGCCGCACGCAAACGCATCAGCGGCGCATCGTCCGCCGGCGACGCCACCACGACCGAACGCTTGAGCCCTTCTTCACCGAGGATGTGCTCGATGAACTCTTTAACTTCGCGACCCCGCTCACCGATCAGCCCGACCACGATAATGTCGGCCTCGGTGAAACGGGTCATCATGCCCAACAGCACACTCTTGCCGACGCCGGTACCGGCGAACAGCCCGAGGCGCTGACCGCGACCGACCGTCAACAAACCGTTGATGCAGCGAATGCCCACGTCCAGCGGTTGGCTGATCGGGTCACGCTTGAGCGGGTTGATGGTCGGACCGTCCATCGGCACCCAGTCTTCAGCCTTCATCCCGCCCTTGCCATCCAGCGCACGACCGGCGCCATCAAGCACCCGCCCGAGCATGCTCATGCCCATCGGCAAACGACCGGCGTCAGCCAAAGGAACCACGCGCGCGCCAGGGGCGATGCCCGCGACACTGCCTACCGGCATCAGAAAAACTTTGCTGCCAGAGAAGCCCATGACCTCGGCTTCGACTTGCACCGGGTGATAGCTGTCATCGTTGATGACCATGCAGCGGCTGCCCATGGCGGCGCGCAAGCCTTCGGCTTCGAGGGTCAGGCCGACCATACGCAGCAATCGACCTTCAAGGATCGGCGCGCCAGCCAGCTCCGTGGCCTCGGCGTAGCTGCCGAGGCGCTTGGCGAAGCTGGTGCGTTCAAGGCGCATCGGGTTCTTCCAGTTCTGGCTCGACCGGGGCGACCGCAGGCTTTTCGTCGATCGGCAATTCCAGGCTCAGGTCCGGCGCAGCCGGGTGCAGCGCCTGATCGTGAAGTTGGTCGAACAGCTTGGCCATGACCTGGGTTACACGGGTTTCGACGGTCGCATCGATACGACTGTGCTCGGTCTCGACCCGGCAACCGCCTGGCAACAAGGATTCGTCCTCGACGATGCGCCAGGTTTCTTCATGGCGCTCGCGCAGGGCTTTGACCTGTTCGAAATCCTGCGGGTTGACGTACAACCGCACATTGCCCACACCCAGTGGCAAGAGCTTGAGCGCTTCACGCATGACGTGTTCGATCTGCGTCGAGTCGATGGCCAGCTCGCGCTGAATCACCTGCTTGGTGATGTGCTGCACAAGGTCGACCAGCGACTTTTCGATCTGGGTGTCCTGCTCGGCAATGGGCTCGAACAGGTTGGCCATCAACTGTTCCAGACCAGCGATCTTGGCCGTCAGGGCCACTTCGGCTTCCTGACGGACCTTGAGCGTGGTGCTATGGAAACCTTCTTTCTCGCCAACCGCGAAGCCTTCGTTGTAGGCCTCCTGGCGAATGCTCTCGAGCTCTTCAAGCGTCAGTGGCTGGACTTCTTCCAGCGGCACTTCTTCCATTTCCGGCGGTTCGGGTTCCGGTTCCGGCTCGGGTTCCGGCACAAACGGGTCGAAGCTGGGCAACGCCCAGACATCGAAACCTGCGACGTCCTTGCCACGGATCAGGTCGGTCTGGGACTCATCATGTTTGGACGACATAGTGACCTTAGATCATCTCTTCGCCGCCCTTCCCGCCGAGAACGATTTCTCCGGCTTCGGCCATACGGCGGGCAATGGTGAGGATTTCTTTCTGCGCCGTTTCCACGTCGCTGACACGCACCGGGCCTTTGGCCTCGAGGTCGTCGCGCAACAGTTCGGCCGCTCGTTTGGACATGTTCTTGAAGATCTTTTCCTTGACGCCTTCGTCCGATCCCTTGAGGGCCAGCACCAGGACGTCCGAGGACACTTCGCGCAACAGCGCCTGAATACCGCGGTCGTCGACATCGGACAGGTTGTTGAACACGAACATGAGGTCTTCGATCTGACCGGACAGGTCTTCGTCGACTTCGCGGATCGAGTCCATCAGCTGACCTTCGATCGAGCTGTCGAGGAAGTTCATGATGTCTGCCGCGCGCTTGATGCCACCCAGGGTGGTGCGCGAGGCATTCGAGTTGCCGGAGAACTGCTTCTCGAGAATCTGGTTGAGCTCTTTCAGGGCCGCCGGCTGCACGGTGTTCAGCGAAGACACCCGCAGGATGATGTCCAGCCGCACCTTATGGTCGAAGTTGCCCAGCACTTCACCGGCCTGGTCCGGATCGAGGTACGCCACCACGATCGCCTGGATCTGCGGGTGCTCGTAACGGATCACGTCGGCGACGGCGCGCGGTTCCATCCACTTCAGGCTGTCGAGGCCACTGGTGTTGCCGCCCAGCAGGATCCGGTCGATCAGGCCGTTGGCCTTGTCTTCGCCCAGGGCCTGGGTGAGCATTTTGCGCACGTAGTCGTCGGAGCCGACGCCCAGGCTGGTCTGATCGCCGACGATGTCGACGAACTCACTCATGACCTGTTCGACCTGCTCGCGGTGCACGTTACCCATCTGGGCCATGGCCACGCCCACACGCTGAACCTCTTTGGGCCCCATGTGGCGCAGCACTTGCGCGGCATCGGTAGAACCCAGGGACAGCAGCAGGATCGCGGCTTTATCAACCCGGGACAGTTTGGCGACAGCGGCTCGGTTATCACTCATCTGCGTTAATCCACTCTTTCACGACCTGGGCCACGCGACCCGGATCTTCTGCCACCAGACTCTTGATTGCGTTCAACTGTGCGTCATAGCCTTCGCTCGGACTCGGCAGCAGGATACTGGTCGGGCCACCGAGGCTGACGCGGTCGTTGGCCAGTTCGCCGTCCAGGCCGCCCATGCCGCCGAGTTCCACGTCGCTGCCAAAGGCCGCGAGTTGCTTGCCTTTGCCGCCACCGGTGATGTTGTTGAGCACCGGACGCAGCACACCGAACACCAACACCAGGATGAACAACACACCCAGCACTTGCTTGACGATGTCCCAGAACCACGGCTGGGAATAGAACGGAATATCGGCGATCACTTCACCGCGCTCGGCGGAGAACCGCATGTTGATCACGCTGACGCTGTCGCCACGGCTGGCGTCGAAACCGACCGCGTCCTGCACCAGACGAGTGAAGCGCGCCAATTCATCGGCGCTCCACGGCGCACGGGTGGTTTCGCCATTGGCCGCGTTGACCTTGACCTGATCGTCCACCACCACCGACACCGACAGGCGATTCAAGCGGCCCTGCTGTTGCTTGGTGTGGCTGATGGAACGGTCGAGTTCGAAGTTCTTGGTGGATTGTTGACGCTTGTCCGCCGGGTACGGCGCCAGCATCGGCTGACCGGTGGCCGGGTCCATGATTTGCTGACCGTTGGCATCGAGCAGTGGCTGGCCTGGCTGCACCATGCCGGCCGACGCGGTGGCGCCCCCAGTAGTTTGCGGCGCCGAGGCAGGCGACGGCGGCTGGTTGCTCAAGGCACCCGGCACACCTTGCGGGCCATTGCTGGCGGTACGTTGTTCGTTGACCGACTGCTCGCTGCGCAACGCCGGTTGATCCGGGTTGAACTGCTCGGAAGTCGATTCGACGGCACTGAAATCCACATCGGCCGAGACTTCGGCTTTATAGCGGTCGTTGCCCAGTACCGGTTGCAGAATGTTGTGCACGCGCTGAGTCAGCATGCTTTCCATGCGACGGCTGTAATCAAACTGCTTGCCGGCCATGGTCAGCTCGGAGTTTTCCGCCTGATCCGACAGCAGGTTGCCCTTCTGGTCGACGACGGTGATCTGCGATTTGCTCAGTTCAGGAACGCTGGTTGCCACCAGATTGATGATGGCGACGACCTGGCCTGGCTCCAGCGAGCGACCGGAATACAGTTCAACCAGAACAGAAGCGCTGGGCTTGCGCTCGTCACGCACGAACACCGAACTCTTCGGAATCGCCAGGTGCACGCGGGCACCCTTGACGTTGTTCAGGCTGGAAATGGTCCGCGCCAGTTCGCCTTCGAGGCCGCGACGATAACGGGTCGCCTCCATGAACTGACTGGTACCCAGCCCCTGTTCCTTGTCGAGGATCTCGAAACCGATGTTGCCGTCGCTGGGAGTGACACCAGCGGCCGCGAGCTTGAGCCGCGCACGGGACAGGTCATCGGCCTTGACCAGCAAGGCACCGGAATTCGGTTCGACGGTATAGGGAATGTCGGCGGCGGCCAGGGTTTCCATGACCTGTTTGGCGTCCATGCCGGCAAGGCTGCCGTATAGAGGCCGGTAGTCCGGCTGCTGGGACCACAACACCACGGCAAAACCAATCGCCACGCTCGCAGCCAGGCCGACCAACAGGCCCACCTGACGCAACATGGTCATCTCGGAGAGGTTTTCCAGGAAAGACAACCCGAACAGCGGCGGTTTGCCGTCTATTGGAGTGGCCTTGGCCGGAACATTATCGGCGATTGCTTCTGCCATGACTCAATCTCGTCCTTAAACCGGCATCTGCATGATGTCTTGGTAAGCCTGAACCAGCTTGTTACGCACTTGGGTCAGTGCCTGAAAAGACACGCTGGCCTTCTGTGAGGAAATCATCACGTCCGTCAGGTCGACGCCGCTTTTACCGATCTCGAAGGCACTGGCCAACTGATTGGACGCCTGCTGGGTGTCGTTCACTTTATTGACGGCCTGACCGAGCATGTCGGCAAAGCTGCTGCCACCCACTTCAGGGACTGCGGCAGTCGATTTCGGCGCAGACATGGCATCCATTTGCATGGCGCGCATATCCAGCATCAACCGGTTGAATTCAATACCTTGGCTCATGGTCTGCTCTCTTTGGCTACTCGCAATTTTTTGACACTCACTCGGCGAGTAGTGAGGTGTTAGCAACAAGGGTGCCAGCTCCGTGGCCGCTCTAAACAAAAGCTCTCCTATGCTTTTTTTGCCGACCTTTACGTGGCGAACAAATACGCTTCCACGTCCATTCCGGCGTCGCGCATCTGTGCCAGTTTGTAGCGCAAGGTGCGCGGGCTGATGCCCAGTCGCTCGGCGGCTTCCTTGCGACGACCGCGCTCGGAGCGCAAGGTGTCGATGATCATCTGGAACTCACGGCGCCGCAGGTCATCGCCGAGGGCGCCCGCCGATTCGGCTTCGACTTCCACTGCTCGTGCAGGCGCCGGCGCCAATGCTGGTAATGGCGCACACGCCACAGGCCCAGCCAGGCAGAAATCCTGCGGCTGGATCAAACCGCCCTGTTGCAGGATCAACGCACGCTGGATTGCGTTATCCAGCTCACGCACATTGCCCGGCCACGGATAGCCGATCAGGCAGGCCTGCGCCTCAGGCGAAAGCTTTGCCGCGGCATGCTTCATTTTATTGACGTGTTTGGCCAGCAGGCGCTCGGCCAGCGGCAGGATGTCGGCGGTGCGCTCGCGCAGCGGACGCCAGGCCAACGGGAACACCGACAGGCGATAGTAAAGATCTTCGCGGAAACGCCCCGCCGCCACTTCACCGGCCAGGTCACGGTTAGTGGTAGCGACCACTCGAATATCCAGCGTGATCGGCTTGCGTGCGCCGACTCGCTCGACTTCGCGCTCCTGCAATACGCGCAGTAACTTGGCCTGCAGGCCGAGGGGCATTTCAGAAATTTCATCGAGCAGGATCGTCCCGCCATCAGCCTGCTCGAACTTGCCGGCCTGCGCCGCGATGGCGCCGGTGAACGAACCCTTCTCGTGACCGAACAAAGTGGCTTCAAGCATGTTGTCCGGGATCGCTGCGCAGTTGATCGCAATGAACGGCTGACTGGCGCGATGGGAGTGCTGATGGATGTAACGCGCCAGCACTTCCTTGCCGGTCCCGGACTCACCGGAGATCAACACCGTGGAATCACTGCGCGCCACCCGCGCGGCCAATTCCAGCAATTGCGCACTGGCCGGCTCGAACGCTACAGGCCCCTCGCTCTCGGTCGCGCCGAGATTGCCCAAGGCGTGACGCGCCACCAGGTCGAGCAAGGCTTTGGGCTCGAACGGCTTGACCAGGTAATCCGCCGCGCCCTGACGCATGGCGTCGACCGCACGCTCGACCGCACCGTGAGCGGTCATCAACAACACCGGCAGTTGCGGCTGACGAGCCCGCAGCAATCCAAGCAGCTGATGACCGTCCATGCCCGGCATGTTGACGTCACTGACCACCAGGCCAAATGCCTCGGCGCCAACTGCAGCCAGCGCCTCTTCCGCCGAACCGACCGCCTTGTAATCATGCCCGGCAAGCAACAGCGTATCGGCCAGTGCTTCCCGTAGCGCGCGATCGTCCTCGACCAGTAAAACCTTGATGGTCATATCCTTCACTTCACTCCCTGAGCGCTGGGCTGCTCACCCGCAAAAAGCGGCAGGATCACCTGCGCGCAAGTGCCGCGACCCGGCCGCGAACGCAACTGCAATTCTCCCTGATGAGCACGGGCCACTGCCTTGACCACGGTCAGGCCCAGACCGGTACCGGTGGTTTTGGTGGTGAAAAACGGCTCGCCCAAACGTGCCAACACCTTCGTGTCGATACCACTGCCGCTGTCGCTGACCGATACGCGCAGGTTGTTGTCGCGGGTATACAGGTGAACCTTCAAACGGACGTCGCCGGCACTGGCCTGAATGGCGTTTTCGATCAGATTGAGGATTGCCCCGACCAGCGTGTCGCGATTGCACAGCAACTCACCGGCATGACTGTCGCATTGCCAGCGCACCGGCAGATCCTGAACATGAGTCAGCGCGGCCGCTTGCAGCGACTGCATCAGCATTTTTGGGGTGACGCGATCGGTCAACGGCAGCTCACCGCGAGCGAACACCAGCATGTCGCGCACCTGATGTTCCAGCTCATGCAGTCGCTCTTTCAGGCGGCCGGCAAAACGCTGCTGCGTGGCGACCGGCAGTTCCTGCTCAGTCAAATGACTGGCATAGAGCAACGCGGCGGACAACGGCGTACGAATCTGATGGGCCAACGATGCGACCATGCGACCGAGCGACGACAAGCGCTCATGGCGGGCGAGTTGATCTTGCAGATGACGGGTTTCAGTCAGGTCGTTGAGCAACACCAACTGACCGGGTTCGGCATCCAGCGAGCGGGTAGCGATCGACAGGCGCCGACCGTCCTTGAGGGAGATTTCGTGACCGTCGTCTTCGCGCGGCGCAAAGCATCGCGCAATGACCTGGCGCCACAGCTCGCCTTCGAGCGGCAAGCCGAGCAACTCACACGCGGCGGGATTGGCTTCACGCACGATGCCTTGGGCGTCGATGACAATGACGCCGCCGGGCAATAGATCGAGGAGGTTTTGCAGCCGGTTGGCCAGACGCTCTTTTTCCGCCAGCTCCTGCATGCGCTGGGCGCTGACCACCGCCAGCTCACCCTTGAGCTCGGTGACCCGGGCTTCGAGCATGCTGTAGGAATCGGTCAATTGGCTCGACATCTGGTTGAACAGCGCAAACGCCTGCTCAAGGCCAAGCCGGCTTGCCTGCTCTACGGACGACGGTTGCCCCGAAACATCAGGGACAGGAGACATCTGGGCGGCTTGGGGCATTGTGCTCTCTCGCGTGGTGACCGTCAGTTAAACGGAACGTTGCGAGGGACGTAGCAATACCCGTGCCTAAAAAAAATTGCCTATAAATGAAGGGGTTGAAAAACAGGCGTCAATCATCCGCCTGTTCATCACCATCACGACGGCTCATGCCGTACTTGCGCATCTTCTCCACCAGGGTCGTGCGACGAATACGCAGCCGTTCGGCCGCCCGCGCCACAATGCCGTTGGCGTCATCCAGCGCCTGCTGAATCAACCCTTGCTCCAGACCGCCGAGGTAGTCTTTCAGGTCCAGGCCTTCCGGCGGCAGCAGCGCATTGGCGGTGAAGTCCGGGGTATGACCGTTGATGGCCACCCGCTCTTCGAGATCACTGCGCAGGCTGTCGACCATCTGCTCGTCTTCGTCATCGACGTAGCGGAATTTCTTCGGCAACTCGACCACGCCGATCACCCCGTACGGGTGCATGATCGCCATGCGCTCCACCAGGTTGGCCAGCTCGCGAACGTTGCCCGGCCAGCCGTGACGGCACAGCGACATGATCGCCGCCGAGTTGAAACGGATCGAACCGCGCTTCTCGTGCTCCATGCGCGAGATCAACTCGTTCATCAGCAACGGAATGTCTTCGACGCGCTCGCGCAGTGGCGCCATCTCGATCGGGAACACGTTCAGGCGATAGTAGAGGTCTTCGCGGAACGTGCCGATCTCGATCATGCTTTCGAGATTCTTGTGGGTTGCCGCGATGATCCGCACATCGACGCTTTGGGTCTTGTTGCTGCCCACGCGCTCGAACGTGCGCTCCTGCAAGACGCGCAACAGCTTGACCTGCATCGGCAACGGCATGTCGCCGATTTCGTCGAGGAACAGCGTACCGCCGTTGGCCAGCTCGAAACGCCCGGCACGGCTGGTGATCGCCCCGGTGAAGGCACCCTTCTCGTGACCGAACAATTCGCTTTCCAGCAACTCGGCCGGAATCGCCCCGCAGTTGACCGGAACGAACGGCGCTTCACGACGCTTGGAGTGGTAGTGCAGATTGCGCGCGACCACTTCCTTGCCAGTGCCGGACTCACCGAGGATCAGCACGCTGGCGTCGGTGTCGGCAACTTGCTGCATCATCTGACGGACGTGTTGAATCGCCCGGCTGGTGCCGACAAGGCTGCGGAAAAGATTCGGTTCACGGTGACGACCGCGCTCACGGGCCTGGTCATACATCTCGCGATAGACCTGGGCACGGTGCAGCGAATCGAGCAGCTTGCTGTAGCTGGGTGGCATTTCGAGCGTCGAAAGCACTCGGCGACGCTGGTCTTCCGGCAAGTCAATGGAAGAATTATCGCCCATTAACAAAACTGGAAGGAACTCATCCCAGGTTGAGAGTGTCTTTAACAGGCCCAAAAGTGCACCAGGAGCATTTACCGTCCCGATGAGGACACAGATTACTTCACGACTTGATGACAGAGAGCCGACCGCCTGCTGCCAGTCATGGCTGCCACAGGGTAAATTTTCTTCGCCGAGAAAATTCAAAATCACCGCCAAATCGCGGCGACGGACGCTATCGTCATCAATCAGCAGAATTTTGGTTTCACGCCACATGCAATAGCAACTTCCCTAGTCAACTCAATGCCCAAAATGAGGGGCAAGCTAGACGCTTGCAGACACGTTGTGCCTGTAGACGCCTGAAATCTGGAACCAGCCACTAGTTAAGTCAAAAAACCGTGCACAGTCAAATTTATGGCGCACTATGTTTGGATTAACTGAGGGTTAATTAACCAAACAGATGGTAAACCTTTGCCGCGTTCTGTGCTTGGTGGATCTGCGACATCTCGTCGACTATCGCCTGACGCTCCCCCGTCGCCGCCTCCAGAAGCTGCTTATACACCCCCAGCAACTCCTCAAGGTTGTCGCGCAACGCGGCCTCGTCCACCGAAGCTTCACTCAAGACGTCTTCCATGCAGGAACGGCAAGCCAGGTCCAACTCGCCAATGGCTTCCCAGTTGCGCTCGGCCAATGCCTCAACCAGGGCGTCCCGGGTTTGTTCGATTCGCTGCAATACAAGACTCATGGTGATCTCCTTAAAACCGGGGAGCAGGTGCGCCAATAGCATCCCAACCGTCTTTCACCGTGCGAAGCAAATCGGCAACTTCGTCGAGGATTTTTGGATCGGTCTTGATGTTGGCTTCCGCCAGACGTTTCATCATGTAAGCATAGAGACTGTCCAACTCACCGACGGACTCTGCCTGCTTCTCCAGGTCCAATCCCTCTCGCAAACCACCGATAATGCCGATGGCCTTGCCGATTAGAACACCCTTGTTGGCGACATCCTTGCGCTCCATGGCGCCTTTGGCCTGAGCAATGCGATCCAGACCGCCTTCCATAAGCATTTGCACCAGACGATGAGGGCTAGCCTCGGAAGTCTGGGCTTGCGCGCCAATCTTCTGGTATTGGCGAAGGGCTAACATTGGATTCATGTTGTACCTCATCAGAATTCTGTGGTTCGTCTAACCAGTGTATCGACGACGCGTCAAAAAACTTTAGATTCAAAAACAAAAAGCCCGGAGCGTGAAAACGCTGCCGGGCTTTTGGCACTCTAGGTGTTACGAGTTCTTTTGCTGCGCGGCCATGGCCTCGAACATCGACGTGATGTTACTGGCGGTAGCTTTCAATTTGCCGACCAGAGCATCCATGTCATTGTACTTTTTAGTCAGTACCGCGGTCAGGGTATCGATTCGGCGATCCAGGGCCGCCTGATCATTGCCCAACTTGGTCTTTGTCTTGTTCAGGCTTGTTGTGCGCTGATCCAAAACACCGCCGACATCGGAGAATGGCGCGATAGCCTTCTGCATACGCGCCAGCAGACCATTGTCACTGCCAGCATCGCCAGCAAACATCTTCTGGACTTCACCACCCAGCTTCTTGTCGTTCATCGCACTGGTGAACTTAGCGCTGTCGAAGTTGAGGGCACCGGTTTTCTGATCGGTGGTGATACCCAGCTGCGCCAGAACAGTCAGTTTGTCGCCCGCACCAGTTTCCGACAGCGGGCCGCGTATGGCCGACAGAATCGAACGGGGCAACGCGTCGCCGGTCAATGCAGCTGCAACGGTCGGATTGCCGTCATCGTCGAGCGAAGGCTTGGTCAATTTCGTGATGCCGTTGGCCAGAGCGTTGTAGGCATCGACGAACTTCTGGATCGAAGCCTTCAGACCATCGTTGTTGCCGGCCACGGAGACGGTCGAAGTGCCGGTTGCCACCAAGTTCAAGGTCAGCCCTGAAACGGACTTGTCTACCGTATTGCTCTTGCTGGTCAGGGCCATGCCATCGATAGAGAACTTTGCATCAATGGCTACAGCACCGATCGAACCGGCCGAGGTGGCAGTCATTGCCGGCCCGCCGCTGGCGCCAACAACATTGCTGCCGTCAATGGTCAATTCCGAAATGTCGCCGCCGACGGAAATGTCGGACCCCGCCCCCGTATTTGTCGAGCCAAGCACCAGACGCGACCCGAAGGAGTCGGTGACAATGTTGGCACTGATGCCCGCGCCCTTGAGCGAGGCATCGGCATTGATCGAATCGCGAACCGATTGCAGCGTCGCCCCGGCCTTGACGTCGAGGTTGTAGGTGCTGGCGCCCTGCGTGATGCTCAGCGTACCCGCAGTGATCGGGCTGGTCGTACCGCCGGCGAATGCCGCGCTGGTGACTTTCGAAGAGGTGGCCAGATTATCTACTTTCACGACGTAACTGCCGTTTACCGCCGAGTTGCTGGCAGTGGCGCCGACGATCTTCACATCGGAGGAAGTGGCTGCAAAACCCTGAAATTGCGGGGTAGTCGTGCTGGCCAGATCCTTCATGGTGTTTTTGAAGGCAGCCATCAACGACTTCAAGGTACCGATACCGGAAATGCTTGCGGTGTTGGTCGCAGTCCCACGGTCAATCTGACCTTGCTTGGCTGCTTTGTCAGCATTTACCAGAGCTTTGACGATAGCACCGGTATCAAGGCCGGAGCCTAAACCCGTACCTGGTAGAATTGGACTTGCCATGTGGAACTCCCTTCAGTGTGTCGCCGGCCTTTTGACCACTACAACGCCCAAAAGAACATAGCAACAAAATTCGTGCCAGTTGTCAGACTTTTGCGCTGAACAACAGGCTGCTTGCATCATTCAAACTGTTCGCCAGCTTAAGGACTTCTTCGTTGGGGATTTGACGAATCACCTCACCGGAGTCACTGGCAATCACTTTGACCACAACTTTGCCTGAAGGCTCGTCAATCGAGAACTCCAGGTTACGCTTGACCGATTGAACGAACTTTTCGATTTCCTGAACGGCCATCTTCAGTTTTTCCTGCTCGGTCTGGTCTTTTTTACCTTCTTCCTTGACGGCAACCACTGGCGCAGTTTCCGCTCGAGGCTTTTCCGCAGGCTTGTCGGCAACAGTCGTCGCCTGCTGGGCCGCAGGATAAGACAAGTTCAGCTTGACGCTCATATCCATGTCCATCACCTCTTAAAGTAAAAAGGCGAGAGAGCGCGGCGTGCGCACTCCCCCGCCAAAACTCACCCAGCTATTACTGAAGCAGCTTCAGTACAGCGGATGGCAGTTGGTTGGCCTGGGCCAGAATTGCGGTGGAAGCTTGTTGCAGAGTTTGTTGCTTGGTCAGCTGTGCAGTTTCAGCAGCGAAGTCGGTATCTTGTACACGACCCAGTGCAGCACTGGCGTTTTCGTTGATGTTCTGCAGGTTGGAGATGGTGCTGGTCAGACGGTTTTGTGAAGCACCGAGGTCGGCACGAGCGGCGTTGATGGTAGTCAGAGCCGCGTCGATCGCAATGATCGAAGCCTTGGTGCTGGCCTCTGCAGTGACGGTGTCGTTGCCAGTGATGGCAATAGTGGCTTTATCAACGGCCAGTGTTGTAGCCGTCGTGTCGACCAGAGTGACGGTGATCTGGTTGGTCGCACCAGTGTTGGAACCCACCTGGAAAGTCATGGTGCCACCGGTACCGTCGATCAGGTTCTTGCCGTTCAGGTTGGTCGACTGGGCGATACGGGTCATTTCGTCCGACATCGAAGCGAATTCTTTGTTCAGAGCGTCACGGTCAGCAGTACCGTTGGAATCGTTTCGTGCTTGAACAGCCAGTTCACGCATACGCTGCAGAATGTTGGTCTGCTCCTGCATCGCGCCTTCAGCGGTCTGAGCGATCGAGATACCGTCGTTGGCGTTTTTGATCGCCATGGTCTGACCACGGATCTGCGAAGTCATACGGGTAGCGATTTGCAGACCGGCGGCGTCGTCTTTGGCGCTGTTGATTTTCAGACCGGAAGACAGGCGAGTCATCGAAGTCGACAGAGAGTCGGAAGCGCGGTTCAGGTTTTTCTGAACGTTCAACGATGTAACGTTAGTGTTTACTGTTAAAGCCATGACGAATTCCTCGTTGGTTGGGTACTGCGGCTTCCGGCCCTGGCAACCGCCGGGTATGGCCTAGAGAACCTTCGTAATAGTTATCGTCGAGATTGCAACTTGCTTTAGGGGATTTTGAAAAAAATTTGCCATCACGTTGCCACCCCTCGTAAATCAAGGGGCTGGCAGTATTCAGGCAGCGAAAAAATGACGCCAGGGAAATGCCGGTGACGGACTGGCGAGAACTCGCCTGCACCGGCAGAAGAGAAATTGTTTAAATGGACAGACTGTCGCGCAGCAACCGGACCAGTTCGTATTCCAGGTAGTCCGCCAGCGCCAACCAATTCTGCGCCTCCTGGCACTCGAACATTTGGCCGAGCAATAGCACCCACTGCTGCTGAGTAACCTGCGGCATCAGATCGAAGGACACCTGCACTGCTGAGATCAATTCGATCATCACCAGCCCTGCTTCTACATCACGCCCCAAACGGAACAATGCCGCGCATTGCTCTAAGTCGACGAAGGAATCAAACCCACTCATGACGCCAACTCCGGATGAAAAGCCGTACCGGCGATCATCGCCCCTGCCCGGCTGCTGTTATAGAAACGCACCTGAGGATGCCCTGCGATAAATCGCTCCAGTTCACATAGATAGCTGCGGAAGTTCAGTTGGGTTTTGATACGTTGCCCACGGCCATCGAGCACCCAGTGTTTGGCCGCGCCCAGTTGGGGCCCCAAGTCGCCGTCGCTCCAGCCAGCATGGGTTTTGTCGTTAGGAAAGGCAAAGTCGGCACCGAACAGGGTGATCTGCGCCGCGCCCATCTTCACCGCCAGGTCCACCGCCGGATGAATCACGCTGCCGCCGACATACAGCTCGCCTTTGGGCCATTGCCGACGCAGCTGTTGATAGGTCGGGCTAGCGGAATAACCAGCGTACCGTGGCCCTTGCCAGGCAGCCATAACCTGAGGGTCGACCATGGGCATATACGCCAGAGTGATGTCGACTGTATCTTCGGATGGTAGATGCCGGGCCGAGATACGCTGGTCGATGCTGACCACCACATCGGGGCGGATTCCATGATTGAGCAGCGGTCGGTAGGCGGTATCGACGCAAATGAACAATGGCCGCTCGGCCTGACTGCGAATCGCGCGCAAGGTCTCGAAGTGCTGCTCCAGGCTCGGGCCCGTGGCAATGACGAACACCTCCTGTCCTTTGCGCGAACCGAACAACTCGGCCACATCGCGATCGGCTTGCACCAGCTCCAGACTCGCCTGCAAGCGCTCGACGATGTCCGGGGCCTCAGGGTCGAATTCACGGTTATTGAAAGTCAGGTGAGTTTCGCTGATCAAACGGTCACGGATCTTTGCATTGAAGTCATCGGCCAGCACCAGCTCGGATGGCAAGGCAAAGAACGGCAGCTGGATTTCCGTCAGATCGCCGGCATACAACAGCTCGACTCGCGGATCATTGAGCCACTGCTGCTGATCTAGCAGTTGCAACACCAGCGCAAACACCGCGCCATTGAGAATATGCACGTACAGCCGTTCAAGCCCGGAGCGCGCCAACAAGTCCATTTGCAGGTCACCAAGTCCGGTGCCGTAGACATGTACTACCGGACTGTCACCTGGCAGGCTGTCGGCCTGAAGCCTGGCCTCTCGGATGCGGTCGTGGCGACTGGTCAGCTGGATGCCGTTGATGCTCAACGTCGAGCCCAGGCCTTCGACCAGATCAGCCTGCAACAGGCTCGTGTCCTCAACCAGCAAGCGCGCCGACAGCAGCGGCCAGCGTCGCTGTATGACTTTGGCGTTGTGCTCAAAGAACTCGCTCATGAAGCCTCGCTTTGCATTCGGGCAAAAAAATAGCGCTCAAGGTTACACCTTGAACGCTTTTTTTTGCCTGGGTTTTACTGACTGAATCGGTTGGCTCAAGGGCGATAGATGATCGCCGACCCCCAGGACAGCCCTACCCCGAAACCACTCAGCGCAACGCGCTTCCACTTCGACTCCAGCACGTGTTTTTCCAGCAGCAATGGAATGCTCGACGACACGGTGTTACCGGTCTCGACCATGTCCTTGATGAACTTCTCGGGCTCGCCCTCGAAGCGTCGCGCCACGGCATCGACAATTGCCGCGCTGCCCTGGTGAATGCAGAAAGCATCGATATCGTCGGCCGTCAGGCCCGAATCAGCGAGCAACTCATGCAAATGCGCCGGCACTTTGAGCAGCGCGAAGTTGAACACCTGACGGCCGTTCATGAAGAACACCCCGTCGGTGACCTTCAGGTGCGGCGCGCCGGAACCGTCGGTGCCGAACTTGGCCTTGCCCAACTGCCACGGCGCGTCTTCGCCCATCCAGGTGGCGGTGGCGGCATCGCCGAACAGCATGGTGGTGTTGCGGTCTTCCGGGTCGACGATCTTCGAATACGGATCGGCGGTCACCAGCAGGCCATTCTTCAGGCCTGCGGCTTCCATGAAGCCCTTGATGGCGTAGATGCCGTAGACGTAACCGGAGCAGCCCAGGGAGATATCGAACGCGGCCACGGTCGTCGGCAGGCCCAATTTGTCCTGAACGATGGCGGCGGTGTGCGGCAAACCTTCTTCGTCGCCGTTCTGGGTCACGACGATCAGCACGTCGATGGCTTCGCGCTTCAATTCAGGGTTGTTGGCGAACAGCGCGTTGACTGCTTCGACACACAGGTCCGAGGTTTCTTGCCCGGCGTCTTTGCGCGGCAGGAAGGCCGAACCGATTTTGCCCAGGATGAACTCTTCATCCTTCTCGAATTTTGCACCTTGTGCGTAATTGTCCACGCCGGCTACAGGAACGTAGCTCGCAATGCTCTTTATGCCAATCATTACGGCTTCCCAATAATAAACAGCCCAATACCACCGCTCGCAAGGAATCGAGGGGCGCCGACAAACAACAATAACGTCGCCCTCAAGGGGGTGACAGCGGGAAGAGTAAAAGGCCATCACTGAGTCAAAAAACAGACCAGGCGCCCTCTCCCCTTTTTATACAATACAGTGAAGATGCGCGTAATGACTCGCAGGTCACGCTATTTTGCCGAATCAGGTCCACGAAGAGACATTCGACCAACGAACAATCCGGCGATGTTTCGCGCTCGATGGCCAGACGAGTGCGCCGGCCTGGACGGATCCAAGTGCCTGGGTGGGAAATGTCGATGAATGGTCCGCGAGGTTCTATCGCTGGATTACAACTGGAACCGCGAGGCAAGTATCTCAGGGAGCGCGTCAAGGTCAGGGATGGATACTTGCGCATCGTAGCCAGGCAGAGCGATGACGTTGCGATGCCCGCCTGTCTGTACCCGGACAGTCAATGCGCCAAGGAGATTGAGGTTCACGAAGTCCTTGGCGGGGTTATCGCCGACGTAAACCATGTCGGCCCAGCTACAGCCTTCTGCTTGACGAATAATCTCGAAACAGTGAATGGAAGGCTTCGCATGGTGGATACCAAAACGGTGAGTGATGAGGACTCGATGAAACACTGAAAACAGGCCAAGCGCATCGACTTTGTTCTTCTGCACGATCTTGTGCCCGTCGGTGACGAGATAGAGCGGCACTCGCCCATGCAGTTGTCCGAGCAGGACCCTGGCAGCGGGAAATAACTCGAGACTCGGGCGATGATGCCGATAAGTTTTCACGCACTCTGTCACTCGTGCTTTGGACAACTGCCCATACAACTCAAGCCATCGATCAAAAACTCGCCCTCGCCCCTCGCGCTCAAGCACTTCAAGCATAAACTGCAGCGAACGCTCAGCGTCCCATCCGAAGGCGTCCTCGCCGTGACGGGCAACGGCGCCGAGCCCGCTTGTGACGAAGCTGCTCTCATCATAGAGCGTATCGTCCAGGTCAAAGATCAGGATCATGCAGCACCAGATCAGCGGGGAGACGAACCTGTCTCACCTCACCTGCAATACGGTTGAAAACAGGTGCCGGCCCCTGCCCGAAGGCCTCAATGAGGCTCCAATAAAGAACGTCCAGCCCTGCAGCTATGGCTATTGTGGAGGCACCGCCAAAACGGGGATTGCATTCAATGATCTGCATGGAATCGTTGATCACGATCGCTTGCATCACCACTGGGCCATGCAGGTCCAGCGTCTCCAGGGCGCGAACGGCTTCACGTTCAAGCGCTTCACTACGCAAAGTGGTCGTAATCTGCGACTCACCAGCGATCACACGGTCGCGCCTGCGCAGCAGCACTCCCACAACCGCGCCATTGCGATCAATCCAGCCGTCGATGCTGATCTCCGGCCCCGGCACGAATGGCTGGTAGATCGGTGTATCCAACATCGTTGCGTGATGGCGGGCGGCATCGAGCGACAAATCAAGCCCGATCGCCCGGGAACCGGCGCCGTAACGCTCTTTCACCACATAAGGTCCGACACCGACGGCCTCGGGTGTCGCCGCTGCATTGATTACCGGGAGCCCGATCTTTCTGCCGAAGTCAGCGAAAGCCAGCTTATCAAGGCAGCGTTCGATGGCCTTGGGGTTCGAGACGACGACTGAAATTCCCGCTTCAGAGAACGCTGCGCTGTGGCGCGCCCAAAAGAGCAACTCTCCATCGCGAGTTGGAAGAACCACCGCTATCTCGCGTTCATGACACCCTTTGATGAGCGCAGGCAGTTCAGCGTCCGTGATACGCGGCATTTGCCAGAACCCGTCAGCAATATAGCGAGTTGGCGCCTCAGGATCGACATCGCCAGCGATGACGCGTGCATCGGGATGTATCCGCCTGGCAGCCTCCTGCATGGCGCGCACCAGCGGCGCTTTACGCGAAGCGGAGGTGACGAGCACATTGTGAGCCCCTCCCTCCCGACGGCCTTTTAGGTGAGTCTGACTGTCGTTCAATGAGCATTTTTCCATTCGCAGGCCAGCGCGCCGTGGGTAAACGAGTCCATAGGTTTGCCGCCAATCAGCACGTGTTCACGCAAGCGTCCCTCGCAACGAAAACCCGAAGCCTCGAGGGTCGCGATGTGGCGAGTACGGTGTGCGAACGTTTCGGTGCAGAGGCGTCGCAGCCCGAGATCCTCAAAAGCCAGTTGCTTCATCAAGTCCAGGAAACGTGAAAAAAACGCTATGAGTTCTTCTGATTTTTTTTCGAGATCCGGGGTAAGCAAAAATGAAACCTCGGCCCTTCGGTTTGGCCAGGAAATGTGGACCAATCCACCATACCCGATCAATACACCGGCGCTTTCTATCGCCAGCAAAATCTGCGAGGGCTCCGAGCTCGCGATCTGCGACCAGACATGCTCAGCAAAATAACGCTCCTGCTCTTCGGGTGATATCAGAGCAGTTTGACGCAGGACATCCATCTGGGCGTTTCGCCATTGCCGTATTGCGTGGATGTCGGTCGGCTGCACAGCTCGAATATCAAGCACCCCGTCCGACAGGTACGGATTCGGCATCACCAGGTATCGAACGGCGACCGCACTCATTCGACCACCAGATATGAGATGAGCGGGTTGGATGGATCGCGCCGAATTGCGTAACGAGACAAACCTAGAACCTCACGCACTGCGATAGTTTCGCCCGGAAATTCCGGTGTATTGAGTTCATCGAAAGCCAGAATGCTGCCCTTGGTCAGATACGGCAAGATCGCCTCGAGACAGTCGCGGGTCGGCTTGTATATGTCGAAGTCAAAATAGGCCAGCGCCACGACGGTTTCGGGATGTTCTTTCAGATACCCAGGAAGTGTCAGCGTGGCATCTCCCTGGACCAACTCGTGCTTTTTTTTGTGTGGAATGGGTGCGTTTTGCGTATGGAAGTCGAGGATTTCCTCGAGCTCCTCCTTCCAGTTCTCAACCACTGCGTAGTCACCCGGCTGTACGCGTCCCCCATCTTGAGGGGTAACCGAAGGAAAACCATCAAAGGTATCGAAGCCGATGATCTTGCGGTTGTAGTTGAATGGCTCGTGTATCCCCCTTAACGTGGAGAACAACGCCATGTTCTGCCCCCAACGCACGCCGAACTCCATGATGACCCCGTGAACGGGTACGATCATCTGATAGATCTTCTGCATGAAGTTGATCCGCGACAACGTCTGTCGCGTGAGATACAGGCCGATGTTGTCCAATAACTCACGGTCGGGTATCCGTGAGGCGCGAAGCCGGTCGACCAGAATTTGTTTGCGGTCAGTCTCGGACTGCGTCGAGCCGACGAGTGTTCGTATAGTTTTGTCTGTCATTTATTGACTCCTCAGGGTTTCGGTCTAAAGAACGCAGTCAGATTGCGACCAAACCCCACATCAGCAAGTGCGGCGTAGAAGCGGTTAGACGCTTCGATGCCTGCCTGCCCGATCAGCCGTTCGAACGTTAATCGGGCCCGGTGGGCTGCTGGCCCTTGGGAACGATCAGCGACATAGTTCGATCCCTCATGAGAGAGAAAAAGGTCGATAGGAAAATCACCCTGAATAGCAAGGCAATCCCATTGCGTTGCCTCAGCCGTTCGACGCAGGCTGTCCGCGGTGAAGTACGACAGGTGATCGGGCATGGCGATCCAGAATCGGTCACGTATCGCCCCCGTTGCGTACAGTTCCTCGTGATAGGCGGTGCCATCGTTCGGAACAGTGATCACCAGAAGCCCGTTTGGTGCCACTAAACAGCGTAGTGATTGCAGCAGGCTGACAGGATCCAAGACATGCTCCAGCACGTTACCCAGCCAGACCAGATCGTATTGTTTGTTAGATGCGATACGGGTCTCGAGCAGTTCGAAGACATCACCCTGCTCCACATGGTCAGCGTAGGCGGGGTTAATCTGTTGCACGCCTGCGCGACTGTAGTCGATACCTTGAACCTGCCACCCGATCTGCTCGAAGAACTTGAGAACGAAGCCTTCACCGCAGCCAACATCAAGGAGACTACCGGGCTGATCATCCCCTAAGAGCATTTGAGCCTGACCGGCCCTCTGCGCGATTCGAAGCTCTATGACTTCGAGCTCTTCGACAGAGTAGGATTTTCGATAACTATCACTGGCCTCTTTCTGGAAGTAAGTCTGAGCATAATATTCATGCAGAGCCTCTGGCGTGGGGCGATCCACAACCTCTAGAAAACCCAGTTCATGCCGGCGTAGACGGGGATCATTCATAAAAAAACCCTTCATGTTTCAGCTCGGCAAGCGCCCAGTCTTCCTCGGTATCAATGTCCTGCACCTGCATTGTGGGCAAAACGATCGAACCGGTGTTTGGCCCCATCAGTACGTGGTCGCGCACAAACGCCTCGGTGCGGAACCAGTACCACTGACCGGCATCGTGATAGGCGACTGGAAGGTCTTGTGACCTGGCGTTGAGGTTTTCAGGGAAGTTCATGACGATGCGACCATCGTCCCCACGTTGAAGCGATCGCCAGACCGGATAAGAAAACGCAGCGACGGGCATGATCACGTTGAACCGGCTTCCAAGGAGCTGTACGCGTCCATCCGTGAGGTCCCGGGGCCGCACGAAAGGTGCGGTCGGATAGAGGCAGCAGGCAAGATCAAAATGCACGCCAGCCTCGCGGTACTGACCTAACACTTCAAGGAGAACTTGCGAAGTCGTCGCATGATCATCCGCCGTGGCTGCCGATCGCAGGAATGGCACCTCGGCGCCCAAGGCGCGCGCAATTTCTGCAATCTCTGTGTCATCGGTGCTGACCATGACGGTGTCGAAGGCACCGGATTCGAGTGCCGCTTCGATAGACCAGGCAATCATGGGGCGACCACGGAAGGAGCGGATGTTTTTGCGAGGGATTCTCTTACTGCCACCTCGAGCAGTAATGATGGCGACTGCGGTAGGCGCATTTGTCATATATCAATCCCTCCTTCGATCATCGAGGTGTCCAGTGGCTCGCCAAAGGCAAGCTCGCGCAAAGCCCTGCGCCCAAGCACGGCATCAAGAAATTTGGGTTTGAGTCCGTTACCGGGACGGATAGAGCGCACGTTCGCCTCCGTCAACACCTCGCCCTCGGCGACAGGCGCTACGACGTAAAGTGAGCGGCGATTTTTCAGAACAATCTCTTCCGACCGTGTGGGCTCGAATGCCGGAACGCCGACCGCCACATGCGCAATGCGCGCCGCCGCCACGAGTTCGGCAAGTTCTTCGGGCTCCAGCGAGAAGGCGCTATCGACCCCACCGTCTGCGCGAGCAAGGGTGAAATGCTTTTCAATGAAGGACGCCCCCAACCCCACAGCAATCGCGGACACCACCGTGCCGAGCGTATGGTCGGAGAGCCCGACCACTACATCGAAACGCTGAGCGATCTCGGCGATAGTCGCCAGATTTGCCTCCTCTGGTGGAGCCGGATAAGCGGCTGTGCAGTGAAGTACAACAATCTCTGTTGCTCCCGCCCCACGCGCAGCCTCTATCGCTTCACTGATTTCCTCGAGTGTCGCCATGCCAGTGGACATCACGATGGGCTTGCCCGTGCGAGCCACTTTGCGAATGAGGGGCAGGTCGATCAATTCAGGCGATGCAATCTTGTAAGCAGGTGCGCCAAGAGACTCGAGAAAATCCACGGCCGTGGCGTCAAAGGGCGATGAAAACACGGTAATCCCGATCTTGCGCCCATGTTCAAAGATCGCTTCGTGCCACTCCCAGGGCGTGTGTGCTTCTTCATAGAGCTCATAGAGGCGACGACCATTCCAGAGGCCCCCGTCCACCATGAATTCCGCCCCGCAGTGATCGATCGTGATGGTGTCGGCGCGGTAAGTCTGGATCTTGACCGCATCAGCGCCAGCCAGCTTGGCAGCTTCAATAATGCGAAAAGCACGGTTGATGTCACCGTTGTGGTTCCCGGACATCTCGGCAACGATGTAAGGAGGCTCGGCCGGACCGATGCGACGTCCTGCTATGTTCAGAACCGGTTGCCGAACGTTCTGCAGTTTCACAAAGTCACCCCAGTTGTATTGGTTATCAAAAGAGTCATCAGGATTCGTTTGCTGCCACCGCGGGTCATTACGCCTCAAGGACCAGCCGTCGCAATTGCTCGACCACATAGTCCTGTTGTTCATCGCTCAGCAGAGGAAACAGCGGCAGGCTGATGGCCTCGGCGTAATAACGTTCAGCCTGGGGGAAATCACCCTCGGCAAAACCCAGGTCGCGATAGTACGGCTGCAAGTGCAGCGGAATATAGTGCAGATTCACCCCGACACCGGCTGCTCGCAAGCCTTCGAACACCTGTCGATGACTGAGGCTGATCCGCTCCGTCTGCAAGCGCACCACGTACAGATGCCACGCCGATTCGGCTTCAGGCTGCGTGCTGGGCAAGGTCAGCGGCAAGTACGCCAGCAACCGGTCGTAACGCGCCGCCAGTTCACGGCGGCGTTCGATAAAGCCATCGAGCTTGTTCAGCTGTGACAGACCGAGGGCCGCTTGCAGGTCGGTGATCCGGTAATTGAAGCCCAGTTCCACTTGCTGGTAGTACCACGGGCCGTGGCTGGGTTCGGTCATCTGCCCGGGGTCACGGGTCATGCCGTGGCTGCGCAGACGCTGCAAGCGCTCGGCCAGTTCCGGGCGATTGGTCAGCACCATGCCGCCTTCGGCGCTGGTAATGATCTTCACCGGGTGGAAACTGAACACGGTCATTGCCGCGAATTCGCCGCATCCCACCGGGCGCCCGGCATAGGACGCGCCGACCGCGTGGGAAGCATCCTCGATCACCGTGAAACCGTAACGCTCGGCCAGTTCGGCGATCATGCGCATATCGCAGCTCTGCCCGGAGAACGCCACCGCCACCAACACTTTCGGCAGCTTGCCGTCGCGCTCGGCGATTTCAAGCTTCGACGCCAAGGTGTAGGCGTCGAGGTTCCAGGTCAGCGGGTCAATGTCGACGAAATCGACGTCGGCGCCACAGTAGCGGCCGCAGTTGGCCGAGGCCAGAAAAGTGTTCGGCGTGGTCCACAACCGATCGCCCGGCCCCAGGCCCGCCGCGAGGCAGGCAATGTGCAACGCCGCAGTGGCATTGCACACCGCCACCGCGAAATCGGCCTGGCAACGCTCGGCCATGGCTTGTTCGAAACGCTCGATGGTCGGCCCTTGGGTCAGCCAGTCGGACTGCAACACGGCGACCACCGCATCGATGTCCGCCTGATCGAGGCTTTGCCGACCGTAGGGAATCATGCCGACAACTCCGCGTGCAGGTCGGCGATCTGGCCGACCGACAAGAAATGCGGGTTGGTGTCGGAGCGGTACTCGAAGTCTTCGCCCACCGGCCGCCCCTGCTCGCCCAGTTTGTCCACGGCAAAATCCACGTCGACGCTGGTGAAACGGATCGACGGCTGAATGGTGTAGTGATCGTCGAACTCCAGGGTCATGCGCGCGTCGTCCAGCGGCACCATCAGTTCATGGAGTTTTTCCCCTGGACGAATGCCGACGTGTTTATGCGGCAGATGTTCAGCCATGCCCTGCGCCAGATCGACGATGCGAATCGACGGGATCTTCGGCACAAACACTTCACCGCCGTGCATGCGGGCGAAGCTGTCGAGCACAAACTTCACGCCGTGATCGAGGGTGATCCAGAACCGCGTCATGCGCTCATCGGTGATCGGCAGCTCTTTGGCGCCCTCGGCAATCAGTTTGCTGAAGAACGGCACCACCGACCCCCGCGAGCCGGCGACGTTGCCATAGCGCACCACGGCAAACCGGGTTTGTTGCTCGCCGGCAATGTTGTTGGCAGCCACGAACAATTTGTCCGACAGCAACTTGGTCGCGCCGTACAAATTGATCGGGCTGGCAGCTTTGTCGGTGGACAGCGCGACAACTTTTTTCACACCGTTGTCGATGGCCGCGGCGATGATGTTTTCCGCACCGTTGACGTTGGTGCGGATGCATTCGGTGGGGTTGTATTCCGCCGCCGGCACTTGCTTCAGCGCCGCGGCGTGCACCACGTAATCGATACCGCGCATGGCCTGACGCAAACGGTCGGCGTCACGCACATCACCGATGAAGTAACGCATGCACGGTGCATTGAACGTCTGCTGCATCTCGTACTGTTTGAGCTCATCGCGGGAAAACACCACCACCCGCTTGGGCTGGTATTGCTCCAGCAAGCGGCGGATGAAGTTGCGTCCGAACGAACCGGTGCCGCCAGAGATGAAAATCGATTTACCGTTGAACATGCCTTGAGTCCTTTTACCTGTCAGCCAGGCTTATGCGAGCAACTGCGCCCAGTTCACGCTGGTCGGTTCGCTGAGAGTAAAGCCCTTGCCGGTCAAGGCCAGGTTCTGGTTGTAGGCTGAGTCCTGTTCGAAGCGGGCGGGCCACTTGTCACGCAGGGCCGCACGGGCCTGTGGTGCATCAGGCAATACGCCCGGGTGCAGCAGCTGCGCTTGTGGCGTCCAGACAGTCAGGTAACCGGCATCGGCGACTTTCAGGCACAGGTCGATATCAGCGAAGGCTTCGTCGAAATGCTCTTCGTCCAGCCCACCGATCGCCTCATACAGATCCTTGCGAATCATCAGGCACGCACCGGCCACCGCCGAATAGTTCTGCTCCACTTGATGGCCATTCAGGTAGCCCTTGGCGTCTTTACGCTCGCCGATAAACACCGAGCCGATATCGCCATTCAAACCCAGGACCAACCCGGCCTGGGTGGTGACACCACGCATGTCCATCAGTTTGGCTCCAACGATACCGACTTCCGGACGCTGGGCCTGGTTGACCAGACTTTCGAGCCAGTTGGCGTTGACCACTTCGCAGTCGACCGACAACAGCACCAGGTAATCACCCTTGGCTTCGGCGCACGCGAAGTTGTTCAGTGCCGATGTCGTCAAGCGCTGACCGCTGCGCAGGATGCGGATACGATCACCCTTGCCTTCAAGGCTGCTCAACCAGGTTGCCAACTCTTCGGACTGGCTGTGATTGTCGGCGATCAGCACTTCGTGGCGCTGGTAGCGGGTGCGTTGCAGTACGCTGACCAAGGCTCGTTGCAAAGATTCAAGGTTGTCCTGGCTCTGGAGGATGATCGACACCAGCGGTCGCCCGGCGTGTTGATAGTCGATCTGGTAAGTCAGCGGCAGTGCCGAACTGACTTGAGCACGATAGCCACGCGCCGCCAGAGAGCGAGTCAACACCTGACGTTCCTGAGCATTTTCCTGCTCCACCGGGGCATCGCAAATCAGCAAGGGTTCGGCCAGATGCGCCAGCCCTGCCAGACCACCGTCCTCAATCAGACGCAGTAACAGATCGAACTCCAGAGCCTTGGGGTACTCCGTCGAGAAACCTTTGGCCTGAACCAACACATCACGCTGAATCAACCAGTGCCGCGCCATCAGCGACGGTACGGATTGCAGCAGGTCGAGGTTGACCCCGGGGCGGAACACATCCGCCAGGGCGCCGTTGGCCTGACGCTGAATTTCGTCCATCGCCACCGCACGCACCCCCTCGGCGCCGGTCAGCTCAAGGCTGGCGCGCAGCAACCCGCTGGCGGTGAACTGGTCACCGGCCTCGGCCAGCAGCAGCCAGTCGGCGGTGGACTGAGCGACGATCTGGTTGATGCGCTCGACGTAATTGGTCGTGGTGACTTTGACGAAGTGCACCGTGTCACGCACGGTGGTGGTCGCCGGTAAATCACCGGTGGTAAACACCACCACATTGAACGCCTTGCAGTGGCCACCGACCAGACTGTCGAACGTCGCCTGCAACTTGACCATGTCGGCGTCCAGATCCAGCAGAAGAATACCGAACTGCGGGCCACCGCTGTGTTTGGCCAAATGCGCGGTAATCGATTTGAGTTGCGCGGCATCCGGATTGCGCACATCGAGCCAGCTCAGCAACCGCCCGGACGGCATGTTCTCGAACAGCCGGCGATCTTGCTGACCCGGTACAGCGTCCAGTCGCTCGGCCCAGGCTTGTAGTTTGATGCCCTCTTGCGGCTCTTCGCTGTCCTTTAACGACTCTGCCAGGCGCTTGACCACGGCCCGGTTGAACACGTTCAGACTCAAGGCCTTCCACAATCGGCTACGCACTGTGCGATCAGTGTCGTTGGGATGAATTCGCATCAGTTCATGCTGCTTGAGCAAGATGCCTTCCAGTTCCTGAAGTTGCAGGCGACCAGCGGGCATCGCGTGCAGCAGGAATTCGAATTCGGTCAGCAGGTCGAACATCGGTTTGTTGTAGAACGGCATTTCGACGAACTGCTCGGGGCCGAACGAGCGAACCGGCTCGCACCCCGCCTCGATCCAGGCCGAACGGAAGATCGGGGTGAATATGAGCGAGCGACCTTCCAGCAGGCAATCGGCCATGGCTGTAAAACTGTCCAGAGCAATCTGTTTGACCCGGGCCGGGTCGCTATCGCTGAACTGTGTCGGGATCGAGGCCAGAAATTGCGCAAACTGCTCGCGGTCTGCGACGGTTTTCGCATCCTTGTACGTCAGCACGGTCAACACATTGGTGCCATGATCGGAGCTGCCATAATTCGCCTCACGCACAGCGAAGGGAATCGGCAGGATCCGCGCCTTGGCACACGCCAGCAGGTAGAACGTGTGGCCGATTTCCTGCCACTCGAAACTGGTACCGGCAGGCAACAGGCTGTACCACTGTTGCAGCAGGTCAGTGCGAGTCACCGCATAGAACGGCGGCAGGAACTGCCCCATAAACTCCATGACCCGATCTTCAGGCTGCTGCGAGTTGTAATCCTCTTGCACCCTTTGGTCGCGGCGGTAGTAGTTCACTTCGGTGGCACGGGCCAGGTACATCATCCCGTAGCCATGACACAGGCCATAGTCAGGGTTGGCTTCAAGAAACTCCAGCGACTCGGTCAGGGCGCCATGCAACAGGAAGTCGTCATCGGCAGCAAACACCATGTACGGCGTGATGACCTGACTGACGCCGTAGGTGAGTTTTTCCTGCAGCCCCTGATAGGTGTATTGCGGCAAGTGGCGATAGTCGACTGATGGGAAGTCCCGGGCCATGTGCTCATCGCCCTCGACAGACGAGTCCAGAACCAGAACCGTGCAGGGATAACTACTGTAGTACTGCAAGGTGCGCCGCAGAAACGCGTTCCGGTTGTGGGAAATCACCACCACCGTAAACCGCTCGCTCAGCGGCGCAACGTTGTTTTGAGCACTGTTTTGAACCTGCATCTTTCTATCCCCACAACCGGCTAATCGCCAAGAACCTGAAACCACTTTTGATTAACGAACGCGACGCAGATAACCATCCGGCGCTACGGTGATCAGCAGCTTGTTTTGCAGTTGCCGATCAATTTCGAAGTCCTTGTTTTCTTCCAGGTACTTCCACACAGCGGTCTTCGGGTTATCGCCCCGGCCCCACGGACGATCCGGAAAGAAATCGGCTGGCATGTCCTCAACCACGGTGTCCATGACCACGCAGTAGCTGTCTACCGATACCAGTGGCGCGTACAGACGCAGCTCTTGGAGTACGTGATCGTGGGTATGGTTGGAATCGAGCACCAGAATGACTTTCTTGCCTTCGGCCGCGGCACGTACCTGCGCAGCAATCGCCGGATCGATGCTCGAACCTTCGATCATCGAAATGCGCTTGATCATTGGGTGGCTTTCGATGGCTGCGCGGTTGTGCGCACGAATGTCGAGGTCGATGCCCAGCACTTCACCGTGGCCTTGCAGCTCCAGCAGCGATGCGTAGTAAATGATCGAGCCGCCGTGGGCGATACCGCATTCGATCACCAGGTCCGGTTTGACCTGCCAGATGATTTCCTGCATTGCCATCATGTCTTGGGGCAGCTGGATGATCGGACGGCCCATCCACGAGAAGTGGTAGCTGTATTTGTGTTTGGCCGATTCATTGAAGAAATCCCGGGCCAGAGCGGTGAGTTTCTGGTCATCGCCCTGACGGGCGATTTCTGCCTGGCACTCGACCTGGAAGGCTTTATTGATGGTGTTGTCGGTCATTTCAGATCTCAATAGTCACTGGAACGAAGCGTTGTCGACGGTGTGATAGACGTAGCGTCCACCGGTCATCCGCTTGATTTCTTCGAAGTAGTTGGAATTCATCACAAACACGTTGGCGCCTTCAGGCAAGGCATCCATGGCCTCTTGCGGCGAGGACACCCCGGATACAACTCATGCCTCATACTCTGCTCCCAGTAGCTGTTGCAAGCGGTCCGCCACGCCCCAGAACGCCATCGGTTCATGGGTCGGGTATGGGTAATGGCCCAGGTTCAAACGGATCGACGCGCCACGCTCACACAACCGCTGCTCGACCAGCGCCCTGACCGATACCGGCTGGCCGCTGGAACAATTGATCACGCCATCGAATTCGCGCTGTTGCAGGATCGCGGCGAGGTAATCGGCGGCCGTGTCGACCGCCAGGTAATCGCGCAACTGCTCGCCGGCCGACATGTTGAAGCTGTCGTCCCCAGCCTCGATTGCCCGGTCCAGTGCCGCCAGTAAACTGTTGGGGTTTTGCCCGGCACCGTGCAGGTAGAACAGCCGCGCCCATTGCAGGGTGAAGGGCTGTTGGCGCTGCAGGTTTTCGAGGAACAGACGCAAGCTGTTCTTGGCCAGCCCGTAGGGGTTACTCGGCCGCGCCTCGGTCTGCTCGCTGAGCGGCCCGCTCTGCAGGCCGTATTCGAAACAGGTGCCGGTAACCAGCACCTGCGACACGCCCGCCTCGACCGCGCCCTTGATGAACCGGTAATCGGCCATCAGGTTATGCTCGAAGTGAAACAGCGCCTGATAATTCGGCAACCCCGGCCAGGCGAGATGCGCCAAGGCATCGACGCCATCGGTCAGCGCGGCGAAGTCCAGGTCGGCGGCATGAACATCCGCGGCCACGAACTCCACGGCGTTGATCCACGGCAGTTGCGCAGCAGTCTCGGCGTTACGCGCCACGGCCCGCACCTCGCAGCCACGGGCGAGCAAAGCCGCGACCAGATGTCGGCCGACGAACCCGGTAGCACCGGTCACCAGCACCTTCACAGTACGGTCAACTCAGGCACGGCGATCACGAAACGGCCGTCCCACTGACGTACCTGCGCCAGTTGCTGACTGACTTCGTGCAACAGGTTCCATGGCAACACCAGGATGTAATCCGGTTTTTCCAGATCGATCTGCGTCGGCGAAACGATCGGAATGCGACTGCCCGGCAAGTACTTGCCCTGCTTGTGCGGGTTGGCATCGGCCACCCAGGCCAACAGGTCCGGTTTGACCCCGGCGTAGGTGAGCAAGGTGTTGCCCTTGGCTGCCGCGCCATAACCGACCACGCGCTTGCCGTCGGCCTTGGCCTGCAACAGGAAACGCAGCAATTGGTGCTTGATGCCCTCGGCCGCTGGCGCCAGGGTCGCGTAGTACTCGGGGGTTTTCACTCCCGCCGCCAGCTCGGCCTGCAACTGCTGTTGAACGGCTGACTGCACCTCACGGCGAATACCGTCGGCCCGCTGGACGAACACCCGCAATGAACCGCCATGGGTCGACAACTGGCTGACGTCGAACACTTCCAGGCCATTGCGCTCGCACAAGGTCTGCACGGCGGTCAGGGACAGGTAGGAATAGTGCTCGTGATACAGCGTGTCGAATTGCTGCCCGGCCATCAGCGTCAGCAGCTGCGGAAACTCGAACGTTGCCACACCGGTCGGTTTGAGCAAGGTGGCAAAACCACCGAGGAAATCATTGATGTCCGGGACGTGGGCCAACACGTTGTTGGCGGCCATCAGGTCGGCGGCCCAGCCTTCGCTGTTCAGCTGCGCGGCGGTGTCGCGACCGAAAAACAGTTCGCGAATCTCCAGGCCTTTTTCCCGCGCCGCTTGCGCGGTGCTACGGGTCGGTTCAACGCCCAGACAAGGGATGCCGCGCCCGGCCACGTACTGCAACAGGTAACCGTCGTTGGCGGCGATTTCCACCACGCGGCTGTCGGCAGTCAGGCCAAAGCGCTCGACCATCTCGGCGACATAGCGCTCGGCATGGGCCAGCCAGGTGCTGGAGAACGAACTGAAATACGCATACTCGGCGTCGAACAGGCTGTCGGCGCTGGTGTAATCCTCGGTCTGCACCAGCCAGCACTGCTGACACACCGCAACCTTCAATGGCACCCATTGCTCGGCTTGTTCCAGGCGATCGGCGTGCACATAGGCATTGGATGGCGGCGAGGTGCCGAGATCGATCAGCGGCAAGGCCAGAGGAGTACCGCAACCACGGCAGTTCATAGACGCACTCCAGCGAAGTGTTCATCGAGCAAGGGATGGCTGGAATCCCTGACCGACAGATTATTGACAGGCAACGGCCAGGCAATCGCCAGCCGTGGATCATTCACCGACAACCCACCCTCGTGCGCAGGCGTGTAATCGGCGCTGTGCAGGTAGAGCAATTCGGCGTCATCGGTCAGCGTCTGGAAGCCGTGGGCGAACCCGGCCGGGATCAGCAAGCTGCGACCGTCACCGGCCTTCAGGTGCTCGGCGTGCCAGTGCAGAAAGGTTTCGGAGTCGGGGCGCAAGTCCACCGCCACATCCCAGACCTCGCCGCGCAGGCAGGTAATCAACTTGGCTTCCGGCGCATTGGAATTTTGATAATGCAGACCGCGCACACTGCCCCGCTCACGGGTGCAGGAGTGGTTGATCTGGCGGATATGAAACGGCTGGCCGAAAGCGCTCAGGCTGCCTTCGCAAAACAGCCGGGCGAAATGTCCGCGATCATCTTCGAAGAGTTTGTGCTGCACGCTGAACAGTCCGGCCAGCGGCAAGGTCTTCAACAAAAACTCGCTCACAGCGCGCCTCGATACAGGTTCAACTGACGCAGGGTGATTTCACGCATGTCATCGCCGTTCTGCCACGCCAGGTGCCAATCGAGGGTCTGGGTCAGGCACTGCTGCAACGACCAGCGCGGTTTCCAGGCCAACAGTTGACGGGCGCGACTGCTGTCCAGACGCAGCAGGCCGGCTTCGTGCAAATCACTCGGTTCGATGCGCAATCCGCGCGCTTGCGGCCAGCGGTTGGCGAGCAACTCGACCACTTCACCGACGCTGCACATGTCCGCTTCGCTCGGGCCGAAGTTCCACGCGCCGGCAAACTGCGGGCCTTGTTCGTAGAGACCGGCGGCCAATTGCAGATAACCGGCCAGCGGCTCCAGGGCGTGCTGCCATGGGCGCACGGCCTGCGGGTAGCGCAGGGTCACCGGTTGGTCGGCCGACCAGGCCTTGAGTACATCGGGAATCAGGCGCTCCGGCGCAAAGTCACCACCGCCCAGCACGTTGCCGGCACGCGCGGTAGCCAGTGCCAAGCCATGTTCGGCGTACTTGTCGGCCGGGAAAAACGATGCGGCGTAAGACTGTGCCAACAATTCGCAGCAAGCCTTGCTGCTGCTGTAAGGATCGTGACCACCCAGGGCTTCGTCTTCGCGGTACGGCCACAGCCATTCTTTGTTGGCGTAAACCTTGTCGGTAGTCACCAGCACACAGGCGCGCACACCACCGACCTGACGGATCGCTTCAAGCAGGTTGAGGGTGCCCATGACGTTGCTGGAATAGGTGCCGAGCGGATCGCGATAGCCTTCGCGCACCAGCGGTTGGGCCGCCAGGTGCAGGACGATTTCCGGCTGCACGTCGGCGATCAGTTCCAGCAAGGCGCCGAGGTCACGCAGGTCGCCGCGCTGATCGTTGATGCCCTCGTGCACCCGAGCCAGTTCGAACAGGCTCGGCTCGGTGGACGGATCAAGGGCAAAGCCACTGACCTCGGCACCGAGGCTTTGCAGCCACAACGTCAACCAGCTGCCCTTGAAACCGGTGTGGCCGGTCAGCAGCACCCGCTTGCCACGCCAGAACTCCGGACTCAGGCCCATTGCTTCCATGGGGCCTCCCCGCTCTGCCACAGTGCTTCGAGGTGGTTCTTGTCGCGCTGGGTGTCCATCGGGTGCCAGAAGCCTTCGTGTTCGAAAGCCTTCAACTGTTCGTCCTGGGCCAGACGAGCCAATGGCTCGGCTTCCCAGGTGGTCTCATCACCGCCGATGTACGACAGCACTTTCGGCGACAGCACAAAGAACCCGCCATTGATCCAGCCGCCGTCGCCACGGGGCTTCTCGGTGAAACCGAGCACTTGATCGCCGTGACGCTCCAGGGCGCCGTAGCGGCCTGGCGGTTGTACGGCGGTGACGGTCGCCAGACGACCGTGGGCGCTGTGGTAGTCCACCAGTTGACGGATATTGATATCGGAGACGCCGTCGCCGTAGGTGAAGCAGAACGCCTCTTCATCCTTGAGGTAACGACCGGCGCGCAGCAAGCGGCCACCGGTCATGGTTTCCTCGCCGGTGTCGATGAGGGTGACGCTCCACGGCTCGCTGTAGTTCTGGTGCACGTCCATGCGGTTGTTGCGCATGTCGAAGGTGACGTCGGAGGTGTGCAGGAAGTAGTTGGCGAAGAAGTCCTTGATCGCATAGCCCTTGTAGCCGAGGCAGATCACGAAGTCATGAATCCCGTGGGCGGAGTACTGTTTCATGATGTGCCAAAGAATTGGCTTGCCACCGATCTCGATCATCGGCTTGGGCTTGAGGTGCGACTCTTCGCTGATGCGCGTACCGAGACCACCTGCCAGAATTACTGCCTTCATCGCTGTCCTCTTGCTCTTCACACGGCGCGGCAGCCCCTCAAAGGGTCGGCGAACCATCAGATGCACATCATTTACCCGCAGCCACTGGGCCATTCACGCCGTATGCGGTGAAGGTTTTATGGCGATATATGAGGGACTTGCAGGAAGTGAGCCAATTGCACAGGGCAAAAAAAATCGCAGCCTTCCGGCAGTGCCCACAGGTGTAAATACATCCCTGTGGGCACTGCCGGAAGGCTGCGATCCTTTGATGGTTAGAAGGTAATAACAGAATCAGTCCGGCAACCAACCCCACAACCAGTGGTTCAAATTGTCGCCCCGCAGCATGAAATCCCGATGAACCGCGTCGCGCAGTTCATCACCCATGCGGTAACTGGCGTCCGGGTCGGCCAAGTGCATGCGGATCGCCTGCAGCCATTCGTCCGTGCTGTTGCTGTAGACCCTGGTGCATGGCAAGTGGCCGCGATAGGCCTCGGTGTCAGTGCAGATCACCGGGTAACCGCAGGCGCCGTACTCCAGCAATCGCAGGTTGCTTTTGCAATCGTTGAAGATGTGGAACTCCAGCGGAGCCAGTGCCAGATCGAGGTTCAGGCTCGCCAGTTTGAACGGGTAACTCTGCAAGCCTACGGAGGAATGAAACTCGTGAATATAGGGGCGCAAGGCGTCGGGGCACATGCCGAAGAACACCCACTCGACTTCGTCCGCCAGCTCGCGCACCACCTCGGCAATGATCTCCAGGTCCCCGGTGTGACTCGTGCCGCCACCCCAGCCAACACGCGGCTTGCCGGAGGTGCGGCGACGGCTGGTCAGCGCTGCCCAAGGATCCGGCGACAGCATGTTCGGCACCACGCGAATGTCGTTGTGCATGCTCGACAAGACATCGGCCAACGGTGGTGTGGTGACTACCAAGCGGTCGCACAGACCGATGCCTTCGCGCAGCATCTGTTCGATGTTGGCCGGCTGGTTGCGGGCATGAGCGTTTTTCTTCGGTGCGCTGACGATGTAGTCGTCGAGTTCGAAAACCCGCAGGGCGCTGGAATACTTTTTCATCCGCAGAATATCGCCGGCGGAGCCTTCGCTGTAACGTCCTTGCAGGACGATGGTGTCCGGGGACAGACGCTCAATCTCCATGATCGACGGCGACTCATGAGCCACCCGTGAGATCACTCGCGCGGTGGATTCGAGTTCCGCCAGTGGCGCGATCACCCGGTAGTGACCGACGGCAGTGTTGTTGACCGGAAGACCGAGAATCAACGGCAATGCCCGGGTGCAGAACGGGTTCCAGTTGTTGCGTAGCGAAGGCTCCAGACTGAAGCTGGAAACCCCAAGACTCAGTGCCGGGCTGTAGGCCGGATCCCTGGCGATCTTCGGCAGCCATCTGCGATAAAAGGCGTCCTGTTCATGCTCGCACAACTCCAGCGTCGACTCCTCGCCTTCCGGAGCCAACACCACACTGGAGTATGGCGTCCAGACCACCAGGTAGCCGTTATTGTTCGCCCGCAGGCACAAATCGACATCGCCCAGGCTCTGGGCAAACGTCGCCTCATCGAGCTGCCCCAGGCTGTCAAAAACTTCCTTGCGAACCATCAGGCAGTGGTCACTGACCGCGCTCCAGTTCTGGGTCACGTGCAACCGCTGCATGTAGCCACGAGAGCCGGCAGCTTCCCCAACAAATGGCGAACCGGCCGCCCCCGCCAACCCGAGGATCAACCCGGCGCTGACGATCGAACCCTGCGGGCTGAGAATCCGGGCACCGACCACCCCCACTTCGGGACGCTGTGCGTGGTTGAGCAATTCGTCCAGCCAGTCGCTGTCGCGGATCACCGTCCGGGGGCTGAGCAACAGCAAGTATTCGCCGTGAGCCAGGCTCGCGGCGAAGTTGCGGATCGCTGCGTCATTGGCGTCACCGGCGTAACGCAGCACCCGCAACATCGCGGCACCCAGCTGCGTCATGGCAGCCAACCAGTCGAGCATCGCCGGGTCGTCAGTACCGCTGTCGACGATCAGGATTTCGTACTGGGTGTAGGCCGTGCGCTCGATCAAACCTTCGGCGCAACGCTGCAACGCGTGAAGCGAATCACCGGTCCGGACGATGATCGACACCAGCGGACGCGCCTCATGCCGGTAATCGATGCGATTGATCAGTGGCAGCTCTTCGTGACGGACAGCGTGCGCGACGCCGATACGCTCCAGGTGCGCACCGATCATGCCAGCATTGTTTTCGATGACTTCGGGTAATGACAGCCAGTCGGAAAAGGCCAGACTCGACTCCACCTGAATCTCGGCGATGTGCTCGATGGTCTGCGGACCAACCTCTTCCACCAGACGCCACATCAGGTCATGGGGTGCCAGCTCACCGTGAGCCGGGTCAAACCCGCCCAACGCCATGAAGTGCTGACGTTCAAAGGCCAGGGCTCGGCCGACGTAGGGGTAGGCGCGCATCAGGTCGAGGTTGAAATCGGGCTTGAATACCGGATCGATCGACTCGCCGTCGACCCGCGCGCCCTCGTCGCTGTAGACACAGAGAGCGCCCGCGGAACCGGTAATGCGCTCTGCCAGAATCAGCAGAGCGGATTCACGCAAGGTGTCGCCGGCCCGCAACAGATAAAACCAGTGAGCACCTTCCAGTTGCGGGACCACGGCATTGAGCTGTTGCACCCAGTTCGACTGAAACGGCAACTGCACGATTCGATCATCAGCATCACAGTGCGCATCGGATAGCACCACCACCGCCTGAGGCGCATACAGCTGAGCACCGATGCTCTGCAATGTGGTTTTCAACGCTACGCTGTCAGCACCGCTGTCAATGACAATCGGCACGATCTGCGGGCGGAAGGCCCAGCTGTCGATGCGCTGCGGCATGAGCCGCTGTTCGACTGCCGAGAACCTGCGGATCGCCAACCATTCGCGATAGAAGTCGGCGTAACTTTCGCTCTCCCCACCCACTCGACCATTGACCACCGTGCTGCGGTTACCGAGGATGTGCGTCACATACAACTCTTCCCAGGCGTGGGGTTGATGAGTGACTTTGCTCAGGTCGATATAGCGAACCCATCCCTTTGCCGGCGCCGATTCGCCACTGCGTACCGCGAGCATCTGCGCCAGCCAGCTCCACTCGAGCGCTGCCGCCTTGAGCATCTCAGGGGTCCGGCTCAATCGCTCTGTATACAGACGCTCGGTGCTCAGCACGGTGCTGAGTGACACCAGATTAGCGCGGCGCATCAGGCACACGAACAAGGCGAAATCGAGCATGGCGAGGAACCCGGAGCCGTCCTGGATCAAGGCTGGCAACAACTCCAGCACATCAGCGCGACGCATCAGGCTGGAGCTGAAATTGCCGAGGAAATTCTTTGGCGTGCCCTCGAAAATCGCCAGCATATCGTCGCCCTTGAGTAACGCATCGGTCGGACAAAAGCGGCTGTTGCCCACCCGCGACGGCAACAGAAAATTTCCGGCATCGCTGAGCATGCGCAGGCCAAACACCAGATTGACGTCGGGGTGATCGATCAACACCTGGGCCTGCAAGGCAACGCTGGGCGCAAACAGTCGATCGTCATCGCACAGCACTTTGATGAACTCGCCCCGGGCTTCTTCGACGCAACGCAGTACGTTCTTCTGTAATCCCAACCGCTGCGAGTTACGCAAGTAGCGAACCGGATGAACCGACTCGGTAAAGCCCTGCACAATGCGGCGGATTTCATCGTCGGGCGAGTCGTCACAGATGACGATCTCGACATGCTCATAGGTCTGGGAGAGCGCACTTGCCAATGCCTGACTGAAGAAGCGCGGGTTGTAGGCAGGGATGACGATGCTGACGAGGGGACGTTGATTCACGGCGGGAAGCTCTCGAGCGGCGGGCCTCTATCCTTTCAGGCAGAGGCCCCGGAACCGCTTAAAAAAGTCGGTTGGCAGCTCGGCAGACGCCGGCTCAGACCTTGTTGAACAGGCCCAACTGAGCAATCTTGCTGAAGGCCAGTTGTGAGGCCTGTAACATGGTTTGTTGCAAGGTCAGACGGGTCATCACTTCAGCCGGATCGGAATCGCGGATCGACGATTGGGTCTGGGCATTGGCCAGCTTCAGGCTCTGGTTGGTATCGCTCTGGGTGTCCAGGGCTGCACCGCGCCCACCGACAGAACTCAAGGCACTGGACAGTTGATCAGTGCCGCTGGCCAGGTTGGCAACACCGGAAGCCAGTGACGCTTGCAGTTTCTGTGTGGCAATCGCATTACCGTTGGTTGGCGTATTCAGTGCGGTTTTCAACTGGCTCACGGTGTCCAGAATGTTCTGGGTTTCGTGAGTATTGACCGCGATGCTGAACTGATCGTTGGCAGCCGGCGTACCGGTCAGGGTGAAGCTCACACCCGATGCGGTGGCGACGCTACCGGCCATGGTTCCGGTAGACACCGGCTTGCTGCTGGCCGTCAATGGCGCTGCGTACAGTTCGAAGGCAGTGGCACTGGTGAACTTCAGGATCGCCGAACCGCTAGGAAAACTGGCGTGGTAATTCACCGAGTTAGTGATGCTGCTGGCAGTTACCTGCGACGTCGAAGGGTTGCCCGGGCTGCCGGTTGCGCTGAGGGTGTCCGGCTTGGTCGCCAGGGTGAAAGTGTGGCCAGGCAGCACAGTCGCGGCCGTATCACCCGCGCTCAGATTGATATTAAGGGTCAGTTCGACGCCACGGAATGTGACGGCCTGGCCGGCCTTGCTGGCAGGATCGAATGCTCCGCCCTGGCTGGCTTCGGCGGTCACGTCGTTACCGAGCGAATCAGTGATTTTCAGCTGGGTGCCGCTGACGAAGTCCACGGTGTATGGCTCACCACTGCGGAACTTGCTGTTGTAGGTAACGCCCGAAGATACCTGGCCATTAGACAGGGTCACGCGACCGTCATCCACCGCCGGCGCGGTCATGGTGACCTGGCTGCGGCTGGTGTTGATCGCCTGCTGGAACGCATCCCAACCGGTGCTGTTGGTGGCCATCGACATGGTGTCGCCGATTGCCAGGTCAAGCGTCACCTGGTCACCGTTGTAGCTGTAGGTGCCATCGTTGTTGCGGGTGAACGGCACAGTGTCGCCCTTGGAGCCGGCGAAGATGTATTTGCCATTCTCGTCCTTGCTGTTCATCAGGCTCAGCAGCTGCTCTTCGATCTGCCCCAACTCCGATGCGTTGGCCTGGCGGTCGGCGTCGGTGTAACCGGCGTTACCGGCACCCACCGCCAGTTCCCTGGCGCGCTGCAATACGTTGCCAATGCTGCTCATCACCGCTTCGGTGGTGCCCAGGGTCCCCTTGATGGTCGTGGCGTTAGCCTCGTACTGATCGAGCATCGAAGCCTGCTGACCCAATTGCAGCAGACGCGAAGCGCCGACCGGATCATCCGCCGCGGTATTCACGCGAACCAGGCTGCTGGCCTCTTCGCTGCTCTTGACCACGTTGGAAAAGTTCTTCTGATAGTTGGCAGCAGAGGACTCGTAAAACTGGGCGGTAGAAATGCGCATGGGCTACGACTCCTTAAAGACTGTTGATCAGTGTGCTGAAGATTTCCTGCGCAGCCTTGATGATCTGCGAAGAGGCGGTGTAGTACTGCTGATACTTGACCAGATTGCCGGTTTCCTCATCGAGGTCGACACCCGACAGCGAATCACGAGCACCCTTGGCATTGGCCAGGATGGCGGTGGTCGCGGCACTGTCGAGCTTGCCTTGCGCGGCCTTGGCGCCGACGCCTTCGACCAGTTTGCCGTAGGCGTCAGTCAGGGAAATGCCTTTGCTGGCGGAACCGGTATCCACGGTCTGCTTGGTCTGCAAGCCGGCCAGTACGGTGCCGTTGCGGTTGTCCAGCGTGCCCGGCTGGCTGAGCGATACGTTGATCGCGGTGCCGTTACCTGGCGAACCGGCCACGGTCATGTCAAACGACACAGTGCGCTGCACGATGGGCGGTCCCGGATCATTGATCGCGGCACCGGTGCCGTCGACCAGCGGAATGGTCAGGCTCAGCGTATTGTTCTGGCCCGGCACAATAGTGCCGCTGCTGAGCGAGTTACCCTGGGCATCGAGCATTTGGTAAGTCTGAGTCGTACCACCGGCCGCACCGAACACGATCTTGACCGGCGTCGACGTCTTCAGGCCGTTCTGGAGCGTGGTGGTGGTCGCCGTGTCGTAGATATCGAACTTGGTGGTCAGGGTCGGTTGACCGCTGGCCGGAATCGTCAGTGTGCCGCTGCCGCCCGCTGCAATGGCCGCGCCCAACGGTGCCGCGATGGCCAGACGTTTGGAGTCGGTCATCTCGGTCTTGATGTTGGTCGCCGCGTTGCGGGTCGGGGTGATCTTGAACGTGTCGCCGGCGGCTGCTGTGCCACCGGAAAGTGTCATGGAGAAACCATCGATCACCGGCGGTGGCGTGGTCAGCGTGCTGAACGCGCCCATGGCGGTGCCTTCAGGCAGACGCTGCACGGTGTAGTTGGTGGCGCTGGTGAAGGTGACCTTGTAATCGTTGATAGTCAGCTTGCCGCTGTCCTCGATGCTCACATCGAAGTTGCCTGAGCCGGCGCTGTTGCCGACCGTGGCAACGCTGCGCTGAGCCATTTGCGCTGCGGTGTTGATGCTATTGAACAGGTTCGAGCCGAAGTCACCGTTCTTGTCGATGCCCTGGGCCTGGACAGTGTTCATCTGATCGGCAACGACCAGCGCCACACGCCCCAGTTCATTCATGGCCGGGTCCAGCACGGTGCTGCGATAACGCAGCAAGCCGCCCATCTCGCCACCGGTCATCACCGAGGTGATATCGATGGTGCTCGAACCTCGATTGAGCTGAATGGCCGAACGCGACGGATCGTCTTTACTCGGCACCACTTCCAGCTTGCTGGCAGTGCTGCCCATGACCAGCGGCTGACCGCTGCCCAGGTAAATGTCGAGGTTACCGTCACGCTCGATCACTTGCGCACCGGTGAAGGTGGACAACTGGCGCACGGTCTCGTTGCGCGCGTCGAGCAAGTCGTTGGGCTGGCCGCCGGCGTTGGAAACTTCGGAGATCTTCTGGTTCAACTGGGCCACGGTGGCCGCCAGTTTGTTGACCTGATCGGCCATGTCCGCCAGGTTGCCGTTGATGTCCGCATTCTGCGCGGTCAACTGGCTGGAGATCGAGTTGAAACGGTTACTCAGGGCTTGCGCATCGCTGAGCAGCAGTTGGCGGGAAGCATCGTCACCAGGTTTCGCGTTGACGTTCTGTACCGAGGCGAAGAACTTGGTCAGGGCGCCGTTGAGGCCGGTGCCGCTGTCCGACAGCAACTTATCGAGCGGGCTGATCTGTCCGGCATAGGCAGCCGAGTCGCTGTTGAGCGAGGTGGTGGTTTGCAGTTGCGCATCGAGGTAGCTGTTGTACACCCGACGCACATCGGCCAGGGTCGTACCCGTGCCGATGTAGACATTACCGAACTGATTAGAGGCCTTGCTGCCCTGCACGGTTTGCTGACGCGAGTAGCCTGCGGTGTCGGCGTTGGCAATGTTGTTACCGGTCACCATCAACGCGCTTTGGCCTGCGGATAAACCCGACATCCCGATGTTGAGCAAACTCATGATTCAAACCTTATGCCTTGTGCCTATAAAGGCGTAGTGGAAGCGCCCGCTGCAGCGTAGTTTTGGTAACTCGTCATCTGCTTGGCTATCTGCGAAATCTTGCTCGCGTAATCCGGGTCGGTTGCATACCCGGCTTTTTGCAACTCGCGTACAAACTGTTCTGGGTTATCGGCCGACTTCAGCACATCTTGATAGCGATTGTTGCTTTGCAGCAGCGTCACAAGGTCATGGAAACTGTCCTTGTAAGAGGCGTAGGAACGGAACTCGGCCGTCTCCTTGACCATCTGGCCATTTCTGAATTCGCTGGTGATCGCCCGCGCCGAATCGCCCTTCCAGTTACCACTGGCCTTGATCCCGAACAGGTTGTGGCTACTGCTGCCATCCTGGGCGCGCATGACCGATTTGCCCCAACCGGTTTCCAGGGCGGCCTGAGCCACCAGGTAACGCGGATCGACACCGATACGGTCGGCGGCTTCTTTGGCCATTGGCAGCATGGTGTTGACGAATTCGTCGGCGGAACTGAAGGCTTTCTTCGCTGGCGCCAAGGGGATTTGAGCCATGGCACGACCATAAATCTGCAGGCGCCCGCTGGAGGTCGTATCCGTTTGCGAAGCCAGCCAATCGCCGTTGTACAGCGGGCCGGAACCGGTCGCGGTGCTCGGCGGCACCTGGATTTTGTTCTGCGTTGCGATGGCGGTTGTCGCCGTGGTCGATGCCGATGGCACCAGCCCTGCGAGCAAACGGTCGGCCAGTTTCGGTGGCAGCGCCAGACGCCGCTGATTGATCAGCGCCATGTCGTTGCGGTGTGCGCCCTCGCCCGCACCTGCCGGCGTCCTCACCGCGCGTGAAGCCCACAATGGGCGCTCGCCGTTGAGGCGCGACAGCGGCCCATTGGTGGCAACCGTACCGGCGGCAATCGGTGTTTCCACGGCGGCCTTCGCGGCGGCTTGCTTGGCGGCAGACGCTGCAGCAGCCTCACCCGGTGCCAACGGTTTGTTCTTCGACATCTGGCGCATCAGCACGTCAGCCAGACCAATACCGCCACCTTCGCGGGACAGGGAAACGGCCAACTGCTGGTCGTACATTTCCTGGTATTGCTTGGCTGCCGGCGTGTTGAGCGGATTATCCTTGCCCAGCGCTTCGGTGGCCGAGCGCATGGACTTGAGCATTTCACCGAGGAACAGCGACTCGAATTCCTGCGCCACTTTGCGCATGTTCGCATCGCTGTTCTTGTCGCCGACCTTGAGCTGGTTCAAACGATTCAGGTCCGAGTAAGAACCCGAATCGCTGCTGCTGACCAGACCGCTTTTGCGCATATCCATGATCGCCGTCCTCAGATCACGATCAGGTCGGCTTGCAACGCGCCGGCCTGTTTCAACGCTTCGAGGATCGCCATCAAGTCACCCGGCGCTGCGCCGACCTGGTTCACCGCACGAACGATCTCGTCGAGGGTGGTGCCCGGGCCGAACTTGAACATCGGCTTGGCTTCTTGCTGAGCGTTGACCCGCGAACGCGGCACGACCGCCGTCTGCCCGTTGGACAGAGGGCCGGGCTGGCTGACGATCGGGTCTTCGGTGATGGTCACGGTTAGGCTGCCGTGGGTCACGGCGGCCGGGGAAACCTTGACGTTCTGGCCAATCACGATGGTGCCGGTGCGCGAGTTGATGATGACTTTCGCCACCGCCTGGCCCGGATCGACTTCGAGGTTTTCGAGGATCGACAAATAGTCGACCCGCTGGCTCGGATCGAGTGGCGCAGTCACGCGGATCGAGCCGCCATCGATGGCCTGAGCGACGCCAGGGCCAAGCATGTCGTTGATCTTGTCGACGATGCGCTTGGCCGTGGTGAAGTCCGAACGGTTGAGGTTCAGGGTCAGGCTGTTGCCCTGATTGAAGCCGCTCGGTACGGCACGCTCGACCGACGCACCGCCGGGGATGCGACCGGCCGACGGAACGTTGACGGTGATCTTCGAACCGTCACGACCTTCGGCATCGAAACCACCGACCACCAGATTGCCCTGAGCGACGGCGTAGACGTTGCCATCGATACCTTTGAGCGGCGTCAACAGCAAGGTGCCGCCGCGCAGGCTCTTGGAGTTACCGATGGACGCTACGGTGATATCTATCTGCTGACCCGGCTTGGCGAACGCTGGCAAATCGGCGCTGATCGACACGGCCGCGACGTTCTTCAATTGCACGTTGCCGGAACCTGGCGGCACCTTGATGCCGAACTGCGAGAGCATGTTGTTGAAGGTCTGCAGGGTGAATGGGGTCTGGGTCGTCTGGTCACCGGTGCCATTAAGCCCGACCACCAGGCCATAGCCGATCAATTGGTTGGAACGCACGCCGGAAATACTGGCGATGTCCTTCAGCCGTTCGGCTTGAGCATCGAAGGCCGCCGTCAGCAACAGGACGCCCACCATAAGGCTTTTCAGATTCAACGTAGCCACCTAGAAAGGGAACAGCGGGCTGAGGAAGAAACGGTCGAACCAGCCTGGCTGACTCGCATCGGCAAACGCACCGGTGCCCGAATAGGTGATGCGTGCATCGGCGACGCGGGTCGACGACACGGTGTTATCGGTGGCGATGTCATCGGCACGAACGAGGCCGGCAATCCGTACCAATTCGTCACCGGTGTTGAGAGTCAGCCACTTCTCGCCGCGTACAGCGATGATGCCGTTGGGCAACACGTCGGCAACGGTCACAGTGATCGAGCCGGTCAGGCTGTTGCTCTGACCGGACTTGCTATCGCCCTTCGTTGAGCGGTCGGCGCTATAGCCGGCGTTCAGACTCAGGTCGTTGCCACCGACCGGATTATTGGTGGTCAGGCTGGAGCCGAACAGCGAGGTCAGGCCGATCTTGTTGTCGCTGTTCTTGTCCATCTGCGAGTTGGCGTTCTTGCTCGCCTGGGTGCGCTCGTTCAGGGTGATGGTGATGATGTCACCGACCCGGAACGCCTTGCGGTCGCTGTACAGGTTCTGTTCGAAACCGGCCTGGTAGATCGAGCCGTTATTGGCGGCAGCCGGCAGCGGCGTGCGCGGCAACACCGGGGCGTAGTAAGGGTCATTGGGCTTTGGCGTCGGACCGACGCACCCCGCCAGCGCGGCGACCCCACTCAGTGCCAGAACAGATACGAAGCGATTCATGACCCTACCTCACGGTGTTGCAGGCGACCTCATGGCCGCCTCATAGACTTGATTACAGATTCTGCGTTACGAACGAGAGCATCTGGTCGGCGGTGGAGATCACTTTGGAGTTCATCTCGTAGGCGCGCTGAGTGGTGATCATGTTGACCATCTCTTCAACGGTGCTGACGTTGGACGTTTCCAGAGTGTTCTGCAGCGTGGTGCCAAAACCGGCCAGGCCCGGGGTGCCGACTTGCGGCGCGCCACTGGCAGCGGTTTCCAGGAATAGGTTGTTACCCACCGCTTGCAGGCCGGCCGGGTTGATGAAGTCGGCGGTTTGCAGGTTGCCGATCACCTGGGAGGCGGGGTTGCCGGCAACGGTGATGGACACGGTGCCGTCACGACCAACGGTGAACGTCTGGGCGTTGTTCGGAATGACAATGGCCGGCTCCAGGGCAAAGCCGCTGGCGTTGACGATCTGGCCGTTGGAATCCAGGTGGAAGGTACCGTCACGGGTGTAGGACGTGGTGCCATCGGGCTGCAGGATCTGGAAGAAACCGCGACCGTCGATGGCCATGTCCAATGGCTGCTCGGTGGTTTGCAGGCTGCCGGCGGTGAAGTTTTTCTGGGTGCCGACGATGCGCACACCGGTACCCACTTGCAGACCCGACGGCAGTTCGCTGTCCTGGGTCGACTGGGCGCCTGGCTGGCGTTTGATCTGATACAGCAAGTCCTGGAACTCGGCGCGGTCACGTTTGAAACCCGTGGTCGATACGTTCGCCAGGTTGTTGGAAATGGTGGTGAGGTTGGTGTCCTGGGCGGACAGACCTGTTTTGGCAACCCATAGAGCCGGAAGCATTCGTTTCTCCTCGTGCGCCTGTTTTACGGCGCGACGTTCTGATAATTAGCTGATCTGCAAGACCCGAGCCATGGCCTGGTCATCGTCTTTGGCGGTGTTCATCATCTTGATGTGCAGCTCGAACTGCTTGGCCAGCGCCAGTACCGAAGTCATTTCTTCCACGGCATTGACGTTGCTCGACTCGAGAAACCCAGACACCAGTTTGACGCCGGCATCGGCTTGCGCCGGCTTGCCGTCCTTGGTGTGGATCGAACCATCCAGGCCTTTGGTCATGTTCTTGAAGTCCGGGTTGACCAGCTTGATGCGGTCGACTTCGGCCATCACCCGCGGGCCCTCGCCCATCGCACGGATGCTGACGGTGCCGTCTTCGCCAACTTCGATCTGCTGCTCGGGCGGCACGGCAATCGGCCCGCCATTGCCCATCACCGGCATGCCGTTGCCGGCGCGCAGTACGCCCAGCGCGTCAACGTTCAGGCTACCGGTGCGCACGTAGCTTTCACCGCCATCGGGGTTTTGCACGGCGATCCAGCCGTTGCCTTGCACCGCGACATCGAGGTCGCGACCGGTTTCCACCAGGGCGCCCGGGGAGAAGTCGGTGGCCGGACGTTCGCTCATGGCAAACGCACGCGCCGGAAAGCTGTCACCAAACACCGGCATCGAACGGGCCTGCTCCAGGTCCTTCTGAAAACCATTGGTAGAGATGTTCGCCAGGTTGTTGGCATGAGCCTTCTGCGCCAGTGCATTCTGGCTGGCGCCGGTCATTGCCACATAAAGGTACTTGTCCACACTCTTTCCTCTGCATGCCGGACGTTTGCCGCCCACCGCTGTACTGCTGAGCCATAAGCAATTTGCAGACCAACTTTTTTCTGGCGGCGCCGGGCCCGGCAAACAAAGGACTTGAGGGGTTTAGAGAGGATTGGGGGAATGAATCGAAGACGAAAAACCGGCGGTGTCATGCCGCTTACGGCAAGCATCGACCTTTGCAGTCAACACAGAACTCTGTGGCGAGGGGGCTTGCCCCCTCGCCACAGGTTTAAACACCCGGCTCCTTGCCGACCTCATACTCGCGCAACTTATTGGCAATGGTGGTATGGGAAACCCCCAGTCGCTTGCCCAGTTGCCGACTGCTCGGATACTCGGAATACAAGCGCTCCAACACGGCTTTCTCGAAGCGCCCGACAATCTCGTCCAGCCCACCCTCGAGGGAGAAATCGCCAAGCGGCTGACGCACGCCGTAGTCCGGCAGACGAATGTGCTCGGCTTTGACGGTGCCGCCCTCGCACAGGGAAACCGCCTGAAACAGCACGTTTTCCAACTGCCGCACGTTACCCGGCCAGTGATAGTGACTGAGCCGTTCCATCGCCGCCGGCGCCAGTTTCGGCAGTGGGCAACCGATCTGTCGACTGGCCTGATCGAGGAAGTGTTCCACCAGCGGCGCCAGTCCATCGAGGCATTCGCGCAGCGGCGGGATGTGCAGCGAGAGCACGTTCAAGCGGTGGTACAAGTCCTGGCGAAACTCACCGCGAGCACACAGCTCGGACAAGTCCACCTGAGTCGCGCAGATCACCCGCACATCCAGATAGACCTCTTCATCGCTGCCAACACGACGGAAGCAACCGTCCTGCAGAAAGCGCAGCAATTTCACCTGCAAGCGCGGGCTCATTTCGCCGACGCCATCGAGAAACAACGTACCGCCCGCCGTCAGCTCCAGGAGCCCGAGCTTGCCTTCGGCCCGCGCCCCTTCGAAGGCGCCGGGGCCGTAGCCGAACAATTCAGTCTCGGCCATGGACTCAGGCAGGCCGGCGCAGTTGAGCGCCATCAGCGGTGATTGCCCACGCGGGCTCGCCAGGTGACAAGCCCGCGCCAACAACTCTTTGCCGGTGCCGGTTTCGCCTTCGATCAATAGCGGCGCATCCAGTGGTGCCATGCGCCGCGCTTCGCGAACCACCGCCGCCATCACTTTCGAACTTTGGAAAATGCTGTCGAAGCCGCGCAACTCCTGTTTGCGCACGTTATAGATGCGCTCGCCCACCCGGTCCGCCCGGTGCAGCGTCAACACCGCACCGGCCATGGCCTCGCTTTCGTCATGCTCCGATTGCAGCGGCGCGATGTCGGCGAGAAACACGTCACCCTTGACCTTCACCCGCAAGCCGTTGATCCGCGACTTGTTGGCGCGCACCAGTTCCGGCAAGTCGAAGTCTTCGGCATACCGCGACAACGGAATCCCCGGCACCTCATCTACCCGCACCCCGAGCAACTGCGCCGCCGCACGGTTGGCCGCGACGATGGAGCCGCCCATGTCGATCGACAGCACCGGAAACTCCAGGGCACCGAGCAAGGCATTGAGCTCCATGTGCCGACGCTCGCTGGGCATCAGCCCTACACGCTTGACGCCGAATACCCCGCCAATCGCCTCGAACTTGGGCCGCAACGCCTGGAACTGAATGTTGATCAGGTTCGGACAGTGCAGATAGATCGCATTGCCATGCTCACCACCCACCTCGCCGCGGGCGACGTTGATCCCGTACTCGACCAACAGGTTGAGAATGTCGCGCAGGATACCGATGCGGTTCTGGCAGTGAACTTTGATACGCATATAAAGGCCCGTAACAGGGGTGATCGAGGCCCGACGCAAGGAAATTTCTGCGCGAACGCCAAGTTAGTCGTCAAGATTATGTGACACCCGTGATCCATTTCAAACACGGAAATATCAATACTTACGCCACAGCAGCAAAACCGTAACGAATACTTTACGAAAAGCATGGATTTTTCCTACATGGCGCGCGGATCACCTGCTGCAAAGTCGCACACCTTGGCGTATCTCTAATTCCAGAGCAGGACATAAAACAAGAACGTATCCCCTAGCAGGAGAGCAGTATGAAGCAGACGCAATACGTGGCTCGCGAGCCCGATGCGCAAGGTTTTATCGACTACCCCGCTGAAGAACACGCGGTGTGGAATACGCTGATCACTCGCCAACTGAAAGTGGTCGAGGGTCGTGCATGCCAGGAATACCTGGACGGTATTGAAAAACTCGGTCTGCCCCACGACCGCATTCCGCAACTCGGTGAAATCAACAAAGTCCTCGGTGAAACCACCGGCTGGCAAGTTGCCCGGGTGCCCGCGCTGATTCCCTTCCAGACCTTTTTCGAATTGCTGGCGAACAAGCAGTTTCCGGTGGCGACCTTTATTCGTACCCGCGAAGAGCTGGATTACCTGCAAGAGCCGGACATTTTCCACGAGATCTTCGGCCACTGCCCGTTGCTGACCAACCCCTGGTTCGCCGAATTCACCCACACCTACGGCAAACTCGGCCTACAGGCTTCCAAGGAAGAGCGCGTGTACCTGGCGCGTCTGTACTGGATGACCATTGAGTTCGGCCTGGTCGACACACCGCAAGGCCTGCGCATCTATGGCGGCGGCATTCTGTCCTCGCCGAAAGAAACTGTTTACGCCCTGTCGGACGCACCTGAGCATCAGGCCTTCGACCCACTGGAATGCATGCGTACGCCGTACCGCATCGACATTCTGCAGCCGCTGTACTTTGTCCTGCCGAACCTCAAGCGCCTGTTCGATCTGGCCCACGAAGACATCATGGGCATGGTCAAACAAGGCATGCAGCTTGGGTTGCACGCACCGAAATTTCCGCCAAAAGCTGCGTGACCCGCGACTTTTGGCATCAAGTGAGTCTGTTACGGATCGCCGCTTTGCTTTAGCGTGGTCCCACTGACGACCGTTTTTCAAAACACTCGATTTCAGGAACACATCATGTCCACATTGAACCAAGCCCATTGCGAAGCCTGCCGCGCCGACGCCCCTCAGGTCAGCGACGAAGAACTGCCGATCCTGATCAAGCAGATCCCTGACTGGAACATCGAAGTGCGCGACGGTGTGATGCAGTTGGAAAAAGTTTTCCTGTTCAAGAACTTCAAGCACGCGCTGGCGTTCACCAACGCCGTTGGCGAAATCTCCGAGGCCGAAGGTCACCACCCGGGCCTGCTGACCGAGTGGGGCAAAGTCACCGTGACCTGGTGGAGCCACTCCATCAAGGGCCTGCACCGCAACGACTTCATCATGGCCGCGCGCACTGACGAAGTGGCCAAAGACGCCGAGGGCCGCAAATAATGCATTTCGACGCCATCGGCCGAGTACCCGGCGACCCGATTCTCGGCCTGATGGAGGCCTATGCGCAGGACCCTAACCCGCGCAAGTTCGACCTTGGCGTGGGTGTCTACAAAGATGCCCAGGGCCTGACGCCAATCCTGGAAGCGGTGAAGCTTGCCGAGCAGCGCCTGGTGGATCGCCAGGCCACCAAGACTTACATCGGCGGCCACGGCGATGCAGCGTTCGGCAAAGTCATCAACGAGCTTGTGCTGGGTGCTGATTCGGCGCTGATCGCCGAGCAACGGGCCGGCGCCACGCAAACGCCGGGCGGCACCGGTGCGCTGCGCTTGAGCGCCGACTTCATCGCCCAGTGCCTGCCGGGCCGTGGCGTGTGGCTGAGCAGCCCGACCTGGCCGATCCACGAAACGATTTTTGCGACGGCCGGGGTCAAGGTCAGTCACTACCCGTACGTGGGCAGCGATAACCGTCTCGATGTCGAAGCGATGCTCGAAGTGCTCAATCAAGCACCGAAGGGCGATGTGGTGCTGCTGCACGCCTGCTGCCACAACCCGACCGGTTTCGACCTGTCCCATGACGATTGGCGCCGGGTGCTGGACGTGGTGCGCAGTCGCGACTTGCTGCCGCTGATCGACTTCGCCTATCAGGGCTTCGGCGATGGCCTGGAGCACGATGCCTGGTCGACCCGGCTGTTCGCCGCCGAGTTGCCGGAAGTGTTGATCACCAGTTCCTGCTCGAAGAACTTCGGCCTGTACCGCGACCGCACCGGTGCGCTGATTGTCTGCGCGCAAACCGCCGACAAGCTGGTGGACATCCGCAGCCAACTGGCCAACATCGCCCGCAACCTGTGGTCGACACCGCCGGATCACGGCGCCGCCGTAGTCGCGACCATCCTTGGCGATCCAGAGCTGAAAAGCCGCTGGGCCGACGAAGTGGAAGCCATGCGTTTGCGCATCGCCCAGCTGCGCAACGGTCTGGTCGAAGCGCTCGAACCCCACGGCTTGCGCGAGCGGTTTGCGCACATTGGTGTGCAACGCGGGATGTTTTCCTACACCGGTTTGTCGCCGGAGCAGGTCAAGCAACTGCGCGAACATCACAGTGTGTACATGGTCAGCTCGGGCCGGGCGAACGTGGCGGGGATCGATGCGACACGCCTGGACCTGCTGGCCGAGGCCATCGCTGACGTCTGCAAGTAACCCGATGCAATGGCGAGCTCCCTGTGGCGAGGGAGCTTGCTCCCGCTCGAGCGCGTAGCGGTCGCAAAAAACTGCAACCGAGTTCTAACGCAAAGAACCCATTGCCTGCATTGGGGCCGCTCAGCGCCCCAGCGGGAGCAAGCTCCCTCGCCACAGTGGGTCTTCGCCTCCTGCTGACCTGTCTAGACAATCCCATCCGTCGTAACAATTGGATATAAAGTCTATTTGTCATTTTTCCTGCTGTATCCTGCCCAGGCTTTTTTAAAAGCGCGGATCTACCAGATCTATCAACAGACTTAGCGAGGAGCGCGAAACATGCACGAGATCCCTAATCTCCCCTTCCCAAGCCTGCACGAAACTGAGCAGACAACCACGCAACAAGCCGGCGCCCAACAGCCCGAGCCGAAAGAAGCACCTGAACGCCGCCAGGCCGACAGAGAAGACTGATACACCTGCAATGCCAGACCGTGTGGAAAGCGCTAACATGCGCTTTCCACACTGCCTGAACCGCGAGCCCGCACCATGAGCGATGATTTCACTGAAACCCAGGCCAGCGTCCTGATCGGCACCGCCGAGAAGATGATCGACATCTGGAATCGCCTTTCCCCCGAGAAACAAGCCGCCCTGCTGGCTCGCTTCGGCAGCGAAGAAAATGCCCTGGCCGCCCTGGTCACGACGCAACTGGTCGCCCCCGCAAAATCCTGATTCATCCCGTTCGGCAATTAGTTTTACTTTTTCACGCCCTGCGACCGTCCACGCCGCTATCATAAGCAGCCTATCTATCCTGCTGCCCCGTGGACCTTTTACCCATGTCTGAAACCCAGCGCCCCCTGGCGGTCACGCTGCAAGTCGTTTCCATCGTCCTGTTCACTTTCATCGGTTACCTCAATATCGGTATTCCCCTGGCCGTATTGCCGGGCTACGTCCACAGCGACCTCGGCTTCGGCGCGGTGATCGCGGGGCTGGTGATCAGCGTGCAATACCTGGCCACCCTTCTCAGCCGCCCTTACGCAGGGCGCATCATCGATAACAAGGGCAGCAAACTGGCGGTGATGTATGGCCTCGCCGGCTGTGGTTTGAGCGGCGTGTTCATGCTGATTTCAGCCTGGACACAAAGCCTGCCGATGCTGAGTTTGATCAGCCTGTTGATTGGCCGCCTGATACTCGGCAGCGCGGAAAGCCTGGTCGGCTCCGGGTCGATCGGCTGGGGCATCGGCCGGGTCGGCGCGGCGAACACCGCCAAGGTCATCTCCTGGAACGGCATCGCCAGTTACGGCGCGTTGGCGGTCGGCGCACCACTGGGGGTGCTGCTGGTGAGTCAATTGGGTTTGTGGAGCATGGGCGTGAGCATCGTGCTGCTGGCCGTGTTGGGCGTGGCGCTGGCCTGGCCGAAAACCGCGGCGCCGATTGTCGCCGGTGAACGTTTGCCGTTCATGCATGTGCTGGGACGGGTGTTCCCTCATGGCTGCGGCCTGGCACTGGGCTCCATCGGTTTTGGCACCATCGCGACCTTCATCACCCTGTATTACGCCACTCAGCATTGGTCCAACGCGGTGCTGTCCTTGAGTTTGTTCGGCGCCAGTTTCATTGGCGCACGGTTGCTGTTCGGCAACCTGATCAACCGCCTCGGCGGCTTTCGCGTGGCGATTGCCTGCCTCTCGGTGGAAACCCTCGGGCTGTTGCTACTGTGGCTGGCGCCGGATGCCCATTGGGCACTGGCTGGTGCGGCGCTGAGTGGTTTCGGTTTTTCGCTGGTGTTCCCGGCCCTGGGCGTGGAAGCGGTCAACCTGGTGCCGGCCTCCAGCCGTGGCGCAGCAGTTGGGGCCTATTCGCTGTTTATCGATTTGTCACTGGGGATTACCGGACCGCTGGCGGGTGCGATTGCTGCAGGATTCGGGTTTGCCTCGATCTTCCTGTTCGCCGCCCTCGCCGCCTTGAGCGGATTGATGTTGAGCGTTTACTTGTACCGACAGGCACCCAAGTATCGGGAAGAGCGTGAAGCGCGCTAAAAATCCACCTTGCCCCGCCCGGCCTTGATGCTGCCGCGCTTGGTCTTGGATTCGAGCCGACGCTTTTTCGAGCCCAGAGTCGGCTTGGTCGGACGGCGTTTCTTTTCCACTTTGGTAGCGCTGAGGATCAACTCGGTCAGACGCTCCAGCGCATCGGCACGGTTCTGCTCCTGCGTGCGGTATTGCTGGGCCTTGATGATCAACACCCCTTCGCTGGTGATGCGACTGTCGCGCAACGCCAGCAGCCGTTCCTTGTAAAACTCGGGCAGGGACGAGGCCTGAATGTCGAAGCGCAGGTGCACCGCACTGGAGACCTTGTTGACGTTCTGCCCACCGGCGCCCTGGGCGCGAATGGCCGTCAACTCGATCTCGGCATCCGGCAGATGCACGTTGTTGGAAATCACCAGCATGGAAAAAAGTCCGATATCAGGACCGCCAGAATACCCCGGCTTTCGCATCCTCCACAAAAAACCCGGCACTTTGGCCGGGTTTATCGTTTCTGCGCGTTGCGTTATTTCACCGCAACCTGCAACGCCTGCTGGGCGCTGCGCTTGTTCTTGATGCCGTAGCAGATCCACATGAACGCGACCCACACCGGAATCGCATACACCGAGACCTGGATGCCCGGGATCAGCAGCATCACGCCGAGGATGAACACCACGAACGCCAGGCAGATGTAGTTGCCGTACGGGTACCACAGGGCCTTGAACAGCGGCGTCTGCCGGGTCTTGTTCATGTGCTGGCGGAACTTGAAGTGCGAGAAGCTGATCATCGCCCAGTTGATCACCAGGGTCGCAACCACCAGCGACATCAACAGTTCCAGCGCGTTTTGCGGGATCAGGTAGTTCAGCAATACCGCGATCAATGTCACAGCGGCCGACGCCAGGATCGAACGTACCGGCACGCCACGCTTGTCGATCTTCGACAAGGCTTTCGGCGCATCGCCCTGCTCGGCCATGCCCAGCAGCATGCGGCTGTTGCAGTAAGTACCGCTGTTGTACACCGACAGCGCCGCGGTCAGGACCACGAAGTTGAGGATGTGCGCGGCGGTGTTGCTGCCGAGCATCGAGAACACCTGCACGAACGGGCTGCCGCTATAGGCATCGCCAGACGCATTCAGTGTCGTCAGCAGGCTGTCCCAAGGGGTCAGCGACAACAGGACCACCAGCGCACCGATGTAGAAAATCAGGATCCGGTAGATCACCTGGTTGATGGCTTTCGGGATCACGGTTTTCGGTTTGTCGGCTTCAGCGGCGGTGAAACCGAGCATTTCCAGGCCACCGAAGGAAAACATGATGATCGCCATGGCCATCACCAGACCGCTGACACCGTTCGGGAAGAAACCGCCGTGGGACCACAGGTTGGTTACCGAGGCTTGCGGGCCGCCGTGGCCGCTGACCAGCAGATAGCTGCCCAGGGCAATCATGCCAACGATCGCCACGACCTTGATGATCGCGAACCAGAACTCGGCCTCACCGAAGACTTTGACGTTGGCCAGGTTGATCGCATTGATCAGCACGAAGAACGCGGCGGCGGAAACCCAGGTCGGGATATCCGGCGCCCAGTAGTGGATGTATTTGCCGACCGCGGTCAGCTCCGACATGCCCACCAGGATGTACAGAATCCAGCAGTTCCAGCCCGACAGGAAACCGGCAAAACCGCCCCAGTATTTGTGCGCGAAGTGGCTGAAGGAACCGGCCACCGGCTCTTCGACGATCATTTCGCCCAGTTGGCGCATGATCATGAAGGCGATGAAGCCGCAAATGGCGTAGCCGAGAATCATCGACGGGCCGGCGGATTTGAGCACGCCGGCTGAGCCGAGGAACAGCCCGGTACCGATCGCGCCACCGAGGGCGATCAGTTGAATATGGCGATTTTTCAGGCCGCGTTTAAGCTCACCTGAATGCGAGTTTTGTCCACTCATGAAAAGGGTCTCACGCAAGGTTTGATGATGTTCAGTAGACGTAGCTGCTCGGTTGCGATTTCAAGCAGCGCCGATCAAACCCCAGCGCAGGCACCAGGAGTTCAGCGTTTTTACGACAGTCATGCGTCACCTGTTTGTTTTTATCTGTGACGAAATCGAACCCGACACGCTCGTGACGCGGCGGAGTGAACAAGGCGGATAGCCTTGAGGTTTGCGCTGTTGCGCAGAGGGTCACAGTTAAAACGCGGCGCATTGTACACCTGTAACCCCCTGCTGCCAGACACCGCTGGATCAGCGCGTCGGTTGCCGGGATTGCCTGTGTCCGCCTCGAAGGTCTCGGGCGGCTGCAAAAATTGAGTTAGACCTTTGCAGGTCTTCGACGGGGGCAGCGGAAAAATCGCCCCACGGAGAGAGATGGAGATGAGTCACGGCGTTCATTGCGCCTCCTTCTTGTTATGCACCTGCACGACAGGCATGGGGCGCATCTCACCTTTCAATCGAGGCCGAGACAAGCGCGCCAGAGCCCTTGAACAGCACCATCGCGGCGGCGGACGGCAGGTTTTCCTTACAGCCCTTTCCACAGCGGCATTCCATGGGGTTTGAGCGCGCTTTTCGTAAGGATTTATTTACAGCGCGTAACGCATGCTTTCCAAATCAGATCCAGAGAGCCGTCGACTGTAAATTGACGATAGGAAGCTTCCTAAGGAGTTTTCCGACTTAGTTTTCTGTTTTTTATTAGGAAATTTACTTTTTGAAAAATGGAATAATTAGTTCAAATGAAAATTGTTTAATTATTTTTTTGCAATTCAAAAACCTGTGAACTAGGTTTTCAACGACTTGCCGAGCCGCATCGACCGGCAAGTTGACGCGCTCTTCAATGAATGAAAAACGCGCCGCTGTTCTTACCGAAAAAGTCATTCAGGAGATTCACCATGCAAGCACTGGACAAAGACTTGGATACTGAACTGCAACTGGACGATTGGTTTGAAGCACCGACCCATGAAGCCGCCGTTGAAATGATGCAAGCCGACGCGGTTGTTCCGTTCGGCACGGCGATGTGGCCTCTGTAAGACATCCCGGCGGGCATGATCCGGCCGGTCGTGCCCGCCACTTACCAGGTTTGTCAGGGAGGACTCCATGGATAAGCAGCGTGCCATCTCGCATTTCCTTTACTACCTCGAACATCACCCAGCCGTTGCCGGCATCAACCCGGCGAAGGTCTTGCTCGGCCATACCGCTGATTACGAGGTACTGACCGGCGCCATCGCCGAACAGGCCGGCAACAGCCCAAGGTTCAGCTTCAGCGCAGTGCGTCTGGACCTCGAACCCACCGAATTGCTGGCCCAGGCGATTGCCGACAGCGATCTGTACATTTTCTTCTACGACTCTTCCACCCTGCCCAACCCGCGTCCCGACGGCCCGGACTTTGTCCGCGCGCTGCAAGGCGTGATGGCGGAAAACTGGAAGAAGTCGCTGCTGTTCAAGGATTACGGCGATTACTTCTACGACACGTTCAGTGTCACCCCGCAGCGGATTGCCGGGTTGAACAGCCACTTGATCCAGCGCATGTCCCACGCCACCACTTTAAGTTTCAAAGATGATCACGGCTCGTGGTTCGAAACTCCGTTGAGCAGTATCAAGAAGTGGACCGACATCAATGGTGTCGGCAACTTCGATCTGGCGCCCGGCGAGATTGCCACCCATAGCGAGGCGATTAATGGCCGGGTGAAGTTTATGGGAACGTTCCTCAGCACGATTCCGTTTGCCCGCAAGTACGGCGTACTCGAATCACCGCTGGAGTTGTGGATCGAGAACTCGACCATCAGCAAAATCGCCACCGATGTGCCGGGACTGGAACATGACTTCAACAAATACCTGGACGCCAATCCGTCCAATCGACGCATCGAGGAGTTGGGGATCGGTACCAACGAAGGCGTGAAAGAGTTGTATGCGCGCAATGCCGGTTTCGAAGAGCGCCATTGCGGTTTGCACTTGGGGTTGGGCGGAGGTGCCAAGGGCAGCCATCATCTGGACCTGATCTTCTCTGGCGGCGTGTTGGCGCTGGATGATGAGCCGGTGTTTGATGGGCGGTTTGTCTTCTGAACAACACCGGCCCCTGTGGCGAGGGAGCTTGCTCCCGCCGGCCGCTTCGCGCCCCAGCGGGAGCAAGCTCCCTCGCCACAACGCCACCTGCATACTGAAAACCGGTTCTGCCAGACACAAAAAAACGCCATCCCGAGGGATGGCGTTTTTTATGCTGCGCTTACCGATTACTCAGGCTTGCGACGACCGAAGCCCGGACGCTGGCCCGAACCGGCGGGTGCGCCGCGGCGCTTGCCCGATGGTGCGTCCTTGTCGACCAGCACGATGCCTGGGCGTTTCTTCGGCGCCGGCTTGGCCGGGCGCTTGGTGTCGGCCGGGCGGTCTGCCACCGGCGTACCACGGCCGGCAGGCGCACCGCGATCGCTACGACCACCGGACGGAGCGCCACGGCCTTCGCCGCGCTCAGTACGACCGTTGGCCGGACGTGGCGTGCGTGGACCGCGCTCGCCGTCCTGACGCGGCGCTGGCTTGCGGGCCGGGCGCTCGCCTTCGATCTGCGGCTCGCGAGATGGACGCGGGCCGGCAGCTGGAGCGCCAGCGGCTGGACGCAAGGTCCGTACGCGTTCAGTCTTGCCCACCGGGCGGGACGATTTGCGCTGCATACGCTCGAGCTTGTCTTTGCTCTTGGCGTTCATTTGCGGCATCGCCACCGGCGTCAGGCCGACTTCAGCACTCAGAATGTCGACTTCCTGCTGGCTCATTTCGCGCCAGCGACCCATCGGCAAGTCGGAGTTGAGGAACACCGGACCGAAACGTACGCGCTTCAGACGGCTGACCACCAGACCCTGGGATTCCCACAGACGACGAACTTCGCGGTTACGACCTTCCATCACCACGCAGTGGTACCAGTGGTTGAAACCTTCGCCACCTGGTGCCTGCTTGATGTCGGTGAATTTGGCCGGGCCGTCTTCGAGCACCACGCCTGCCTTCAGACGCTCGATCATCTCGTCGTCGACTTCACCACGTACACGGACCGCGTATTCACGGTCCATTTCGTAGGACGGGTGCATCAGGCGGTTGGCCAGCTCACCGTCGGTGGTGAACATCAGCAGACCTGTGGTGTTGATGTCCAGGCGACCGATGTTGATCCAGCGACCTTCTTTCGGGCGCGGCATCTTGTCGAACACGGTCGGACGGCCTTCCGGGTCGTCACGGGTGCAGATTTCACCGTCGGGTTTGTTGTACATGATCACGCGGCGTACCGACTCGGCAGCTTCTTCGCGCTTGATCACCTTGCCATCGATGGTAATGGCGTCATGCAGGTCGACGCGCAGGCCAAGGGTGGCGTCTTTGCCATTGACCTTGATGCGGCCATGGCTGATCCAGGCTTCTACGTCACGGCGCGAGCCGACGCCGATACGGGCGAGGACTTTCTGCAGTTTTTCGCCTGCTGGGCCGATTTCCTGGTCATCTTTCTGGTCGTTGATACTCATCTGGGCACCTCCCGGTGTGATCAAGTTCAGGCCTTGGCCTGAAGATGTGAAATCTGGTCGTTTGACGAAGGGATCGTCAAAGGGTCGCGAATCATACGCTCATGGAAGCGTTCGCGCATCAGAGACTAGCTGATCGACCGTCAGTTATTTGCTTTTCCGCCAGCCGGTGGTGGATGGAGGAACAAGATCAAAAGATCGCAGCCTCGTTTCACTCGACAGCTCCTACAGGATCGATGTTCGCCAAAATGGTGTTAGCGCAACATACAAGGAGCTGCCGCAGGCTGCGATCTTTTGACGGCTTCAATCCTCGAACTGGCGGCGTTCGGCCTCGATCGCTTCGGCCAGGGCCCGGGCTTCGGCTTCTTCATCGCTGAGTTCAGGTTCGGGCTTGGGTTGTTCAAGCGCGGCAACCGCGGCCAGCAGTTTCTCGCGAGCCTCGGCAACGCCAAGAATGTCATCCTCAGGCTCTGGTTCCTGCTCTTCTTCGTCAGCAACTTCGGCCTCAACCTGAAGCTCTACCTCGACTTCCGGCTCCGGCTCCGGCTGCTCCGATACCTCTTCAGTCTCGCTCAACTCGCCATCGCGCAACAAATCGTCGAAATCGGTCTTGAGCCCCTCCTCCATGGTGTCCAGCTCCAGCAACAGCGTGTGGAAGCTGGTTTCTTCCTTGGGCTCTTCCGGCTCGGCGCTGGCATCCGCCAATTCTTGCAACCCGGCCGGCACCGGTGCGTCGTCGAACTCGAGCATCGGTTCGGGCTCCAGCTCGCGCAGCTCCGCCAGCGGCGGCAGGTCGTCGAGGTTCTTCAGGTTGAAGTGATCGAGAAACGCTTTGGTGGTGGCAAACATCGCCGGTTTGCCGGGCACGTCGCGGTAACCGACGATGCGGATCCACTCACGCTCCAGCAGGGTTTTGACGATGTGGCTGTTGACCGCCACGCCGCGCACGTCTTCGATCTCGCCCCGGGTGATCGGTTGGCGATAGGCAATCAGGGCCATGGTTTCGAGCATGGCGCGCGAGTAACGCTGTGGCCGTTCTTCCCACAGGCGCCCGACCCACGGCGCAAACTTTTCGCGGATCTGCAGGCGATACCCGGAGGCGACTTCCTTCAGTTCGAAGGCTCGGCCGTCGCAGGATTTGCCCAGAATCGTCAGCGCTTTCTTGAAAACCGCTGGTTCAGGCCGCTCGCCTTCTTCGAAGAGTTCGAACAGGCGCTCAAGCGATTGCGGTTTTCCCGAGGCCAACAGAAAGGCTTCAAGCAGTGGCGCCAGCTCGCGGGGTTCAGTCAGGTTCATGATTCAACTCGTTATTCGGCTCGGGCTCGCACATGTATCGCCGCGAACGGCTCATTCTGCACCAGCTCGACCAAGGATTCCTTGACCAGTTCGAGGATCGCCATAAAGGTCACCACCACCCCCAAGCGCCCTTCTTCAGCGGTGAACAGCTCGACAAAGGGCACGAAACCGCCGCCCTTGAGCCGCTCCAGCACATCGCTCATGCGTTCGCGGGTGGAGAGTGCCTCGCGGCTGACCTGGTGGCTTTCGAACATGTCGCCCCGGCGCAAGACCTCGGCCATGGACATCAGCAACTCTTCCAGACTCACGTCCGGCAGCAGCTTGCGCGCCCGGGCCTCCGGCGCGTCGAGCTTGGGCACCACGACATCGCGGCCGACGCGGCTCAGCCCATCGATGCCTTCGGCGGCGGCCTTGAAGCGTTCGTATTCCTGCAAGCGGCGGATCAGTTCGGCGCGAGGGTCGTCTTCCTCGTCTTCAATGGTTTCGGCCCGCGGCAGCAACATCCGCGACTTGATCTCGGCGAGCATCGCGGCCATCACCAGGTACTCGGCGGCCAGTTCCAGGCGCACCGACTGCATCAACTCGACATAGCCCATGTACTGGCGGGTGATTTCCGCCACCGGGATGTCGAGGATGTTGATGTTCTGTTTGCGGATCAGGTACAGGAGCAGGTCGAGCGGGCCTTCGAAGGCTTCCAGAAAGACTTCGAGCGCATCCGGCGGGATATACAGGTCCAGCGGCATTTCCATGACCGCCTGGCCATAGACCATGGCGAAGGGCAGTTCTTGCTGGGCGCCGGCCTGGCTGTCGACGGGTTCTGGTTCTACTGCAGACATCTACGCCTCGGCCATGAATGGCGTAGGGTCGCCGCAACCGACGCGGATGACTTCCGGCTCGCCGTCAGCGAGGTTGATCACGGTGGACGCCTTGATTCCGCCGAAACCGCCGTCGATGATCAGGTCCACCTGATGCTCCAGCAACTGGCGCATTTCGTAGGGATCGGTCAGCGGGTCGGTGTCGCCGGGCATGATCAGGGTCACACTCATCAGCGGTTCGCCGAGCTCTTCCAGCAGCGCCAACGCAATCGGGTGGCTTGGTACGCGCAGGCCGATTGTGCGTTTTTTCGGGTGCAGCAACAGCCGCGGAACTTCGCGGGTGGCGTTGAGGATGAAGGTGTAAGGCCCCGGCAAGTGGGCCTTGAGCAGACGGAAAGTACCGGTGTCGATCTTGGCGAACAGCCCCAGCTGCGACAGGTCGCTGCAGATCAGTGCGAAGTTGTGCTTCTCATCCAGCTGACGCAACCGACGCACACGCTCCACGGCGGTCTTGTCACCGATCTGGCAACCAATGGCGTAGGAAGAGTCTGTGGGATAAATCACCACCCCGCCGTTGCGGATGATCTCGACAGCCTGTTTGATCAGGCGCGCTTGCGGGTTTTCCGGATGAATCTGGAAAAATTGACTCACATTCTCTACCTGTTCAGACGGCGGCAATAATTGGGTCATGTTTGAATCGACACCACAGTGGTGGCAGATCCTCCGGGAGCGGGCGGTATTCACCGATCTCGGACCAGCCTCCAGGGCCATGAAAATCACTGCCGGCGCTGACCAGCAGACCAAACTCACGGGCAAGAATCGCCAGGCTGCCCACTTGCTCGGCGGGCTGATGGCCATTGACCACTTCAATCGCGTGGCCCCCGGCTTGAATATAGTCAGAAATCAGGCGGCGACGCTTGCTACGAGTGAAATCGTAGTGCCAAGGGTGCGCCAGGCTGACCCAGGCACCCGCGGCGCGCAGGGTCTCGACGGTGTCTTCGAGGGTCGGCCAGTGCAGCTTGACGTCTCCCAGCTTGCCGGCGCCCAGCCATTTGCGGAACGCTTCGGCGCGATCCTTGACGAAACCTTCACGCACCATCCAGTCGGCGAAGTGCGGACGGGCCGGCGCGTTGCCGCTGTCGCCCAGTTCCTGCTGAATGGCGCGGGCGCCGTCAAGCGCCCCCGGCATGCCTTTCAACGCCAACTTGCGGCTTATTTCTTCGGACCGTAGCCAGCGGCCATCGTGCAATTTGGCGATGGCCTCGACCAATGGCGCGGCATTGACGTCGAAACCGTAGCCCAGCACATGAATGGTCGCCCCGCCCCAGGTGCAGGACAATTCGACGCCGTTGACCAGTTGCATCCCCAGCGCCGTCGCGGCGCTACGGGCCTCGTCGAGGCCTTCAAGGGTGTCGTGATCAGTCAAGGCCAGGACTCGCACGCCTTTCTCGAACGCACGCGCAACCAGTGCCGCAGGCGCCAGGGCGCCATCGGAGGCCGTGCTATGGCAGTGCAAATCAACATTCACAGGACTATGTAACCTCAAATCAGCTGACGCTATCGCGCGTCAATATGTTTGTTATTATGCCGCCACATCCTGCTTCTGGCTGCCACTGTGAAACAATTCATCGACTTCATCCCGCTTCTGCTGTTTTTCATCGTCTTCAAAATCGACCCGCGGGTCGTCGACATTGGCGGTCATCAACTGTCTGTCGGTGGTATTTACAGCGCCACCGCGATGCTGATCATCAGCTCCCTGGTGGTCTACGGCACGCTGTATATCAAGCAGCGCAAGCTGGAGAAGAGCCAGTGGCTGACCCTCATTGCCTGCCTGGTCTTCGGCAGTCTGACCCTGGCGTTCCACAGCGAAACCTTCCTGAAATGGAAAGCCCCGGTGGTCAACTGGCTGTTCGCCCTCGCGTTCATCGGCAGCCATTTCGTCGGTGACCAACTGCTGATCAAACGCATCATGGGCCACGCGCTGACTCTGCCGGAGCCGGTCTGGACCCGTCTGAACATCGCCTGGATCGGTTTTTTCCTGTTTTGCGGTGCCGCCAACCTGTTCGTCGCGTTCACCTTCCAGAGCTACTGGGTAGACTTCAAGGTCTTCGGCAGCCTGGGCATGACTTTGCTGTTCCTGGTCGGCCAGGGCATCTACCTGTCCCGCCACCTGCACGACGCCGACACCACAACGCCAAAAACCGAGGACTGACATGCTTTACGCAATCATTGCCACAGACGTCGCCAACTCCCTGGAAGCCCGACTCGCCGCACGGCCTGCGCACCTTGAGCGTCTGCAAGTGCTCAAGGGCGAAGGTCGTATCGTATTGGCCGGTCCACACCCGGCGGTCGACAGCAATGATCCGGGCGCAGCCGGTTTTACTGGCAGCCTGATCGTCGCCGAATTCGAGTCCCTGAGCGCCGCCAAGGCCTGGGCCGACGCCGATCCGTACGTTGCCGCAGGCGTCTACGCCAATGTTCTGGTCAAGCCGTTCAAGCAAGTCCTGCCGTAAAGTTCTCGCGTGCGGTGAATCTCATCGATTCATCGCACGTTCAATCGCTCATTATTCTCGTTTACCGGCCGACAACCTGCCCAATACTCGTATTGGAATCAGGAGTTGCGATGCGCAAAGGTCCGTTGTGTCTGATGTTGGTGACGTTGTCGATCATGGCGCCCGCCCATGGTGAAGAAAGCGCCAATGGCGGTAATTCGACGCCGCTGTCCTTGAGCGCCGGTAGCCAGATCACCGAGTTGCAGCAGCGCTTGAAAGAAAGCGAGCAGCAACGAGAAACACTGAGCAAACAATTGCAAACCACCGATGGTGAACGCGAAAGCGCCCAGCTGAGCCGGTTGCGCCAGGAGAATCAGCGCCTGAAGCTGCAACTCAAGGAAGCCCTGGCCAGCCCACTACCGCGCCTGCTGACCGATCAGCAGCAGTGGTTCGTCATTGGGGCAGCAGTAGCGCTATTGGCCCTGCTCTGCGGTATCTTCGCCAGTGGTGCCACCAGAAAACGTAGGCAATGGCTAAATTGAGTGAGTCATGAGCGAGCTGTTACTAATTGATGATGACCAGGAGCTGTGTGAGCTCCTGAGCAGTTGGCTGAACCAGGAAGGCTTTCAGGTTCGCGCCTGCCACGATGGCCAGAGCGCCCGTCGCGCGTTGGCCGAAACGTCTCCAGCGGCCGTGGTGCTGGACGTGATGCTGCCGGACGGCAGCGGCCTGGAACTGCTCAAGCAACTGCGCAGCGACCATCCGGATTTGCCGGTGCTGATGCTGTCGGCCCGTGGCGAGCCGCTGGACCGCATCCTCGGCCTGGAACTGGGCGCCGACGATTACCTGGCCAAGCCCTGCGACCCACGGGAACTGACCGCCCGCCTGCGCGCGGTGTTGCGCCGCAGTCATCCGACGGCGGTCTCCAGCCAGCTCGAGCTGGGCGACCTGTGCTTCAGCCCGGTGCGCGGGGTGGTCAGCATCGATGAACAGGAATTCACCCTCACCGTTTCCGAAAGCCGCCTGCTCGAAGCCCTGCTCAAGCAGCCCGGCGAACCGCTGGATAAACAGGAACTGGCGCAAATCGCCCTCGGTCGCAAACTGACCCTGTACGACCGCAGCCTGGACATGCACGTCAGCAACCTGCGCAAAAAAATCGGCCCACACCCCGACGGCCGCCCACGCATCGTGGCCCTGCGCAGCCGCGGTTACTACTACAGCCTCTGACACCCAACGGGTCTGCGTTCGACTCTTGTAGCAGCTGTCGAGCCCCAGCGAGGCTGCGTTCGACTGCGCAGCAGTCGTAAAACCTGTTTGCACGTTCTTCCAGATACACCGCGTCAGGCGGATCACGACTGCTTCGCAGCCGAACGCAGCCTCGCTGGGGCTCGACAGCTGCTACGAAGGCCAGATTTCATCTGACAGAAATCGGCGAAGTGTCGGAATTGTCAGGAAGACAGAAAACCGTCTTTACCCAAGCTTTACGCTCCGCTGACCGCCGTTGACCTTGATCTGCGTAATCTGCACACATCCGGAACGTACCGGGAACGAGACAAGGAGATACACCATGCGCAAGACTCTTATCGCTCTGATGTTTGCTGCCGCCCTGCCGACCGTTGCCATGGCCATGCCTGAAGGCACAGGCCCGATGGGTGATCACATGGACGGCTCACGCCACGGCGGTCAGATGCACGGCATGCACGGTAAAGGCCCTTACAGCCAACTGGACCTGAGCCGCGAACAGCGCGAGCAGATCCGCAAAATCATGGGCGAGCAGATGCACGAGCGTCAGCAACTGGTCGACAAGTACCTGGAAAAACTCTCGCCAGCCGACCAGAAAGCCCTGAAAGACGAGATGGAGGCCAAGCACAAGAAAGCCGAAGCCGACGTTCGCGCCCTGCTGAAACCGGATCAACAGAAGCAATTCGACGAGATCCAGAAGAAACAAGCTGAGCGTCGCGCCGAATGGGCCGAGTTCAAGGCCTGGAAAGCGCAGCAAGCGCAAAAAGCGCAATAATGTTCTAGGTTCACGATCCAGCCCAACGGTTAATCGCCGTTGGGCTTTCTTTGTTCGAGGATTTTCTGTGCGCTCATTGTTCTGGCGTATCCTGGCCAGCTTCTGGCTGGCCATCGCTCTGGTTGCAGGGCTTTCCATTTTGCTGGGACACATGCTCAACCAGGACGCGTGGATTCTCAGTCGCCACCCGGGCCTCAATACCCTGGCCGAACAGTGGACGCAAACTTACGAAAGCCAGGGTGAAGAAGCCGCCCAGGACATCCTGGAGCAGCGCAAGCGCCAATATCACATCGACGTTCAGGTGCTCAACGAGACGGGCGATCCGGTGGTACGCGGCACCTTCCCTCGGCGTGCAGCCGCCTTCGAAGCACGGCAGCAAAACGATGATCGGCGCCTGCCGTGGCGACGCCTGACCGATGAATACACCAGCACCAAGACGGGCGACACCTACCTGCTGATCTATCGCATTCCCCACCCGGAACTGGACGCCTGGCACCGTGAAAGCCTGCTCTGGCCGTTGAGCGCGCTGGGTATCGCCCTGGTGGTACTGACCCTGTTCAGCCTGCTGGTGACCTTCTCCATCACCCGACCGCTGAGCCGTTTACGTGGCGCAGTGCATGAGTTGGGGCAGACGACGTATCAGCAAAACAGCCTGGCGCAACTGGCTAACCGCCGCGATGAATTCGGTGTGCTGGCCAACGACTTCAATCGCATGGGTGCGCGCCTGCAAAGCCTGATCGGCAGTCAGCGGCAATTGCTGCGCGATGTGTCCCACGAGTTGCGTTCGCCCTTGGCCCGACTGCGCATTGCGCTGGCACTGGCCGAGCGGGCCAATCCCCAGGAGCGGGAAAAGCTCTGGCCGCGCCTGACCCGTGAATGTGATCGACTGGAAGCACTGATCAGCGAAATCCTGGTGTTGGCGCGGGTCGATGCCGACAACGCCAGTGCCGAAGAAGTGGATCTCAATGCACTGCTCAATACCCTGCAAAAGGATGCTCAGCTAAGTTCGCCGGAGCAGAACGTGCGCCTTGAGGCCGAGCCTCAACTGAACCTCAGAGGCTGGCCGACCATGATCGAGCGCGCCGTGGACAACCTGCTGCGCAATGCCCAGCGCTTTAACCCGGTCGGGCAACCGATCGAAATGCAGGCGTCGCGTCAGGGCGACAGGATTGTGGTCAGCGTGCGCGATCACGGCCCTGGCGTAGAGGCCGAACATTTGAATCAGCTGGGTGAACCGTTCTATCGGGCACCGGGGCAGACAACGGCCGGGCATGGCTTGGGGCTGGCCATCGCACGTCGTGCGGCGGAACGGCATGGCGGCAGTCTGGTGCTGGCCAATCATCCTGAGGGTGGGTTTATTGCCAGTCTGGAATTGCCGTTGGTGCCGGGGGCGGTGGTGCAGCCGTAAATCGGGGGTGATGCAAAAAGATCGCAGCCTCGTTTCACTCGACAGCTCCTACAAGTGCAACGAAGCTGCGATCTTTTGATATTCAGGCCTTACCGGGCCAGGCGCTGACAAACTCGGCCAGATCAACCTTCTCCGCCACACGCGGTTCTTTCTGCGGCGTACCGAGATAAAGGAACGCAATCACCTCTTCCCCTTCGGCCAAACCCAACCCCTTGGCTACATGCGGCGAATAGGCCAGCTCACCAGTGCGCCATACGGCGCCAATGCCTTGCGCGTAAGCGGCCAGCAAAATCCCGTGAGCCGCGCAGCCTGCCGCCAACAATTGTTCGGATTTCGGGTATTTGACGTGATCCTGCAAACGCGCAATCACCACAACCACCAGCGGTGCACGCAGCGGGCCGTTACGGGCCTTGTCCAGCGCGGCTTCTGACACCTCGCTGTCTTGCAGCTTCGCCGCTTCGGCCAGCAACTCGCCCATTTGCTCGCGCGCCGCGCCTTCGACTGTCAGGAAGCGCCAAGGCTGCAAGTGGCCGTGGTCTGGCGCGCGCATCGCGGCGGCAAACAGCACTTCGCGTTGCTCGGCAGTGGGCGCCGGATCAAGCAGTCGTGGAACGGAAACACGGTTGAGCAAAGCGTCGAGAGCCTGCATCGGCCACCTCCTGGAAAAAATGTCTGGCTATTCTAGCTGCATCTGCCACAGGGCTGTCGGTTTACATGCCCTGCCCCGCAGGTAGAATGGCGCCCTTCCCTACTTCAGCCCGAGCGGACTTCATGGCGTTGCCGACCTTACGGATCATTGGTTTCATCATCGGCATCTTCCTGATCACGCTGGCCATTTCCATGGCCGTGCCCATGGCTACCCTGGTGATCTTCGAGCGCACCAGCGACCTGCCGTCGTTCCTCTGGGCCAGCATGATTACCTTTGTCGCCGGCCTGGCCCTGGTGATTCCGGGGCGCCCCGAACACATCCATCTGCGCCCGCGAGACATGTACCTGCTGACCGTCAGCAGCTGGCTGGTGGTGTGCATCTTCGCCGCCCTGCCGTTCCTGCTGACCCAGAACATCAGCTACACCGACTCATTCTTCGAAAGCATGTCCGGCATCACCGCCACCGGCTCGACGGTGCTCACGGGCCTGGACACCATGTCCCCCGGCATCCTGATATGGCGCTCCTTGCTGCACTGGATCGGCGGGATCGGCTTTATCGGCATGGCGGTCGCGATTCTGCCATTGCTGCGCATCGGTGGCATGCGGCTGTTTCAGACCGAGTCGTCAGACCGTTCCGAAAAGGTCATGCCCCGTTCACACATGGTGGCGCGTTTGATCGTTGCGACCTACGTCGGCATCACCATTTTCGGCAGCCTGGCGTTCTGGTGGGCCGGGATGAGCCCGTTTGATGCGATCAACCACGCGATGTCAGCGATTTCCACCGGCGGGTTTTCCACCTCCGACCAGTCCCTGGCCAAGTGGCCGGAGCCTGCGGTGCATTGGGTCGCGATCGTCATCATGATTCTCGGCGCCTTGCCGTTCACCTTGTATGTCGCCACGTTACGCGGTAACCGTCGGGCGCTGATCAAGGATGAACAGGTGCAAGGCTTGCTCGGCATGTTGCTGGTGACCTGGCTGGTGCTCGGCACCTGGTACTGGTGGACCACCCAGTTGCACTGGCTGGACGCCTTGCGGCATGTGGCGCTGAACGTCACGTCGGTGGTGACGACAACAGGTTTTGCACTGGGGGACTACAGCCTCTGGGGCAACTTCTCGCTGATGCTGTTCTTCTACCTGGGGTTTGTCGGTGGCTGCTCGGGCTCGACCGCTGGCGGGATCAAGATTTTCCGCTTCCAGGTGGCCTACATTCTGCTCAAGGCCAACCTTAACCAGTTGATTCACCCGCGCGCGGTGATCAAGCAGAAGTACAACGGCCACCGTCTCGACGAAGAAATCGTACGTTCGATCCTGACCTTTTCGTTCTTTTTCGCCATCACCATTTGCGTGATCGCTCTACTGCTGTCGCTGCTCGGCGTGGATTGGATGACCGCCCTTACCGGTGCGGCCAGCACAGTGTCCGGCGTCGGCCCGGGGTTGGGCGAAACCATTGGCCCGGCGGGTAACTTCGCCAGCCTGCCGGATGCCGCGAAGTGGATTCTCTCGTTCGGCATGCTGCTGGGCCGGTTGGAGATCATTACGGTGTTTGTTCTGTGTATCCCTGCGTTCTGGCGTCACTGACCGGCTTGAGCGCTTCCGTCAGCCGCGCCCGGTATTCGCCGGGGGTGGTGTCGAACCAGCGTCGGAAGGCGCGGAAGAAGTTGCTCGGATCGGCAAACCCCAGCAGGTAGGCAATTTCCAGCAGCGTCATGCTCGGTCGCGCCAGGTATTGCTCGGCCAGTTCACGCCGCGTGTCATCCAGCAACGACTGAAAACTCGTGCCCTCTTCCTGCAAGCGTCGCTGCAAGGTGCGTTGCGACAGGTGCAGCGCCTGCGCTACTGCATCGCGCTTGGGTTCGCCCTGGGGCAGCAAGCGGCACAACACCTGCCGCGCATTGTGGGTCACGCGGCTCTCGGAAAACCGCGCCAGGTATTCACCGGCAAAGCGGTCGTGCAGCAGCGCCATGGCCTCGTTGGCGGTGGGCAACGGCGCCTCCAGGTCGGCGCGTTCGAAGATCAAGGCGTCATAGGGCGCGTTGAACATCATCGGCGCGTGGAAGGCTTGCTTATACGGTTCGAGATCGACGGGTTGATCGCCCTGCAGCAGCACTTTGCGCGGATGCAGCATGCGCCCGGTCAACCAGCCACAAAACGCCAGGGCACAGGCCAACGATGCTTCAGCGCTTTGTCGGGTCGGCGGCAAGTGGTCGCCATGCACCGTCAGGATCAGCGCATACCCCTCATCCAGCACACGTAAACTCAGGTCGGCACTTTCGGCAATGATTCGCTGATAACGCACCAGACGTTGAAAGCCTTCGGCCAGGGTTCGACTGGACATCAAGGCATAACCGGCAACGTGCAGGGACGCCGGTCGCACCACCTTGCCCATGTTCAGGCCGATCGCCGGGTTGCCGGACAACTCGACCGCGCGCTGCCAGAGCCGCGTCATGGAATCTTGCGGGAAGCGCGCATCCGGATCATCCAGTGCCGCATAGTCGAGCCCTAGCTGCTTGAACAAAACCCGGCAATCCAGGCCGTCCATTTCCAGTGCTTTGACAATCCCCATCGCCCAGCTTGCAGAAGTCGTTCGTTCGCTCATGGCGTTTACTACGTGATGGCCGCATGCCACGACCCAATGCCCAAGGATACTAAAGTGGCGCCTATTGTCACTGGCTGATGCCTATGATCACTCTAGACTTAAATAGGCTACCCGCAGCGCAACTTGTTGCCTGCACACACACCACAGAGATCGCAGTCGTGGAAAACATCAAACGTTTCAACAGCTTCGCTGCGTTTTACCCGTATTACCTCAGCGAACACCGCAATAGCACTTGCCGACGACTGCACTTTGTCGGCACCACGCTGGTTATTGTCATTCTGGCGCTGACCATCGCCAAAGGCGCATGGTGGCTGTTGCTGGCCCTGCCGCTGGCCGGTTACAGCTTCGCCTGGGTCGGGCATTTCTTCTTCGAGAAGAATCGTCCTGCAACCTTTCAGCATCCTTTTTACAGCCTGCTCGGCGATTTCGTCATGTACCGCGACATGATTGTAGGTCGTGTGCCGTTCTAGGCTCCTTTGGCCACAAAAGCGTCCTGTGCAGCCAGTGCAGCGCTCTGGATCCAAGCCCTACACTCCAAACATCCCTTTCGATAAGAACAAGAGGATAGCCGATGAATGCCCGCGCCCGTTTTACCCACATGCAGGACGGCACGCAGGAAGACTGGGCGATCATCGCCACAGACTTCAGCGCCTATGCCCGGCAATTGCCTACAAGGATCGTGGCGCATTTGAAGTTACTGGAAGGTGATTTCGGCGGATTCCCGGTGGATCGCCTGACCCACTCGCTGCAAACCGCCAGCCGCGCCTGGCGCGATGGCCGCGACGAAGAGTACGTGGTCTGCGCTTTGCTCCATGACATCGGCGACACACTGGGGTCCTACAACCACCCGGACATCGCCGCGGCGATCCTCAAGCCGTTCGTCAGTGCCGAGAACCTGTGGATGGTGGAGAAACACGGGATTTTCCAGGGCTATTACTTCTTCCATCACCTGGGCATGGACCGGCATTTGCGCGAGCAATTCAGCGTTCATCCGCAGTATCAGGCGACCATCGAATTTTGCGCCCGGTACGACGCGGCGGCGTTTGACCCGGCATACGACACGCTGCCGCTGAGCTTTTTCGAACCGATGATGGAGCGGTTGTTTGCGCAGCCGAAGCATTCGATCTACAAGGCGGCGATGGAAGAACAAGCGCCGGCCTGACCCCACACTGTGGCGAGGGGGCTTGCCCCCGTTGGGTCGCGAAGCGGCCCCAAAACCATTATCCCTAGATCGTGTGTGTAGGTTTTACGACTGCTGCGCAGCCGAACGGGGGCAAGCCCCCTCGCCACAAAGGCTAAACCTCCGGTTTAAGCTGGTTCTGCGATTTTAATTGCCTTCAACTCCGCCTCCCGCGCTTGGGCATCGGCCAACCGGTACAACTCGATCGAGCCGTCCCAATGCTCGATCAGCGCCGTGCACGACTCCACCCAATCCCCGCAATTGAGGTAGTCCACCTCGCCAACCTTGCGAATTTCGGCATGGTGGATATGCCCGCACACCACGCCATGCAACTCGCGTTTGACGCATTCGTGGGCAATGGCTTCCTCAAAATCGCTGATGAAACTGACGGCGGTCTTGACCTTGTGCTTGAGGTACGCCGACAACGACCAATAGCCATAGCCATAACGGGCCCGCCAATGGTTGAGCCAGCGGTTGAGGGTCAGGGTAAATTCGTAGGCCGAGTCGCCGAGGAACGCCAGCCAGCGGTGATAGCGAGTAATCACGTCGAACTGATCGCCATGAATCACCAGCAGATGACGACCATCGGCGGTCACGTGCACGGCTTCGTCCACCAGCTGGATATTGCCCAGCATCAGTTTCGAATAACGGCGCAGGAATTCGTCATGGTTGCCGGTGACGTAGATCACTTCTGTGCCGCGCTTGCTCATGGTCAGCAGGCGACGAATCACGTTGGTGTGCGCCTGGGGCCAATACATGCCGCTGCGCAGCTTCCAGCCGTCGATGATGTCACCGACCAGGTAAATCCTGTCGGCATGGTAGCCCTTGAGAAACTGCGACAGGTGTTCTGCCTGGCAGTCCCGTGTGCCCAAATGCACGTCGGAAATCCATAAGGTCCGCACACGTTGCTTACGGCTGGGTTTGGCGAGCTCGGCGCTGGTCATGGGCAACCCTCTGGACAAGTTTTGGCAAGCTTGCGCCGGTCGGGTTAATTGCCCATGACATTCGCAAGTCAGTCCTGTGACAACGCGCGAACGCAGGGCCTCGGTGTAGACTGGCTACTTCACTCATCAATATCGCCACGAGACCTGCGATGAGACCGATCCTCACACTGCGCCAATACACCCACGACCTGATCGTCCACAGCCACGACCACGCGCAACTGGTATTCGGGCTGTCGGGCGCACTGGATTTCGAGGTCGAGGGGCTTGGCAGTCAGGTGGTTCAGCAGAGTTTCGTGGTGGTGCCGTCCGGGGCGCATCATGCCTGCGACAGCACCCATGGCAGTCGTTGCCTGGTGCTGGATGTACCGAGCGATCAGTGGGTGTCTCAGTCACTGGGGGACCACGCCGAGGCCAGCCGCCGTTTGCTCGACAATGCCGGGCGTCTGTCGCTGGACGCCGGGCAAAGCCAATTGGTGAGCTGGCTGGCGGGCAGCCCGATCAGCGATCCGCTGATCGCCCAGCAAGGCGCGGTGTTGCTGCTGGCCAGCCTCAACAACGCCAAGCCCGACACGGTCGGCGGTCGGCGTCTACCGCATGCGGCGCTCAACGCTCACATCGATCAATACGCGGCCTATCCACTGCAAGTCGCCGATCTGGCGCGCATCGCCGGCCTGTCCAGCGCTCGCTTGCATGCGCGGTTCGTGGCGGAATGCGGGCAAACGCCGATGGACTACATCCGCAGTCGCCGGCTGCACATCGCCGTGCGCTTGTTGCGCGATTCGGCGCTGCCCATTGGCGAGATCGCGTGTCGGGTCGGCTACAGCTCCCAGAGCGCATTCGCCGCAGCAGTGCTGCGTGAGTTCGGCGCCTCACCCGGTAAATTGCGCCGCGAGGCTGGCGACAAATGACGCGAGTCTGGCGACAGACACCCGCAAGCACATCGTTCATTGTGTAGGAGTTGCCGAAGGCTGCTCCTACACAGGTCGACGGTGTCGTCGGCCAGATTCGATACGTTACTCAAGGACTGCAATGACTCCCCGTACCGCCCTTGGCGCTCTGCATATCGGTGCACTGATGTTCGGCCTGACCGGCGTGTTCGGCAAACTCGCCGCCGCCTCGCCGGCGATCATCGTGTTCGGTCGTGCCGCGTTTGCCGTCCTCGCCCTGGCGTTTTTCGCCCGGTTCGCCAGTAATACCCGTTGGCAGACACTCGACGCCGTGGACTGGCGCCGCCTGTTGCTCAGCGGCTTGCTGCTGACCGGGCACTGGGTGAGTTTCTTCATTGCGGTGAAGGTGGCCGGGGTGGCGATCGCGACCCTGGGCTTTGCCAGTTTCCCGGCGTTTACCGTGATCCTCGAAGGGCTGATTTTCCGCGAGCGCATCCGCGCCAATGAAATTCTGCTGGTGGTACTGGTCAGCATCGGTTTGGTACTGGTCACACCGGACTTCGATCTGGCCAGCGGCGCCACCACCGGCCTGTTGTGGGCAGTGGCCTCCGGCTTGCTGTTCTCCCTGCTGTCCCTGACCAACCGCGCCAGCTCCGGGCGAATCCCGCCGGTGCAGGCGGCGCTGTGTCAGAACGTAGTGGTTGCGATCTGCCTGCTGCCGGTGGCGATGCCGCAGTTGAGCGAAGTACGCGCCATCGACTGGCTGTGGATTGGCCTGCTCGGGGTGTTCTGCACCGGCGTCGCTCACAGCCTGTTCGTCGCCAGCCTGGCGGTGATCAAGGCCCGGACCGCGTCAGTGGTGTTCGCAATGGAGCCAGTTTATGGCATCACCATGGCTTGGCTGTTGTTCGATGAAAACCCGACGCTGCGCATGCTGATCGGCGGCGCGTTGATCATCGTGGCCATCATGGTCTCCAGCCGGTTGTCCGGCGGTTCAAGCCACAAGACCGTTGCCGCGCAAGCGCCGTCTCACTGAGTGCGGTCGTTGTGGCCCAGGTCGCGGTCCGGATCGATCTGATCGCGGACCCGCTGCTTAAGCACCTTGGCCTCGGGGAAACCGCCGTCGGCCTTGCGTTCCCAGAGCTGCACATCGTCGCAGAAAATGTGGAATACCCCACCAGTGCCGGGCACCAGGGATACTTTGCCCAGGTCGTCGCCGAAGGTGCTGAGCAGTTCCTGGGCCAGCCAGGCGGCGCGCAACAGCCATTGGCATTGCGTGCAGTAGGTGATGACGATTTCCGGTTTACGTGCGGTCATGATTGGCAAAACTCCTCTGCCTGAGGGAGCCGCCATAATAACCGCAAAGGCTGCGACCTTTTGATCTTCAGCGAATACCCGCCAACAGCGTTCGGGCTGTCTCCTTCAGCGGTTCGTCGCCTTCCTTGAGCAACTCGTTGAGCAGCTCGATGGCGCTGTCCAGATCACCGTCGTCGATGCAGGTCTGGGCCTGTTCGAGTTTGCCCGCGCTGCTCGGCTCGGCCGGTTCAAGATCGATCAATTCAGCAGTCAGCGGTTCAAGCTCCAGCGATTGGCCGGGATCGCTGAATTCGTTGAGAAAGGTCTCGTCCAGAGATTGCGAGTCAGGTTCGGCGACCCATTCAAGCTCGGGCTCATCCAGCGTCGGCTCGTCGGGTATTTCGAAAACATCGGGCAACACATGCAGATTCGAAGTGAACCCCGGCTCGTCTGCCGGTGATGACTCATTCGACGGTTTGGCACTGGGCGGAGAGTTGTCGAAGGGGCTGATCAGGTCCCAGTTCGCATCCATCGACAGGTCGTCGAGGTTCAACTGGAACTCATCGCTCGGTGCCACTGGAATTGCAGGCGTGGACGGAGCCACTGCCACCGCGGTGGCCACCGGCACGGCATCGATCAGTTTCGGATGGCGGTTGCGGATGTCCTGAAGTTGCTGTGTGTCAAACCCGGCGTCACGCAGGCTACTTTCCTGCGCGTCATACGCTTGCACGTCACCCTGCTTACCAAGAACCTCCAGCAGCTGCACGGCCAGGTCGATGCGTTGGGGCTCCTTGACCAACGCCTCTCGCAACAATCCGGCTGCCTCGGACAAACGGCCATAGGCGAGGTAGATACTAACCCCTTCCAGCACGTCGCCTGCGGCAGTCTCATCAGACGAGCCACCTAGCGATTGCGCCTGGGTGGCTGACTTGGCCGGATCTGCTGTGCGGTTGAGCACCGATTCATGACGTGACGGCTGCACGGGTAGCGGCTCGGGCAAGGCCTGAACCTGCTGTCGTTGACGGCGAATGAACACTGCGAGCGACACCAGGGCCACCAACGACAGCAACCCGATGATCAGCGGCCAATGGGATGCTTCGGACGTCTCGACAACCACCGGAACCGGCGCCGGCACCTCGGGTGCGGCAGGCGCCGCCGACGCCTGTTTGACTTCCGTCAGTTGGGTTTGCAGCTCAGTCACCTGTTTTTTCTGAACAGAGATCTGCTCGTCCTGCGCCTGCAGCTTCGCATTGAGTTCATCGATGGTCTTTTGCAACTGCTGGTTTTGCAGCACGCTAGTGGCCAGTTGTTCGGCAACAGGATCACTCGCCGGCGTGGCGGCTGATTTATCGACATCAGGCTTGGGTGCCGAACTATTCACCGCAGGTGGCGGTGCAACAGCCGGTTCAACAGACGGGAACGCGGAATCCTGAGGGCTCGGCGCGGGGTCGTCGTTGACGGGAACGATCCCAGGTGAACCCGGCGGATCGATCAGCACGGTGTACTCGCGCAGCAAACGCCCGTTGGGCTGATTGAGCTGCACCAGAAAATTCAGAAAGGGTTCCTTGACCGGTTTACTGGACGTCACCCGGATCAGGTTGCGGTTGCCCCGCAGGATCGGCGTGAACTTCAGGTTATTGAGGAAGAACACCCGCTCGACACCGGCGCGGCTGAATTCTTCCGCCGTCGCCAGGCTGACCGACAGCTCGCCCTCCTCCAGCCCCCCAACGTCCAGCAGGGCGATATCGGCGCTGAATGGCTGATTCAACGCCGAATGCTGGGTGATCTCACCCAAGCCTAGCGCAGGGGCCAATGCCGAGTAAGTGACGGCACTACCGACCAGCAGCAGCCGGGTGCAACACCGCAATACAACGTGCCAACTCTCGAGCATGAGCATCCCTTAGATAACCAGAACCAACCTGTATGCATTCGCACATCCGGTACGAACACGATATTGCCTAGTAGTTCTTTATAGTCTGCCCAACGGGGTATCTCAAAAGTCCGACGCGTGGTTGTGCCTCAAGATTTTTCCAGGTTGCCCAGGATGTGCGCGTGGACACGCATGCAGACCTTCAAATCCGCCTCATCAACGCCTTCGAACAATTCGTGGCGCAGTTGTGTGGCAATGGTTTCAATTTGTTCGATCAAGGGCCGGGCCGGGGCACAGAGGACGATTTTTTTCGCCCGACGGTCTTCCAGCACCGATTGGCGTTGCACCAGGCCCTGACTTTCCAGGCTATCGAGCAGCCGAGCCAGGGTAGGCCCTTCGACGCCGACGCTTTGCGCCAGTTCACGTTGGGTGGGAGCATCATCGAAACGCGCCAGGTGCAGCAGCACCAGCCAGCGCGCCTGGGACAGGCCCAGGCCAGCCAGTCGGCGGTCCAGTTCGGCACGCCAGCCGCGAGACATCTGCGCCAGTTGCATGCCAAAGCGGTGTTGATCGGTTAACGGCATAAAACACTCATGGTTAGACTGAAATAGAGAAAAACTAATTATTAGTCAGCTAAGCATGACCTTTGGCTATAGGCAAGGTTTGCTCTGTACTGAATCGTTACATCTGCGCGACAGGTCATTCAAATTTCGAATTCCGACTGCAGCGCGGCACGTACGCAATACAAAACGCCTTCCGGCACCCGCCCTGCGAACAACGCGGCGATCTCCGCCACCGGCGGCAACTCGCCTTCGCCGTCGAGGAAAGCGTCCTGAACTTCGCCCATCAACTCTTCAGGCAGGTCCAGCGCCTGTTCCAGTGACAGCTGCTGCTTGCCGATGGCCTCGGCGAGCATCGTGTAGACATTCTTTTCCGAGCATTGCAGCTGACCGGCGATCTGCAGCGGTGTCATGCCGGCCCGGGCCAGCGTGATCAGCTCGTGGCGCACATCGGCCACCACTTTCGGTGCCTCGACCTGACCGCCGAGCACTTCGAGGAAAGCCTCGCCGTAACGTTCCAGTTTGCGCGCGCCGACACCGCTGACCGTGGCCATTTCCGCCAGCGAGGTTGGCTGGCTGCGGAGCATTTCCAGCAGCGTCGAATCGGGGAAGATGACATACGGCGGCACGCCATGTTCTTCGGCCAGTTTGCGGCGCAAGGCACGTAGCGCTTCCCACTGTTCGCGCTCCTCGAAGCGGACCAATTGGCTCGCCTGGCTCTTGCTGCTTTTGGCGGTGGTTTGCGGCTTGAGGTCGCGGCGCAGTTCCAGGGTCACTTCGCCCTTGAGCAGCGGCCGGCAGGTATCGCTCAGGCGCAGCCCGCCGTAGCCTTCGAGGTCGATGTCCGCCAGACCGCGAGCAACAAGTTGTCGGAACAAGGAGCGCCATTCACTTTCACCCAGCGCTTTGCCTACGCCGTATACCGACAAATGCTGATGGCCAAAACTGCGGACCTTTTCGTTGTCCTTGCCCAGCAACACGTCCACCAGATGGCCGACGCCGTAGCGCTGACCGGTGCGGTAGATCGCAGACAACGCCTGGCGGGCCGGCTCGGTGGCGTCCCAGGTCTGCACACCGTCGACACAGTTGTCGCAGTGGCCGCAGGGCTCGGGCATGTCTTCGTCGAAGTACGCCAGCAGGGTCTGGCGGCGGCAGCGGGTTTCTTCACAGAGCGAGAGCATGGCGTCGAGCTTGTGCTGCTCCAGACGCTTGTGGCGCTCGTCGCCTTCGGAGTTCTGCAACATCTGCTTGAGCATCACCACGTCTTGCAGGCCGTACGCCATCCAGGCATCCGCTGGCAGACCGTCACGGCCGCCGCGACCGGTTTCCTGATAATAGGCCTCGAGGGATTTGGGCAAATCGAGGTGAGCCACAAAACGCACGTTGGGCTTGTCGATGCCCATGCCGAACGCCACGGTGGCGACCATGATCAGGCCTTCCTCGTTGAGGAAGCGCTTCTGGTGATGCGCCCGGGTTTCGTTGGCCAGACCGGCGTGGTACGGCAGCGCCGGGAAGCCTTGCTCACTGAGGAACACCGCCACTTCGTCGACCTTTTTGCGCGACAGGCAGTAAACGATGCCGGCATCGCTGCGCCGCTCGGCGAGGAACGCCAGCAACTGCTTGCGCGGCTGCTCCTTGGGCACGATGCGATAGAAAATATTCGGGCGGTCGAAACTCGACAGGAAACGCTCGGCATCCTGCAAATGCAGGCGATCGACGATTTCTTCCCGGGTACGCTTGTCGGCGGTGGCGGTCAGGGCAATGCGCGGGACGTTGGGGAACAATTCCGCCAACTGGCCCAGTTGCAGGTATTCGCGACGGAAGTCGTGGCCCCACTGGGACACGCAATGCGCTTCGTCGATGGCGAACAGGGCGATTTCGAGGCTTTGCAGGAAGGCCAGCATCCGTGGCTGAACCAGGCGTTCAGGCGCGAGATAGAGCATTTTCACCTCGCCGCGCTTGATCCGTGCAGCAAGATCCCGCTGCTGCTCGGCGCTGAGAGTGGAGTTCAACGACGCCGCGGCGACCCCCAGCTCTTCGAGGGTGGCGACCTGATCGTCCATCAGCGCGATCAGCGGCGACACCACCACCGCCAGGCCTTCGCGCAGCAGCGCCGGCACCTGGAAGCACAAGGACTTGCCGCCCCCGGTAGGCATCAGCACCAGGGCGTCGCCGCCACTGGCCACGCGCTCAATGATTGCACCCTGGCGGCCACGGAAACTGTCGTAGCCGAAGATGTCCTTGAGGACGCGTTGAGCCTGTTCGAGCATAAAAACTCCAAAAATCACCGAAACATCCCTGCAAGGCTGGTTCAGAACCACGAAAGCTGCACAAACAAATCGTAAGTGCGCATTGCATGACGCTGCATATTTCAGCCGTGACGCCAGCAGGGCATCACAAAACGCGCGAGTATACCCGAGCCCTCCCCTGCAAAGGGTGCCGGTGATAAGACGCACGCAAGCCAACCGCGGGAGCAAATATGCCGCGCGGCTGGCCTGAGCGCTCAAGAAGGCCTAGAATTCCCGCATCGTATATTCCCCAAGGTAGCCCTTTAATGTCCTTCGCTGAGCAACTAACCCGCCTGCAAGTCTTCCTCGACGCCGACGAGCTGCATGACGAGGCGCTGGACTACGTGGCCGCCCACGGCTACCTCACCGCGCTGTCGATCTGTTCCGAAAGCGTTCCCGACCGCGAATGGATCGATGCGCTGTTCGCCGAAGAACCGCATTACGCCGACGACACCGAGCGTGAAGCGATCGAGTCCACCCTGGTGCTGCTCAAGGCTCACATCGCCCGCCAACTGGCGTCCGACGAAGAGTTCGAGCTGCCATGCGACCTCGACCTGGGTGATGACCCAGACGATTCCGACCTGCGTGGCTGGTGCATCGGCTTCATGGAAGGCGTGTTCCTGCGCGAAGCCGCCTGGTTCGAAACCGCCGAAGACGAAGTCAGTGAAATGCTGCTGCCGATCATGGTCGGTTCGGGTCTGTTCGACGAACAGCCTGAGTTCTCCGACATCGCGGCCGACGCCAACCTGATGGACGACATGATCGTGCAAATCCCGGAAGCCCTGACCGCGCTGTACTTGCTGTGCAACGCGCCAGACGAAAAACCGGCGATCCTCAAGCCACGTCACCACTAAGGTTTTGCCTATGGACAAACCCATAGGCAACCGCCCCCTGATGTTGCGCTACGTGCTGCTGGCCATCGGCTGGCTGAGCGTAGTGCTGGGGGTGATCGGGATTTTCCTGCCGGTGCTGCCCACCACACCGTTCCTGCTGTTGGCGGCAGCCTGCTTCGCCCGCAGTTCGCCGCGTTTCTATCACTGGCTGGTTGAACATCCACGGCTTGGCCCCTGGATTCGTGACTATCTGGACGGCAACGGCATTCCGCTCAAGGGCAAGGTCTACACCATCGGGTTGATGTGGACGAGCATCCTGTTCTCCTGCTACCTGGTGCCCCTGCCGTGGGCGCGCGGGTTCATGCTGACCAGTGCGGTGCTGGTGACGGTTTATATCCTCAAACAGAAAACCCTGCATAAGCCCTGATCCCCCTCTGTGGCTCGAGGGCTTTTGTGGCGAGGGGGCTTGCCCCCGTTCGGCTGCGCAGCAGTCGTCAATGCGGCGTGTCGGAGAAGGTTGGGTTGCAGGTTTTGGGGCTGCTTCGCAACCCAACGGGGGCAAGCCCCCTCGCCACGGAAAACAACCCGCCGACATCCTTTCGTCCGACGACCTGCCCTCCCTCGCCGTAAACACCACCTAGACTTCAGGCATCTGCACCCGAGCAGCCAGACATGTCCCGCGGTCCGCGTAGTCCAGGATGGTCAACGCTCCGACTTCGGTTCGGCGGATGGCTGTTGCTGGCGAGTTTTCTGCTGGCCGGGTTGGGCAGTGTCTGGGCCGACTGGGATTTTGCGCAGGTTCTGCAAACGGCCGAAAAACGCTACGGCCCCCTTGGCCCGGCACAGGGACGGATCGAGGCCTGGAGCCAAATGCTGCAAAGCGAACGCAACCAGCCTGAGCGTGAACAACTGAACGCGGTCAATCACTTCTTCAATCAGCAACTGAGTTTTCAGGATGACACGCGCATCTGGCATCAGACCGATTACTGGGCCACGCCCGTGGAATCCTTGATCAAAGCCGCAGGCGACTGCGAAGACTACGCCCTGGCGAAATACTTCAGCCTGCGTCACCTCGGGATTCCCAGCGAAAAACTGCGCATCACCTACGTCAAGGCCCTGACCCAGAACCAGGCGCACATGGTGTTGACCTTCTACAGCAGCCCCACGGCCGATCCGCTGGTGCTGGACAACCTGATCGACGAGATCCGCCCCGCCTCCCAACGCAAAGACTTGCTGCCGGTGTACGCCTTCAACGCCGAAGGTCTGTACTTGCCGGGGGCCAATGGCGGTAAACGCAGCAGCGACTCAAAAAAACTGTCGCGCTGGCAAGACGTATTGAAAAAGATGCAAATCGAAGGGTTCGCCGTGGGCGAAGGCTAGCCGCCACTGCAAGGAGTGTTTTCATGTCACTGCGCAAACAGTTGTTCCTCGCCATTTGCCTGTTCTTGCTGGTGGCCTTCAGCGGCAGTTTTTTTGTCAGCCTGGAAAGCTCCCGTGAACAGATGCTCAGTCAGTTGCGCTCCCACGCCCAGGATGCTGCGACGGCGCTGGGCCTGTCGTTGACCGCGCAGATCGACGACCCGGCGATGATCGAATTGATGGTCAGCTCGATTTTCGACAGTGGCTATTTCAGCAGCATCCGGGTCATCAACATCGAGAATGAACAAGTGCTGGTGGAGCGCAGCGTACCAGCGCAAATCGAGGGTGTTCCGGGCTGGTTCGTCAGCCTGGTGAACCTGCGCCCACAAGGCGGCGATGCGCTGGTCACGCGTGGCTGGGACCAGGCAGCCCGGGTCGAAGTGCTGAGCAACCCGCAGTTCGCCCTGGCCAAGCTCTGGGACAGCACCCTTGGCAGCCTGATCTGGCTGCTGATTTGCGGACTGCTCAGCGCCGTGTTTGGTGGCTGGCTGTTGCGCCGGCAGCTGCGGCCGCTCGACAACATGGTCAAACAGGCGGAAGCCATCAGCAAACGCGAGTTCCGCAGTTTGCCGAAACTGCCGCGCACGCCGGAGCTCAAACGCGTGGTGCTGGCCATGAACCAGATGGTCGAAAAACTCAAAGCGCTGTTCGCCGAAGAGGCCGCGCGTAGCGAAAAACTGCGCTCCGAATCCTATCAGGACAACCTCACGGGCCTGGCCAACCGGCGTTTGCTGGATGAACAACTGGCCGACCAATTACTGGATTCCGAGCAAAGCCGCGACGGTCATTTGCTGATGCTGCGGATCAACGACCTGATCGGTCTCAATCAACGCCTGGGTGGCCAACGCACCGATGCCCTGATCAGCGCCGTCGGCGAGTTGCTCAAACGCCTGACGCAACCTGCAGAACGTCGCACCTGGCTCGCGGCGCGTAATCGCGGTGGCGAATTCAGCTTGCTGACGCCGGGCCTGGACAGTAAGGATGCCGCGCGACTGGCCTCCGAAATCAGCGCCACCCTGGAAAACCTGCGCCTGACCGGCGCCAGCGACTGTATGCCCGTGGCGCACCTGGGCATCGTCGCCTACCACCCCGGCGAACCGGCAAATGATGTGCTGCTGCGACTGGATCAGGCGCTGACCCAGGCTCGGCAACATCCCGAGCGGCCGTGGATATACCAAGCCCAGGTCGATACTGCGCCGAATCACTCTCAGCATGATTGGCGCAACTGGATCGACGACGCGCTGACCGAAGGCAAGATGCAGTTGTATTTCCAACCGGTGGTGCAATGCGCCGACACCAGTCAGGTGCTGCACCACAAAGTCCTCGCGCGCCTGCTCGACCCGCAAGGCGAGGCCGTTGCCGCCGGGCATTTCCTGCCGTGGATCGAACGCCTCAGCTGGTCGGCGCGGTTCGATCTGGCGATGCTCGAAACCACCCTCGAATACCTCGCCGCCAACCGCTGGCCGCTCGCGTTGAGCCTGTCCGGCAGCACCCTGCGCGACCAGACCCAGCTGAAACTGATCTGCGACATACTCGAATCATTGCCGGAACTGGCGCCTCTGCTGACCCTGGAAATCGACGAACGCCAACTGCCGCCCCCCGAAGAACTGCAACGCCTGAGCCACAGCCTGCTCAACACCGGTTACCGCATCGGTCTGCAGCATTTCGGCGGCAGCTTCAGCCAGATCGGCAACCTGACGCAGCTGGGGTTGGCGTACTTGAAAATCGATGGGGCGTACATTCGGGGTATCGATGAGCAGAGTGACAAGCGGTTGTTTATCGATGCGATATACCGGGCGACCAACAGCATCGATTTGCCATTGATTGCGGAGATGGTCGAGACCAAAGGGGAACTGGAGGTGATTCGGGAGTTGGGGTTGTTCGGGGTGATGGGGCGGTTGATCGGGCCGCCGGAGCCGATGTGAGGAGGATTACCGTTCGTCTTAAACCGGGGTTTACCTGTCAGATATGACAGTAGCGGTCAGGGGATTATCTGAACTAAAAGAGGAGCAGCAGGCAGCTGTATTGCGCCCCTTATCTCCAGATGGAGCTGATCATGACCTCTTTCCACCGGTTCCTGTTTATTCCCCGAGAAGAACTTGCCTCCCTCATATCGCCATTACAATCGTGGCCACTCTTCATCGCCGGCATGGTCCGTCCTCTGGAGGATGCTGACGGCGGTATCAACATTGCGGTGGTCGAAGAGCATGAGAAAGGCATGTTCTGCGTGATCGACCCTTACCGGGCCATGGCAACCAACGATGTGCTAAAGATCTTCTGGAACGAAAAGTTGATCCATGAGCTGAAAGTAAAGCCTGAAGAAGTTGACGAACGATTGTTCTTTTTTCTGCCGACAAATGATGTCGTGTCAGGCTGGGCCGAGTGCTATTACCAATTGACCCGCGCAGGAGAATCCATTCCCGACGACCCTTCGGCCAAGTTAACGCTGTTCATCAAACTGTATAGACCCGCCAAGGAAGATAAGGAACCCCATAAACCCGGGCATTCGGAGCTCAATAAGGTCCAGTTGCCTCTGGATGTCATCAATAACGGCGTCTCTAAAGAGTGGGCAACCAAAGGGGTTCCGATGACCATCAAGGTTTACCCGTGCGTCGCCTTGGGCGATGTTATCCAGGTAAAGTGGGGCAGCGTGTTTCTCCTGCCATTTGAATTATCACAGGCCCATGTGGATGGCTCCGCCGACATTGTCATCACCGCCCTGCCCGCTGACATCCTGAGCGCCGGTGATGCCGCCGCCTTGAAAATACATTACGAGGTCCATGATCGGCTGTGGAATTACAGCGAAAAATGGTCCCAGGAAACGACCGTTTTAGTCGAAGCCGGCGAGGCTCGCCTCGAAGCGGCTATTTTCAAGGAAGCCATCGACGGACAAATTCACCTCAAAGACCTGGATCATCAACCCGTCACGCTGCTAATCAATGTCAAGAGTGGCGATGAGTTTGTTGAGGGCGATACGCTCAAGATCAGAGTGATTGGCACACCGCTTCCGGGTAGCGCACCACGAACTTTCACAACAGAGGCCACTGTCGGCAAACCTGCTTATATTCTCGAAACATTTATACCCTTTGAGTTTGTAAGCCTCTTCGCCATGGGAACCCTCGATGCCTCTTATGAGCTGCACAAGAAGGACGGCAGCGACACCCTCTCCTCCAAACGCGCCTTTACCGATGTGATAGGCAATCCCTCGCAGCTGCCGGCTCCGACAATCAACGAGGTGATCGGGGCAACTCTGCCCGGCGATGCCATGATGGCAACAGTGGTGATCCTCTACCCGGCCATCGCTAACGGGGACACAATCCATCTGATTTGGGAAGGCTTGAAATCAGACAGTACCCCGTACGTGCATGAGGAAGAACACGATGTCAGTGACAACGATCAGAAAGAAGGCGTTGTCATTATTTATGTGGCGCCTGAACACATTCAGGCGTTGATCAATGGCAGTCTCAAGCTGTATTACCGGGTCTACAACGATTCGACGGACAACTACGGCATCAGCGAATCCGATTTCCTGAGGGTCGAGGTGGGATCGCTGAAGGCCACGTTACCGGCGCCTGAAGTTGAGGAAGCCAAGGACGGGATTATCGACCCGCCTCAGGTTTTCACCCAGGCCCATGTGCTGATTAAACCGGTCAATTGGGTCAAGGGCGACACGCTGACCTACCACTGGATTGGCATCAATCCCTTCGGGACCACTTCGGGTAGCGTACCTATCACCATGGTGACTGTCGGCCAACCGGTGCGCTTTCGGGTAGATGCCAAATATGTCACGGCGAATATCGGTTACAACGTCACCGTCAGGTACACCCTCCTTCATGGCGCAACTGGCAAATACAGCTACTCCGTGCCACTGGAAGTATTGGTCGGAGAACCGGTGGGCCGGCTGTTGCCGCCCACAGTTGAAAAAGCCCCGACTGGCACGCTAAATCCAATGGATGCGCTCAACGGTGTAGATATCAAGTGCAGCTACGCGTCAATGGACGAAATACTGGACACACTCGGGCTGAAATGGCGGGGAACGCCCGGGGATGGCACTTCGGAAGATCTCGAAAAACCCGCCAACGCCTCTGGTACGGTCATGTTTCACCTGCCCGCCAAAGTGGTCGGTGCCAATATCCGTCGCGAGGTATCCGTCGCCTACACAGTGAAGCGCTATAACTTGTGGACTCCGTCCGAAGAACTGCCGCTGAACATTCTGGGCTTCCAGAACCCTGACAAAGACCTGCCCAGGCCTGAAGTTCCGCTCGCCAAAGACGGAGTGCTGGATCTGATGGAGTTTGAGGTTGACGTCAGCGTTCTGGTCAAGGCTTGGCCTTTTATCGCTGCTGGGCAACTTGTCTGGCTTAGCGTTGAAGGCCGCACTGGCGCCGGCGCCTATACCATCGATTTGCTCAAGGGACATTCGCTCAGCAACACGCAAGCCACCCAGGGGCTGAACGAAACGCTGCTCAGAACGGAGCTGCTGAAACTGGTTCATCGTTCGGACATCACCGTGAAGTGCAAGGTGATCTTCGATCGTAGTACGGAGGAAGCCAGCGCGATCGACTTTCCGAGCCTGCCACTGAATATCCGTACACGCTATGACTATCTGAAACCCGTTATCACCTTCGTGAAAAATCCGCAAAGCATCGACATTGCCGAAGGCGAGCTAACGTACGACAAGCGCCTGACGATCCAGGGCACGGCGACACGAGGTCAAAAAGTCGACGTCCAGATAAACGGAATCTCACACGGCACACCTCCCGTCAATGAGCTCGGAATATGGACCGTACAGGTGACATTGATCGAGGGTTTACAACGTGTCATAGCCATTGCCCAATACGACGCCGATGAGAAGAACAGTGAGCCGAGAACATTCACTATCGGTATCGCCACTGAGCCCAAAATCACCGCACTCACAGACTCCAAAGGTTCTGTTGGCCATAACGGAACGACCTACGACAAAGAGGTCACGGTGACCATCAAGGCGGATCCGAACCAACGCATCCAGCTCTACGATAACGCCACGGCCATCGGCTCCCCTATCCTCCTCGACGGCGAGGGAGAAGGCACTACGAAGCTGTCCAATCTGACCCCGAAAATGTACTCAATCAAGGCCAGGGCGCTCTACGGTGATGAGCTGGAATCTCCCGCGCACGTATTTACGGCCAAGCTTCACCTTACGGTAACACTGGCATCGGTCAGACACTCGGGAGGAGAGCTGATCAATGGAGCCCGAACCACCGACACCTCTGTCAGCATGACAGGTGCGGTGACGCCTTTATATGACGTGCAGATCTATGACAACAATGGTCCTAAACATACCGCGAGGGCTAACGGAAGCGGCGTTTGGACAGCCACTCTGGCGATTGACCTTGGCGAGCATTCGGTTTTCGTCAAAGCGCTGGCTACCGGACAGAATTCCAATACACGCAGCTTCACGAGAGACGCTCCGCTCCCGCCGCTGAACTTCAATACCAATTCAGTCACATTGGGTGGCAGGACTTACATTTTGCCGCACCACGGGGTTTTGCCTGCCTTCAACACAGGCAATTCGGTGCGGTACCAGGCCACCGGTGGCCGGCCAGGCTATACCTACGATTCAAGCGTAAAGGCTGTAGCCGAAGTCGACAGTACAGGCCTTGTGACTGTGCGTGGTCGTGGCACCACCTATATCACGGCCTCGGATACGGCCGGCCAGACCAAGGGGTATTACGTGACAGTGACGAACGTGATCCATTGTCTCGGTCTGGGCAATTCAACGTGGGCAACCGCGAATTCGTCCGCTGCCGCCAATGGCGCGCGCATTCCCAGCATGGGCGAGCTCAACGAAATACATGCAGCCTACGGCGCGCGTTGGCCCATGGGTAATCACCATTACTGGTCAACCGATCCAAGCAACTATTGGTGGCCGTTTAAAGCCAATCAAACCAAGTATCTGGTCTGGGGAGGTGATGGCTCGGTGAAGTTAGTCGGCAATTATTCGAACGTGGTGGCTATCCGATAAAGGGAAAACTGTAAGCGCGGGCAAAACAGCCGCCGCTCTTACCAATTTGCAGTCTACAGATCAGCCCGCAATAACCCGTCCGGTCGTTTACAGAGCGGACGGGGATGTGCCGGTTCCCCCAGCACAGATGCACTACCGTCTATCGGAATCCTTCTCAAACCTGTTATTTCTGACAGTAGCCAACCCTCCCGCTTCAGGCCTTAAATCACTCCATCGCCCTACCCCGGCCGGAGTGCCCTCCCATGCTCGTTCAAGCCCTGAAAAACCTCAGTCC